>JBEPUY010000014.1:0-88814 GCA_041691255.1 Granulicella sp. | reverse complement strand
TGATTACAAATCAGATGCTCTACCAGCTGAGCTACGCCAGCCCAAACAGCCTTGCTTTATCACTATAAATCTGCCCTCTGTAGACCCAACCGAGTAACGCGCAGCAGTGCCTGCGCAGAGTGCGCCGCAGTCGTAACTTTAGCATAGCCGGAACGTGGTCGCAACGTGGCTGGCTCTTGAAAACTCTTCAGCCAATTGAAATCCGCTCCCATGGCGGAGGGACCTTCACCGAAGCCATTCCGGCAGCGGTCGCGGACTGCACGCCCATCTCCGTGTCCTCGAAGACCAGGCACAACTCGGGCGCGACTCCGAGCCTGCGAGCCGCGATCAAAAACGGCTCCGGATCGGGCTTGCTCTTCGCGTAATCTCCGGCACAGACCAGCGTGTTGAAACGGTCCAGAATGTTGAGGGATTCAAGCGACGCCACCACGGAATCCCGTGTGCTCCCCGAGACCACGGCGAAGGGAATCTGCCCGAACTGGTCTTCGATGTGCTCCAGCACCTCGGGCACAGCTTTGAGTTGCGGAAGGGCTGCGAAGTAAGCCTGTTCCTTGCGCCGCGACACCTCTTCGACTGGCATCGTGAGGCCGTGCCGCTGGTTGAGCGTGGAGATAATCTCCGTCACCGGCATACCGCCCCACGCATTGAAGATCTCTTCGTCAAACTCGCAGCCCCACTCGGCAAGCACGTTCCGCCAGGCAACGTAATGAAGCGGCATCGAATCGACGATGGTGCCATCGCAATCGAACAGATAAGCCTTGAAGGGGCCAGCCGGTAATTTCAGTTTCAAAGTTTGTCACCTTCTCTGTGCATCATCTCTAACCGGCACCATGCCTTCCCGCCCTACGAGGGGCAGATTCCGCTTCTTTTCAGAGAAAAGACCTGCACACAGCAATCATCGCAGCCTCCTGCGCGGCAACGAGACTACGCCGCGCAGGTTTGGCTGCGATCTCATTCTGACTACCTGGCTTGATTATCGACTAACGACACCCTGGGTTCCGGTTGCCTCTGGCGCCGGAGCGCTGGCAGCAGGAGCCGGATGGGGAATGCTCGGCCGTGTCTCTGGCCTGCTGTCGGACCGCAGCTCCAGATGGGCTCCGGCTCTGCCACTCACGACCGTAGAGATCGCGTGCTTAAAGATCAATTGCTCTTGGCTGTTGTTCTCCAACAGCACCGAATACTTATCGAACGACCGTATCTTGCCGGTCAGCTTGACGCCGCTCACCAGATAGATCGTAATGGGGCTCTTGTCTTTCCGAACCGTGTTGAGAAATGTATCCTGAATGTTCTGTGCCGGCTTTGAATCCATGAGGCCGATCTCCTTTAGCTTTGAGCTAATTTTGTTCCAGTAAAAAGTCCGCCATACTGCATTTACTTCAGTAATAAACCCAACCTTCGAAGCAGCCGGGACTGAAGCCAAGATTGTCAAACCATACGACCATCTGCTGCATTTATCAACCTGCAAGCCCAAGCAATTTCAACTACACTCAGGCCATGCCGAGTCTATTAGACGCAGCCCACGGCCAAATGGACGCCTGCCCTTCGCACACTTTCTGCGATATACCATGACAGACGTGACCCACAACTTCCAACCTGTTCCGATGCTAGACTTCGCCCGCCAGTTTTCCGGGATTCGCCAGGAAGTCATGGCAGCCATCGAAAACGTCTGTGATTCGCAGCAATTTGTCCTTGGTCCTCAGGTTACGAATTTCGAGCGAGATGCCGCAGCAGTTTGCGCCGCACCCTACGCCATCGGATGCGCCAGCGGCACGGACGCTCTTTGGCTGGCCATGGCCGCCGCCGGAATCGGCCCCGGCGATGCCGTCATCACCTCCCCGTTCAGCTTCTTCGCCACCGTCAGCGCCATCCTGCGCTGTGGCGCGCAACCCCTTCTCGCCGATATCGATCCTCTGACCTTCAACCTCTCCGCGGACGCGGTCGAAGAAGTGCTGCAGCACTCCCACGCGGGCACGGCGGTCAAGGCTGTTCTCCCCGTCCACCTGTACGGCCAGTGCGCCGACTGGGACGCCTTCCGCTCCCTGAAGCAGCGCCACAACCTTCTGCTGATCGAGGATGCCGCGCAGGCCTTTGGAGCGGCATGGAACGGTACGCCTGCGGGAGCGCTGGGCGATCTTGCCGCGTTCAGCTTTTATCCCACCAAAAACCTCAGCGCCTTTGGAGATGCCGGTTTGCTGACCACGCTCTCGGCTGAGTATGACGAACGCGCACGCATGATGCGCGCCCACGGAATGCGGCGCCGCTACTTCCACGACGAGGTCGGCTGGAACTCGCGGCTGGACACGCTGCAGGCCGCTGTGCTCGAAGTCAAGCTGCGTTATCTGCCGGAGTGGAACCAGCAACGCCGCGACCGCGCCGCCCGCTACGATCAACTGCTTCGCGAGGCTGGACTTGCCGCCGCAAACACCGGCGAAGGCATCGTTCTGCCCATCACCGATCCCCGCGCCACGCCGGTCTTTCACCAGTACGTCATTCGAGCGCCACGACGCGATGCTCTCCGTGAACATCTCGCAGCCCGCAAGATCGGCAGCGAGATCTATTACCCCCTGCCGCTGCATCTGCAGACCAGCCTCTCCGGCCTTGGCTATCAGCGCGGCGACTTCCCGGTCAGCGAAACCGCCGCCGCCGAGGTGCTTGCTCTGCCTATCTATCCCGAATTGCGCGAGGACGAGCAGCAAACGGTGGTAGAAGCCATCGCTGCGTTTTACGCGTAGCCCCTTCGGCGCGGCTATTCGATCTTCGCGCTCTCGACGCCCTCTAACTGCACCACCGCTTGCAGGGCGTTTTGCAGAATCGTTATCCCGCTTTGGCTAAACGTAATCTGAATCTTGTCTTTGCTGCCGCCGGCCTGGGTCTCCACGCTGAGCGCCGCCACATCGAGGTTGATCTGTCGCAGTGCCGCCAGTAGCGTCTCAATCGTGACGATGCTCGGATTGTAAAGCAGGCTGATGGTTTGTTTCCGCCAGCGCGTGTCCAGCCGCCGTTCTACGGGACGTAGTACCAGCAGCAGAAGCAGCGCAAGCGCGGTGCCGAGGATGGCCGCGCGATACATACCGCAGCCGACGGCGATTCCAACCGCAGCCACCGACCAGATGCTGGCCGCAGTCGTCAATCCGCGAACCGAATCCCCGTGCGCGATGATCGTTCCCGCTCCTAGAAAGCCGATGCCGGTAACGATCTGCGCCGCGATACGCGACGGGTCCAGACCCACGCCCGGGGTGCCCAGAATATCCGCAAAGCCAAAGGCCGAGACAATCATCAACAGGCAGGACGACATCCCCACCAGGGCATGCGTGCGCAGACCAGCAGCGCTGCGGCGGCGTTCTCGATCAAGGCCGACCAGACCTGCCAGTACAGTAGCCGTAACCAGCCGCAAGGCAATCTCGTGCGGAGGAAGAATCATCGTGCGCTCCCAGTATGCGGTACATCGTACAGCCACTTATATCACCGGTGTGGCTGCAACAGGTTTTACCGCCTTCTCCGACTCCTCACGGCCTTCTTTACCTTCTTTGCCTTCTTCTCGACCGGCACGGGATGGGCCTCGTCCGGTGCGGTGGTATCAGGCGGCAGCACCCTTCGCACCAGGTTTCCTTCGAGCCGATACGTCTTCAGAATCGTCTTGCCCGGCACAATCGCTCCTGTGACCGGATCAGGCACCACCGGCGGGGCGTCTCCGGCCGACACACGGTAGCTGTAAGTCGGCGCTACCGTCATCGACGCCGGGGCCTTGCCATACGGGTCGCTCGCTATCGTCACCTTCAACGGTAGATAGCCCTCGATGTTCTTGTCTCGATACGCCGTCTCGTAGCGATGCTTCTTCACATTCCAGATGAAGACGCGCACCTGATTGAAGTCGTAAGGCAACCCAGCCGTATAGGGGCTGGTCACGGTCACATATTCGGGGATGTTCTTGTCGTCCTGCGGAGCGTCGGGGTCGTACACCTTGGTCAGAATGTAGGCACCCACGATCCGCTGGCCTTCGGAGTACCGAACCAGCGTGTCGGGAGCGTCCACGTCCATCAACCGGCTATAAACCCAACCCGCCTCGCCTTTGGAGTCTCGCACCAGCCACCAGTCGTCCATCGCCGGAGGTGCTGGCGGCGCGGCATCGACAGCCTTGCCGTCCACCACAACCGGAGCAACCACTCGCAACCCCGGTGGAACCGGCTTGGGTAGCGTGGCACGCCGCAGCAGCTTCAGCTTCTCGCCCTCGCCCAGCCGAAGGAAATGCTGCGTCTCGCGTCCGGGAGCGATGTGCATATAAACGTCATCGCGCACCACACCGGTTGCTACAACAGGGTCTTTTTCATGCTCTTTGGTCAACGCGGCAAACTGGTCGAAGACATCCTGCGTCGCCACCATCTTCTCGTTGATCCAGCCTTGAGCACCCTGGTCGGTCTGAACTTTAAAGAAGCGTCGGCCATGATCGAGCACCTGCAGCCGGTCGCCGTTTTCCACGTCCGCGGTCCGGTTCGAGACCGCCGCCACGCGGTCGCGCAGATAGGTCTTCTTCGCCAGGACGTACACGTACTCGCGATGCGGCTTGGGTCGCAGCCGCGAGCAACCGGGGAGCGCGGCCAGCAGGCACACCGACAACAGCGCACAGGCGGCAAGCCGAATTACATTTCGTATGGAAACAGATCGGCAGGGAACGGATTGGCAGAAAGAGGAAAAAATAGCCCTGAAACTCCAGTAAAACTCGGAAACTTCTCTATCCATACTACTGGCCGATGCCTTCAAACCATGCCCTGTTGCTCGTCGATTCGCGTCATTCACGCAAGCGAACAAGATGAGTTACTTACTTTATAGCTACTTTCTCTCAGGCGTGGTTTCCTTTTGTTTGTCATTCCCGAAGGGAATCTGCGTTTTGCTCGAATCACCAAAGCTACCTCTGGAGCAGAACCGCTTTAGTGTGTCAACGCAACTGCAATCGCTCCGGTCGGGGCGGTCCCCGTGGCCGTGCTGGTCGCCAGATCCAGCTTGCCCGGAGTCGCCGTGTCGAAGCTGTACATCGACAGATCAGGATTGCCGCCACTCGCCGCTGCCAGCAGATAATCTCCGCTACTATCCGTGCCCAGCGATGTCACCAGCAGCCCGCTCGTGTAGGGCGACCCGCCCAGAGCCGCCAACGCTCCTCCAGTGCCGATGGAGTAGCCGTAAATTGTGCCGTTGGCCCGGTTCGCTGCATAAACATATTTGCCGGCATTATCCAGCACCACCGAATAAGCCTGCCCACCGGACGCAAAGGGCGAGCCCGAAATCTCATTCAGCGTCCCCCCGCTTCCAATCGCAAAGACACGCATACCGCCCCCGGTGCCGCTGCGCGCGATGTAGAGATACGCCGAAGCGTTATCGACAGCGAGCCCGTTGTCGCTGGCCTGGCTCGAAACCACCAGCTTTTGAACCCCAATCGCAGCTCCGGTCGAGGTATTGAAAGTAAAGACCGCATCCCCTCCCGTCCCCAGCGCGGCAAAGATATAGGCGCCATTCGGAGAGATTTTCACCATCCTGGGATTAATCACGGCATTGGGAATTGCCAACGTCCCATTCGAAAAGAAGGTCAACGCGCCGGTGGTCGTGTTGATCTGAAATACATCGACCTGTGCCTGGAGCGTGTTGCCGTCCAGAGCCACCAGCCACTGCCCATCCGGCGAAACGTCCATCGAGACCACGTTCACAATGGCAACGCCCGTTCCCGTGCTCGCCGCACTCAACGATCCATCGGAATTAATCGTGTACGCATTGATATTGCCCAGTGTTGCCACGTACAGAAATTTGTTATTCCGCGTCACCGCCATGGCAATCGGCCGATATCCCAGCGTCAGCGGCGAACTCGGCACAGCCGTCAGCGTCCCGGTGCCCACCGCAAAGCCGCTTACCGTGCCGGTCGCCGCATTGGTTCCACTGGCGGTTGTCCCGGTGATATTCGCCACGTAAACATAGTTCCCTGACGAGCCCGGCGGGACCGGAACCACGGGAGGAAAGAAACCGCTACAGCCGGTGAGCATTGTCAGCCCAACCGCCGCCATCACCAAAACAAACCATGGTGCTCCTGCAGCCCGCACTCTCATCCTCGATCCTCTTGCAGCTATCTTCGCAGCACCGGTGCGCTTCTCAAAATTAGCCTTGCCTGCGCTTCGATATAATCTGCGCCATGTCTTCGTCCAGGCACGCGTCTCTCTTCGTATTTGCAATGCTCTGGCTTTCTGTTGCCAGTCCTGTTCTGAATGGTCAGCGGGTGCAGTCGTTTGACTCCCCATCTGCACAAACAGCATCACCGCTTTCCGAACTTCAGCATGAAGTTCGCGCCAACATGGCCTTCCTCGCTGACGACGAGCTGCACGGCCGCGGCTCCGCCACACGCGACGAGCACATCGCCGCCCTCTTTGCCGCCTCGCAGTTCCAGTCGCTCGGCCTCGAGCCGGGTGGCGACAACGGCACCTTTCTGCAGAAGGTAGCGCTTCCCACCCCTCTTCCTGACAACATCAAACAGCATCTTTCGAAGTTTGAAGACACGTCCCGCAAAGAGACCTGGAACGCCATCGCGATTCTGCGCGGCAGCAGCGAGCCCAACGAGACCGTGCTGCTCACCGCGCACCTCGACCACCTCGGCATCGGCCCCGCCGTCAACGGCGACAGCATCTACAACGGCGCAGACGACGACGCCTCGGGAACCACAGCGGTTCTGGTCCTTGCTCACATCCTCGCCACCGGGCACCGTCCACGCCGCACCATCGTCTTTGCACTCTTCGGATCGGAGGAGCTCGGTGGCTTCGGCAACCGCGCCTTCCTCGCGCACCCGCCCGTGCCGCTGACCAGCGTAGTCGCCAACCTCGAATTCGAGATGATTGGGCGGCCCGACCACGCCGTTCCCGCTGGAACGCTTTGGCTCACCGGCTTCAACCGCACCGACCTTGGGCCCGAGCTGGCAAAGCACGGCGCTCACCTGGTCAACGACCCGCACAAGGGCCAGCATTTCTTTCGCCGCTCCGACAACTACGCCCTCGCACAACAAGGCATCATCGCCCAAACCGTTTCCAGCTTCGGCCTTCACAAGGACTACCACCAGCCCAGCGACGAACTTCGCAGCATCGACTTCGCCCACATGACCAACGCCATTGCCTCCATGGTCGCCCCGATAAACTGGCTGGCAAACACCACATGGAAGCCTCAGTGGAACTTTGGCCGCAAGCCCCTTCGTCCATCAATCCTCAGATAAAAAGACGCGAGCAGGTGCCCGCGTCTTCCCGCATTTCAAACTGACTGTGGCTATAGCTACTTCCTTTTGTTTGTCATTCCCGAAGGGAATCTGCGTTCTGCTCGAATCACCAAAGCTACCTCCGGAGCAGAACCGCTCTAAACCGTGGCCGTCGGCGAAGCTTTCTCCGAATCGAGCACCACGCCAATCGCATGAATCACCGAAGTGACGCGGACCGCCGCGTTGATCAACTCTTCCGTACCACCCTTTTCCCGCAACACCTTCTCGTGCGAATCAACACATTTGCCACAAGCATTCACCGCGCTCACGGCAAGGCACCACAACTCGAAGTCCAGGGCCTCAACCGAATGTCCGCGCAGCACGTTCATCCGCAGCCGCGACGGCAGCGTCGCATACTTCTCATTCGATGTCAGATGGTGGAAGCGGTAATAAATATTGTTCATGCCCATGATCGCCGCAGCGGCCTTCGCCGCGTCCAGCGCCCCTGGACTCAGCACCGCCTCAGCCTCCGCGATAACCTCTGTAGTCAACTCCGGGCTCCTAGTAGCAATCGCAGCCACCACCACTGTCCCCCACAACTGCTGCGGAGTCAGTTCCGTGTTCTGCTTCACCAGCGAAGAATAGTTCAGCTTCAGGTCCTTCGCGTACGCGGGCAACTCGCTAATCAAATCTTCCAATGCCATCGCAATCATCCTTTCCCCATCAGGGATTCATCATAAAAGAAAGAGCGCGGCCACATCAGTAGCCGCGCCGCATTTTCAGAGGCAATTTACGCCAGCGTAGCTTCACCCTTCTGCCAGTTGCAGGGGCACAGTTCATCGGTCTGCAGCGCATCGAGCACGCGCAGGACCTCCTGCGGATTGCGTCCCACCGACAGGTCGGTCACATAGATAAAACGGATCACGTTCTCCGGGTCGACGATAAAGGTCGCCCGCTGTGCCACACCTGCCTGCTCATCCAGAATGCCCAACTGGCCGCAAAGATCGCGCCTGATGTCGGACAGCATCGGGAAGGGCAAATCCTTCAGGTCAGCGTGATGCGTACGCCACGCGGCATGAACATATTCGTTGTCGGTGCTGCCTCCAAGAATCTGGCAATCACGGTCTGCAAACTCACTATTCAGTTTGCCGAATGCAGCAATCTCGGTGGGGCACACAAAGGTAAAATCCTTCGGCCAGAAAAAATAAAGCTTCCACTTACCCGGATAGGACTCGTCCGTAATTGTCGTGAATGCCTTTGCCTCATCCTTATCGGTTGAAACAGTCGCGGTGACACTATAGCTGGGAAACTTCTCTCCAATTTGCAGCATGTGAGGTAACTCCTTTTAGATACAGTTCCGCTCTTCCGCCCATCGAAAGAGCGATTGATGACAGTCAATTCAGATATGCAGTCTCGTCAGGAGACAACTTTGTTCATAAGCCGAAACCACCGATCAACAGACTGGTTCCGCTTACTTCTGAGCAAATCAATGTGATGCGTTCACTCACTCTTCCTTCACTCCATCTCTTCCACCCTGCAGCCGATCGCGTTGGCGATGCCTACTGACACTTCGGGCACAGACCAATGACGTCTACCGCATAACGCTCCACCAGAAAACCTCCCGGCAGCCGCGTCCGTTTCGATACCAGCCCCAACTCCTGCTCTCCGATATCGGTGATTGCCTTGCAATTCGAGCACACCATGTGATGGTGCGCCTCGCTGTTCATCTCCACGCGGACCGAGCCATGGTGCATGCTCATCTTGCGAAAGACGCCGCTCTCCACAAAGAGATGAATGTTCTTGTAAACCGTAGCCAGCGAGATCGCCGGAATCTTTTTCTTAACCCGGGCATAGACCGCTTCTGGGCTGGGATGTCCACTCATCCCCTGCATCACTTCGTACAGCACTTGCCGCTGATGCGTGACGGCGATGCCATGTTCAGCACAAAGCTCACGAAACGTATTGGCTGCGGCAACCTGCACTCAGCTAGTATAGCTCATATCAAACGATAATTATTATTGTTCGATAAATTCAGTTATTCACGGATAGCTTTCTGCCACGGCCTAACTAGTTCAGCCGTTCGCGTTCCGACTTCCCAAACCCCGCATCGAGCGGCTTGCGCCCCGAGCCATCCTCCGGCTCGTGCCAGTGCGTAATCGCGTCCTCGCCCAGCTTCCAGCAGAGCATCACCGTCTTGCCGTCCATTACGCAGGGAAAGTCGAGCAACCCTTCCTCAAGGTCCTGCACCTGCACGCCGATCGCTTCAATCTCACTCAGCGTATCGGTCGCCTCCTGGGCTGCCTTGTCGCGCTCCGCCCGCCGCCTCGCCGCAGCCGTCACGTCCACATGCATCCCGCCTGACAGAAAGATCCGGTAGCTCAACTGCTGCATCTCCGCTTCCAACGTACTGGTGCGAAACCCCGCTGTCTGCGCCTTGCGCAGCAGGGACTCCAGCACCCGCAACATCGTCTGCGCCTCACCCAATGTAAACGTCTTACCCAAGCCAACCCTCTCTCACGAAACCTCCAGCATACGGTCGAGCGCCACCCGCGACCACTGCTTGACATCATCTTCCACCTTGATGCGGTTCACCACTTTTCCCTCGACCAGGTTCTCGAGAGCCCACGCCAGATGCTGTGGCGAAATGCGATACATCGTCGTGCACAGGCAACCGGCATCGTCCAGCGTAATCACGCGCTTGCCCAGCGGGGCAAACCGCTTCGCCAGCCGGTTCACCAAATGAATCTCCGTACCAACGGCAAAGCTCGCGCCTTCGGGAGCATCCTCGATGACTTTGATAATCCGTTCCGTCGAGCCAACCGCATCGGCCTTCTGGCAGACCTCCCAGCGGCATTCGGGATGGACGATCACCTGCATCCCCGGCTCCTCGCGGCGCACGCGTTCGACATGCTCCGGCAAAAACCGCTGATGCACCGAGCAGTGTCCCTTCCACAAAATCACATTCGCCGCCTTCAGCCGGTCAGGGCTAACGCCGCCATTGATCTGATAAGGGTCCCAAACCACCATCTGCTCCCGTGGAATGCCCATGGCAAACGCCGTATTCCGCCCGAGATGCTGGTCAGGCAAAAACAAAATCTTCCCCGCCCGCGCAAAAGCCCACTCAAAGGCTCCGCGAGCATTCGACGAGGTGCAGACCAAGCCGCCACGCTCTCCGCAGAATGCCTTGATCGCAGCAGCCGAATTCATATAAGTCAAAGGAATCAGCCCACCGGAGGCATCAGCCGTCAATCCAGCCCGTTCCAGCGAGTCCCAGCAATCCTCCACCTGGCCAATCTCGGCCATATCAGCCATCGAGCAGCCCGCATTCAGGTCGGGCAGAATCACCTGCTGCCACGGTTGAGCCAGAATGTCCGCCGTCTCCGCCATAAAGTGCACGCCGCAGAACAGCATGTACTTCGCATTGGTCTCCGCTGCAGCCTTACTCAGCTTGTAGCTGTCGCCAGTGTAGTCGGCAAACCGTATCACCTCGTCGCGCTGATAGTGGTGTCCCAGCAAAACGACGTCGGTGCCCAGCGTAGCCCGTGCCGCGGCGATACGCGCATCCATCGTGTGATCAGGCTGCGAAAGATAGTGATCGAGAGAACACGTATCCGCAACACGCTCTGCCACGGCCTTTGCCGCGACCTCTTCCATGAGTCCGTTCACTGTACTCCGCCTTCAGTCTCACGAGGTCGTTAGGGGTCGGCTGAAGCCGGCACCGTCCTTCGCCTCCGAGACGGGGATGTTGAAAGCATGAACTACCGAGGCTGCAGTGGATTCGCTAGAGCGGCCCGTTTCAAACCGCTATCCAACCCACGGGGATGTTGCAACCCGTACTACCTTTTGCTGCACTCGCGGCCATCTTCGCCGCTCTTATTTCATTGGACGAAGAGCGCACCCAAAAGATGCATCTTTCGTCGTCAATTCAGTCTTGCAGTCCGGCAGCTTTACTCCATTAATCTTACAACAGTGTCAATAGAAGGCATCTATTTGTTACCCTCCAACGTAAGCCGTATCATGAGATCTATCTATGCCTAGCTTTCAGGACAGCGCCCTCATCTTCGTACTCGCCCTGATCCTCTTCGGCCCGAAGAAGCTGCCCGAGCTCGCCCGTCAGTTAGGTAAGCTCATGGGCGAGTTTCGCCGTGCCTCCAACGAGTTCCGCATGCAGATGGAAGACGAGCTGCGCATGTCCGAGCAGGCCGATCAGCAGAAGAAGATCGCCGCCATGGAAGCCGCCGCTCCCGTCACCCCGGCCATCACCGACGGCAGCGAAAACACCATCGCACCGCCGTTCAGCGAAGACCCCATCGAAGAGCATCCCCACATGGACCCCTTCAAGAACGACTTCTCCTCGACTGATTTTTCGACCGAGAGCACCGCCGAAGTGGCCGTCACAGAGTCCGCCGCAGAGCCTTTCCCCGAACCACTTCCCATCGCAACCTCAGGCGACCTCAATCTCATGCCCCCATCGACCGGCCTTCCCGTAGCCAGCTCCTCCATCTCACAGGCCTTCAGCTCCATCCCACACGCGCCCGAGCCTGTGCCGGTAACCGATCAGACGACCGAGGCCACCGTTCATGGCTGATTTCGTCGATCGCGCCCGCGCCGCCGTCACCGACCGCGCCGAACTCCCCGGCATGAGCCTCATGGAGCATCTCGGCGAGTTGCGTACGCGCCTCATGCATTCTGCTGGGTATCTGCTCGTCGGCTTCGCCGTCGCCTACTTCTTTCACGAGCATCTCTATGGCTGGGTGCAGCAGCCGCTCACCAATCTCCACCTCCAGCTCAACTTCACGCACCCCACCGACGGCCTCAACCTCTACCTCAAGGTCGCATTCCTCGGCGGAGCCATCCTCGCCTCGCCTTTTATCCTCTATCAGGTCTGGCTCTTCATCTCGCCCGGCATGTACGCCAACGAGAAACGTTACGTCATCCCCTTCATGGCCGCAACCATCGGCCTCTTCTTCATCGGAGCATGGTTCGGTTATCGCTGGGTTCTTCCCGGCGCGCTCAAAGTCCTCATCCTCGACTTCGGAAAAGACTTCCACCCCATCATCACCATCGAGGACTACACCGGCTTCTTCCTCGCCATCATCCTCGGCCTGGGCATCACCTTCGAGCTGCCCATCCTCATTTTTTTCCTCGCACTCTTCGGCATCGTCGACGCCAAATTTCTCGTCAAACACTTCCGTTACGCCATTCTCATCATCTTCCTCATCGCGGCCATCATCTGCCCCATGCCCGACCCCTACAGCATGTGCCTCTTCGCCGCTCCCATGCTCGCGCTCTACTTCGTCGGCGTAGGCGTAGCCTTCTTCGTCCACCCGGCCCGCCGCAAAGCCAAGGAACTGAAGACCTCATGACCCGCAACGCTCCTTTTGAACCTGCAAAAAAGCACGTCATCTCGACCGGAGCGAAGCGTAGTGGAGAGACCCCTGTATTTAGTCCGCAGCGCCACGAACTTCGGGTGCCCCATCCTTTGCGCGCACTATGCGCAAAGGGTGGGATGGCAATCCTCTTCGTAGCATTTCTAACCCTCTCCGCCAAAGCAGCACCCCCCGCCCACTTCAACGGACAAGCCGCCTACAACCTAACCCAGCAATACCTCAACGTAGCCCCCAAGCGCTATATCGGTTCTCCCGGCCACGCCAAGGCCGAAGCCTTCATCAAGGACCACTTCAAGCCCGAGATCGCCAAGGGCCACTTCGAGACCGACAGCTTCACCGCCAGCACTCCCGCAGGCCTGATGGACATGCGCAACTTCATCGTCCGCTTTCCCGGCAAAAAGGACGGCATCATCGTCCTCGCCAGCCACTACGAGACCAACTACCCTCTCCGCGATATCGGCTTCGTCGGCGCCAACGACGGCGCCTGCACCACCGCCCTGCTCATCGAGATCGGCAACTACCTCCGCACTCATCCGCCGCAGGGTTACAGCGTCTGGCTGGTCTTCGACGACGGCGAAGAGGCCATCCAGTCCTGGTCCAACTCTGACTCCCTTTACGGCACCCGCCACCTCGCCGCCAAGTGGTCGCAAGACGGCACTCTCAAGAAGATCAAGGCCTTCCTCGTCGCCGACATGATCGGCGACAAGGACCTCAACATCGACAAGGACGCCAACTCGACCCCGTGGCTGCTCGATCTGCTCCAGCAGGCGGCCAAGAACACCGGCCACTCCAGCTACGTCTTCAAAAATCAAACCGCCGTCGAAGACGATCATCTACCCTTCCAGCAGCGCGGCGTTCCTGTGCTCGACATCATCGACATGGACTACGGCCCGCACACCATGACGCTGCCTGACGGCTACCACCACACCGCCTTCGATACCATCGATAAGGTCAGCGCGCACTCGCTTCAAATTGCAGGCGACCTCTTCCTCGAGATGATCCGCCTGATCGACCAGCGCGGCTGATCTAAAGCCTTTTCGATTCAAGCCTGAACAAGGCTCGGGTGCCCCATCCTTTCGCGGCCTCATCGCGAAAGGGTGGGAGACCACAAATCTCCATCTCGACTGGATACAGTCAAGCAGAAAACGCTCTAGAATCAGCCTCATGTTCCTCAAGCAGTATTACCTCGGCTGCCTCGCCCACGCCTCGTATCTCATCGCCGACGAAGCCAGCGGGACCGCCATCGTGGTCGATCCGCAACGCGACATTCAGCAGTATCTGGACGACGCCGAGCAGCTCAAATCGCCGATCCGCTACGTCTTCCTGACCCACTTCCACGCCGACTTTCTCGCCGGGCATCTCGAGCTGCGCAACCGTACCGGCGCAGAGATCCGCCTCGGCTCCCGCGCAAAGGCCGAATACAAATTCGTCCCTATGAAAGACGGCGACACGCTCGACCTCCCCGGCCTTCGTCTTCAGATTCTCGAAACGCCGGGCCACACCATCGAATCCATCTCCATCCTCGTCTTCGACCTGCAAAAGAATCCCAACCAGCCCTACGCCGTCCTGACCGGAGACACCTTATTCATCGGCGACGTTGGCCGCCCCGATCTGCGCGCCTCGCTCGGCTGGACAGCGCAGCAACTCGGCAGCCACCTCTTCGACTCGCTGCACGACAAGCTCATGCCACTTCCCGACGAGACGCTCGTCTACCCCGCCCACGGCGCAGGCTCACTCTGCGGAAAAAATCTCTCCTCCGACACCGTATCTACACTGGGCGATCAGAAGCGCTTCAACTACGCCCTCCAGCCCATGTCCAAAGAAGACTTCATCCGTCTGGTCACCGTCGATCAGCCGGACGCACCGGCCTACTTCACCTACGACGCCATCCTCAACACACGCGAGCACGTCACGCTCGATAAGACATTGCAGCAGGTCCTGCAACCGTTAGACCTGAACGATGTCCTCCCAATGGGCAACGCCGGCGCCCAGCTTCTCGATGTCCGCGACGCGACGGACTATGCCAAGGGCCATCTCGCTGGCAGCATCAACATCGGCCTCGGCGGACAGTACGCCACCTGGGCTGGCACCCTGCTCAGCCCCACCCAGCCCATCGTCATCATCGCCGAGCCGGGCCGCGAGCAGGAGGCAGCCGTACGTCTGGGAAGAATCGGCTTCGACGAAGTGAAAGGTTATTTGCAGGATGGAATGGCCGCGCTCGCCGGGCGTCCCGATCTGCTCACGTCCACCGAAAGAGTCAGCGCCCTGATGCTCGCCGAGGAGTTGAGTTCACAAAATCCGCCGCTCGTCCTCGACATTCGCACTCCCGGCGAATGGAGCGAGAAGCACCTCGACCACAGCATCAATCTCCCCCTCAGCCGCCTCAACGAGCGCATCGCCGAGATACCCCGCGACCGCAGAATTGCAGTGCACTGCACCGGAGGCTACCGCTCTTCCATCGCCGCCAGCCTTCTGAACAAGCACGGCATCACCAACCTCATCGAACTGGCGGGCGGCATCACGGCATGGGAGGCCGCAAACCTCCCCGTAGTCAGCGAATAATCAAAGCTGGGCAGAGTCAAACCAACCCCGCGCAGTCTCATCGCGTGGAGCAGTGGAGAGACCCTTGTCTTTCGCCGCTGCTCTTTGCAGATTTGGTCTCGCTTGATTAGAGGCCAGTCCCGTGGTCGCGTCCCGGTCGTGACAAGGCATTGAAAAATAAATCTTCCTATTCCTGTAACTAATCACAAGGTCGGCAATCTCACCTGATGCTGGTGCGCTGACGCCCGAAAGAAAACGCACCTCCAAATCATTTCAGGAGACCCCATGATGCGAAAGAGCGTTCTGCTTTCAGGTTTAGCGGCAGTTTGTTTGGCTGGTTCGTGTTCCGTCCTTCACGCCAGCGATCGCGGTGATTACGTTTACGTTGAAAGCAACATAAGCGCACCGAACGGCAACTCCATCTACGCGTTTCAGCGCGGAAATGGCGGCAACCTGGCACCAATCCCCGGCTCACCCTTCCTCACGGGCGGCGCAGGCGTGCAGTATGCCGGATCAAACCTCGGGCCCTTCGACTCCGATCAGGAAGTCATCACGAATCCGGAGCACACACTGCTCTTCGCTGTAAACGCGGGCAGCGACAGCATTGCTGTCTTTCGCATCAATGACGACGGCTCGCTCAATCCGGTTGACGGCTCTCCCTTTCCATCCGGCGGCAGCGATCCGGACAGCCTGGCGCTCAATGGCAATATTCTTTTTGTGACAAACCAGAGTAGCGACTTCGCCCGGCCCTCTACTTCCCTGCCAAACTACACCACCATGCGCGTCGAGCGGAATGGATACCTCGTCCCAACCGACGACGACACCAACGATACCTCGCGTCCCTACCAAACGAAGGTAAGCGTCGCAGCAGGCAGCGCGCCTTCACAGGCCTACTTTGCCCAGGACAGCGGCATCCTGTTTGGCGCGGACTTTCTGGGCGGCCTCATCGAGCATTTCCGTGTAGACGGGCAGGGTAAGCTCCACACATTGCCCCCGCTTGCGCTCCCCGCCTCGGAATTCGGCGCTTCCGTTCCACGGCTTCCTCTTGGCCTGTGGAGCAACCCGAGACAACCTGTGTTGTACGTCGGATATGTGACAGCCAACAAGATCGGGGTCTATCGCTACAACGAAAACGGTGCGCTCAAATTCCTTCGCACCGTCCCCAACGCGGGCCAGGGTATCTGCTGGATTCGCGTAAACAAGAGCGGGACACGACTCTACACCACCGATACCACCACAAATCAGGTCAGCGTATACGATTCGACCGACGCCGAAAACCCAGTCGAGATCCAGACGCTGACTCTTGCCGGAGTTGGCAACGACTTTCAGCTTTCATTGTCTGAGGATGGAAGGTCTCTCTATGTTCTCTCGCAGCGGGCCGCAGCCTCCATTCCTGAAGGTCAGGGAAACGTCCTGCACACTCTGTCCGTTAGCCGCGACGGCACGGTTGAAGAGACAGGTGCACCCGTCGTCTTCCATCTTCCCTCGGGTGTCCGCCCACAGGGGATCGCCGTTGTCAGTCAGCGCTAATTAGACGGCGCCCTCAATCAGCGACGGCAATACACCATAAAGCAAGAAGCCTCCCAAATGATGGGAGGCTTCTCGCTTTATGAAGAGGTTATCGTTCTACTTGTTGCAGGCATTTCCATGGTCGGGGCGCGCGCCCGAAGCCTTTGCGTCGGCCTCCGACATATACTTCCCTTCTTTGGTCTTGCCGTAGTACTTCGTTCCCGAGCAGTGATAGACCTTCGACGAGGTATTCACCCAAACCATCCCCGGACCGCCACCAGCCGCCTGCTGCATCATAGCTGCTGACTGCTTCGGAGCCTTGGCCGGAGCAGCCGTCATAGCAGCCGGAGCAGCCGCCGGTGCAGTCGACTTCATCGCCATCGGAGCCGGGGCAACAGCGGGGGACGCCTGCTTGGCCGAAGTCGGTGCAGCCGACGCTGCATACCACGTCTGAATTCCCTTATGCCCGCGACAGGCGCCGCTTTTGCTGCCAGCCGTCGTGTACGTCCCATCCTTGCACTGCCCAGTCGATCCCGCAGGGGCCTGCGCCAGCGCCACATTTACGGCAAGCAGCGCTGCCGCAACCGCCAACAACCGAGTACATATCTTCATAAGTTCTCCTGTAAGTAACGAGATCACTAACTACAGCCGAAATACGGACTTATGCTACGCCAACCCGGAAAACCTGTCATCACAGTTTCCATTCCCACCTCCCCCAAACGGTGCACCCCCTCCCCCGTTTCGGGGATAGCAGCCCCTCTACCCCCGCTCCTACTCTCAAAATCAACGAGGTAGTACCATGCACGCGCCTTCGCTCCACTCCACCTACGACAACACCAGCGTGCCCGCCCGCCGGGCCTCCGCGGCAGATTTCCTGCTCACCCACCCCCTGCTGCCCGTCCTGCGCGGCGTCTTCTTCTCCTCGCTCCTCTGGATCTTCCTGGCCCTGGCCCTCTACGGCGTCTATACCCTCATCGCCGCCCACTAACCCGACCTCCCATGCACCCCGGCACCCTCTCGCGATAGCATCGTAGGACAGATGCCCGCTGCCACCCCTATCAGCCACTGGATCGGCTTCCACCTCTTTCTCCTCGTGCTGCTCGCGTTCGAGTTCTTCTACACGCGCCGCCGCACCCCCGCGCCCTCGCCAGCCAAGGCCCACCGGAACGCCGTCGTCTCCACCGTACTGTGGATCGCCGCCGCCCTCGCCTTTGCCGTCTTCGTCTTCTACACCCTGGGCAGCGAGTCCGCCGTCCAATACCTCGCTGGGTACGCCATCGAAGAGTCGCTTTCCATCGACAACCTCTTCGTCTTCCTTCTGCTCTTCCGCCTCTTCCAGATCCAGCCGCTCAAGCAGCCCCGCGTCCTCTTCTGGGGAGTCCTCGGCGCCATCCTCATGCGCGGAGCCTTCATCGCCGCTGGCATCGGCCTGCTCGACCGCTTCGCCTGGATTAGCTACGTCTTCGCCGCCATCCTGCTCATCGCCGCCATCCGCCTCGTCCTGCCGTCGTCCGAGAGCAACGAGACCCCCATATGGATTCGGTGGCTCTCCAAAGTCCACCCCGTCAGCCTCACCCAGGACCACTTCTTCGTCATCGAAGACAACCGCCGCATGGCCACCGTCCTCTTTCTCGCGCTGGTCGCCATCGAGTTGGCCGACGTCGTCTTCGCGCTCGACTCCATCCCCGCCGTCCTCTCCATCACCCGCCATCCCTTCCTCGCCTACACCTCGAACATCATGGCGGTCATGGGCCTGCGCTCGCTCTACTTCCTGCTCGTCCACTTCCTCGCCAAGCTCCGCTTCCTCCACTACGGCCTCGCCGCCGTGCTCGCCTTTGCCGCAATCAAAATGCTCGCAGGTCACTGGATCGAGATCGGCCCGCTGCTCTCGCTCGGCGTCATCCTCGCTCTGCTCGCCATCACGGTGACGGCCTCACTCCTCGCCAAACCATCGGCGGCCGCCTAAA
Source organism: Granulicella sp. (assembly GCA_041691255.1). Lineage (GTDB taxonomy): Bacteria > Acidobacteriota > Terriglobia > Terriglobales > Acidobacteriaceae > Edaphobacter. The sequence continues at coordinate 70,191 of JBEPUY010000014.1, read as the reverse complement.
CAACTTCTGGTCTTCCACCATCAGCACAAACGCACGTCATCTCGACCGAAAGAACTGGATTCGTCTCCGCAACGACAAAACCCAGCACAAACGTACGTCATCTCGACCGGAGCGTCGCGGCCTCATCGCGTCGCGCAGTGGAGAGACCCCTGTATTTCGCTCGACCTCACCAGAAATTCACCTCCCGCCCCTGCCAAAGTTTGCATCAAAACACCCTGTTCGCGCTTCTAAGTATCTGTAAGGCCATCAAGGTCCACGCCATAGAACCGCGCTTGTCCACTTGCGCCAAACCCAGCCGAGGATATAAATCAGTACATGGCCGCAACCGCGACAGCACCGGCAGACCAGTCCAATGAGGCTACCTTCGGGGTCAATCCCTGGCTCATCGCTGCCGCCGTCATGCTCGCCACTTTCATGGAGGTGCTCGACACCTCCATCGCCGCCGTGGCCCTCCCCTACATCGGCGGCTCGCTCTCAGCGACAACGGACGAAGCCACCTGGGTGCTCACCAGCTACCTCGTCGCCAACGCCATCGTCCTCCCCGCCAGCAACTGGTTCTCCCTCAAATTTGGACGCAAGCGCTTCCTCATGTCCTGCGTCATCATCTTCACCATCGCCAGCTTCGCCTGCGGAGCCGCACCTACCCTGGCCTTCATGCTCATCGCCCGCATCATTCAGGGAGCAGGCGGCGGGGCCCTGCAGCCGCTCTCACAAGCCATCCTGCTCGAGTCGTTTCCTCCCAAAAAGCGCGGAGCCGCCATGGCCGTCTTCGCCTTCGGAGTCGTCGTCGCTCCCGTCCTCGGCCCTACCCTCGGCGGCTGGCTCACCGACACCTACTCCTGGCGCTACGCCTTCTATATCAACATCCCCATCGGCATTCTCGCCCTCTACATGATCGGCCGTTTCATCCACGATCCGGCATACATCAAGGACAAGAAGGCGCCCCTCTTCGACCGCTACGGCTTCGCGGCATTGGTCATCTGGACCGGAGCGCTCCAGGTCATCCTCGACAAGGGGCAGGAAGTCGACTGGTTCGGAGCCACCTGGGTCCGCTGGGCCGCCCTCGCTCTGGTCGTTTCGTTCGTCTACTTCGTCTGGCACTCCTGGAACGACAAGGACACCCTCGTCGATCTCAAGGTCCTCAAAGACCGCAACTTCGCCGTCGGCGCTACGCTCATCTTCCTCTTCGGCATCGCCATCTATTCGACGGTGGTCGTCCTTCCCCTCTTCTATCAGGAGCTGCTCGGCTACACCGCCTTCACCGCTGGCCTGGTCGTCGCTCCGCGCGGCATCGGAGCCATCTGCGGGATGCCCATCATCGGCTATCTCTCCAACAGAGCCGACCCGCGCTACCTGCTGACCTTCGGCTTTTTCACCTTCGGCCTCACGACGCTCTACTTCGGTGGCCTTACGCTCGAGATCTCGCCTACGACGCTGCTCCTGCCGATCCTGATCACCGGCTTCGGCCTCAGCTTCGTCTTTGTGCCCATCAATACCGCTGCCTACGGCACCCTCAGCAACGAGCAGATCGGCAACGCCAGCGGTCTCTTCAACCTGATGCGCAACGTCGGCGGCTCCATCGGCATCTCGCTCGCCTCCACCCTGCTCACCCGCCGTACCGACGTGCACCAGAACCTCATCTCCGGTTCGGTTCCCATAACCGGACAAAACTTCCAGAACAGTCTCTCCGCCACCACCCACGCGCTCACCGGATACTTCGGCAAGTCCAACGCCACGCTTCCCGCCCAATCGATGCTCTACCAGCAGCTCGAGCGTCAGGCCCTCAGTTGGGCCTTCGTCGATGTCTTCCGCTGGCTCTCGCTGCTTAGCTTCGCCTGCATCATCATCGTCTGGCTCTTCAAGAAAGTTAAGCCCGGCCGCGGCCCCGCCGGAGCCCACTAGACACCATCAATCAGGTTTCAATCCCCAATCCAAACAAAACCTTGTCATCCTGAGCGAAGGCGAAGCCGAGTCGAAGGACCTGTGGTTGCCGTTGCACTTGCCGTTGCCGTTGCACTTGCATCTAGGTACCCCAAGGCTTCAGCCTTGGGCCTCTCATCCCCATCAAGAAAAGGGGGCTTTAGCCCCTGGGGTATGCCTTCCTTCTCGCCCCCAGCAAACCGCAAAATATCCTTTAAAAATTCACGCCCAAGCCTTCCCCAATCCTCATCTCAACGAGTAAGCTTGGCCGATCAAGGGCCTCCCTCAAAAAACCCAAAAGGAGCACTGCATGGCAAATCCTTTCGTACATCTTGAACTCAACACACCCAATCTGGAGAAGGCGAAGTCCTTCTACAAAGAGATGTTTCAGTGGGACTTCCAGGACATGGACATGGGTCCCTCGGGCACCTACTCCGTCTTCAAACCCGACGACGGCCCCGGCGGCGGCATGATGAGCATGCCCCAGGCCCCCACGCAATGGCTCTCCTACATCGGCGTTGACGACATCAAAGCCGCAACCGAAAAGGCCAAGTCCCTCGGAGCCACCATGATGATGGAAAACCACGAGGTCCCCGACATGGGCTGGTTCAGCATCATGACCGACCCCACCGGAGCCATGGTCGCCATCTGGCAGCCCAAGGCCAAATAACCCACATTGCTTAAGGGCACTCCTTAAGGGCACTCCTTAAGGGCAGGGCTTAAGGGCACGGCTTAAGGGCACGGCTTAAGGGCACGGCTTCAGCCGTGCCATCAGCGGTTGCTTGTATCGCGGCTTCAGCCGCTGAGGTACGTTTTTCAGCTCCCCGCTGAAAACGAATGCACGGGTGCCCCATCCTTCGCGTCGTTTGCGAAGGGTGGGATGTAATCCTCCGCACCCTTGACACCCCTATTAGAATGAAATCAGAAGAAAGAGCAGACAGCCCGGCAAACGTCGGGCTTTTTCATTGCGCGAATCCAGTCCAAGGTCCAGACTTAGTCCAGACCAGTTTGGACTTAGGTCCTTTCTTTCGAAGACTTTAGGACTAAAGTACAGGGGAGGGGGTACACCAGTGCAGCACGCAACGAAAACTCGTCAACGCAACAACCGAGCCATCAGTTACCCTGCCCTCGTGCGTCTCGCCATATTTATTTTCGTCCTCACCCTGACCATCCCCTCCCGCGCCCAATGGGACATCGAAGACTCCCACACCACCGCCAGCCTGCGCGGCATCGACAGCGTGGGCGACGGCATCGCCTGGGCCAGCGGAACCAACGGCACCATCCTCCGCACCGAAGACGGCGGCTACGTCTGGCAGCTCTGCGCCATCCCGCCCGGAGCCGAAAAGCTCGACTTCCGCGGCATCCAGGCCTTCGACGCCAACACCGCCGTTGTTATGTCAAGCGGCAAAGGCGACCTCTCCCGCCTCTACAAAACCACCGACGGCTGCCAAACCTGGAAACTCATCTTCACCAACCTCGACAAAGAAGGCTTCTGGGACGCACTCCAGTTTGCAAATAAGAAATTGGGATTCATCGCAGGCGACCCGGTTCCATCTCCTCAGTCACCGCACAAATCCCAGCTAGTCTTATATGTAACCGAAGACGGTGGGGCTACATTCAAACGTTGGGCCAATTCCATTCTCGCAGTCGAACCTTCCAGTACGGGAGCATTCGCAGCCAGCAACAGTGCGCTCGTAGTAACACCCTCGCCTGCAATCCCACACGGTTTCCTATGGTTAGGAACCGGAGGCATCTTAGGTCCCAAGGTCTATCTCGGAGGCTTTACCTCCCACGTCACGGAGCAAAATGGCTTCAGCCCTATGGCTGAAATCAGATGGAATCCTATTAAAGTTCCACTAGCTGCCGGCACTTCCTCGGCGGGAACCTTCTCCGTGGCTCTGCGTGAGCCAAAGCCAAACACGGATAGGAATAACTGGATCTTGACTGCCCGCCTAATCGCTGTAGGCGGCGACTATCAGAAACCGGAAGTTACAACAGCCACTGCAGCGTTCACTATGGACGGTGGTCAGCACTGGCAAGCCGCCGAAACCCCACCTCACGGCTACCGCAGCGCCGTAGCCTACGACGCCCAACAAAAACTCTGGATCACCGTAGGCCCCAACGGCACCGACATCTCCCGCGACGACGGCCGCAACTGGACGCGTCTTAAACCCACAAAAGAAGACGCAGCCGACGCCGACAAAAACTGGAACGCGCTCTCACTCCCCTTCGTCGTTGGACCCAACGGTCGAATCGGCAAACTACGCTCCTCCGCACTCAACCCATGAATTGCTACTGAGGAGTATTCGTCGTCGGAGCAGGATTCGGACTCGAACTCGTCCCACTGCCAAAACTGCCGCTCCCAAAACTGCCGCTCCCAAAACTCCCGGTTCCAGAGCTTCCAGTTCCAAAGCTTCCACCTGGAGACTGGCTGCCTGAAGTGGACGACTTGGAATCGGCAGCCGATCCCAGATTTGCGGCGTCCGTCGACGCCATTCCGCCGCCGAACAGATTCACCTTGGCCTTCAACTGCTCGATCCGGGGATCGTAGAGAAACTCCCAGGTGTCATAGGTCGTCTGTGCGTTGAGCGCCATGATCGAGTTCCCCGTCTTCATCAGTCCAACCCCGACGATCGGCCCCGCAGTCGCCGCCGAACCGATGCCGGACTCGCCTCCAATCCCGCTCGAACCGGAGGAAGTTCCAGTCGTGCTCGACGACAATCCCGTTGAACCCGCTCCAGACGAAGACGATCCAAACGAGGAAGTCAACCCGCCCGATCCTGAGCCAGACGAACTCGACCCAAAAGAGGAGGTCAAACCGCCCGATCCCGATCCGGACGACGAGCCCGACGAACCAAAGGACGAAGTCATCGAACCCGCTCCTGCCGACGAACCACCCAAGCTCGTGCTCTCTATCCCACCAAGCGGCTTGCCAAAGAAGCCCTTCACCGTCGTCTTGGCCTCGCCCAGATGGATCACCCGCCAATCGTCCTTGCCGGTCATGGGATCGGGGTAGCGCTTGCGCAGAAAGCGCATATTGTTGGTCTTTTCCAACTGTTCGATCGACGTAGGATAGTGACCCATCTTCAGGTAATACACCTCGATGGCGCGCACATAAGCATTGCCGCGATGCACCGCCTCCACCTCACGCTCCCGCCGCAGCTCATGCGCTGCCCGCGGAGCCGCAACCGCCAGCACCAGCAGAATCAGGAAGATCGCAACGACGAGCCCTAGCAGAAGAAAGCCCTGCTCGCCCTCGCGAGTCGCCGTGTCCACGCACACAGACTCGCCGTTGCTGATTTCAGATGGGTGCAATCGGGGTAGATCGGGGTTAAGCATTGCCTGCTCTTTGTGCCTCAATGAATAATCAGCGGCAGCGTCTGGGTATTGTTATCGGTCAGGTCTTCCACCACGATGGCGCTTGCCGAGATCGTTCCGACTTTATACCGCCGCTGCACTATATCTCCGGGCGAAGCCAGGAAGACGTCCTCGCCGTGCAGCAGGAACGCTCGCCGCACACCCTGGGCCGAGGTAGCCGTTCCAAAGAACTTGAGATCGATCGGCGGAGGAGGAGGAGGTCCCAGCGGCGCTGCCGGAACCATTGGCCCCTTGGGACGCGCCGAAGCAATCGCCTTGGGAATGATCACCGCAGGAGCCGAGTTGGCCGAGAAGATATTTCGCCCGCTCCCGGAGTAGACCAGCGACTCCGTTACCAGCATTGCCTTCATGTGCAGTGTCGGGTCCAGATGCGTCGCCGCAGTGCCTACGTTCTTCGCCTCACCCGCCTTCGGCCGTACTCTCACTGGCGGAACTGTCACGGTCGTAGTCACGGGCCGAGCAACATCCGGCGTTGAGAGCTGGGTATACATATAGACGATCGCGCCCAGCGCCACTACACCGACACCCACTAGAATCCTGAGCTTCTTCTTGTCCTCCGCTCCCGTCTTCATCGCGATGCACCTCCATCAGCGGGCGAACCGCCCACCGCCGCATCGCCCGAGGGCGCGACCACATTCTTCTCCGCATCCTCCGCTCCAACCGGGGGACGCAGGTAAGTCACCATCTTCAAACGCAACCCGACCGTTCCGCTCTGTTCCCCGGTCAGCTGTACCCCGCGGATCAGAAAGAACATCTTATCGCGCTCCAGGCTGTTGATAAACAACATCAGCGGCCTGTAGTCGCCGCTGAGGCTGTAGTCCATACGAAGTTCTGTCAACACACCAGCGCTGCCCGTCATCACCGGCGCCGACGAATACGCTCCCTGGTTGAGCTTCACGCCCTGCTTCTTTGCCAGAACGCCAAGCTCACCCACCACTTCAGAATCGGCAAACGGCAGCCGCTGCCGATAGAACGCATTGGCATCCGTCGTGGCCTGGGCCAGCTTCGCGTCCAGCCCTTCGAGCGGCTTCTTCGCAATCTCCGCCGTCTTCATCGCAATCGTCTGCTGCTCCACCGCAGCCTCATTCTGGCCGGTTGCCGCCTGCCAGGCAAAGCCAATGTGAATCAGCAGATAGAGATTCACCAGCGCCAGCACCGCGATGCCCGCGTAATAGATGTTCAAGCTCGTCAACAAAGCGCGCGTCCGCTCCGTCAGATTCGGAGGCAACATATTGCGGGTCATCACCGTCATCGCCCGCCTCCAGAATTGCCTGTCTTAACGTTAACGACGGTCCTGTCCTTCACCGCAGCAGGCAGCGGATTGTAGCCGCTCAAAATATCAAACTCGACGGTTCCCGGCATCTGAATCTGCATCGGATTCCGATCGTTCTGCAACTGCTTCTGCGCAGCCTCGCTGACCAGCCGTGGAGCGACAAACCGCTGCGACGTCTCCAGGTTCCTCACCAGTTGCACCGCGCGGTCGCGGTCGCCGCTCACCCGCAGGCGAATGTTGACATCGCCCTCCTTGGTAATCACCGGTTCGATGCTGGTGACTTGCACCCCCATCGGCAGCACTCTTTCGAGGTCCATCATCACCGCGGTCCAGCTAAAGCTCTTGCGCTCGAACAGGTCATTGAGAAACTGCGACCGCTCGAGCACCGCCATATTCTGCGGCTGGCGCATCCTCGCCTCGTTGACCTGCCGTTCCTGCTGAAACTGCTGCGTCTTCGCCTTCAACGCATCCATATGCGCCTGGGCTATCTTCGCGCGGCCGTTCAGCGCGTGCAGCCAGAAACCAAGCGCCACCACCAGCACCGCGAGCGCCACCATCGCCAGCCGCAGCCGCGCAAACAGCGGGCGCAGCTCGACGAAAGGACGTGTTGCAAGATTGACCGAGATCCGCATCAGCTCTTCAACGCTCCCCGCACGCCGGCCAGCCAGCCACGCGGCACGCTTGCCGATACCGCTCCTGCCTCCAGCATGGCTGTCTCCACCATCTCCTGCACGCGCAAACCTTCTAATCCATTCGCTTCCATCATCTCAGCCACTCGGTGGGCTCCTATGGTTCCAGCTACCAGCAGGCTCTCCGGAAGAGTTTGCAGCGTGTCCTCAAAATAAGCGGCGGCCACGCTGATGGTCTGCGTGATCTCGCTGGCCGTTGCCTGTGCGACAGCGGTTGCGACCCAGTCGCGCATCTCGGCCTTCTCGATCACAGCAGTCTGCATGGCAGCCTCTGCCTCGAACCGGTCATAGCCGCCAGGATCAACCGACTCAACCGGCAATCTTGTCTCCCACGAGCCCTGCGTCCCTTCGACCGATGTGGCCACAGTCTCGGCGACATCCAGATTCGCACTCAAATCCAACGCTCGGTGCAACAGCAGAATTCCACCCTTCACAATCGCGGTCGTCACCTCACCCGGTTCCGCATTCACCACTAGTACGGGCCTGTCCGCCGTGTCCAGCCCTGACAGAGCAGCCAGTGTGCTGGGCAGCACCGCGCCCGGCAGATACCCAGCCGCAGTCACAACACCCTCATACTCGTCCACCACCTCCTTCGGCATCGCCACTGCCAGAACGCGCACGCCGCTGCGCTCGCTTGCCATCACCTGATAGCTCACCGCTGCCATGTCCGCGTCGAAAGGAAGCAGCTTCTTCAGCCGAAAGCGCACTACGGGCAACGCCTCCGCAACCTTCGACGGCAACTGGTCGAAGTCCAGCAGAAGCACACGCACGGCTGCGTCTGGAACCACGACCGTCACATCCCGGCCAACGTTCCGCTCCGTGCCTCTTCCGGCGACCTCATCCAGAACCTTACGGACCGCAGCCGTCACACCCTGGCGATCTGCGATATTGCCGACCTTCAAGCCCGGAACCACCGCTCCCACAGCCAGATCCGCACGCGCCACCGCAGTCAGCAGCGCAGCCGCATCCTCTGCGCGAGCGGCGACCACACCCTCAGCCCTTACCTCAACAGCCAGCCGAGGTCGCGTCCCTAAACTTGTCGGTAAAAAATCCATGCCGTCCTAGCTTACCTTCCCAACCCCACAACTATCTAAACAGCTTTGAATCCCTACCGGCCCGCCTCGATAAACGTAACCTTGTTGATCTCGCGCAGCGTAGTGATTCCGGCGCGAACCCGCTCCAAAGCCGAATCGCGCAGAAACGCCATTCCCTTCTCTCTTGCCTTCTTGCGGATCTCGCTGCCCGGCTTCTTCGCCAGCAGCATCTCACGAATCTCGTCATCCAGCTCCAACAACTCGTGGATGGCCGACCGGCCACGATAGCCGGTCCCGCCGCACTCGATACACCCAGTTCCCTCGCGGAAGTTGAACTCGCGCCACTCCTCTGGCTCCAGCCCACTCGCTATCAGCTCCGCATCGTTGTAATGCACATCGCGCGCGCAGAAATCACAGACCTGACGCACCAGCCGCTGCGCCAGAATACAGTTCAGCGCCGAGACGAAGTTATAGGGCTCGACCCCCATATTCAGGAAGCGGCCCAGCACATCGACGACGTTGTTTGCGTGGACGGTAGTGAACACCAGATGCCCGGTCAGCGCCGAGTTGATCGCGATCTGTGCCGTCTCCGCGTCGCGGATTTCGCCGACCAGAATCTTGTCCGGGTCGTGGCGCAGAATCGACCGCAAGCCTCGGGCAAAGGTCAACCCCTTCTTCTCGTTCACCGGAATCTGCGTGATGCCGCGAATCTGGTACTCGACCGGATCTTCAATGGTGATGATCTTGTCTTCTTCGCTCTTGATCTCGTTCAGCGCGGCGTAGAGCGTGGTGGTCTTCCCCGAACCGGTTGGCCCGGTGACAAGCACCATGCCGTACGGCTCCTTGATGTAGCGTCGAAACCGCTCCAAATCCCTGTCCGCAAATCCCACCACATCGAGCGAGAGCTTCTTGAACTTCTCGCTCATCGACTCCTTATCGAGCACGCGCAGCACAGCATTTTCGCCATGCACCGTGGGCATAATCGAAACACGAAAATCGATCAGCCTGCCCTTGTAGCGAACGCGGAAACGTCCGTCCTGCGGTACGCGCCGCTCCGCGATATCCAGCTCGCTCATAACCTTGATACGCGAAAGAATGGTCTGATGATGCTCCCTTGCAATCGGAGCCATGGCCTGCTGCAAAACACCGTCGATGCGGTACTTCACCATCAGGCAATCATCGAATGTCTCTAAGTGAATATCGCTGGCCCGCCGCTCCAGCGCGGTAAAGATGGTCGTGTCAACCAGCCGAATGATCGGCGAGATATCGTCTTCGCTGGTCAGCCGCTCGATGGAGATGTTCTCGTCGGCATTGTCCTCGCTCGAAAGTACATCGAAGGCCAGCCCCTCGCTCGCCTCGTCCAGCACACGTTGCGACTGCTCCGTCTTCTTCAGCAGGTCGGTAATCTGCGAGAGCGTCGCCACCCGCGTAATCAACCGCGTGCCCAGCAATCCCGAAATCTCGTCGAGCACCATCAGCTTCGAGGGGTCGCTCACCGCAATCGCCAGCCGCCCCTCCCTCTGCTCCAGTGGCACGAAGTTGTAGCGGAACATCATGTCCACCGGGACAGTCTTGAACAGCTCATGCTGGATCTTGAAGTTCTTCAGGTCGACAAACTCCGCATGGTAGCGCCGCGCCAACCCCTGTGCGCGCTCGATCTCGTCCACGCCCAATTCATTGATTGGGATCGCCAAAGGTGCATTTGCCATAGCTGTAAGACTCCCTTCCACCCCATCCGTCACTGCTGGACGGCTCTCAAAGCGGAAATTCTGACCGTATCTCCATTATCTAGGAAGGGTGGCTCCCGTGGTATGCTCGTCCCCTGATATCTGACAGCGCTGCGCGGCCTCTGGAGACGACCCATGAACGATGCATCCACTGCCTGTTCCTCGATTCCCCGTAAATCCATCAACTGGTCCATCGCGCTCAGCATCTTCCTGCTCGTGGCGGGACTGATTGCCATCCTGCTTCCGCCACTCATGGGCCTGGGCGTCACCCTGTACATCGGTTGGCTGCTGATCTTCAGCGCCATCGCGCACTTCGCCTTTGCCTGGAAGTCCCACTCCGCCGGTGCTGTGCTCTGGGAGGTGCTGGTCGGCCTGGTCTATCTCTTTGCAGGCGGCTACCTTATCCTGCATCCGCTCGCCGGGCTGCTCTCGCTGACACTGTTGTTGGCTATTTATCTACTGATTGAAGGAATCTTCGAGATCGTGCTCGCCTTCAAACTTACCCGCAACGGTCGGTTCTGGATGATTCTCGAAGGCGTCGTCACCATCGTGCTCGCGGTGATGATCTGGAGGACATGGCCCTTCAGCACCATCTGGGCCATCGGCACGCTGGTCGGCATCAGCATGATTTTCAGCGGCTTCTCGCGGCTCATGTTTGCCCTCGCCTGCCGCCGCAGCCACGCCGCCGGGCTCTAAGCTTCCGGCCCAAATGCCATTTTGGCACTCTGAATCTGGTAGTTTCTGGAGCGCAACCAGCATTCAACAGCAATGGTGTTGATCGAAAAGCCAACCCAGAATGCAAGACCGAAAAACTGTCTCGGTTCAAGATGCGTCAGGCGGCTGGTGGCGAAGAATACCCCCATCACGGGACGAGTCGTGGCAATGCCAAGCAAGATTCCAATCGCACGGATCAGCCACCGCCTCTCCTGCAGGAAAGCTCCCTGATGCATATGCCAATAGGCACGTACCAACGAGAACAAAAATAAGCTATTGAAGAAGAGAACGGCGGAGCGTTCCACCCATCCCCCAACGGCATAGGCAGTCATGCCATAAGCAGTGATGCCTACCACCACTCCCAATAAAAAGAGCACCTGTTCCAGCCATGCCGCCTTTGACCACCGCAAGAGAACGATCGGGACCAGCACAACAAATGCCATCGCCGGAAGAATATGGGCCAGTGTCAGTCCGGTATGCGATGCGAATGCCCGGTCGAGTCCAGCTAATTGCGGCGGTCCGGACTGTGAGGGATGTGCAAGCGCAAAGACCCGCCGCAACACAACGGCAATTGCGATAGCGATACAAGCCCAAAAACCTATTCTCAGCCAGTAAGGATACCCGGCCTTTTCAGCGCCGCCTGTTGCTGTAGATCGTGTGGGTTCTGTGCTCATCATGGCCTTCTTTCCTACGAAGACATCGTTCCGTGGAATGATAAGACATGCACGTCCTTAGTGGCTCACGCCGCCCCCGGTAAGATTGAAGATCGGCAGATAGAGCGCGATCAAAATTCCCGTCACCACGATGCCCATCACGATCAGAATCGCCGGTTCGATCAGGCTCATCGCCGCCGTCAGGTTGGTCTGCACATCTTCTTCAAAGAACTCGGCCACCGAGTTCAGCATCTGCGGCAACGCGCCGGTGGACTCGCCCACCTCGATCATCTCAATCGCCAGTTCCGGAAAGACCTTCGTCGACTGCAAGCTGGCCGACAAGCCCTTGCCCTCGCGCACCGTCTCCACCGATCGATAGACCGCATTCGCAATCTGCCGCGAATCGATCGAGCGGGCCGCCGTCTCCAGACTCGGCACCAGCGGCAAACCACCCGTCAGCAGCGTCGAAAGCGTTCGGCTGAACAGCCCCACCTGGTACTTCAGCCACACCTTGCCAAAGATGGGCAGACTGATCCGAATCCTGTCCATCGCCATCGCGCCGGAGTCCGTCTTGATCCACCGCAACACCGCAAAGACCACCACCGCGACAGCAATCGCCGCATAGATCCCATAGTGCTGCGCGTCCTGGCCCACCTGCATCATCATCAACGTCAGCCAGGGCAGATGCGTCCCCAACTGATCGTAAAGCTGCGCGAACCGGGGCACGACGAACGTAATCAGAAAGATAAGCAGCCCCGCCACCATCACCACCAGCAGCGCGGGATAGATGAGGCTGGCCTTCAGCTTTTTGCGGAAGGTCAGCGAAACCCTTTGGAAGTCCAGATACCGCTGCAAAACCTCTTCGAGGTTTCCCGACCGCTCACCAGCCAGCAGCGTGGTCGTGTAGACGAGGGGAAAACCACCCTGCGCCTCGAATGCCTGCGAGATCGACTCGCCCGTCTTCACCCGCGCCGCAACGTCCTCAAGCTGGGCCCTGAAGCTCGCCTCTTTCTGACGCCGTGCCAGCAACTCCATCGACCCCAGAATCGGCAACCCGGCCCGAATCAGCGTCAAAAACTGCTGATTGAAGATCAGAAACGTCTCGAGATTGACCTTTTTCTTGCTAGATCCTCCAAGCGCACCCCGCGCCTTCACCGAGTAGACGTAATACCCCGCCTGCGTAAACCGCGCGCGCAACTCCTCAGCCGTCGCCGCCGCATGGGTCTGCTCCTGCACCCGGCCCCGTTCATCCGCCAGCTTGATTACAAACTCAGTCATCGAAGTCCATATTAGACGTTTCGCCGCCACAACCGTCTGATCGCCGCCCAGCGGGACAGCCTGACAGACGTCGTAAGCTAATGCACGTCCAGTTCAATATGTTTCTGCGCAGGGGGCCGCTTCAGGAAGAGGACCAGTGGCATCATGCAGACCATCAGGACACAGAGCATCTTGAACTGGTCCATATAAGCGAGCAGTGAAGCCTGCCGCTGCATCCCCGCATAGAGCTGGGCCAGCGCGAAGTAATGATTGTCCGCCGCATTGCCCGGACCAGCCGCCATCTGCCCAACAGCCTGCTGCACCGCTGCGCCGGAGGCCGTAATATGCTGCCCCAGCACCTGCTGGAAGACCTGCGTCCGCCGTTGCAGCATGGTGCTGACCAGCGCGATGCCGAGACTTCCGCCCTCATTTCGCACCAGCGCATAGAGCCCCGCAGCCTGCGAGCTCTCCGTCTTGGGGATAAAGCGAAAGACCATCGTGCTGACCGGAACCGTAATCAAGCCAAGCCCCATCACCTGCACGATGCGCGGAAGAATCATATTCCACTCGGTAATATCGAGGTTGAGCGTGCCCATCCACCACAGCGAAGAGGCGATCAACATCATCCCCGCGAAGATCATCTTGCGCGGATCGTAACCCCTGGTGAGCATGAATCCGACAAACGGCACCTCGATCATGGTGAAGATTCCAGCGGGCGAGAGCACAATCCCCGCAGAGGTCGCCGTATATCCCATCAAATGCTGTAAAAACACGGGAATCAGATAGGTCGTCGCATACAAAATCGCGTAGAGCCCAAGGATGATCAGGCAGCAGAACAGAAAGTTTCGCTCCTTCAGCAGCCGCAGGTTGACGATCGGATTCTTGCGCTTAAGCTCCCACACCACGGCGCTGATCAGCGCGATCAGGGAGACGCTGGCGAAAAAGATGATGAAGGGTGAACCGAACCAGTCAAGCTCCTGCCCCTTGTCCAGCACGATCTCCAGCGTAGCCAGCCCGATCGAGATAAAGCCCAGCCCGCCCCAGTCAACGGAAAGCTTGCGCGCCTTTACCTTCAGCTCCTTCATGTGCGGAGGATCTTCGAGCACGATGCGCGTAAGAAAAACGCAGATAATTCCCACCGGAATATTGATGTAGAAGATCCAGCGCCACGAGTAGTTATCGGTGATCCATCCACCAAGCGTCGGCCCCAGCACCGGAGCGACAAGAATCGCAACCGTATACAGCGCCATCGCCATGCCACGCTTCTGTACGGAAAAAGTATCGGCGAGAATCGCCTGTACCGACGGCTGCAATCCGCCGCCCGCCAACCCCTGCGCCACACGAAACAGGATCAGCACCCCCAGCGTAGGCGCCATTCCGCAGAGTCCCGAAAAAATGGTGAAAAAGAAGACAGAAGTGAGGTAAAAATTCTTGCGGCCAAAGACTGACGAGATCCACCCGCTGATGGGCAAAACGATCGCATTGGCAACCAGATAGCTGGTCAGCACCCACGCGCCCTCGTCCTGCGACGCCGATAAGCTGCCCGAGATATGCGGCAGCGCCACATTGGCAATCGAGGTGTCCAGCACCTCCATAAAAGTGCCGATGGTGACGACCAGCGCGATGATCCAAGGATTGAAGACTTTAGGCTGGGGAAGGCGCTCGTTGTCGAACGGCGCAGCTATCTCTGCGAGTGCTGCTTCGGCTTGTACAAGCTCTTCTTCTTCGAGGACGGCTGGCATAATGACCCTATAGTCATTTTAGATGACCGACGAGTCATTACGATGCACGGTTATGCTTGTGAAGAACTTGTGAGAGCCCCCAATGCCGCGAGCCGCAGCAGACCGAAAACAAAAGATCGTCGCCGAGTTCCGCCGTTCGGAGATCCTCGCCGCGGCGACCAAAGTCTTTGGCAACAAAGGCTTCGAGGCAACGCGCATGGAGGACATCGCCAAGGCCGCCCGGTTGGCCAAGGGAACGCTCTATCTCTACTTCAACTCCAAGGACGCCATCTATCAGGCGACCGTACGCCAGGCGCTCATCGAACTGGCCGCGTTGACCGAGGAGCAGGTACAGAAAGAATCAACCATCGCAGGCAAGATTTCGGCGTTCATCCGCGTCCGCGTCGCCTTCTGGAACGAGCAGCAATCGCTCTACGGCGTCATCCTCAGCCTCAGCCGAGAAGGCCAGCACCGCAAGCGCAGCATCGGATGGCAACGGGAGACCGTGCTCTACCTCCAGTCGATCTTCGCCGAGGGCGCAAAGTCCGGCGAGATCCCCGAGCAGGACTTCCTCGGCGCGGCCTGGGCCATCATGGACACAATCCGCGGCAGCAGCGAGCGCAGAATCTACACCGAAGGCCGCTCAACAGAAGACGACACCAGATTCCTGACCGAATTTCTACTGCGCGCTCTACAAATCAAACTGCCCTAAGGCAGCAAAAAGCCCCAGCCGAAGCCGGGGCTATGCGTCCACCAACAAACTCAAACTAAACGCTGAAGGAAGAACCGCAACCGCAGGTGCTCTTCACCGCGGCATTCTCGAACTTGAAGCCCGCTGCTTCTAGCGTCTCGACATAGTCCACCTGGCAGTTGTTCAGGTACGCCGCCGAAGTAGCGTCGACGAACACCTTTAGATCGTCGAACTTATAGACCTTGTCCATCATGCCGCTCTGGTTCTCGAACGACATCGAATACTGGAATCCCGAACATCCGCCACCAACCACACCGATCCGCAGTCCAGCCGGGACGGGGTCCTGCGTTGCCATAATTTCCTTCACCTTGGTGATAGCGGAAGGAGTCAGATTCACGGGCGCGGTCGAGGTAGGCGCTCCAGTAACGACTTCAGCAGAAGGGGTAACGGTTGCAGTGGACATCGGGCAAATCTCCTTATAACTAGTCTACTCCACAGTCGCGCCCGCTACCAGAGCGGCGGAATGCGCTTCTCCATAAGATGCGGCCGAGCCACCCAGGATGCATAAAGTCGGTTCTCCCAGTCATGCAGTATCATCCAACCACCATGCGCCCGCTGCTCTTCCTGTCGAATGCCTTCATCAACACCTTTGGCATCACTCAGCCCTCGCCCAAGGACGAGCGCCGCACCGCGTGGTTTATCGCCATCATGCTCCTTCTGGTCATCGCGGTGGTGGCGACGGTCGCAATCGTGGTTCTTCGCATGGCCTTTCACCACTAAATTTATGTCCCATTTCCACCATAAAATTTCTTGCATTCTTGTTCCGCTTCGAGCGTATGATGGCCTCGGAAGCCTTAGTGCTACCCTCCGAGCCCCCAAACCGGACCCGCCCCGTACACCGAGGTCTCCCATAACCGGACCCTTCTCAAAGGGCGGAGGAAATAACCATGAGCCACCTACCTGTTTTGCTCATCGTCTGGGCTGTCATCGCAGCCTGTTTCCTGGCGCTGCTCGCCTATCGCGGCCAGCTAACCCGTTACGAGGAGGACCAACTCTTCCTCGGAGACAACCACTCCAACGAGCAGGATGAACAAAGCGAGATCATCCGCAAGGTCAACAAGATCAGGCCAATGGTCAATCTTTTCGGCTACGCGGCTGCTCTGGCGACCATCGGCATCGTCGGCCTCTTCACCTACGACGCCTGGCAGCACCTGCGATAGTTCTATCGCAACAACTCACTGACTGGCCCTGTTCAACAACAGAGCCAGTTCAGCGCTTTGATCCCTTCCATTATCTGCCGACAATTCCTGCTTCTCGCTGTCCAGCATCGCCATCTGATGCGGGTCTTGCAGGTTCCTGCGATCTCAGCCGCAGACACCGCTGTCTCCAGCCGTCCAACTTCTTCGAAAAGAGAAAGTGGTAGTGGTTACCTCCCTCAAGAGCACGTCATCTCGACCGAAGGCGGCGCTCTTTGCCACCGCAGCGGAGAGACCCCTGTATTTCGCCTCTGTTCTTGCCGTTGCCTGTTTTTCTGTCCGGAAACGCAACCGCCACAACCTGCATCAAAAGTCTTAGTCACTCCTTATGAACGACCCAACTCCAAACCAGCCCCATCTCGAGGACCCCATCCCCGATCCTGAGCCTGCCAGCCCGTCGCTCGACGAGCCCGACCCAGGCGTCTTCCATCACGACCCCGCAAAGCCTTCTTCTCAAGAGGGTAACTGCTTCATTCATCCCGCCGTAATCAATAAAGACTGATTTCTTCAGTAAACTTATAATGAAAACAAGACCCATGAATCTCTTCATCCTCCGCCACGCGAGCGCCGGAACCCGCCGCGCCAACCCCCTTCTCGACGTCAAACGCCCCCTCGATAAAGAAGGCAAACGCCATTGCCTCCAGCTCGCGCATGTCTTGAGCGCGTTGAACATCCAGTTCGATCTCATCGTCTCCAGCAGCCTCAAGCGCAGCCTGCAGACGGCCTCCCTGGTCGGCACCGAGACCGGCTACGAATCCCCCATCCAGATCTCCAAAGCGCTCGCCCCCGAGTCCACCCCCCGCGAATTTCAGCATCTGCTGCACGAGTGCCGCGACCGCGAAAACGTCCTCTTCGTCGGCCACAACCCCAACATCACCGCCTTCCTGGGCTCGCTGCTCGTCCCGGCGTCCAGCCACTCTACCGCCCAGGTGCGCCTGCGCAAAGGTTCCCTCGCCCGGCTCTCGCTTACCCGCGGCCCGGCGACGCTCCAATGGCTGCTCGACCCACGCACCGTCCGCGCCCTTTATTTCACTTCGACCAAGAGCTCCCGGCGAAAGACCTCGCGAAAATAATCCGCTTCCTTGCGCAGCGACCACGCCTCAAGCTCCGCTCCGCCGCGCCCCGGAACAAGTGCCAGCACCACGCGCTTCGGATAGACGTGCACCCGCATCCGCACCACGGCACTCGCCCTGTCCTGATTCAGAGCCACCGCCAGCCGCAGCAGAACCACGGCTCGCCGCACATGCTCATGCTCTTCCATCGGAACCGTCCGCATCGGACGGTCGGTGGTGTCCGGTCGCGTCTTGCCCAAATAGCGCGCAATCGCGCTCACAATGGCCCGCTGCTCCGGCGAAAACCCAAACATCTCCGAGTTGGCAATGATGTACTGCGTATGCCGGTAATGCCCCTGGTGGTTCATAAATTTGCCGACATCGTGCATCATCGCCGCCGACTCCAGCCACAGCCTGTACTCCTCCGGCAGCTCATGCACCCGCGCCAGCGAGTCGAAGAGCTGAACCACATGCTCCCGCACCGGCTCGACATTCTTCAGTTGAACGCCATACCTCCGACAGACCTCCAGCACGCCCGTCCAGCGCTCATTCTCGATCTTCTGATGTACCGAGGTTCGCAGGTCCGACTCCGCCAGCATCTGCGCCAGAATTCCATCCCTTAGCCCCAGCGGAGAGTAGCGAAATCCCTTCAGCCCCATCCGCTCCAGCAGGCTCGCATACACCAGCGCGCCGCCGATGATGATCTCCGACCGCCGCGGCCCAATCCCCGGCACCGCCTCGCGCTGGGCATTGTTCATCTTCAGCAGTTTGTCCGCCAGCGTCCTTACAGCCGCTGTCGTCGCCTCATTCGGCTTCAGCCGCACAAACTTCTTCGGAGCAGACTTCTTCACCGGCAACTTCTTTGCCATGGCCACGCTGGCCTCGGCCAGTGCCGCCGCCGTCCCCGAGGTGGCAATCACCAGACCCACTCGCGGCATCCCCAGCTTCTTCTCTCCACGCTTCAACTCGCGGTCGATATATTGCTTCAGCCGCGCTACGTCCTCCTTCGCCGGAGGATCGGTCGGCAGAAACTCCTGCTGGAGCCGCACCGCGCCCAGCGACAGGCTCACCATCGACTTGATCCGCCCACCATCGGACACCGTCACCTCGCAGCTTCCGCCGCCCAGGTCGATCAGCAGGCACTTCCCCTTCGCCCCTGCTTCGTGCGCCACCACGCCGAGGTGAATCAGCCGCCCCTCTTCGAGCCCTGAGATCACCTCCACGTCCCATCCCGTCGCCGACTTCACCCACTCAGTAAACGCATCGGCATTCCGCGCATCGCGCATCGCGCTGGTCGCCACCACGCGAACCTTGTCCACCGCATGCAGCTGCACCGCTTTATAGAACCGCTTCAGCGCTCGAATCGTCACCGACATCGCCTCTGGCGAGATCGACCCGGTCTGAAACACGCTCTCCCCCAGCCGCGTCACCTCGCGGTCTTCGTGCAGCGTCTTCAACCGGTGCGCCTGCACCGAGGCAATCTTCAACCGACACGAATTCGACCCAATATCGACCGCGGCAAACGTAGGCATCGCTCTTCACACACCTCAAACAGAAAATCACCCAACACAAGCAAGATACATCCCCGCACCGCTTCTCTCCTCGCACGTTCTCCTGCTCTCGTTCTCTCCACCCCCAAAGCACGTCATCTCGACCGGAGCGGAACAAAGTGGAGAGACCCCTGTATTTCGTCTTTGCCCCAGTCTCCACGCGCTCAACAATTTATGCTTACAAAGGCACCTCAAATTCTCATGACAAACCAGACTCTCTCCGCAGCACCCGAATCCATCCAATCCGCCGATACTCCCCGCCGCTCTACCGCCGTCGCCATCCTGCTCGGCCTCTGGCTGGTTATCTTCTTCGCCTCGCTCTTCGCGCCCCCGATGCTCGACGACGCCGACGCCACCCACGCCAACGCCGCCCGCCACATCGCCCTCACCGGCGACTTCGTCACCCTGCACGTCAACGGCATCCGTTACCTCGAAAAAGCGCCGCTCCCCTACTGGTTCGACGCCGCCAGCTTCCGCATCTTCGGTTTCAACACCTTCGCCGCCCACTTCCCCGAAGCCATCGGTGTCCTCCTGCTCGCCCTGCTCGGCTTCTATTGGGCCAGCCACGCCTTCGGCAACCGCACCGGCTTCTACAGCGGCCTCGCCATCCTCACCTCCATCGGGGTCTTCCTCTTCACCCGCATCTACATCCCCGAAGTCCTTCTGACCCTCTTCCTCAGCATCTCTCTCTATTGCATGCTCCGAGCGTTAGCCCCCCCCAATGAAAAAAACGTCATCTCGACCGAAGGCGCGTCTTTGCTCCGCAGCGGAGAGACCCCTGTATTTTCCTCCTCCGCCACCTACGCCTACATTATGTGGGCCTCGCTCGCTCTGGCCGTCCTCACCAAAGGCCTCGTAGCCATCGTCTTTCTGCTTGGCACCGCCATCGTCTACCTCGCGCTCACCGGCGACTACAAAAACTGGCGCGCCTTGAAGCCCTTCACCGGAACCATTCTCTTCCTCGCCATCGCCGCCCCGTGGCACATCCTCGCGGGCCTGCGCAACACCAACGGCATGAACGGCCACGGCTTCTTCTGGTTCTACTTCGTCAACGAGCACTTCCTCCGCTTCCTCGGCAAGCGCTTCCCCAAGGACTACAACAAGCTCCCCGGCTATCTCTTCTGGTCGCTGCACATCGTCTGGCTCTTCCCCTGGAGCCTCTTCTGCGGCGCGCTCCTTCAACAGGCCTACCGGGCCTTCAAGCGGTATGCCGGTGCCAACTCCTTCTTTGATACGCAGAACTTCTTCTGGCAGCCGTTCGCAGTCGCCATCGCCGGGATTGGCCTCAGAGACATCGCGCACATTCCCTACCTCTTCACCGTCTTCGTCGCGCTGGCCCTCTTCCTGATCCAGGCCCTCTACCACCGTCAAAAAGTCTCGCCGATCCCTATCCCTTTGCTTGGAGCCACGGACTTTAAACAACGCACCACCCTCATCCTCAGCCTCTACTCCACGCTCGTCCTCGTCTTCTTCGCCATCTCCACCAACCAGGAGTACTACACCTTCCCCGTCTACCTCGCGATCCTGATCCTCATCGCTGCCGCCCTCAACCACGCCGAAGAAACCTTCGCCACCGACGCCTCCTCGTGCCGCTGGATCATCGTCGCCCACCTCGCCGTCATGCTCATCGGCTTCGCCGTCGCCATCACGCTCGTCTACGGCCTCTGGAGCTCGCGCCACCTCGCCTTCATCCCCGACATCGGCGACGTCCTCGCCCACCGCGATGTCGGCAACTACACCCTCTCCATGTCGCACTTCTTCGACCTCACCGACGCCTCGTTCGCCGCGTTGCGCCTGCCCGCAGGCCTCGCCGCCATCACCTTCTGCTTCGGCCCGTCGATCGCGTGGATGCTGCGCGCCAAAAAGCGCCACCTCGCCGCAACCACGGCCGTCGCCCTTACCTCCACCGTCTTCCTGATCGCCGCGCACATCGCCTTCGTCCGTTTCGCGCCCATGCTCTCGTCGAAAAAAATCGCCGACAAGATCGAGACCCTCGAAACCAGCGGAGCCATCTCCCGCAACAACACTGTCCTGATGTACGGCGACCAGGCTTACGGCTCCTCCATCCCCTTCTACCTTGGCCGCCAGGTCGATCTCGTCGAGGGCCGTTCCACCTCCATGCTCTTCGGCTCCTACTTCCCCGACGCTCCGCACATCTTCCTCAGCAACGACGACCTGCTCAAAATCTGGGGTACCGGCGACCGCAAGCTCCTCTTCGTCCCCCTCGAAAAGCGAGACGACGTAGACCAGCTCCTCGGCAACAACAAAATCCTGTTGCAGGAGACCTCGGGCAAAGCTCTCTACACCGACCGCCCCCTCAACCAGCCCAATGCCCACCCAGGCATGTAGATATTGCCGCTTGAACAAAGAGAGATTCTCATCCCGAGCAAATAAGAAAATTGTCATTCTGAGCGAAGGCGCAGCCGCAGTCGAAGGACCTGCGGTGTTCTTCCCAGCCTCACCAAACCAGCAAACCCAGAACGACCAGTGAACGAGATCAACAACCAACCCGCCACCACCCGACGCTGGAGCCCCCTCTCCATCGCCATCCTCTTCCTCGCGTGGCTCATCCTCCAGATCGGCGGCCTCTTCACCCCCGGCCTGCTCGACGACGTCGACTCCATCTACATCGAGATCGCGCGCGAGATGCTCCGCCGCCACGACTTCGTCACCCCCTACATCAACGGCATCCGCTTCTTCGACAAGCCGCCCCTCCTGTACTGGATGGCCGCTGGCTCCATGCATCTCTTCGGCATCCACGACTGGGCAGCACGACTTCCTCTCGCCCTCGCCGTGCTCGCCCTTCTGCTGGCGGTCTACGCCCTGGGCATCCGCCTCTTCGCGGAAATTTCCCCCGCCGCCCACCCCGACCGCGGAGGCTTCTACGCCGCGCTCGCCATGGCCACCAGCATCGGCCCCTACCTCTACACCCGCTTCTACATCCCCGACATTCTGCTCGCTCTATGGATGACGCTCGCCGTCCACCTCTTCCTCATCGCCCTCGACCGCATCCATTTGGCGAGCCGGGTGCCCCATGTCCCGATTCTGGGACATGGGTTTTCGGCCACAAAATCCCCCCTCCTCCCCTGCGTGGCCTTCGCCGCCGTCATGGCCTTGAACGTCCTCACCAAAGGCCTCATCGGTCTAGTCTTTCCCGTAGTCTTCGTCCTCCTCTACCTCACCGTCACCAAGCAGCTACACCTCCTCCCCCGCTTCCACCTCCTGTCGAGCACCGCCGTCTTCCTCGCCATCGCCGCTCCGTGGCACATCCTCGCCGCCCTGCGCACCCCGCCTATCGCACTCCCCGTTGGCCTCGGCCTGCCCGCCACCGGAGGCTGGGCCTGGTTCTATCTCTACAACGAGCACATCGCCCGCTTCCTCGGCCGCCGCATCCCCCACGACTACGGCCAGGTTCCCATCCCGCTCTTCTGGCTGCTCACCGCCATCTGGATCATGCCCTGGGCCACCTTTCTGCCCAGCGCCATCGCCGACCACATCCGCACCCTCCGCAATAAAGTCTCTGCCAGCACGCGTCAGCACGAAGCCGCCCTCTCGCTCCTGCTCTGGCCCCTGGTGGTGCTCGGCTTCTTCACCCTCTCCAGCCGGCAGGAGTACTACGGCCTCCCTGCTCTGCCCGCCCTCGCACTCATGGCCGCCGCACTGCTCACCCGCGCCGACGCCGATGCTGCCATCCCCTCAATACCCCAAAATAACGTCATCTCGACCGAAGCGAAGCGGAGTGGAGAGACCCCTGTATTTCGTCTTTCTCCGCAAGACACCAAAGCAAATAACAGCGCACTCAACTGGTCCCTTTACTTCCTCCTACCCTTCGCCACCGCCGCCGCCATCGTCTGCGGCTACTTCGCCATCACCGCGCCCCACCCCGCTCCTGGCACCGATATCGCCTCTCTACTCGCCGCCAATCCCCGCTTCTACAATCTCTCCCTTGGCCACATCTTCGACCTCACCGGAGCCGCCATGGGCCTCTTCCGCGGCCCGCTGATCGCAGTAGCTGTCGGCATGATCGCCATCGGCCTGGGCAGCTACCTGCTGCGCCGCAGCGGACGCAACTTCGCCGCCAATCTCACCCTCGCCGCTGCCATGATCGTGACGCTTCTGGCCGCGCACGTCGGCCTCGCCCGCTTCTACCCCATCCTCGGCTCAAAAGACCTCGCCGAAGCCATCAACGCGGACCACCCCAACCCCAGCGACCTCATCCTTCTGGACGGCGAACTGACCTCAGGCTCAGCCCTGATCTTCTACACCCGGCATCCTGTCCATCTCGTCGATGGCCGCGTCAACGGTCTCTGGTACGGAAGCTTCTGGCCCGACGCCCCGCACATCTTCGAGACCGAAACCAGCCTGCGCCAGCTCTGGGCCAGCCCCCGGCGCGTCTTTCTCTTCACCTACAAACCCGAAGCCCGCACCGAAGACCTGACCCCATACGCCGCGGTCCACATCCTCGCCACTTCCGGAGGCAAGACCATCCTGACCAATCGCTAGCGCTCTACCAAATCCGCCGCCTGCGCAACGGCAGACGATTCCGATTGCTTGCTGGAGCTAACCCAAGTTCGCTCACCAGCTCCGATAGCTGCACCTGCCCGCGCTCGCTCAATCTCACAAAAGAGATCCCAATCAGTCCCGGCCTCGACCTGTCCACAAACGCGACATTGCCAGCCACTCGCAACGAAACACCCTTCATCTGCACGGCCAGCTCAATCGCAGACCCCTGCGAGACATAGACCGGCGACCTTATCTCAATCAAGCATCCGCCGTGGCTCAGGTCAATAATGCGACCCGACCGGACAATGCCGGGTATCCGATTCAGCTTCACCTGCCCAAAGCAGAGATAGCGCGCTTCCTTCCGGCGTTCCTGCAGCTCCATTATCGATACATCGGCAGAATGCATCTGCGATCTTAGCCACGCGCAAAGAAGAACTAGTCCGGAGCCTCCACCTTGCCCCCGTCCTTGAGCCGGTAGATCTTCCCCCGGTAATAAAACCGGTCGCCGCCATAGCTGCCCAGCCACAGAATGCTTCCGAGCAGGTCCCGTATCGGGTACAGCATCGTCCCCCGCACCCAGTCCGGATCGCCCATCACCCGCAGAATCGATCCCGCCTGCAGCCACCGCTGCACCACCATCCACGAGAGCCACAGCACTCCCACCACCGCATGGCCGCTCAACAGACCCCACAGCAGCCCCAGCAAGCCGAACGGCATGGCAAACGTCAGCCCGCTGCCCAGATGCCCCCACGGACGCGACCGTCGCGTGCTCTGCATCCAGCGCAACTGGTTGCGGAATGACAGCCCGAACGGCGTGTCCTGCACCATCAGCCGGATAATGTGCGTCGCCATCTGCACACCCGTTCCCTGCGCCGCCAGCCGGCTGCCCAACACAAAATCATCGGCATAAAACTGGCCCAGTTCCTCGAAGCCACCCGCCTCCTGAAACGACCTCTTGCGCACCGCCATGGTCGCGCCCAGGGCAAACTTCGTTCCCTCCAGCATGTCGGCCACCAACACGCCCGAGGTCATCTCTACGCTCTTGCCCACGGCATCCAACTGCGCCGAAAACCCAGCCGAAGCCCCACCATCCACCGTCCCCAGGTACACGCACGAAGCCAGCCCCACATGCGGGTCTTTCAGATTCTGCACCATCCGCCGCAGATAGTCCCGCGTCACCCGCACATCCGCATCGCTGGTGATATACAGCTCATGCCGTGCCACCGAATCCAACTTGGCCAGCGAGTAAACCTTCGCATTATGAAACTTGGGCTGCGGCTCCCCGCAAGTCATAAACTTCGCATCCACATGGGGATAGCGCTCCGCCACACGCCGCGCCAGCCGCAGCCCTTCATCGGTGTCGTGACGAGCGCAAAACAGCAGCTCAAACTCGGGATAGTCCTGCTGAAAAAATGTTTCGAGGTTGCGCTCCATCCCCGGCTCAGTCCCATGCAGAGGCTTCAGCACGCTCAACGGAGGCAGAAACTTAGTCTCGGCGGAATCATCCCGCCGCTTGCGCACACCAAAGCGCGCCGCCGCCGCCATCACCATCAGGCAGTAGATCGTAGAAGTCACTGAGCCGACCAGCGCGACCCAAAACAAGATATGAAGCAGAAGACTCATCTCACCCTTGCGAAACTCTGATTAACACGCAGTCTTTAAGTTTATCGCAGCGAGGGTTGAAGGAGTCCTTGCACCGGCGAAGAAGTGGGACCAAAGCAACAAGGTAAAGCCACAAAGCCACGAAACAAGGCCAGGTAGCAAAGCACGTCATCTATACCGGGGCGAAGCCTCAAAGCACGTCATCTCGACCGAAGCGCCGCCACAAAAGCACGTCATCTCGACCGGAGCGAAGCGCAGTGGAGAGACCCCTGTATTTCTCCGCTTCCCGACGCCGTTACTTCTTCTTCCCCGCCTTCGCCTTCTTAACCGAGGCCCTCTTAACCGATACCACCTTCATCGGCACCACCATCGGTCGCCGCAACGGCACCAGCCCCGATCCGGGGTCCTGTTGCTGCTGCATCCGCGTCAGCATCTCCGTCCGCACATAATCGACGAACCCCTGCATCTGGCGGTTCATCTCCTCCATGCGCTCGCGCATCTGCAACACGATGGCGATACCGGCGATATTCACGCCCAGATCGCGCGCCAGGTTCAGAATGAACTCCAGCCGCTCCAGATCCTCGTCTGTATAGAGCCGGGTATTGCCCTCACTGCGCGAAGGCCGCAGCAGTCCCTCCCGCTCATACAGGCGCAGCGTCTGCGGATGAATCTCATACATCTCCGCCACCGACGAAATCATGTACGCGCCCTTGCTCTTCCGCTTCGTCACCATCTCATCAACCTCGTAATCGCTCTCGCCTTGAAATCTAGCCCTGCGCACGCTTCTTCGATGCGGTTTTTACCTTTGCGCCGATATGTTGCAGGGCTGTTCCCTTGTGAATCGCTACATGATCGGTCTTGTCGCTGGCAATCATGTATTGCGGCTCCTCTTCCGAGGCATGATGCACATACCCTGCAACGGTCAGATTGGAGACAAGCTTTTTCTTGATGATGCCGCGCACTCTGCCAGCCTCCGAGTTCCACTCAACATGGTCTCCGACCTTGAATGCCTTCGTCATGCCATCTCCTCAATCCAACCCGCAGTTTGCGTCTAAACATCCGCAAACAAACCGACTCGCGGATCATCCGGATTCAGCTTTGCCAGCTCCCGCAGGATCTCCTTGCTCCGTTCATCCTGCACCTTCGGCACCACGACCTTCACTTCCACAATCTGGTCGCCGCGTGTGCCTTCACGAGCAGCGCTCTGCACGCCCTTCTCGCGCAGACGCAGCTTCTGCCCCGCCTGCGTCCCCGGCGGGATCTTCAACTGGGTCCGCCCATCAATCGTCGGCACCTCGATCTTCGCGCCCAGCGCCGCCTCCGTCATCGTAACCGGGACGGTTACATAAATATCGTCGCCGTTCCGGCTGAAGACCGGATTCGTCCCCGCCTTAATAATCAGAAACAGATCGCCCGCAGAGCCACCATGCATCCCGGCATTGCCCTTGCCCGCCAGTCGAATTCTCTGTCCGTCCCGCGTCCCTGCCTTGATGCGAAACTCCAGCGGCTCGCGCTTGATCACCACTCCAGCGCCATCGCAGCTCTTGCAAAAGTTCTGCACCTTGCCCGTCCCGCCGCACTGCGGACACTGGATGTTGAACTTCATCCGCCCGCCCATCTGCGTGACCTGTCCGCTGCCGTGGCACTCCGGGCACTCGATGCTGCCGCCGGTGGTCGATTTGCCCTTGCAGCTCGGGCAGACCTCTTGCCGCTGAATCTCCAGCCGCGTCACACCGCCGCGTACCGCCGTCCAAAAATCGATGCTGACCTGATACTCAAGGTCGGTTCCCGGCTGCGGTCCGCGCTGCTGCGCCTTCTGACCGCCCCCGGTGAACATCCCGCTAAAGATGTCCTTGAAGCTGCCGCCAAAGCCGCCAGCCGACTCCTGCTGTCCCCCACGAGCGCCACCCTGAAAGTCCGAGAAGTCAAAGCCGCCGAAGTCGAACGGAACCTCCTGTCCGGCACCGCCGCTCGTTCGCGTCCGTCCGCCACCCGCGCCGCCGGGAAAGCCACCGCCATAGCCGCCCCTGGCTGCAGCCTCAGCCGCCGCTGGGTCGATGTTGTCGGAGTAGAAGCCGAACTGGTCGTAGATCTTGCGCTTCTTCTCCTCGCTCAGAACATCATTCGCCTCGGAGATCTCTTTGAACTTCTCCTCGGCCTTCTTGTCGCCCGGATTCACATCCGGATGATATTTACGCGCAGCTTTCCTGAACGCCTTGCGAATCTCATCCGACGTCGCCGTCTTCTTCACGCCCAGCGTGCCGTAATAATCTTTTGTCTGTGTCGCCATAGTCTCTTCAGCCTCTTCCATTCTGCAACAGCGCGCGCCCCGCGCACCTCGAAATCTGATTACTCGTCCTGCTTATTTCCCTTGTTCTTCCCAGCCTGGCAGGTCGGACACCAGAACAAATTCCGTCCCGCCATCACCTCGGTCAAAATCTTCGTCCCGCAGACAAAGCACTCTCTCCCCTGCCGCCGATACACATAATGCGCCTCTTCCTTCAGCACCTTGCCCTTCCGGTGAGGGCGATCCGAAGCCTTGGTCGTCACGATACGCCGGTCGACCATGCCCGCCTTCATCAGAACCCCCGCCTCCTTCCATATCGACCGCAGCAGCTTATCCTCCACCTCATTGCCCGGAGTAAACGGATTCAGCCGCGCTCGAAACAACAGCTCCGCGCGATAGATATTGCCAATCCCTGCCGCCACCGCCTGGTCCATCAGCAGAGCGCCAATCGCCTTCTTACTCTTGCGAATCTTCTCCATCGCCCGCTCCGGCCCATCGCCGTTCAGAGGATCGGGGCCCAGCCGCTTCAGCAGCTTCTCCCACATCGCCTGCGTGTATACCGAGCAGTCCATCGGCCCGCGCAGCTCGACCCACGCCACCTTCTCGGGAGCAACATGCCCCGTGCCATCATCCTCCGAGTACCAGCCATGCCGCTTGCTCACGCCCGGCTCTGCCGCCAGCTTTACCGCCGCCGCATTCCACAACCGCAGCCGCAACGCCCCGCGCACCTCGGGCAGCGGCCCCGAGCCTTCCGTGAAGTCTCCCTGCAACCCCAGATGCACATGCAGAATCCTGTCTCTGCCGAAGTCATAGCCCAGATGCTTGCCGACCGCCATCACGCGCACCAGCTTACGTCCGCTGATGACCGCCGCATCCGTAAACCGTCCCTGCGGCCCATCGACCTTCACCGGACGACCCGCGAACGCCGCCGTGTGCCGCTCCGCCCATCGGTGTATCTCGTTTCCTTCCGGCATGGATTCGGTCGCCTCTCCCAAACACGAGCAATGGCGACGGCGCTGGTCAACCACCAGAACAACCGTCGCCACTGCTAACTACTGAACGCTGAAATTACAACGTACAAATTTTCTTTAGTTCCAGACCTGCTTCGCCTCAATCGCCTCGATCGAAAATGTCTGGTCCGGCTCCATCTGCTGCATCCGCTGCATAAACTGTTCTGCCTCGGCCTTGGTATCGAACATCATGCGGTTGTACAACTGCCCCGCCCTCACCTGGTCGCATCTCCACATGGTCTCGGTCATCGCCTTCCCTCCAAGCAATCGATTGAGCTCCAGTTTCTCCAGCCACATCGCTTCTTCGTATCTGTCTTCGTTG
Organism: Granulicella sp.; assembly: GCA_041691255.1. Taxonomy (GTDB): domain Bacteria; phylum Acidobacteriota; class Terriglobia; order Terriglobales; family Acidobacteriaceae; genus Edaphobacter. Next base: position 41,552 of record JBEPUY010000014.1, on the reverse strand, counting down.
CTCCGGCTGTTCCTATCCAATTCAACACCTTCCCTGGTAATAAGACGCACTCTACACGTCAAAGATTCCAATCAGGCCCGATAAAGCAAGAGGGGCATCCTCGGCGGCACACCCCTCTTGTGTTACGCAGCAGCCATCCCAATGGATTACCTGCCGTCTTTCACAACCCGTTACTTACTTCTTTTCATCGACATCGACATACTCCGCATCGATGACGCCCTCGTCCTTCTTCGGCTCTTCGGTAACACCCTCGGCAGCCGTAGCACCATCGGTCGGCGGAGCGGCAGCGGCAGCCTTGTACATCGCCTCGGCCAGCTTGTGGCTTACGCCCGTCAGCTTTTCCTTGGCCGCGTTCAGCTCCGACGCATCCGGCGTTCCCGCCAGCGTGGTCTTCGCTTCAGCCAAAGCCGTCTCGACCTCGGTCTTGTCCGACTCGGCAACCTTGTCGCCGGCGTCCTTCACCATCTTCTCGACGTTGTACACCAGCGAGTCCAGACCATTGCGCGCCTCAACTGCGTCGCGCTGTTCCTTGTCCTCGGCCGCGTGAGCCTCGGCGTCCTTCGCCATCCGCTCAACCTCTTCCTTGCTCAGACCCGAAGAGCTCGTAATCGTAATCTTCTGGTCCTTGCCGGTCGCGTTGTCCTTTGCCGTCACGTTCAGAATGCCGTTAGCGTCGATGTCGAACGTCACCTCGATCTGCGGCACGCCACGCGGAGCATTCGGAATCCCGCCCAGCTTGAACTTGCCCAGCGTCCGGTTCTGCGCCGCCATCGGGCGCTCGCCCTGCAGCACGTGAACTTCAACCTCAGTCTGGTTATCGGCCGCCGTCGAGAACGTCTCCGACTTCTTCGTCGGAATCGTGGTGTTGCGCTGAATCATGCTGGTCGCCACGCCGCCCATCGTCTCAATCGACAACGTCAGCGGAGTCACATCGAGCAGCAACAGGTCCTTCACTTCGCCCGCCAACACGCCAGCCTGAACCGCCGCGCCGATAGCAACGACTTCATCAGGATTGACGCCCTTGTTGGGCTCCTTGCCGAACAGCTCCTTCACCAGTTGCTGGATCTTCGGCATACGCGTCTGACCGCCGACCAGAACCACTTCGTCGATCTTGCTCGCGTCGATGCCCGCATCCTTCAGCGCCTGCTTGCACGGCCCAATCGACCGCTGCAACAGATCGTCCACCAGCGACTCCAGCTTGGCCCGCGTCAGCTTGCGAACCAGATGCTTCGGTCCACTTGCGTCGGCAGTGATGAACGGCAGATTGATCTCCGTCTCCTGTGCCGTCGACAGCTCGATCTTCGCGCGCTCCGCAGCATCCTTCAGCCGCTGCAGCGCCATCTCGTTGCCCTTCGAGGTCAGGTCAAGCCCAGTCTCCGTCTTGAACTCCGAGATCAGCCAATCCACAATGCGCTGGTCGAGATTGTCGCCGCCAAGGTGCGTATCGCCATTGGTCGACTTCACCTCGATCACGCCCTCGCCGACCTCAAGAATCGAGACGTCGAACGTACCGCCACCGAAGTCATACACGGCAATGGTCTCGTCCTTCTTCTTGTCGAGACCATAAGCCAGCGCAGCCGCCGTCGGCTCGTTCACAATGCGCTTGACTTCAAGTCCGGCAATCTTTCCCGCGTCCTTGGTAGCCTGCCGCTGAGCATCGTTGAAGTACGCCGGAACCGTAATCACGGCCTCCGTCACCGACTGCCCAAGATAATCCTCAGCAGCCTTCTTCAGCTTCTGCAGAATCATGGCCGAAACCTCAGGCGCGGTGTACTCCTTGCCCTGCGCCACCACGGCGATATGGTCGCCCTGCGCTACAACCTTGTACGGCACCATCTTCATCTCGTCGTTCACTTCATTCACGCGGCGACCCATAAAACGCTTGATCGAGTAGACCGTGTTCTCCGGGTTCGTGATCGCCTGCCGCTTGGCCACCTGGCCCACCAGACGCTCGCCGCTCTTGGTGAACGCAACGACAGAAGGCGTCGTCCGTCCGCCCTCTTCATTGGCAATCACCTTCGGCTCGCCGCCTTCCATTACGGCTACGCACGAGTTCGTGGTTCCCAGGTCAATACCGATAATCTTTCCCATATAGAAATCCTCATTCCGGGCCCACGGCCCATTGACATGTGTGCGACTACACCAGAATCTCACCTTGAGTCACTTACTGTCAACCTATCTGATGCTTAAGCCAGCATGAAGTTGCACCCGCCAGCTCTTCCTTTCGATGCAAACCGTCCCCAATACGCCATCCGCCCCAAAAAAATCTATTCAAAAATCCAAAAGACCCCTTATCTCGCCAAAATAGCACTCAATCCCAACCTCACATCATCTCGACCGAAGCCGCGCCCAAACCCACATGATCTTGACCGGAGCCGCACTACCGCACGTCATCTCGACCGCAGCGAAGCGGAGTGGAGAGACCCCTGTATTTCCCTCCTGCTCGCACCAGTTCCCATCTCAAGCAACCAAAATAGGACTGAACTTGTCGCATATCAAAATTTCTTGTAAAAAGAGGTATGTCTCGAAAGCACGCCTTCCTCCACTACACCCGCTACACCCACCTCTACCTAGGCGTCTTCATCGCCCCGGCGCTGCTCTTCTTCGCCTTCACCGGAGCCCTCCAGACCTTCAGCTTCCACGAATCCACCCGCGGCAGTTCCTACAAGCCACCCGCCTGGATCGCCACCCTGGCCCAGATCCACAAAAAGCAGACCATGACCGTCCCGGTCAGAAAGATCCTACCGCTCACCCCACAAGCCGCAGGCCCCAAAGCAGATAAGGCAGACAAGGCAGACAAGACGCAGACACCTGCCGCCCCAGCGAAGTCGCACAATCCTTTGCCCCTGAAGTTCTACTTCCTTCTGGTCTCCATCGGCCTCTTCCTCTCCACCCTCTCCGGCCTGTACATGTCCTACCGCTACAGCCGCAACCGCCGCCTCATCACCGCCCTCCTGATCGCCGGAGTCGTCATCCCCATAGCCCTGCTCTACCTCTAAGAACCCTTTTAAACTCAAATTCAGAACTAATCTAGCCCAAAACTCACGTCATCTCGACCGAAGGCGGCGCTTTTGCTGCCGTAGTGGAGAGACCCCTGTATTTCGCCTTGGCTCTTGCCGTTGTTTGTTTTCAAACACGTCCCAATACCCAAGCCCCAAATACAATCGCTCCATGGCATCCCAGCCACCTTTCACCCACACCGACCCCGATGTGCTCCCCCTCCTCGACGAGCTGCGCCGCCGCGAGCCCATCTTCCACACTTCCGAATTCGGCACCACCAACGCCGACTTCGAGCGCGTCATGGCACCCGATTACTGGGAGGTAGGAGCCTCAGGCCGCCTCTACAGCCGCGACTTCATCCTGCAATGGATGTCCGACGCTCCACCCGTCGACGCCGCCTCCGCAGGCTGGCAAAGTTCCGGCCATGCCCTTCGCCGTCTCGGCCCTGACAACTATCTCCTCACCTACACATTGCGCCAGGGCAAACGCCTCACCAGGCGCGCCACCATCTGGCAGAGCACGGCTGAGGGCTGGCGCATTCTCTACCATCAGGGCACCATCGTCTCCGCCGAAGAGGACGACCTTCCACCCGCCTCTAATCAGACTCACCAACCCTGAATCTCGGCAAAACCTGTCAAGCCCTTTCGCCACAAATTCATTGGGATCAAAATCCGGCAAGCCAAACAAAATAAAAGGCTTGAAACGATAAAAATAAACCATCCCAACCTGCAAAAGAGTTTTGTCCAATCTTCTAAACTAGAAGTAGTAGAGAAAAAATCAGTTAGGCCTAGCCGCAATGCTGGGCCTAACTCTATTAGAAACAGTAGTTTAAATATAACTACTGAAGAATGAGGACTTTGCAAATTAAACCCAATGAATGGAATACTTTAGGCACTAAGTACCCCCCAGGGGGATACCCCTCACAAAGTATCCCCGGCCAGTAGGTACTAACTGGAACCCTCCACTCGAGTCTCCAGTCACACCCGCTCAGGCGCTGCTCTACAATCGTAGCGGCGGCAGCACGTTGTTCCGCCTGAGGTTCTACGCAACCATGTCTATTCCCGTACTCTTCGCCATCGCCATTGTCGTCCTCTACCTGCTCAATTCCATCAAAATCCTCAAAGAGTACGAGCGTGGAGTGATCTTCCGTCTTGGCCGTGTCATGGGAGCAGCCAAAGGTCCCGGCGTCATCCTGGTCTTCCGCCCGCTCGACCAGATCGTCCGGGTCAGCCTTCGCCAGGAAGCCATGGAAGTACCGCCGCAGGACGTCATCACCCGCGACAACGTCACGCTTAAAGTGAACGCGGTCATCACCCTGCGCGTCATCGATCCCACCAAAACCGTGATCGAAGTCGCGAACTACGTCTACCAGACCTCGCAGTTCGCGCAGACCACCCTGCGCTCCGTGCTCGGCGAGGTCGAACTCGACGAGCTGCTTGCGCATCGCGAAGCCCTGAACCAGCGTATCCAGACCATCATCGACGGTCACACCGCTCCCTTCGGCGTCAAGGTCGTCTCGGTCGAGGTCAAGCAGGTCGACCTGCCCGAATCGATGCTGCGAGCCATGGCCAAGCAGGCTGAAGCCGAGCGCGAACGCCGCGCCAAGGTCATCCATGCCGAAGGCGAGTTCAACGCCGCCGCCAAGCTGGTCGAAGCCGCCGCGCTGATGGCGACCCAGCCCATGACTCTGCAACTGCGTTACCTGCAGACCCTCACCGAGATCGGCGTCGAGAAGAACACCACCATCGTCTTCCCCCTGCCGCTCGAGATGATGAACCTCCTCAATAAATCCATCATGTCCGCAGCGACATCGGAGAAGAAGGACTGACCGTGAATACCCTGTACAGCCGTAACCGCGATATGGAAGAAGACGACGAACCCCTCGAGCGTGATCGTGAGATGACCCTGGGAACGTCCTTCATCGTTGGCATCTTCTTCGCCCTGGTGCTGATCTGCGCGATCTTCTTCGCCTTCGGCTACTCGCTCGGCAAACGCTCCGCGCTTCCCGCTTCGGGCGTCGCTGCTCCGGCGACAAGTCAGGACACAGGCTCCAGCTCCACGAAGCCCTCTTCGGGAATCCCCGCGTCTCAGGCAGCGTCCGCAGACTCCTCAACCGACTCGACGACCGATATCAGTTCCTCAGACGAACAGACTCCCTCAGCAGCCACGCAAGCTCCCGTAGCGGTGCCAGCGAAGCTGACGATTAAGCCATCCCCTGTAAGTCGCGCCGCAGCGCCACCAGCAGCATCCGCAGTAGTTCCCGGCGCAGCACAGTCGGTTGTGCAGGTAGCCGCAGTCTCGCGCAAAAGCGACGCGGATATGTTGATGGCAGCTTTGAAACGGCACGGCTATAACGCGGCCATCCATCAGTCGCCGCAGGACAAGCTGTTGCATGTGCAGATTGGCCCATTCGCCACCAAGAAAGACGCTGACGCGATGCGCCAAAAGCTGATCGGCGACGGCTACAACGCCATCGTCAAGTAGTCTTCGGGCTTCATCTCATCGGGCAGCGCATCGGCAATAGCCTTACGCACGGCCTTCATCAACTCCTCGCGGGTCTCGTACTGCGTTGGCTCAATCACAGGCAGGAACTGCACCTTCGCCACTCCTGGCGTAATGGCGATGCTTCCCTTTCGCATCATGCGCTCGGTGCCGGAGAGAGCAATCGGAACGATGGGAGCCTGTGTCTGCTGCGCCAGAAAGAACGGTCCCTTCTTGAAGATGGAAAGTCTTCCATCCTTCGCGCGAGTGCCTTCAGGAAAGACCAGAATATTCAACCCGGAGTGAAGCGCGTCCGCCGCAGCCGTTACGCTGGCTTGCGCGGCCTCGCGACGATGTCCGCGCTCTACCGGCACAAACTTGCCCATCCTCATCGCCGTGCCAAGAATGGGAATGCGCATCAGTTCCTTCTTCAGCAACACCGAACAGCGCCCCGGAAGCAGCGGAAGCATGACCGGAGGATCGAGGTTGGAGACATGGTTGCACATATAAATGCATTGACGGTCGGAGGGAACATTCTCCAGACCGCTGACTTCGATGCGAATGCCTGCCGCGCGAACACCGGCGTTGGCGATCCACATCGCGACCCGGTAGAGACGGCTGATGTCCTGCACCAGAAGCGAGTAAGGCATCCCGATGATGCCCGCGAGAGGGCCCAGCGCGGTGTAGACGAAAAGAAGTTTTAGAGTCGCGAACATGTTGTCTATGCCCGTTCTACAGTAGCAATCGAATGGGCAATCGCGTGCGGAAGTTTTTGATAGATGCTTCCAAAGCCGCCATTCGACAGGATGGCAACGATATCCCCGGTCTTGAGCTGCGGCACCAGAGCTTCCACAATCGCATCGGCATCTGCGTAAACCGCTGCCGGTATCCCAATCTGGTTGAGCCGTGCGACTACATTCTCTGGAATGAGCCGCTCGTTCACAGGAATGCTCTCGGACTTGAAGACATTCGCCAGCACAACGCTGTCAGCCAACGCCAAACTCTCTACTAGATCGGCCTCAAAGACATTGCGGCGCAGCGTGTTCGAGCGAGGCTCCAGCACAGCGATGAGTCGTCGTCCCGGATAGGATTCACGCAGTGCGCGCAGCGTCTCACGGATCGCGGTCGGATGGTGCGCAAAGTCGTCGATGATGGTGATGCCTTCCACAATCGAGCTGACCTCAAGCCTGCGCTTCACGCTTCTGAAAGTTGCCAGCGCCTCGATGATCGCCTCGACGGGAATGCCCTGCCCTGCAGCAAGCGCGGCTGCAGCAGTCGCGTTGAGCGCGTTGTGTTGGCCCACCATTGGCAGGCTGAGTTCAGCGAACGCAGCGCCATTGCGAGAGAGCGTCCAGCGGCTCAGGGCTTCGTCGTGGCGAAGGTTGGTGATGCGCCAGTGCGAGTTCGCAGAGAAGCCATAGCGCTCCACCGCGCAGAAGGCGTTGGCGACACACTCGGTCACGTTTTCGCTGCCATCGAAGGCCACGACGCGGCCACGGCGAGGAACAAGGTTGACGAAGCGCTTGAACGCTGTCTTCACCGCGGCAAGATCGGGATAGATATCGGCGTGATCGAACTCTACGTGCGTAAGGATCGCCGCGTCTGGAAAATAGTGCAGGAACTTTGGGCCTTTGTCGAAGAAGGCAGTGTCGTATTCGTCGCCTTCGAGCAGGAACGGCCGCGTGGGCCGAACCATGAAGCTGGTGCCGAAGTTCTCCGCCACGCCTCCGATCAGAAATGACGGCGCAAGGCTGGGATTGCTGCGCGAAGCAACTTCGTAGATCCACGCCAGCATGCTGGTCGTCGTGGTCTTGCCGTGGGTTCCGGCGACGACCAGCGACTCGCGCCCGGTAAGGAATTCGTCGTGGAGGATCGCTGCCATGGAGTAGAACGGAATGCGCTGGTCGAGCACGTATTCCAATTCAGGATTGCCGCGCGAGATGGCATTGCCGACGACCACCAGATCGGGCCGAGGCTCGAGGTTGCCCTCGGTATAGGGTTCGCGAACTTCGATGTTCAGGCCGGCTAGAAGATCGCTCATCGGCGGATACGCAGCCGCGTCGGAACCGGTGACGCGGTGCCCCTGTTGTTGCAGCATTCCTGCGAGAGACGCCATCGCGGTGCCGCAGATACCGATGAGATGAATGTGTTTGAGCTTTTGCATGATTGTCTGCTTAGAGGCTAGACCGTAACCGCCGCTTCGAGAAAGTGCATCCGCGGATTCCCCGCTTCGGCCAAGTCCAGTTTAACAGCAACGCCCAGCGGTAGCGTAACGTTAGGCGTTCCGACATGGCCGCTGCGCAGGCCGATGGCGATGGGTCCGTCGAAGTCACGAAGCGAGTACAGAATGGCGCGTTCCAGATAATCGTTCTCTTCAGCGGGGACGCACTGGCGCATGTCGCCAAGGATGATCCCTCGTACCTCTTTCAGGACTCCCGAATAACGAAGATGGAGAAGCATGCGGTCCCACTGATAGGGCTTGGTGCCGATGTCCTCAAGAAAAAGAATGCCGTTGGCAATCTGAGGCGCGTAAGGCGTTCCCAGGGACTCGGCGAGAATGGAGAGGCATCCGCCGCGCAAGACACCTTCAGCGGTGCCGCTGCGAAGTACGCGGAGGCCATCGGCAGCGCCTAGTGACCACGAGGTATCGCCTTCGGTGACATGCCGCCAGCTTGGCAGGTCGACGCCGTCTGCGCGGGCAAAGTCGGCTGCGACCATCGGACCGTGGAAGGTAACAAGATTCGCCTCGTTGTGCAGCCAGCTATGCAGCGCGGTGTGATCGCTGTAACCAATAAAGGCCTTGGGATTGGCGCGGATGAGGGCTGCATCGAGAAATGGCAACAACTCCGCCGAGCCCCATCCGCCGCGGGTGCAGAGGATGCCGTCAATCGCCGGATCGGCAAAGGCTGTGTGAAAGTCTTCGAGGCGCTGCTCCAACGTGCCGGCGTAGTAGAGCGGCCCGCGGTCCAGCGCATGTTTGCCGAGGATGGTTCGATAACCGAGTTCCTGCAATTTGCCAATGCCGCGATGCACCAGGTCGGGCTTGGGAGTGCTCGCAGGCGACAGGACTGCCAGCGTTGCGCCGGGACGCAGCGCGGCAGGCTTTATCGTCGCAGTGCGCGAGGTGGTCACAGCGCGGCAACCTCGCCACGGCAGATGATCTCGGCTGGACCGGTCAGGCGCATCACCGCGTCGTTGGCTGGCCACACCGCCTGTTGCGCGCCGCCTTCGGCGATGGCGGTCAGGGAGCGGTTTACCTCGCGCAGCACCATCGCTGCCGAAGAGGAAGCGCATGTGCCAGTACCCGAGGATGTCGTTGGGCCGCAGCCGCGCTCGTAGATGCGGAAGGCGATCTCTGTGGGCGAGAGGACGCGGACAAACTCTACATTGGTGCCGTGCGGGAAGAGCGGACTTGTGCTGATGCGAGCGCCGAGATCCTGCCAGCTTTTGCCGTGGGCGCTGAAGTCCTCCGTATCTACGAAGAGAACGAAGTGCGGATTGCCTACGTTGACCATCGCACCAGCCACGTTGCCCACTTCGGGAAGCTCGATGGTGCGCTGCATCACGCGCGGAACGCCCATCTCGCTCTCGATGAGGAAGTATGGATCGGCAGCTTCGATCACCTGGCAGGTACGCACGCCACCGTGCGTGCCGAGGGCTACGTTCTGAATGCCTTCGCTGCTGGCAAGCCACGCTGCGACACAGCGGGTGCCGTTGCCGGAGAGTTCTGCTTCGCTGCCGTCGGCGTTGAAGAGGCGGAGAAAGAACTCTCCGTTGGGTTTGCGGTCGAGGAATTCGATGCCGTCCGCGCCGACGCTGGTGTTGCGAGAGCAGAGTTTGCGCGCCAAGTCAGCATGACGCCGCTGCGCCAGCGACTCTTCGATAATCAGAAAATCATTGCCGCAGGCGTGGGCCTTTACAAAAGGAATCATGGTTCTCTTATTCTTCCTCAGCGTTCTAAAAACAACGAATAGCGATTATGGCGTATTCGGCGATGCTCCAAACTTATCGGACCGATAGATTCGCGCACATGGCTGGCCTGTCGAGCATAGGATCGACATCTCCGTCAGCCCTTGCGGATTGGCGTCTACTGCCTTGGAGACTGGATCGCCTTTGATGGCGATCACATAGGCTGCGTGGTCTGCTGGGTCTGCCAAGGCCGCCTTCCAGCTATCGTAGTCTCCTTCATTCACGGTCTGCTTTAACGGGATGCCCGCATCCTGAATAGCGCCGATATGGTCGGAGTTGTACATCAGGATAGGAACGCCGGGCGGGAAGGACTGCAGCACTCGCGCAATCGATTTCTCAAGAGACATGCGCGTCGTGGCGTTTACCATGCCCTCCTTCAGCACCAGGGGAATGAAATACATCATGGTGAGCGTGTTGAGCACGACCAGAAGAAGAGCAATCGGCTGGAGGAACCGGGCCTTGAGCGGCTGCGACTGACTCCATCGGCGCTCTACCCACTCGATGGCAAGAAACATAGATACCGCGAGCGCTGGCAACAGCTCCATTCCGTAGCGCGCGTTGTAGTAAGAGTGCGGCCATAGCTGCGGAATAAAGATCGGCACGGAACTGTAAGCAATGGCGTAGACGTAAAAGGGCAGCGGTAGCCAGAGCAGAAGCGATGGCATCGCAATGCGACGGCGGATGGCCAGGATCAACCCTGCGAGCGCGGCGATCATGACCGCGAAGCCGGTCTCCCATACGGACGCATCCACCTGTGCGGTGCGGGTGAAGAAGAGCAGCGCCCAGCCGGGATTGTGCCATCCGCGATAGTGGCGCGAGCCGGGAGGAGAGGTCTTTTTCTCGATGGCAGAGGCAGAGTAGGGGCCGCGGATAAAGTCCAGCGGGTCGTGATAGAAGTGCTGATTGTAGGCAAGCCAGCTTAGAGGAGCGGCTACAGAAAGAAGCGTGAAGAGGATGAATGACGGAGCGACTTTGCGCCAGATCTCGCGGTTACGCGCAAGGCACCAGGTCACAATGCACCACGCCGCCGCGCCAAGGATCCAGCCGTCGTAGCGCGTAAAGACGGCCGCAACGATGAGCAGCGCGATGTAGATCAGCCGCCGGTTTACCAGGTGGTAGCGCGACTCCCGGATCGCAACCGCGCACTCCATCGTGAACAGCGTCATCCAAATAAGCTCTGCGAGAAACAGAGGCTCGGTCATCGCTGTGGTGGAGAGATAGAGCAGGTTGGGGTTCAGCGCATAAAAAGCCGTAGCGGCAAAGGCCCAGCGCGGCGTCATCATGCGGCGCGCGAGCCGATAGAGACCGACAACGCTGGCGATAAAACAGAGCAGCGAGGGCCATGCGCCCGCGAGGCCGTTCTGCCACCACTCCATCTTCTGCACGAAGGGCAAGATCAGCAGATGAGGCAAGGGCAGCCAGACTCCGCCGAGTTGCGAGAAGCCGGGATTGCGCGAGTCGAAGATGCGGCGGGCGATGCCGAGATGGGCTACGGCATCGCCGTACAACAATAGATAGCCGCGCGAATAGCAGAGCGCGAGCGCAACGAAAGCGAGAATGACTGCGATGAGAGCGATAGGAAAGCTCTCCTCCTTGGTCGCCGGACGCACCTCGTCGGGCGATGCTTCTCCCTCGGCAGAGGAAGCCGCGTTCAAGGTGATCGGCGCTAATCGCTTTGTGGTTTTACGCTCCTTCAAGATGAGAGATCTCCTTGAACAGGTTGAAGCGCTCTTCGATCTCTTCTCGCGTGACCGCTTGCAGGCGCTCGGTTCCGAAGCGCTCGACGGCGAACGATCCCATGACGCCGCCGTAGAACATCGCCGTGCGAAAGACTGTGGGCGTCAGCTCGGGCTGCGAGGCGAGATAGCCGTAGAAGCCCCCGGCAAAGGAGTCTCCCGCGCCGGTGGGATCTATGACTTCGGCCAGGGGCAACGCGGGTGCGCGGAAGGGACGGGAGATTTTTGTCTGTCCTCCGAATGAGCGGTCGCTGAAGAACGCCGTGGCTCCGTACTCGCCATGTTTGACGACGAGAGTCTTGGGCCCCATCGCTAAAACTTTTTCGGCGGCAAGGACCAGATTGCGCTCGCCCGCGAGCATGCGGACTTCGCCATCGTTAATCAGCAACACGTCCAGATCGCGTAGGACCTTGGCGAGGTTCTCGCTGTGATCGGCGATCCAATAGTTCATCGTATCGCCGCAAACCATGCGCACCTGCGGCATCTGGCTGCGAACGCGGGCCTGAAGAGCGGGATCGATGTTCGCGAGGAAGAGGTATTTGCTGTCCGCATAAGCAGCGGGAATTTTGGGCTCGAAGGTCTGGAAGACATTCAGGTCCGTTCCCAGCGTCTTCGCCTCATCCATATTGCCCGAGTAAGAACCGGTCCAATGGAAGCTGAGGCCCTTGGCCCGCTCGATGCCCTGCGTATCGACGCCGCGTTTCGTCAGCACGCCCTCGTGTACTTCGGTGAAGTCTTCTCCAACGACTGCGATCACTCGCACCGGAGTAAAGTAACTTGCGGCCAGCGAGAAGTGCGTTGCCGCGCCTCCCAGGCAGTGGTCCACCGCGCCGTGCGGGGTTTCGATGCTGTCAAACGCTACAGATCCTACAACAAGAATCGACATAAATTCCTTTTCAACTCAGTGAGTCACTTCGATTTAAAAGATTGCGTGTGGCTTACAGATACTTATCCAACAAAAGAGACAACCGTTGCTTCGTCGCGGCAGGGATCGCCTTTGGATCGGTAAGAACAGCGTACTTGAGCGCATCGACGCAGGCGCATGTTCTCTGCGCGGGCATCGCTGCGACCGCGGCACGAACTACCTTCGCCGCGTTGTCCGCATTCTGGTGAAGCACGGCTACGATCTGGTCGATAGTGACATCGTCGTGGCCTTCGCGCCAGCAATCGTAGTCGGTCACCATGGCCATGGTTGCGTAGCAGATCTCCGCTTCGCGGGCCAGCTTTGCCTCCTGAAGATTCGTCATGCCAATGACGTCCGCGCCCCAGCTTCGGTAGAGGTTCGACTCCGCGCGGGTCGAGAACTGCGGGCCTTCCATGCAGACGTAGGTTCCGCCATTTTTTCCGACGACACCAACCTCGACACATGCCTTCTCAAAGGTGGAAGCGACCGTCGCACAGACCGGATCGCCAAAGCCGACGTGGGCCACAATGCCGTCGCCGAAGAAGGTTGCGATGCGAGCGAAGGTGCGGTCGATGAACTGATCCGGCATCAGAAAATCAGTCGGCTTGTGCTCCTCTTTCAACGAGCCTACGGCGGAGACCGAAAGAATGCGCTCGACGCCCAATTGCTTCATGCCGAAGATGTTGGCGCGAAAGTTCAATTCGCTGGGGAGCAGGCGGTGTCCGCGTCCATGCCGCGCCAGAAAGGCGACCTGGCGGCCCTCAAGCTCGCCCAGTACAAAAGCGTCCGAAGGCTCGCCGAACGGGGTCTCGACCCGCTCTTCGCGCACATTCGTAAGTCCAGGCATGGCATACAAGCCGCTGCCGCCAATAATTCCAATCTCTGCCTTCTTCAAGATGCCTTGCTCCTTTACCGAGTCGCGCTCGGACGACCTTCAAAAGTATATCGTTGCAGAGCTGCCGCTCGAATGATCCCAAACGAGGACAGCGTATGCGCCAGCCCCAGCGATAGTTCGTGCGGCTGCACCGCTGCCGTCTGCACAGGGCCTTCCGGCTGGATACTTACAATTTCGTCTCGCAGCTTGCGCGCCAGGGGAAGCTCGAATCCCTCGCTGACGAACACTCCCTTGCCTGAGATCGAGAGGAGAACGTCACCTTCGCTGGTGGAATAAACCTGCTCGTTTCCATCGGCCTCATCCTGGGTGCGTCGGACGACGCCTGAGTATTTGCGCGGAATCTCCGAAGCATAGACACGCAAAAACGAGCGCGCCGCGTCCGCATTCTTCCAGCGCGAGTAGTAGAGCAATGCAATAGAAGCGGTAGATGCTTTCTCTGCTTCCGTCACGGCGGATTTGCGCTGCGCAGCATAGTAGACGCCGCCTGCCCACTTCGGCGCCAGAGTCGTTGCGATCTTTTGACCGCCGAACAGCTCAGTCAACATGCGAACATCCAGCTCGCCCATGACGCCTACATCATACGGCGCGTACTCTGCATCGATCAGCGGGTGAATGTCCGGCAGTCGCAGCACGGGTACAGGCACATGCGCCATGTAGGCCTGGGGATTCATGATCTCGAAGCTCGACGACGGAGGGTTTGCCAGAACGTCGGCAAAGGCCGCCTGCGCTCCCTTTTTTACGAGAATCGCCTGTTCAAAGCTGAGGCCGTCGGTGTAAGGAAACAGCAGCGACTGCTGCAACAGCAGCGGAGCCCTGGCCATGACCGGCGAACCGCTGGAATCAGTAGCCATGTCCTGCAAGTGGTCGCCCAGATCGGGAGCATCGGCAAGCGTTTTTCCTGTTGGCCGCAGCGTGTAGTCCACAAACACAGCCATCGCCTGTCCTTCAGCGACCGCATCGCGCGCCGTGTCCGCTTCATCCATCTGGATATGCTGGTTGTCCTGCTCGGCATTCCTCGCCGTGCTTTGAGGAGTTACGTCGGACCATTTCGTCAGGCCCACCTTCTGGTCCTGCAGCGCATGCGTCAACTCATGCGCCAGTACAGGCTTTTGCTGATCAGGCGGTATCCAGTCCAGCAGGCTGATCGTCTTGCTCTTGTTGTCGTAGAAGCCTGCGATCTGCTCCGTCAGCAGGGAGAGCAGAAATGGGCGCAGATGAAAGTCGCGGTCGAGCAGCCCGAACTTTTTCAAGACGATCTCGGAGCGCTCCATCCGCTTCGTGCCTTCGTCTTCGTCGAACTTCTTCTTCAGATAGCGATTGACCTGTTCACGCGAGATCAGCTTGCGCTTTACGCTATGCTCAATCGGCAGCTTGGAGTCGCTGCTGACAAAGTTCAGGATCTCGTCGACCGAGCGGAAGAGCTGCTTCGCCTGCGCCCTGGTCATCGGCGCTTGTGTCGCTGGAGGAGTCGCAGGCTGTTGGCTTGCGGGAGCCGCCGTCTGCGCTGCGAATGCCACGCAGGGAACCATGCCGATTGCGATCGCCGCGAGCCAACCCACCAAAATCAAGCCTTTGCCGCCAAGTCCTCGCTGCAACCTCAACCTCCGCCTACATCGCTATAATCAAGTGTACGCAGAGTTCCCCCTATCGTGATGCCCCCCTTAGCCAATCCCGAGACCAGCCCTTCGCAGACGACAGACTCCGCGCTGCAACTTGCGGCGTTGCTTGATGGGGCCGGACTGTCTCCAATCGATAACGTCGGTTGGATTCGAGTGACCGGCGAGGACCGGGTGCGCTGGCTCAACGGCATGGTGACGAACTCGGTTCAGGACCTGCAAGCGGGCAAAGGCTGCTACAACTTCCTGCTCAGCGTTCAGGGCCGCATTCAGGGCGATGGCTACATCTTCGCCGAGCCCGATGCTCTGCTGCTCGAAACAGCCTCCGAGCAGGTTCCGGTCCTCATGGCTCTGCTGGACCGCTTCATCATCATGGATGACGTGGAGCTATCCGATTGCTGTGCAAGCCGATCCGGGCTGTCTCTCTCTGGCCTCAAGGCCGCGGCGCTGCTGAAAATGATTGAGTTTCCTGCTATGCCTTCGGGCGAACTCGAGCGACAGACAGTGGCATGGAACTCAGCCGACGTCATCATGATTCACGCATACAGCCCGCTGGTTCCCCGGTTCGAACTCTGGACGGATGCAGCGACTGCTGAAGCTCTGTCTCGGGCACTGCTGAGCGCAGGAGCCGTGCTCTGCGACCCGCAGAGCCTTGAATGGCTGCGTCTGCTGGAAGGAACACCACGTTACGGCACCGACATACGCGACCGCGAACTTCCCCAGGAGACCGGGCAAACCCGCGCCCTGCACTTCTCCAAGGGCTGCTACCTTGGCCAGGAGATTGTGGAGCGCATTCGCTCACGCGGCAACGTGCACCGTGCGTTCACGGCCTTCCGGATTGAGGGAGCTATTCCCGAGCCGGGAGCTCTGCTGGAAGCGGACGATAAGCAGGTCGGCGAGTTGACCAGCGTCGCTGCAATCCCGTTGCGCACGGGCAACATACAAGTAGGCGTCGGATATGCCCGCCGTGAGGCGCTGGAGCGCAACGTTCCGCTTCAATATCCCGGAGGCACGGCGCTGCCAGTCGCCCGTCCTTTCAATACCGTTGAAGCCATCACGTCCCAATCTGCATCTGAATCTTCTGAGAGAGTGTAGCCAATGTCCGAGCAGAACAAACCATTCGTCGTCACCGACCGCCGCAAGTTCACCGCAGACGGGGAACCGCGTCCCGATGCCGCTCCCGCAACCGAGAAGGAGCGCCATGATCCTCCCAAGGTAGAAGCACCGATCGCTGCCGAGCCGGTAGCTCCTGCTCAGGAGGCTGAGTCTGGAGAAGAGATCCCAGCGCTTACAGCGGAGCAGGCCGACCAGGCCCGCACTGCCTACAAGGCGACGGCTGACCGCCTTGATACTGCCATTCGAGCCACCAACCCCGGCATGGAGCACCCGCCGGAGATGAGCTTCGAGCAGATCGTCCACTCGGTTTACATGACAGCCATCATGCAGCTTGGCGGCGCCACGCCAGAAGGCCAACAGCCCCAGGTCGACCTGATGGGCGCACGTCAGAGCGTGGATATGCTTGGTGTTCTGGCGGAAAAGACCAAGGGCAATCTCACTCCCGAAGAGGCGCGGCTGCTGGAGAATGCACTCTTCGAGCTGCACATGGGCTTCCTCGAGATCACCCAGGCGCTGGCGCGTTCGGCGGCAGCAAAAGCACAAGGCTCCGGTCCCGCTCCGGGCCGGCCAAGCATCGTTCGCTAAACGATGGAGGCGACCCTCACCTTTCTCGGCAGCGGCACATCGATGGGTGTGCCAACGCTGGGTTGCGACTGCGCGGTGTGCACCTCGGCCATGTCTCCTACGGGCGACCCGCGTAACCGCCGCACCAGGCCCTCCATTCGGCTGGCCTACGGTGGCCACACGGTCGTCATCGACACCGGCCCCGACTTTCATGCGCAGGCGCTGCGGGAAGGAATCCGCCGCCTCGACGCTGTTCTCTACACGCATGGCCATGCCGATCACGTGATGGGCTTCGACGATCTGCGCCCCTTGACCTTTCACACCAAAGACAACCTTCCCATCTATGCGGATGAGACAACCGCAAGCGACATCGAACGGATCTTCGATTACACCTTTCGCAAAGAGGAGCGCTATCCCACCAGCGCCCGTGTGGAGATGCACCGCATCGACTCTACCCCGGGCGCGGGCTTCGACCTCTTCGGAGCCAGCTTCCAGCGCATCCCGGTCACGCATGGAAGACAGCAGATCACGGGGTATCGCTTCGGCAGCGCCGCGTATCTCACCGACATGAGCGACATTCCTCCCGAAAGTGTTGCGCTGCTTCAGGACCTCGATGTTCTCATCCTCGACGCTCTGCGGCGCGACCCTCACTCCAGCCACTCGCATCTTGAAAAATCTGTCTCCTTCGTGGAACAGCTTAAGCCGCGCCGCGCCTTCTTCACCCATATGAGCCACGATCTTGACCACGCCGCAACCGAGGCGATTCTTCCGCCTCATATCCGCCTGGCCTATGACGGCCTGCAAATTACCTTCGAGATTGCCTGATGAAGATCTATCGACACCTCTCGGAGATTCCCGCGAACTTCGGCCCTTCGGTTTCCACCATCGGCAACTTCGATGGCGTACATCGCGGGCATCGAGGAGTGATCTCTGAAGTAGTTGAGCGCGCCCGGTCCCTTGGAGTCAGTTCTGTCGCCATCACCTTCGATCCGCATCCAGGACGAATTCTCCGCCCACAGGCACATCAGCCGCTGATTACGCCGCTGGCACAAAAGATTGAGCTGCTGGCAACCACTGGCATCGATGCGTTGCTGGTGCTGCCTTTTACCGGCGACTTTTCGCGAATGACTGCCCGCTCGTTTGCCACTGATGTTTTGCAGAAGGCGCTGCATGTCACCGAACTTCACGAAGGCGAGAACTTTCGTCTTGGCTACCAGGCAGAGGCAGACGTCGACAGCCTTAAACTGCTTGGCGAAGAACTGGGCTTCAGCGTGCGCGTCTACACGTCGCGGATCATTCGCGGAGAGGCAGTCTCTTCGAGCCGTATTCGGCAACTGATCGCACAGGGCAACGTCAGCCAGGCGCGCGCGCTGCTGGGACGGCCCTTTGCTATCACAACGACACCGGCCTCGGGACGCGGCTACGGCACCCGCTACACGGTTCCGACGATCAACATGGCGGCCTACCCCGAGTTACTGCCCGCAAACGGCGTTTATATCACTTCGCTGACTGTCGGCACCGAGGGGTCACAGGAGACGTTTAACGCCGTCACCAACGTCGGCAACCGCCCTACCTTCGGAGCGGACTCATTCGCCGTCGAATCGCATCTGTTGAACTTTCATCCGATTGAATTGAACGAACAGACTCCGTTGACGCTGGAGTTTCTGCAACGCGTTCGTGCCGAGATGCGCTTTCCGAGCCCGGAGGCACTGCGCGAACAAATCGGTAAGGACGTCCTTAAAGCCCGTCGCTATTTCATCTTGTGCCATTCGCTGGCTTCGAAACCCAGAAGCTCTGGGGCTCAGCCGACCCTTTTGGCGCACTAGCCTTTTTCGCTCCGCTTGCGGGAGGCGGCGGCTTCGAGACCCAAAAGCTCTTAGGCTCGACATACTTTTCCGGCGCGGCGGCCTTCTTCGCGCCATTTTTGTCCACGGGCACATCTTGCCCCATCGGGGTCTTCGGAACAATTGGCGTCGGAGGAATCACAGCGCTCCCCGGCTGACCGATCTGCGCACTGAATGTCCTTTTAGGGGCTCCGCCGGTTGCGAAGGCTTCATTCGGCTTATCCGCGATTGCGGCCCGCATGAACTCCATCCATATCGGCAGAGCAGCGCGCGCGCCCGTCTCCTTCTCGCCCAGCGATTGCCGGTTGTCGAATCCAACCCAGGTACCGCAGGTCACCGATGGAGAGAAGCCGATAAACCAGGCATCCGTATAGTTGTTCGTCGTGCCGGTCTTTCCTCCAAGCGGATGATTCAGTTGGGTCGCTGCGGTTCCCGTTCCTCCGCGAACGACCGTCTGCAGCAGTTGCATCATCTCGCGCGCCGTATCAACCGAGATGACCTCGTTCACCTGGGGAGGCTTCTCGTTCAGCGGCAGCCCGTTCGCCTGCGTTATCCTGCGAATATAGTGCGGCTCGATGCGAATGCCGTCGTTGGGAAACACGCTGTACGATCCCACCTGCTCATACAGCGTGATATCCGCCGCGCCAATCGCAACCGGTAGAAATGCCGGGATATCGCTTGTGACCCCGAAGCGGTGCGCAGTCTCGATGACCTTTCGGATGCCATATCTGTAGGCAAGCTTCAATGCGGGAATATTTCGCGACTCCGCAAAGGCATTGGTCAACGTCATGGCTCCTACATAGTTCTTCTCGTAGTTGTGTGGGGTATAGGGTCCGCTCGGCGTGGTAAAGGTCGTCGGGCCATCCACAATAATGTCTGAGGGTTTGGCACCTGCTTCAAAGGCAGTCGTATAAACATACGGCTTGAAGGACGATCCAGCCTGACGTTCCGCCTGGGTCGCTCGATTGAACTGCGACAGCGCAAAGTCGCGTCCCCCCACCATGGCCACGACCTCACCCGTCGCGTTATCCATCGCCATCAGCGAAGCCTGCGCCCCTGAGTCCTGCTGTAGCGAAGCACGCAGCGTGCCGTCGGGAAGGCTTCCCTCCATGCGGACATAGACGATGTCTCCGGTACGCAAAAAGCTGTCCCCGTCGACATTCTTTGTCCACACCCAATCTTCTGGGCTCAACACAGCCTGCTGGCCGCCTAGCTTCACGACCACTCGCTTCGCGGCAACCTCGGTCACGACTCCATGAATGTAGCTTCCTTTGACGATCTTCTGTGTCCAGTCAGGATGCCGATAGCTCTCCATATCCATCCCCGAGAGCACTACGTTGCGCAGCTTCCCCTTCCATCCCTCTCGGCGTTCATAGGAAGCGGTGCCATCCAGCACGGCCTGGTTGGCGACCTCTTGCAGCCCGAGATCAAGCGTCGTATACACACGCAATCCAGCGCCGTGCACCTCCTCTACGCCATACTCTTTTTCCAGTTGCCGCCGCACCTCTTCCACAAAGTAGGGCGCGATGCTGTTGGGGGGAGCTTCGAGATGCAGACCCAGCGGCGTGCTCTTGGCTGCATCGGACTGTGCCTTGGTAATCTTGCCGTCCTGCAGCAACTCGCTCAGTACCAGGTTGCGCCGCTTCAACGCGCGCTCGGGATAGCGCACCGGCGAGTAATACTCCGGCCCTTTGGGCAGCGCAGCCAGCAGCGCGGCCTCGGGCAACGTCAGATCGCGCACATGCTTGCTGAAGTAATACTCCGACCCAGCCTCGAAACCATACGTTCCCCTGCCCAGATAAATCTGGTTTGCATAGAGCTCGAAGATCTGCTGCTTGGTGAACCGCCGCTCGATCTGCATGGAAAGAAATATCTCCTGCAGCTTGCGGCCATAGGTCTTCTCGGAGGAGAGAAAGAGGTTGCGCGCCAGTTGCATGGTGATGGTGGACGCACCCTGCGCCCGCTGGTCCTCATGCAGGTCGCGATACGCAGCCTCCACCGCTCGCACCAGGTTCACACCCCAGTTACTCTCAAAGCTCTTGTCTTCGATCGAGATGATCGCCTCGCGCAGGATTGGCGGAAAATCCGCATAAGGCACAACCACGCGGCGTTCCAGCGCAAAGGACCCGAAGACCCTTCCGTGAACATCCAATAGTTCCGTGGTAGTGCTGGGGCGATATCGTGCAAGGTCGGTCATCTGCGGCAGGTTGATGGAGTAGATCAACATCAGGCCGCACATGGCACCAAAGACCGCGGACGCGCCCAGCAGCGCAAAGAACGTCATCCGCCTGGCGATCCGGCGACTGGGATAGTCGGGTCCCTTCAGCATTACGCGACGGATAACCCGCTGCCATGTCGGCTCAGTTTCGACCTCGGGGGGTCGAGGTCCACGGCTGAATATACTCTGCACGACCTTTTCACGATAGCACGGCCAGCCACAAAATCGTGGCTGGCCGTCAGGTCGAAACCAAAGCCGTCAACTCCCTTTCGGGAATTCAGGCTGCGTTGCTTTTAGTTCAGGCTGTCTTATTCTTTAGTAGGTCAAGCGCCTTGGTAAGCTGATCATCTACCGTCACAGCGGGCTTCTGATTTGGCTTGGCCCCGGAGGTCTCGTCCTCATCTTCGTCAGGAATATTCGAGACTACCAGCACCTCCGGCATCACCGCGTCGTCCTGCAGCCGCTTGCCCGAAGGCGATTCGTACTTCGCAACCGTGAGAATCACCGCTCCGCCATCTGGAAGTTCGAACGTCTTCTGCTGCGCTCCCTCGCCAAAGGTCCTCTCTCCGACTAGTTCAGCGCGCTTGTTGTCGTTCAGGGCAGCAGCCACCAGCTCCGCCGGTCCGGAGGTTCCACGATTCACCAGAACCACCACGGGGGCCGTTGCATTAATGGTCTTCGATGGATCGACTGAGAAAGTTTGCTTCGCTACCTTCTGCCCTTCAAGCGATGCAATCGTTCCGCTCGGCAGCAGGAAGTTCGCCAGCCGCATCGCGTCCGGCATGTCGCCGCCAGCAACATCACGCAGGTCGAGCAATATCTTTTTGTTCCCAGCCTTCTGCATGCCCTTCAGCTTCTGCTCTACCTGCTGTACATGCTCGTGGTCCAGAGTATCCGGCTTCAGGTAAAGGATCGACGAGTTCTCATACATCGTCTCGGCCACGGCAGGATAGTCCACCACTGCCCGTGTCATGGTCAGCTTGTCCGGGGCGGCTTTACGAGGCCGTACCACCGAGATCGTCAGCTCGCTGCCGGGTGCCCCTTCAAGCATCATGCGAATCATGGCCAGCGAGAGGTTGCGCGTATCCTGTGCCCCGATGGCTTCGATGATGTCGCCGTCGTTCAGATTGATCTTGTCCGCCGGACTACCCGGTACTACGGATACGACGGTGGCGTAGCCAAACCGCTTGGACACGTTGATGCCAACCTGCGCTTTGCCACCCTTGTCAGACTTGTAGATCTTGTACTCTGCCGGCGTCAGGTAGCTTGAGTCCGCATCGAGCGACTCCAACAGTCCCCGCAGCGCGCCATCGGTCACAGTGCTGATATTGGGATCGACGACATAGTCGGTCTGAATATGCCGCAATACCTCGCTGTAAACATTGATCTGGTTGTATGCGCCGTCCTGGTCCGATGCTGCGCTGACCCCGCTCGAGTTCACGCCCAGAAAAACAGTCAACACCAGTACAACCGAGACAACGAGCAGCAGGATCTTTGAAATCTTAGGCATAAGGCGAAACAATCTCCACGGACATCTGCGAATCAGGGATTAGACGCTCCCCACTGTCGAAATGATACTCTCGTACGAAGATTGCGCGATACAGGTTGGGAATACAACATTGGTGGCGGTGGGCAGAATCGAACTGCCGACCTACGGGTTATGAGTCCGTCGCTCTAACCATCTGAGCTACACCGCCTTAGTGTGTATGGGCTGTACCAGCAGGAAGATCGTGCGACGAGCAGTTTCAAGGAGAACCGTCGCGGCACAGCCAGTTCCAATCATACTTGATTCGCGCCCCAGCGAAAAGCTCTCGCCGACCGTCCTCGGAGTTATCCCCGCACGGCTGGCTTCGACGCGACTTCCGCGCAAGGTCCTCCGCACGATTGCCGGTAAACCGATGCTGGCCTGGGTCTATGCGGCGGCAAAGGCCTGCCCCCAACTCAACGACGTCCTCATCGCCACCGACTCCCCCGAAGTCGCGGAACTTTGCGACCAAAACGGCTGGCCTTTTCAACTGACCTCACCCGATCTGCCGAGCGGCACCGACCGCGTCCATGCCGTCTCCCAGCTCATTCACGCGGATATCTACGTCAATATTCAAGGCGATGAGCCTCTGCTCAAACCGCAGCATCTCACCTCCCTGCTCGCCCCGTTTGCACGTCTCCATGTCGAGGTCTCAACCCTCAAAGTCCTCTGCACAGCAGAAAACATTGTCAATCCGAATGCGGTCAAGGTCGTGACCGCGGCGGATGGCCGCGCGCTCTATTTCTCTCGCGCCACCATCCCCTACGACCGCGACAAATCCGGACCGCAGTATTGGAAGCACATTGGACTCTACGCTTATCGCAAGAGTGCACTCGAGCGCTTCCCAACTCTCCCCTCCAGCACACTGGAGCAGACCGAACGGCTCGAACAACTCCGCTTCCTCGAAAACGGAATCAACCTCTATGTCGAGCCCACTGACTACGACACCATCGGCGTTGATACCGAAGACGACCTCAGCCGCGTTGAGGCCATTCTCCGCGGCTGATTCGGACACACGGCGTTTACTGGATGACCTTGGCACGCCAGTCAGCAGCCCAATGCGAAGGCTTGGGTCCCATCACAAAATGCAGCGTCGAACCGGCCAGGATGTCCTCGTATCGAATCACAGGCTTCGACAATGGCTTGCCATTCAGAGTCGCCGACTGAATGTACACGTTGGTCGCGGAGTTGTTATCCGCAATCACCGTGAACCGCTTTCCATTCTCCATCCGAAGGCTCATCCGGCTGAACATCGGGCTGCCGATCATGTAGTCTCCGGACGCAGGATTGACAGGGTAGATGCCAAGCGCAGTGAACAGATACCACGCCGACATCTGCCCGCAGTCGTCGTCGCCATCGAGCCCTACAGGCTGACCGGCGTACTCGGCCACGGCAATCTCACGCACCTTTGCCTGCGTCTTCCATGGTTCTCCGCTGAAGTCATACAGGTAGCCATAGTGATGGCTCGGCTCGTTGCTGTGAACGTTATGACCTCCGGCAAAGTGCTGGTCCAGCTTGGCGTTATAGGCGCTCGCTCCACCCATCAGGTTCAAGATGCCAGCTTCGTCATGCAGCGGCGCCCATGTGTAAACCCAGGCATTGCCTTCGGTCCATCCAGCGTCCTCACTGGCCCATTTCCCGTCCAAGGTTTTGCCTCGCATCAGGCCATCCGCCGAATTGTACAAATTACGATCATTCAGCGACCGATGAAGAAAAAATTGATATTCCTTCTCTTTGCCCAGCGCCTTGGCGACCTGCGCGACGCACCAGTCGTCGTAACTGTCCTCCAGCGTTCGCGATGCGGCCTCCGCAGTCTTATCGGTAGGAATATAGCCGAGTTCCTTGTAGTAGGTGAGGCCGCCTCGCGCTTCATAAGGAGTATGCGGGGCGCGGTCAGCCCATCGTTCAGTCGTGTCGCCATCGGGCGGCGTCATCGCATCCTTGTAAACAGCCTTCCACGCTAACTCCCGGTCGAAGCCATGAAATCCCTTGCGAATAGCCTCTGCCACCAACGAATCCGCATGGGTACCGATCATGATGTTTGTGTAGCCCGGGTTCGGCCACTTCGGCATCCAGCCACCCTCGCGATAGTCCTGCAACAGAGCAGTGACCATGCCATCGACTCGCTCCGGCGCAAGCAGCGTTAACATGCTGTTCTCTGCGCGGAAGGTATCCCAGATGGAATACGAGGTATACGACGCGCCGTCGTGGATCTTGTCATCGAACGCGCTGAAGTAGCGGCCATACTCTGAAAAGACACGCGGATAGAGCAGCGCATGATACGCAGCGGTATAGACCGTGCGGCGCGCTTCGTCCGAGGCTCCCTGAACTTCAATTCGGTCGAGCTTCGCCGCCCACTTCTCCCGTAGCGCCAGACGAGTTTTCTCGAAGTTCCACTCCGGAATCTCGCGCTTCAGATTCGCACGCGCCTGTTCCACGCTGAGGAAGGAAGTACCAACGCGCATCTCGACTACCAGCTTTCCCTTTGACGGAGCAAATGCCGCATATGCTCCGCGAGCATGGCTGGCCTGCGCATCGTCCATTCCGTAGGTGTCGGCCTTCTCAAAAGCCTGCCTGAACTGCACAACAAAGTAGCCCTTGAAGTTCTTGAGCGCGGCCGGTCCAAGATGCGCATCCATACGATCCGGGTTGTAGCCAGTAATCTCGTGGTTCGCCGCATCGATCTGCACATAGCCTGCATGGCCCGACCGGGAGGCTTCAATCAGCACTCGCGCAGGAGTATTTGTCGGAAAGGTAAATCGTAGATAGCCGCATCGCTCAGTGGCTGTCATCTCCGAATGAATTTGTTTGCCATCTCCGGCGTCGAGCGCCACCGAATAGAAATCAGGATGCGATACTTCGTCCGCATGGCTGAACGGCAGCTTCCGCGCGTCGGGAGTCGTCTTCAGATCACCGATCTCCGGCATCAGGGTGATGTAGCCGTAGTCGCCCATCCAGATCGCGGGCTGGTGAGTTCCCATAAATCCAGAAACCGTCTTGTCGTCGTAGTTATACGAGACCACACTGATCTTGTTCTGGCGCGTCTGCGGCGTCCAGTTCGTCATGCCGAAGGGCGGCGTAACGAAGGGCATGGTCCCGCCATAGCCAATCTTGCCGCTAGCAGTACCAATCAACGGATTGACCCAGTCAATCGACTCAGCAGGAGACGCAGCCAGCACGGATAAGGTTGAACAAAGAACTACAACCGACGCCAGAACACGAAGGATAGATGGACGATACATGCACCAAATTTATATCGAAATCGATCCACTGTGCTCGCTCGAAGAATTTATTTCAGCTTCAGTTCGCAGGCTTGAAACAGAAATCCATTCTGTCAGGATGCACTGTCACCGCGACATTTTCCAGCGACTCCGCAACCCACTCCGCCCGCCGCAACTCTTCGAGCGAGTGCGTCCCCAACACTCCAAGCACGCGGCATCCTGCGGCAATTCCCGCTCCCACTCCCGACGGCGCGTCTTCCACAACAACGCAGTCCTCGGGACGAAAGCCCAGCAGTTGTGCGCCGCGGCGATACGGCTCGGGATCAGGTTTGCCGCGCTCCACCATGTCTCCGCTGATGATTCGCTCCGGAATCGGAAGCCCTGCCGCCTCCAACCTTCCCAGCATCAACCGCCGCGTAGCGGACGTTACGATGGCCCACCTCTCCCGAGGAAGGCTCTCCAGCAGCTTCTTCACGCCGGGTAGCACCTTGAGATCGGCCATGTCGTCGATCTCCATGTCCTCGATCACGCGCAGCCCCTCCTGCGGATCGATGTCTGGGCGCAACGACTTGACGATGTCGATCGCACGAACACCATGCGGCACCGTGTAGGTCTCCGCGTTCGGTACGTTATAAATCTCTGCCCACCGCCGCCAGCACCGCACCACCGAACCAATGGAGCTGATCAGCACTCCATCCATGTCAAACAACAACCCTTTCGCTTCAACGCAAATCGACTCGCTCAAACAGCGCTCCCCTGCAACACAAACCTCTGCGCCGCTTCTAATATCTTCGTAACCGACCCGACCGAACAGCTCTCGCAATACACGCGTAGCAGCGGTTCCGTGCCCGATGCGCGCAAGAGCAACCATGTCTCTGCGGCATTCGGCTTGCCTGCGCAATCAGGATTATCGAGAAAGAATTTAATGCCATCCATCGTCTCGACGCGAAGCACCTTCATCCCGGCAATATCCGCTATTCCAACCTTCGCACGTGAAATTGCCGATTGTTTGACGGCCTCCTCGATGTGCATATCCACGCGGCCGTACTGATGTTCCCCAAACTCTTCCTGCAACGCCGCGACTAGTTGGCCGAGCGTCTTTTTCTCATCGGCCATCACATTCGCCAGCAGCAGCGAGTTCAGCATTCCATCCCGCTCCGGCAGATGTCGGCTGATGCCAACTCCGCCCGACTCTTCGCCGCCAATCAAAATCTCCTGCTCAAGCATCAGCTCGCAGACATATTTGAAGCCGATGCCATGCTCATGCAGACGTCGTCCATACTTTGCGGAGATGCGGTCGATCATCTTGGTAGTGTTGAAGGCCCGCGTCACATCGCCCGGCCACTTCTTGCGCTCCAGCAACCACTTCAACAGCACCGAAAAAATCTTATGAGCATCCACCACATTGCCGTGCTCATCCACAGCACCGATACGGTCTGCATCGCCATCGGTAATCAAACCGGCATCGCAATGTTCTGCGACCACCGCGGCCTGCGTCTCTCGAATATTCGGAAGAATCGGCTCAGGATTGATCCCCGGAAACGACGGGTTTATCTCACTCCGAATCTCTACAAAGGGAACCTGTGCCTGGGTAAAGATGCCCGCGAGCACACCGCGTCCCGCACCATACATCACATCAATCAAATACTTATAGCCGGACGCTCGAATCGCATCGAGGTCCACAAAGCGCGTGATCGCGGCAATGTAATCCGGATTGAAATTGACCTCTTCGATTGCCGCCGGTGCTGCACTCTTTGCCAGAGGCTTGCCGAGATAACTTTCAATCGATGTCATGATGGAAGGCAAGCCCGACCCGCCATAGCTGGCCTTGTACTTCACACCGTTCCACTCCGCGGGATTGTGGCTCGAAGTAATCATCACGCCACCCGCGGCCTTTCGCTCGCGCACCGCATAGGAGAGCGCAGGGGTAGGAGTAATCTCTGACGCCAGCGCCACCGGAATTCCGGCGCCTGCCAAAACCTCTGCCACCACCTTTGCAAAGGAGTGCGAGCCGAAGCGTGTGTCATAAGCAATGCAAACCCCAGCCGCTGCATCTTCATGGGCCAGCACGTAGTTTGCAATCGCCGCAGCCGCTACGCGCACGTTGGCATAGGTAAAGTCATCGGCAATAATGCCGCGCCAGCCATCCGTTCCAAACTTCACCGCTGTCTCTGTCATCACTCTCGCCGTCATCCGCTAAATTAGGTCTTCCCGTCCAGCCTTTTTCAACTCCGCAACCACTTTGCCCACGTCCTGCGATCGCTCGCGCGTCGTAATCAGCAGCGCATCTTTTGTCTGCACCACCACCAGATTGTTCACGCCAATCAATGCAATCACCTTGCCAGGCGCATAGACGTAGTTGCCGTTCGAATCAATGGAGATATTCAGCGGATCCGTCTCGTCGAACACATTCGCAAAGGCCAGCTTCTCGGGGGAGCAGTCCGCCATATTTTCGTGCAGCGTAGCCCAACACCCAAGATCGTTCCATTCGAAGTCGCCCGGCAGGCAGTAAATCTCCGCTCCCGCCTCGCCCTTCCGCGACCTTGGCTCCAGCACGGCATAGTCGATGCTGATGTTCTCGCACTGGGGATACAACTCAGCAAACACGCGGGTAAACTCGTCGGTTCCGTGGGCTGCGGCAATCTTTTCCAGCAGCGGCACCATCGCAGGACAGTACTCCCGAATAGCTCCGGCCAGCGTCCGCGCACTCCACAAAAATATTCCGCTGTTCCAGGCATAATTGCCCGCCGCCACGAACTGCTCGGCATGCTCTTTGTCTGGCTTCTCGGTGAATCGTTTCACTCTCCGAGCTTCAATCCCATCCGCAATTTTGGTTGCATCCTCGGCGACTGCGCCCTGCTCGATGTAGCCATAGCCCGTCTCCGCACGCGTCGGCGGCACACCGAGAACCACAATCTTGTCGCCGCTTGCTGCCAGCGCTGCCCCTGCACGAATCACCTGCGCGAAGCGCGCACTGTCTTTCACCACCTGGTCCGACGGAAACACTCCGATGACCGTGTCAGGCTCCGTCTTCTCCAGCAAAAATGCCGCCAGCGCACATGCCGGAGCGGTATTTCTTGCGGCAGGTTCGCTCAAAATCTGCTCACGCGGAACCTCGGGCAACTGTTCCGCGATCACATCGTGAAGAAGCTCGTTGGTGATGACCCATGCCTTGGCGGGATCCGTCACCGAGCTCAACCGCTGCAGCGTCTGTTGAATCATGGTCTCGTCGCCATCGAGAGCCAGCACCTGCTTCGCATTCGCCTTCCGGCTGCGAGGCCAAAAGCGCGTTCCACTGCCACCCGCAAGAATTACTGGAGCGAACCGAAGCTCCGACCTGCCGTCTTCTAGGGACATAAAACTCCGTCTCAAAGCAAAGACCGCACTTTACTGGTGCGGTCAATCCTTTGAATCAATCATTAGCCCAGCGTTGCAAAATACTCCCGCATCCGTTTCACGCCTTCATCCACGACATCGTGTGAAACCGCATACGACAGCCGAAGATGCTCCTTCGTTCCGAACGCCTCGCCCGGAACTACAACAACATGCGCCTCACTGAGAAGCTTCGCAGCAAGGTCGGAAGCCGATTTGATACCGCCCCTGCCGATAAAGTTCTTTACATTGGGATACACATAAAACGCTCCCTGAGGCACCGTGCACGTCAATCCAGGAATCGTTTTGAAGCCTTCGAGCACCTGATCGCGCAGCTTGATGTAGTCCGCGCGCATCTCCATCACGCATTGCTGTGATCCGCTCACAGCCGCTATCGAAGCACGTTGCACCATGCTCGCCGTGTTGGAGGTGCTCTGCGACTGCAACTTGCTCATCGCCGCAATGATAGGCTTCGGCCCCAGCGCAAAGCCTGCGCGCCAGCCGGTCATCGCATAGGTCTTCGAGAGCGATCCCAACACCACGACGTGCTCTTTGCAGTCAACGAACGAGCCACCGCTGACGATCTCGCCGGTGAAGTTCAGATAGACATAGCACTCGTCCAATAGAACGTAAATATCACGCTGATGCGCCAACCTGACAATCGCTTCTAGGTCTTCAGGCGATACCACCGCGCCAGAAGGATTAGAGGGCGTGTTCAGAATAATCGCCTTCGTCTTCGGAGTAATTGCGTCCTCGATCATCCTGGCCGTGACGCGAAAGTTTTCCGTCTCCTCAGTTTCGACCAGAACCACCTTGCCGCCAGCGTACTGAATAATGTCCTTAAACGAGACCCAGTAGGGTACTGGAAGAATTACTTCGTCACCATGATCGACAAGCACCTGAACGGCATTGAACAGCGCCAGCTTGCCGCCGGTCGTGAACACGCACTCGTCAGGGGTGTAGTTTGAACCAAAGTCAGCGGCATGACGATCTACAATCGCCTTACGAACCTCGGGGATGCCGGCAACGTTCGTATAGCGGGTGAAGTTCTTCTCAATGGCATCGATGGCCGCGTCCTTGATGTGGCGCGGCGTCGCAAAGTGCGGTTCGCCTGCGCCGAAATCCGCCAGATCGACGCCCTCTGACTTCAGCTTGAGCGCCGCTGCCGTAATGGCCATGGTCGCAGAAACTTCAATGCGGTCGATGCGATCCGCAAATATCTTCGTTGCCGTTAAGCTCATGCTTCTAGTTTGTCAGATTTACCTTGCAAGATAAAGCATTCCTTACGATTACAGGCTGGAGACTCTGCCGGTGCCAGATTGAATTCTGACTGAAACATGAAAACCCACAAACCGGATCGGCAAAAGGATCGTTCGCAAAGAGCAAGTCGTTTCATCGAGATAGCTTAGATGCCCTGTGGTTGCGAAATAGTAATCGAGAATGCAGCGCCAGAAATACTTGCGGCAAACCGCATCGAATTACGCGCGCTTCCGTACCACCCATGTGGTCATGCATCGGGCCCCCTGCACCACCGTCGTCTTCAGCGGGTCCACCAGCTGCCCACCCAGATCTTCCGTCAGCCGCATTAGCAGCGCCTCGTCCGCCAGATACCACTCCACGCCATTCGGCATCAGGAAACGCCGACCCGCAATCTGCTGAATCAAGTGGCCGTGTTCGAACCCGATGGTCGAAGACAGGCGGGAGAAGAACAGCCCGCCGGGACGCAGCACCCGCCACAGCGATTGCACCATCGCCTCAAAGTGAGCATCGTCCCGCGCAAAGTGGAGCACCGCGTTCGACAGGACCACATCCACAAACTCGTCGGGAAATGACATTCCCTCGACCGTCTCTACGCGGAAGTTCTCAGCCGGAAGATTCGGCGCAAGAGTCGATGCCACGGAACGCAGATGCTCGATCGCTTCGACGCTCGCATCCACGCCAAACACCTCGCAGCCTTCGCGCAACAGATACACCAGGTTGCGGCCGCCGCCACAGCCGGCGTCGAGCACCTTCATTCCAGGCGCTATGTTTCCTCGCAGCAATTGATCGAATAGATAGATATCGATGTTGCCAAACTGCTCCACCAGATTCATCGTCTTCCCCACCGACTAAACCCGCGCCGGAACCTTTGCCTTCAGCCGCTCCACCACCATCGGAGGCACCAGCGCCGTCACATCGCCGCCCAGTTGAAAGACGCCCTTGATCAGCCGTGAGCTGACATAGGTGTATTTCTCCGCCGGCATCATGAACAGCGTCTCCAACTCGGGATCGAGCTTGCGGTTCATCATCGCCATCTGAAACTCATACTCGTAGTCGGAGATGGCGCGAATTCCTCTCAGCACGGCCTTGGCCTCCTGCTGCCGAGCGAAGTCCACCAGAAGCCCATCGAAGGTCATCACCGAAACATTGCTGAAGCCCGCTACCGCTTCGGTGATCATCTCTTCGCGTTCAGGAACGGTAAACAGCGGCGTGCCCTTCTCGGAGTTGCGCAGAATCGCCACCACCAGATGGTCCACAATCTTGGCTCCCCGCGCAATCAGGTCAAGGTGCCCATTCGTGAGCGGATCGAACGTTCCAGGGTAAATCGCCTTTACGGTGTGCATCACATCCAAAGCATACGTTGCCGCAGTCCTCGAAGCCAACCGAGCCAGACGTCTCGACCGGAAACGTGGGCTGGATTGCACCCCGCAGTCCAGAGGCCTTACCAAAATACTTCCTCTGACCAAAGCAGAAAAAAAACGTCATCTCAACCGAAGCGAAGCGGAGTGGAGAGACCCCTGTATTTCGCCGTTGCCGTTGCCTGTTTTTCCTTCACCCTCCCAAAATAGCTATAAAAAGATACCGGCAGCCTCCAGGCTGCCGGTATCTTTCCTGCAGATCCACACCATTTATTTTTTGCCAGAGCCGCGAACGATGTCCTTTGCCTGGGCCTCGCCATTGGCCGGAGCTTCCGGAATCTCTACTGTCGAACTTGCCCCTGAGATTCCCAGCTTCTTCCGCAACTCCACATCCACGCGGCCAAAAACGTCCTTGTTTTCCTTGAGGAAGTTGCGAACATTCTCGCGACCCTGGCCGATACGCTCGCCTTGATAGCTGTACCACGCGCCGCTCTTGTCGACGATGTTGTGTAGCACCGCCAGATCGAGCACGTCGCCTTCACGCGAGATGCCTTCTCCATAAAGGATGTCGAACTCGGCGTCGCGGAAGGGCGCGGCCACCTTGTTCTTGACGATCTTTACCTTGGTCCGCGAACCGACCACGCTATCGCCATCCTTCACCGCGCCGATGCGGCGAATGTCGATGCGTACGGAAGAGTAGAACTTCAACGCCTTGCCGCCCGTCGTCGTCTCCGGATTGCCGAACATCACGCCGATCTTCTCCCGAATCTGATTAATAAAGATCAGGCAGGTCCGCGACTTGGACACCGTCCCAGTCAGCTTTCTGAGCGCCTGGCTCATCAACCGCGCCTGCAGGCCCATGTGCGAATCGCCCATCTCGCCGTCGAGTTCGGCCTTGGGCACAAGCGCTGCCACCGAGTCGACCACCAGCACGTCAATCGCGTTCGAGCGAACCAGCGCTTCCACGATCTCCAGCGCCTGTTCACCGTAGTCCGGCTGGCTGACCAGCAGGTTGTCGATGTCTACCCCAAGCTTGCCCGCGTAGGCAGGGTCAAGCGCGTGCTCGGCGTCGACAAATGCCGCCAGGCCGCCCGCCTTCTGCGCCTCTGCAATAATTTGCAGCGTAATCGTCGTCTTACCCGAAGACTCCGGCCCAAAGATCTCGATGACGCGTCCACGCGGCACGCCGCCAACGCCCAGCGCGGCGTCAAACGAGATCGACCCGGTAGAGATGACCGAGATCGGTACAACGTCCTTCGACCCCAGCCGCATGATCGAGCCCTTGCCAAACTGCTTCTCCAGCCCTGCCAGGGCCAACTCTATTGCCTTGCTGCGGTCATCTGCCACGTATGTTTCTCCTCGGGTAAAGTTCAAAGCGGATTCTAGCATCTAAATTAGAAAAAGCAAATAAAAGGCGAACGTCAGCCTTCCCGCGGATCCCCCAAAGTCGTCCCAGAGCTAGTTTTCAGAGGGCATCTCGACGTGATCGACGACCAGAGTCTCGACCGGGCCTTTCGCCGCCTTGAGCTTCAGGCCAAGCTGCTCCTGCAAGGCCGTGTAGATCGATGCCCCGCCATTCTCCTCCGAGCTAGGAACCCTATCGGAAGCCCACTTCATCGCAACATCGTAGTTCCCCGCAAGCCCGGTCTTGTCGATCACCGGGCGATGCACCTGGCCTTCCAGGGAGCTCGCCAAAGACACCATGCTGATGCCATGCGCGGTAAGCTGAACACCGCGATCGCTGCTTTGAATGCTGGTGCCTGTATCGTTGCTCTTTTGATCTGCTGAGAGCTTGAACTTCGGGCCGCTCGAGACGACGACCAGCTCGAAGACGGGCAGAATTCTGGTCTCGGTATGGGCCTTCAACTGAAAACGCTCGGCAAGAACGGGCAGCATCATCGATCCCCGTTGCCGACCGGTCAGCTTCTTGATCGCGGCTGCGTCGGGGTCGACGATCTTCGCCATCACATCGAAATGCGCGGCGTCGATCGGCCCCGGCACTCCAGAGATCAGGTCTCTCCTGATGCCATAGGCCTCTTCGAGAAGGCTCTTTACCGTGATGTTCTTGGCGTTGTAGGTATCGACATTGCTCTCGATATCTAATGAGCCGCTGCCGGACTTATTCGGCTTGATAGAGGCCACATCGTACGCAGGAAGCTTCGCGGCTGCACTCGCAGCAGGTGCCGAAGATCCGCTCTGTCCCAGCGAACACGGCACGACGAGGAACAGCGCAAGCGCAAGCAGCAACGGTCTTCTCATACCATTAGTATTCAAATGGACCTCTCCTATCGTTTGAGCAGGTCGACCGGCTCGTTCACATCTTCGATCCTGAAGTGTCCGGCGAGCGCTGGATGCCGTTTTTCCACCGCCTTGTACATCTCCCAGGCAATGCGGCGATAGCTGAAGTGACCCGCCACGCCGGAGCGCAGCTCCGCGATGTAGACGACCTCGGCGAAGTCCATCTTGAACATCGAGCGGCAACGCGTTCCAAGCGGAAGAACGTATTGCGCCGATTGCGCCGCCTCAGGAACGCCGGAGTCGCGGAGCTCGCGGTAAGCCACAAAGGAAGCGTCCATGGCGGCCTTGTAGTCAGCTTCGAGGTTGGCTTCGGCAAGCGTCGGCTGACCGGGGCAGGTTGGCTCCTCGTAGCCGTGGGCGTCAGTGAAGGGCTGGAGGAGCTGGACGCAGCGGCGATGACGGTGCATGTCGCGGAAGCCGCCAATGTCCATCAGGATATCGAAACGGAAGCTGTGGCCGGAGCTGAAGGCGCGCAACAGCTCGTCGTGAGGACCGCGATGTTTAGTACCGAGCGCCAGCAGTTCGGCGCGGCGGGCTTCAGGCAGCGCAGCGACGTGGCTGCGGAGCTGGCGGTACGAGTAGTGACAGTGCGGATAAAGCAGCGACGTGGCAAGCTCGACCTCGAGCGGCTCCGCGTCGTCGAGCAGGTCGACGACCGGCGCTGGATCGATGGCCTGATTGGCCATCAACTCGGCTGCGGCTGCAGTGAGCTCGGTGCGGCTGGCGGCTTGGTACTGGCTTGCTGCGGCGTATTTGACCAGCGTGGGAGCGGTCTTTACGGGGCGCAAGAGAGCTTCGGTGAGGCGGTCGCCGCAAGTGGCGTCGACCGAGCCAATCTCCTCGCAGAGCACCTTGGCCGCGCTGTGCTGGACGTTCCACGCTGGCTCGGTAGCGGCCATGCGCAGCTTCTCGGCGATCTGGCGAATCTCGGCGTGCTCGCTCGTGAGCAGGCGCGAGACCTGCGTCTCCAGCGTGCGGGCGTTGACGATCTGGCCGAGCGAGGTGTTGGTCGCAAGCGGCAGCAGATAGCGGGCTACATCGAAGGCGCGGGCCTTTAGCGTGCGCTCGTAAGCCTCGGGCTTCATCTCCTCGGGGCGAGCGATGACGGACTTGAGGGCTTCGAGCATTCCCGCGCCAATGTGGTCGTAGGCGGCGAAGAGGGCCTCGACGGCGGCGGTGAACTGCGGCGTTTCAGCACCAAGATCGGGCGTAAACCAGCCGGAGCGGCGGAAGTTCTGGTAACGCGTGGAACGCTCTTGTCCGTCCCAACGCTGTTCATCGACCAGAGCGATGGCGGCGAGCAGCGAGAGGCGCTCGATGGCGAAGGGAATGTGAGCGAGGTCGGCGATGGAGCGATGACCATACTGAAAGTAAAAGGTGTTGAGGAACTGTTCGGCGCGCTGGGAGCTGATCTCGGCGAGCGACTCCTTCATGGTGAGCGAGGAGCGCGAGTATTTGGCCATCGCATAGGCGAGGACTTCGGGGTCTGCACCGTGAATGGCGTAGACGTCGGTTTCGGAGGGCTTGGTCGCGTTCTCTGACATGGTGGAACTCAGGATACTTTACCCCGAGCCTCAAGGAATAATCGGGCATCTATCTCACTGATGACAAATATCCTAAATATCCTGGGCACGACCGATCACCGGCCTTATCCACTGCCCACCGGACGTTGGCGCATGGCGCAGCGCTGGAGCGATCTGCTGTTTGCTCACTGGCCGGTCGCCGTCGAACAGATCGCTCGCCTGCTTCCGCCGGGGCTTACCGTCGACAGTTTCGACGGATACGCGTGGGTCGGAGTTGTGCCTTTCTGGATGGATCAGGTGCGAACCCGGACCGTTGGCGAGAGCACGATTGTCGTTCCCAGTACACGCCAGTTCTGCGAGCTGAACCTGCGGACCTACGTTCGATCCGATGTGACCGGACTGCATGGCGTGTTCTTCTTCTCGCTCGATGCTGCGAGTGCGCTGGCTGTTCTGGGTGCGAGAACACTCTTCCATCTTCCCTACTTTCTCGCCAGCATGCAGCGGCAGATTGGAGCCAATGGTGCGATTGCATACGGCAGCAGGCGATTGCTGACTCACCGCAGCGTTCGGTTTCGCGCGAGGTATCGCGGACTGGGAGAGGTTGCGGCTCCTTCTGTTGCTGGCAGCCTCGAACATTTCCTGACCGAGCGATATTGCCTGTTCACTACGCATGCAGGGCGCGTGCTGGTGGGAGATATTCATCATCTTCCGTGGCCGCTGGAGCGCGCCGAGGCTGAGATCGAGGTGAACGAGCTGCCTACTGCACATGGCATTGCGTTGCCGGATCGTGCGCCGGTGTTGCACTTTGCCCGCGAGCTGCATGTCTACATCTGGTCGCTGCGCGGAGATCAAGCGACTGAGTTCGTATAATGCGAGTGCAGCATCTTACGGAGGTTCATGAGCACACTCGCTGGTCGTATCGCATTAATCACTGGGGCATCCCAAGGCATTGGGCGCGCATGTGCGCTGGAGTTAGCCAAGGCTGGAGCGACGGTTGCGTTGGCCGCGCGGAATGTGGACAAGCTGGCCGAAGTTGCTGCTGAGATCGCCGCTGCTGGCGGAACCGCTCAGGCGTTTGCGCTGGATGTCGCGAGCGAAGAGTCGATCAAGGAGTGCGCGAAGGCGGTGATCGCTCAGTTTGGCGCGGTCCATATTTTGGTGAACAACGCCGGAATTACTCGCGACATTCTTTCGATGCGAATGAAGCGAAAAGACTGGGACGATGTGCTGACCACCAATCTGACCGGCGCCTTTTTGATGACCCAGGCGGTGATGCAGTCGATGGTGAAGGGCCGTTGGGGCCGGATCATCAACGTCGCCTCGGTGGTCGGTGAGATGGGTCAGGCGGGACAGGCGAACTATGCGGCGTCGAAGGCCGGGCTGATCGGGCTGACCAAGTCGCTGGCGCGGGAGCTGGCCAGCCGAACGATTACGGTGAATGCCGTCGCGCCGGGATACATCGAGACGGCGATGACTTCCATCCTGACCGATGAGCAGAAGGCCGCGGTGACACAGCATATTCCGCTGGGTCGGGTTGGGACCGATGTCGAGATTGCCCATGCGGTCGCGTTTCTGGCCTCAGAAGAGGCTGCCTATATCACCGGACATACCCTAGATGTAAACGGCGGAATGCACATGGGGTAAGTACCCCTCCCCCTAGGGTACTTTTGCTCCAAAGTCTTCATTCCAGATACTTTAAATTTCAAAGTCTTGATTCAAAAAGGCTTACATTTAAAGTGTTCTATTCAAACGAGTTAGAGCGAAATGAAAAGCGGACTTACGGCACGGCTGAAGCCGTGCCCTTAAGCAAAACGACGGCTTGGTCATAGGTTCCCTAGTTCAATTATAGAGAACCCAGCGAAACTAACCCACAACCTATATCTCTATTATTTTCTTTAACTTAAGCCAGATGGGGGCTTGACAGTTTTTTGGCTGTCCGTCGTAGCGGAGCGGGAGCCTTGCGTGAGTTTACTGAGGAAGTAATAGCAGGATGACTAATGTTTCCTCTGGTTCAAGGATGCTCTGGAGTTCAAGTAGAAGTTAAGGTTTGGCAGGGTAAATCTCTGTGGATGAACCTGGGCAGGTACGGGAATCTTGTTGAAAGGAAAGATAGGCATTGACCTGCGAGTTGCAGATGTTTACTTTGTGGCTAATGGCTGACATGCAAACGATCTCGAGCGACATGGGGAGCGGGTCCACGGCGGACCTCTCAATTTCGATGAACATCGGTACGACGATCCGGGGCTACCGTTTGCAGAAGGGTATGTCCCAGGGCGATATCGAAAAACGGACCGGGCTGTTGCGGTGTTACCTGTCACGGGTAGAGAACGGGCATACGGTGCCGTCGCTGGAGACGCTGCAGAAGATCGCGCGGGCGCTCGATTTGCAGCTCTCGGAGTTCTTTGCCGAGGAGGTCATTGGCAGGGAGATGTCGTCGCTGAACCTGGGCGAGGATGAGATCCGGTTTCTGACCCAGGTGCAGCGCTACTCGTCGCATTTGAGCGAGAGCGACCGGAGATTGCTGCTGGCCATGGTGAGGAAGTTCGCGCAGACGACGCTGAGCTAGGGCGGGGTTCCAAATGGCATCTCTGTGCCTGAACAGAAGATTTCTCAGCTTCGCTCGGGAATAATCAGCAAAGGGAGTGAGAAGCGGGATGAGAGCGGAGCCTTTTGGCTTCGCTTTTTGCGTCTGGGTGGACAAGGAAGAGACAACTGCGCGGGTTCTGACCTTTCTCCTTCGTTCAAAGATCAGAAGGACAGGGGGAAGGTTTACACTCCCACCCATCGCGATGAGGCTGCGATGGATGGGGCACCCGAGCTTTTGTTGAAGCTATGATGACAGCGAATTGGGTGATTCCCTGCTGCGTTAGTGGAGGTTGGCGATCCAGTAGCCGAAGAGGGCAAGGCAGAAGGCGGCTCCGGCGAAGGTGAACTTCTGGCGCTGGAGGTAGCGGGTGCGGCCTGAGGTCATGCGCGCGAGCAGAGGAACTCCCAGGGCGAGGCCGGAGAGGAAGCCGCCGAGGTGGGCGAAGTTGTCGATGCGGACGACCGGGACGAAGAGGGTGGCTCCGCCGATGAGCAGGTTGATGGCGGCGAACCAGATGACCGATTTACGCAGGCGCTTGAGTTCGGACCAGGGGATCGGGAGCTTCTTGTTACTGAGCAGAACGATCAGGATGCCGGCGATGCCGAAGACGGCGCCCGAGGCACCGGCTCCGACGGAGATGTAGTCGCGCGTCAGGACATTCACGCTCAGGCTGAGCAGGTTGCCGGCGATACCGGTGAGGAAGTAGACGGCGACCAAGCCAAAGGGACCGAGCAGAGGCTCGCCGAGGAGACCGAGGTTCCAGAGGCACCACATGTTGGTGGCGATGTGGAGCAGGCCGACGTGGACGAAGGTGGCAGTGATGAGGCGGTACCACTGGCCATGCAGGATGAGGAAGGGCTGGGCAGCTCCGAAGTGGATGAGGTCGCGGACGGTGGGCTCGCTGGGGGAGACGCCGCGCAGGACCATCCAGACGTAGACGGCGCAGTTGATGCCGAGCAGGAGATAAGTGCCGGGGGTGACCAGGATGTTCCAGCCGCGCTCCCGAGAGTTGGGGCGGGAGCGCTCGCGCTCGTAGTCGGGGATGGGGGCGCGCTCGGGGGGGCCTCCGTAGGAGGGAGGGAGGAGTTCGCCTTCTGGTTGATGGGTCGATGGCATGAGTTGTCTGTTCTACGCTATCGTGGCGAGGGGCGGATTACAAATCGGTGAAGGTTAACGCCGATTTGTAATAGGTAACGGCAAATGCGAAATACAGGGGGCTCTCCGCTCCGCCGCGCGATAAGGCCGCACGGCTCCGGTCGAGAGGACGTTTTGAGTTGGGTTCTAGGCGGCGTTTTTGTGGAAGCGCTCGCGAATGTCGGCGGGGATGTGCTTTTGTACCATGTCGCCGAGGAAGCCGGGTAGCGGGGTGGCGATGGCCACCAGGATCCAGATGAGGGTGGAAAAGGCCATGCCGGCGACGGCGACCGCTTCGAGCGAGATGGCGACGGCGTGGGTCTGGGTCAGGCGGACGTGGAGCGAGAAGATGTGAGTGATCAGCTCGACCCGGTGGATGACGACGGCAGCCAGCAGGAAAGCCAGAATGGAAAGCGTGCTGACGGCGATGAGAAGGACGTCGATGGAGCGGGCGACGGTCTGACGGCGACGGCAGTGGGCGCAGTCGACGAAGTGCTGCTCGTAGTCGGTGCGCATGGCCGGGGAGAGGGCCGAGATGTCGTAGCGCCAGCCGGAGAGGATATTTCCGACGACCTGATCGGTGCAGGAAGACGGGTGCGGGCGGCGATTGGCGGGGAAGGCTCTTGCGGGTTTTTCCATTTGATTTCTTAACTTCATTCTAACGTGTTCGACCGCGAACGGTATTAGAAAGATTGATTCAGGGGTTATGGATTTGAGACTATTTTTTGGCGAATAAAAGGCAAAAACTCAATACAGGGGTCTCTCCACTGCGCTGCGCTCCGGTCGAGATGACGTGATCTTTAGGGTCTGAGGGGAGGTTGAAACGACGTGACTTTTTAGAGGGTGATGGGATCGAGCGGGGCCGATTGCATGGCAAGGAGGACGCGGTTGCCGAGCAGCTTGGGGTGGTTGGCGAGGGCCTGTTCGGCGGCGATGCGGGCCAGTTCGGGGGCGTTATTGGACTCGGAGAGGTGGCCGAGGACGATGTAGGACGCGCCGCCGTCGTAGTCGGTGGAGAGAAACTCCGCGGTTGCGTGGTTCGACAGGTGGCCGACGCGGGAGAGGACGCGCTGCTTGACCGACCAGGGGTAGGGGCCGTCGCGGAGCATCTCGAGGTCGTGGTTGGACTCGAGCAGAAGGGCGTCGATGCGCCTTAGCGCGGCCTTGACGTTGGGAGGCATGTAGCCGAGGTCGGTGGCGACGGCCATGCGGAGGCCTTCGGCGGCGAAGACGAAGCCACAGGGGTCGGCGGCGTCGTGGGGGATGGTGAAGGGGGTGATGTCGAGGTCGCCGATGGAGAAGCTGGTGCCGGAGTGGAAGTACTCGACCGCGGGGAGGTGGGCGGGGTTGGATTTGGTTGCGGGGGCTGGGTCGGGGTCGCAGGCGCTGGCGGATAGGGATCCCACCCTTTGCGATGAGGCCGCAAAGGATGGGGCACCCGGGTCTTTGGTTGCCGGGGCTTGGGTATCCGAATTTGTGGCGGCTTCCGCTACGGCGGCGGCGCGGGTCTCTTTTTCCTGCTGAACGTGATCGAGCCACTTGGCGTAGGTCATGGTGGTTCGCGGCGTGACCATGCGCACCCAGGCGCGGTGCGTCGGCTCGGTGAGGTAGACGGGGATGTTGAGGCGGCGGGCGAGGACGGCGAGTCCGGCGACGTGGTCGATGTGCTCGTGGGTGATGAGGATGGCGTCGAGGGTGGCGGGGTCTTCTCCGGCGAGGGCCATGCGCTTGAGAATCTCGCGGCAGGAGAGGCCAGCGTCGACCAGGACCCGGGTGCGGGAGCTGGAGATGACAGTGCTGTTGCCTTTGGAACCGGAGGCGAGCACTGTCATACGCATCATTCGTTTACGATACGCCTGTTGCTTGTGGGTTTTGTAGGTGGATGTGCCAAGGATGGTTCGGCGATGATTCTAAGGTAGCAAGCCTGTGCCACCGAGAGGCACAACCGCGAAAGCCGACTCATCATGTGTCTTCTGAAACCCACTCTGTCTTGTGCGAAAGACATGGGCTAAACTGAAGCCCTCATCTTGACTAGATATGATGGGGATACCCTTGGGCCGCGTTGTTGACGCTTTTATTCAGTTTGTTACACGTCCTAAGAATCCGGTAACAACCTTCAGTTCATTATAAACTCAGGAAGTTAAGGATTTTCAATGATCAATCGTTGGTCGTCTCTCTTGGCAATTTTGGCCCTCGCCGCTCCCCTCGCGCTCGCTCAAACCTCTACATGGGTTCCTGACAAGGCTCATAGTGAGGTCGATTTTTCCGTCCTGCATTTAGGGCTCTCCAATGTTCGCGGCCACTTTGGGAACATCGGCGGCAATATCGTCCTCAACGAATCAGATATCACTAAATCCAAACTCAACGTGACGATCGACGTCACCACCGT
The DNA here is from genome assembly GCA_041691255.1 of Granulicella sp. Classification (GTDB taxonomy): domain Bacteria; phylum Acidobacteriota; class Terriglobia; order Terriglobales; family Acidobacteriaceae; genus Edaphobacter. Next base: position 542 of record JBEPUY010000014.1, on the reverse strand, counting down.
CGACACGGGAGTGACTCAGCGCGACGCAGATTTGAAGAGCGCTCACTTCTTCGATGTCGCGCAGTATCCCACGGCTACGTTCGTCAGCACTGGCGTTGCGAAGGCTGGAAATGGCCTTACCGTCTCGGGAAACCTGACCTTACATGGCGTCACGAAGCAGGTAGTGCTTGCGGTCGATGGCCCAACCGGACCGCTCCCCGGAATGGACAAGAAGCCTCACTCCGGCTACTCAGCTACAACGACGCTAAGCCGCAAGGCGTTCGGCATAGCGACCGGCTTCCCAACCGCTGTCGTAGGCGACGAAGTAAAGTTGACCATCGATCTCGACGTCGCCAAACAGTAGTGGCGCTTAGGATGAAGGCCAGCCGGTTTGTCTTCATCCTTAAGCGTGTTCGCGCAGCGGGGCGAGGAAGTTAACGGTGCTGCGCAGGACGACCTCGTTGTTCTGGTTGAAGGCGAGGGTGCGGGTGCGGACGACGCCGTAGTGTTTGCGCGAGTTCGACTGGCGGACGCCGATGACCTCGATCTCGGTGTGGATGGTG
>JBEPUY010000013.1:0-90715 GCA_041691255.1 Granulicella sp. | reverse complement strand
CGCGCTTCAAAGCAGCCGTAGCCGGAGCCGGCATCAGCGACTGGCAGAGCTACTACGGCGAAAACTCCATCGACCAGTGGATGATTCCCTTCTTCGGCAAGTCCGTCTACGACGACCCGGCCATCTACGCCAAGAGCTCTGCCATCAACTACATCAAAAACGCAAAGACCCCCACGCTGCTCGTAGTAGGCGACCGCGACGGCGAATGCCCCGCCCCGCAGAGCTTCGAATTCTGGCACGCCCTCCGCGCCGAGGGAGTAAAGACCCAACTCGTCGTCTACCCCGACGAAGGCCACCATTTTGTCAACGCCGTCCACAGGCGCGACGTGCTCGAACGGGCCCTCAACTGGTTCGAAACCGAAATGCCCTGATCCCAACCTTTGCCGCTCATTTGCTTCCCGTCCATGCACCTTTTACACTGGTGCTTCGGTAATTCAGAGTGCGGTGAGACCGTTCAACTGAGGGTCCGGTTGGGCGGGGAGGTTCAATGCGTAGGTTCGTAGGGTTAGTAATTCTTCTTCTTTTCACGATTCCTTTTGGTATCTCGATCTCAGGTTGCGCGAAGAAATCTGCGACCGTGGCTTTTTGTAATGGCGGAGACTCCGGGCCTCAGGTAGGCCAGTTGACGACCATTACGCTGACGCCGAAGATCTACGGCGTCTCGCTCAATTACGGTTCCATTGGCCAGATCACCGCGCCTACCGCGACCGACTGCAAGGGCAACACGGTTAGCGTTCCGGCCTACACCTACGGATCGGCCGACACCTCCAAGTCCATCGTCGATGTGCAGCCCAACACGGGACGCATCTGCGCAGGCTCATGGAACCGCAACTCCGGCGCCGGCGTCGCGGACTACACCTATTGCATCGCGACCAATAAGACCGGGACCTTCCCGGTCGTCGCCAGTGCTGGCGGCGCTAACAGCAATGCATTGCCGGTCTACGTGCATGACACCGTCACCAGCGTCGTCCTTGGGGCACCGTCAATAACTCCAGCAGATTGTATGGGAAGCGATCCTGCGACGAACTGCAGTCCCGCAGCCTACTCCACCTCGACGACCAGCTGCAGCATCAATCCCAGCAACGGCTGCTGCACCCAGCCTTTGGCGACCAGCACCGCCTCAGTCTCCAACGCCTGCATCTCTCAGGGAACCACAGGCCAGCTAGCAGCCCGCGTCTACGCCGGCACCGGAACATCGCTCAAGAACATCAGCTGTCAGGTTGGCCATCCCAGCTTCACGCCGCAATCTTCGTCCATCGTTACCATCGACGAAAACGGCGTCGCCACCGCACAGGCACCGGGTTCGACCATCATCACTGCCAACCTGGCCAATGCCGGTAGCTCCGCGGGCTTCTTCTCCACCTGCCCGCCGAAGACGATCACGCTCAGCGCTCCAGGATTCTCTGGCCCTTCTGCCAGTGTCAACCCCAACAATCCTCTTCCTCTTACCACCGTTGTAAAAGACACACACGGCGTCGTCCTTACCAATCTCACGCTAGAGTTCGTCTCGACCACCCCGGCGACGATTCCCGGCAGTTCGACCATCACCCCGCTCTTCCCCGGAGCCGCCGGTATCACCGCCATCTGCCAGCCTCCCTCGTGCAATCCTTCGCCGTTCAACCAGATTGGCCTCTTCGGCAACGGAACCCCGGTCCTATCCAACGACTTCAATGTCACCTCCATCGGCAAGAACAGCACGGCGCTCTATATCGGAAGCCTCAACTCCCAATACATCGTGCCCGTGGACTTCACCACCAACGTGGTCGGCAACCCGGTGCGTCTGCCCTACGTCCCTAACTCGATGGTCATCAGCAACGATGGCACATCGATCTACATGGGCAGCACCAACGAGTTGATGACCTTCAACGCCCTGACCAACAGCCTCGCCGGACAGGACACCACCGTGATGGGCAAGGTACTGGCCGTCTCGCCCGATAACACCACCTTGATCGTCACCGACCCCAACCGCCAGTTGGTCTATCTCTACAGCTCAAGCGGCAGCACCTCCACTGCCTCTGCCATTCAGACCCAGTATGGCGGCATCGGAACGCGCGCCGAGTTCTCCCCCGACAGCCAGACCGTCTACATCACCACCGGAAATCTGGACGCCGCAAGTGTTCCTGATGCCAATGGCTCGTGCCCCGCAGCCGAGGCGAACATCTCCAACTCCTGCGTCAAGCCCGGCAATCAGTTGCTGGTGCACTCCGCCCTCACCGGCTGGTCGAGCCTGACCCTCGGCGACCCGGCGAGCGACTTGGCCGTCACCGTCCCCAGCGCGGGAGCCTTCCTCGCCGGGACCACCACCGCAGCCCGCGGCCAATGCCCTGTGACCACCATCACCACGGTCAATGGGCTGCCCGGAACCAGCAACCAGTTCTATCCCGATGCTGGTGTGACCGCACCTGCGACTGACCTGATCGCCGCAACTAACGACGGCCTTCATATCCTCGGCGCCACCGCAGCCAGCGACAGCCTGATCGATCTCTCCATCCAGAACGGTGGCGTTCCCACCGGCGCCTGCGATCCCGCAGGGACGAAATTCGTCGTCGCCCCAGGCGCTCCTCTGACCCTGGCCGGCGTCGTTCCCACCGCCATCACTGGCGTTGATCCCACCACGGATTCGAGCATCGCCTTCATCACCTACAGTGGCACCGGCGGAGTCGTCCCCTACTACACCCCCGGCACTGGAACCATCGCCAATATCCCGCTCCTTCAGGTGACAGGGAACCCCAGCGCACCGGTGGCGCCGGTAGCCGGAGTGGTAAGCGCCGACAACCTGACCTTCTTCGTCGGCACCTCCGGCGACAACGAAGTCCACCTCATCGACCGCACCACGCTGATCGATCAACCCACTAAGGCAATCGCTCCCAACCTTCCACTCATCCAGGGCAGCGGCTCCGCCGTACCCAACCTGCTGGTACAGCGCCCAAGGAAGAGCACCTCGTAATCGCACACGTTGCACACAACAAAATGGCCCGCCCGGAAAACATCCGGCGGGCCATTTTCACGTCTCTAAAAGTCTGTTCAGAACCCTAAAACCCCAACCAAACCTCAAAAGCACGTCTCTCGACCGGAGCAGCGGACGGTTTTATGTCCGCTGCGGAGCGGAGAGACCCCTGTATTCCGACGTTGTTCTTGCCGTTGCCTGTTCTTTATCCGAATGCATCAACGCCCCTGACAGCTTCTTAGAGCTAATTCCTTAATGGTGTAGAGCGGCTCTATCGCATTTGAGCGCCAACGGCGCGGCTCATACCAGCCCAGGGCGAAGCCCTGGGTATGCGTGCCCCGAAATATGAGGGCTGAAGGCCCGATCGATAACCCGCTACACCATCGGGAAATTTGCTTTAGTCATCCTGCGTAGAATCGGCTGGCCTCCAGCATTGCAGCACCCCTCACCGCCTGCCAAACAAACGACGCGCCCGCTCCAGATCCCCCACTGTATCCACATCCAACTCCCCACCCTCCAACTCCACCGCCTCGGCAGACCGCAACAACTCCCGAGCACCCACATCCCCGCTCAACGCCTCCAACTCCTCAAAATATCTCTCCGGAAAGAACGCCGGAACTCCCTTCCTTCCCGCATACCTCGAAGCTTTCACTTCAGACCCACGCATCAGCGCTTGCAGGTGTCCGACCGTCACCGCAGGCTGATCGCACGTCATCACCACCACCCCCGCCGCAGCCTCACAGACCCGCACCCCCAGCCGAATCGACGAGCCCATCCCCTCTTCCCATTTGTCGTGGATAACCGGCACCGCATCGCCCAGCCTACAATTTGCCAGCACCCTCTCGTACTCCGCGCCTAGCACCACAATCACCGGCGAGCAGCCCGCCTCGCGCGCCAACCGCACCGCCCTTTCCAACAGCGTCTCGTCGCCCAGCGTCGCCAGCTGCTTCGGCGACCCCAGCCGCCGCGAAGCTCCCGCCGCCAGCACCACCGCCGCAATAAGCAACGAACCTTCCATCCTCACCTCTGCCACATTGTCGTCCCTGGGCGTTACTGCTCCATCGCGCACTGCACCTGCAGATACCGTGAAGCTCCACCCAGTTCAATCTGCCGCGCCACGCTCTCCGCCGTAAGCCGCCGCGAAACCCCTATCTTCCCCTGGCAGCAGGCCTGAACCTCCGCGATCACCGCCAGCGCTATCGCCTCCGGCCCATTCCCGCCCAGATCGAGGCCCACGGGGGCGTGAATCAACGCACAGCACTCCTCCACCGTCCAGCCGATCATGGTGGCAGCCTCGCTCACCAGCAGGCTGCTGCGGTGCCGGGCACCCAGCAATCCCATGTACCCCGGAGCCATCGGCAGCAGCGATGCCAGAATCTCGCGGTCCTGCTCATAGCTGTGCGTCATCAAAACCGCCGCATCATTCCGCCTGATCCCTAACCCCGCAGCCCCATCCGAACCCAGAGCCACCACCCGCTCCGCCTCAGGAAACCGCTCCGCCCGCGCCAACTGCGCCCTTCCATCCGCCACAGTCACGCTCCAGCCCAGCAGCGCAGCCATGCTCACAAGAGGCTTGGCGTCGTCCCCCGCTCCCAGCACAAACAAGCGTTGCGGAGCGCGCAACTCCTCCACAAACCGCCCCTCGTAGTCTCCACCCGCCAACAGGCCCTTTGCGCAATCGACCTTCGCCTCACTCAACGCCGCACTCGCAAACACCACTGCCCCATCCGAGCCCAGCACCACCCGCAGCAGCCCCTTCCTCTCACCGGGCAGCCACGTCACCACAGTAGCCTCTTTGCCTCGCAGCGAATCTTCCATCGCCTCCATCAGGGCCACGCACTCCGGGCTTCCCGCAGGCTCAACCAGCAGATCGACCACGCCCCCGCATCCCAACCCAAACGGAATCTCTGCCGTATCCTCAAACATCGTCGAGTACCGCTCCACCACCGCCCCATCGCGCACCATCCAGGCGGCCTTGCGAGTCAGCTCGGTCTCAAGACAACCTCCGCTGATGGTTCCCGCATACTCGCCCCTGGCATCGAGCAGTAACCGGGCTCCCGCCTGCCGATAGCTCGACCCCGCGACCTTAATCAGCGTCACCAGCACCGTGGCCCCACCCTGCCGCCACAGCCGAACGATCTGCCGCCGCTCCCTCATAGCAAAACCTTAGTCCTTTTCCCCAGATTCCATCTAGATTTGGGTTGTGCTTACAGCCCGGTGCACCGCCAGAAGCTGTTCGAGAACTGCCTTCAGCTTATTCAGATGCAGAGCGTTGGCTCCGTCAGATTTCGCTTCAGATGGATTGTCATGCACCTCAAGAAAGACGCCATCGATCCCGGCGGCAACGGCAGCGCGCGTCAGCACGGGAATGAACTCTGGCTGTCCCCCCGAAACTCCATTCCCCGCCGACGGCGTCTGCACGGAGTGGGTACCGTCGAAGACGACCGGAGCAAACGCGCGCATGGCAGGCAGCGAACGCATGTCGACGACCAGGTTGTTGTATCCGAAGCTGGCTCCGCGCTCGGTAAGAAAGACCCTCTGGTTGCCGCTCTCGTGGACCTTCTCGACCGCGTGGCGCATGTCCCACGGCGCGACGAACTGGCCCTTCTTCACATTGATGGCGCGACCCGTCTCAGCGGCGGCGATCAGCAGGTCAGTCTGGCGGCAGAGAAAGGCAGGAATCTGCAACACAGCTTCGACGTCGCCAAGAGCTTCGCTCACCGCCTTGCAGTCCTGCGGCGTGTGAACATCGGTGAGCACCGGCAGGCAAGTGTCCTTGCCGACAGCACGCAGAATACGACAGCCTTCCGCAAGGCCGGGCCCGCGAAAGCTCTTGATCGAGGTGCGATTGGCCTTGTCGTAGCTGGCCTTGAAGATATAAGGCACGCCGAGGTCGGAGGCGATGCGCTGAATGGAGTCGGCCATCTTGCGGGCATGGGCTTCGGACTCGATGACGCAGGGGCCGGAGATGAGAAATAGTTGGCCGCGGCCTACAGGGACGCTGGCGATATCGAATGGAGTGTTCACACGGTTATTTCATCACATCCAGCTCCCTGAAGCCTGAGATGGCTTCGTCCCCACTTGCAGATCTCCTCTAAGACAGGCAGCAGTGTCAGGCCGTACTTTGAGATCGAGTAGCGTACACAGGGAGGCATGCTCTTTTCCTGGTGCCTCACCAGAATTCCATCCTGCACCAGCTCCTGCAGATGACGGATCAACATTCGCTGGGTAATTCCGGAATGGTGCGATGCAGTTCACTGGTCCGCATCGGCCCCTCGGACAGCCGCCACAGAACTTGCAGAGACCATGGAGCAAGCACGCCGCTTCATCGCCTTCTAAGAGCAGACTTACTTCGCGGCTCAGCCTTTACTGGCAAATGGCTAGCTGTCTTTACGATAGAGGAGGTTGCGCATCGCCTGCCTGCGAGCCTCGTTCGCTTCCGCGGCAGACTTACGCTCGTCCGCGTCCATGCGGCGCTTTTCGCTGGGGTCAGAGGACTCTTCGGGGGCGCTGCACTCGGGGCAGCGATTCGCGAAGCCTGGCTTATCCGGCTTCAACTCAAACTCATCCTTGCAGACAACACAAACTTTAATGGGAAATGCCATACCTCCCTATGATACTTATGCAGCGACGGCAATTCCACCCCTTGCGCCCCTCGAAGAGCGTTGCTTGCGAATCCGGACTCTGCAGAATCATCGCCTCCACTCCCATTCAGCAGCCACCGAACCCGCAGTCAAAAATAGCATTGAGGCCGTTGTTTGCTACAGATACAATTACCCCAGAGGCTCGCCCGATCAGCTTCATCATTCTTGAGAAATATTCCTCTGGTTGTCGTAAAGTAGTTCGGGCATGAGCATATCGGTACAGCAACAAGCGGTGCAGGGTCAGGGCGAATTGCCCGACCTCGTTCGTGCGTTCGATTGGTCAACCACACCACTTGGCCCCATCGAGTCCTGGTCCAAAGAGCTTCTCTGCATCGTCAATGTCATGCTCGCTTCGCCCATCCCCACGCTGATCTATTGGGGAGAATCTCTGACCTTGCTCTACAACGATGCGGCCCGTCCCATCGCCAGCAATAAACATCCGGGCGCTCTGGGCGCCTCGGCTCGCAACGTGTGGAAGGAAGCCTGGCACATCATCGGCCCCGAGGTGGAACAGGTAATCTCCGCTGGCGTGAGCGTGCGCCACGAAGGCGTTCTGGTCCCGCTTGAAAAAGAAGGCCAGCTTCAGGACATGTACTGGAACTACTCCTATAGCCCCATCTATGAAGAGGGCGCAATCGGAGGAGCGTTGCTAATATGTCAGGAGATTACCGCATCGTTTCTCGCGGAGCGCAACCTCCTGGCCTCGGAGACTCGAGCCGATCGTGTTCTGCGGAGCATTGGCGACGCGGTGATCGTCACCGACGCAGAGACTCGGATCACGCGCATGAATCCGGTCGCCGAAGCGCTGACGGGATGGGAATTTGAAGATGCCCGGGGACGTCCACTGGCCGAGATCTTTCGCATCGTCAACGAGCTCAGCCGCAAACCGGTTGAAAGTCCTGCGGATAAGGTCAAGCGGCTCGGCACAATCGTAGGCCTGTCCAATCACACCATCCTGATCGCAAAAGACGGGAGCGAGAACCAGATCGACGACAGCGGCGCGCCCATCATCGACGAAAACGGCACGCTCACCGGGGTTGTGCTGGTCTTTCGCGATGTCAACGAACGCCGTGCGCTCGAACGCGAGCACGAAACTTTTGCCGTAAAGCTGAGTCGGATTCTTGAAGCCACCAACGATGCCATAGCCATGTTGGACCGCCAGTGGCGATTCACCTATCTCAACAACCGCGGACGGGAGATCCTGCGGCCAACCGTCGACGTGCTTGGCAAGGATGCCTGGAAGATGTTTCCGGCCATGGCCCTTCCCGATTCGCCATACCTTTACCACTACCACAGGGCAATGGACGAGGGCATCGCGGGAGAGTTTGTTACGGAGTATCCTGAGCCGCTCAATATCTCCATTCAGATCATGGTGCGTCCTTCGCCTGACGGCATCATCGTCTTCTTTCGCGACATCACCGAGCAGAAGCGCAAGGATGCAGCGCTGATTCAGACAGAGAAGCTGGCAGCAGTCGGCCGCATGGCGTCTTCCATCGCTCACGAGATCAACAATCCGCTGGAAGCAGTCACCAATCTGCTTTACATTGCACGGCACGCAACCGCCACCGACGAGATCTATCCGTTGCTGGATACAGCCGACCAGGAACTGCGCCGCGTCGCCAGCATTGTGAATCAGACGCTGCGGTTCCACCGGCAAGCTTCTCATCCCCAGTCCGTAAGCTGCCTCGACCTGTTTGTCACTGTTCTGGACCTATACCAAAGCCGCTTCAAAAATATGGGCATCGTGGTGGAGAAGCGCAAACGCGCCAACAAACCCATCGAGATCTACGAGGGAGATATTCGGCAGGTGCTCAACAACCTTGTCGGAAATGCCGTAGATGCCATGCCCCGAGGGGGTCGGCTGCTGGTTCGCAGCCGCGAAGCCACGGATTGGCGAACCGGCCGCAAAGGGCTGACTCTGACCATCGCCGACTCCGGAACCGGCATGGATGCAAGGACCCAGTCGCGGATCTTCGAGGCTTTCTTTACCACCAAAGGCATCGGAGGAACGGGCCTGGGCCTTTGGGTATCGGCGGAGATCGCCGAGCGCCATCATGGACGGCTGAATATTCGAAGCTGTCAGCGCGAAGGCCGCAACGGCACGGTCGCTACCTTGTTTCTGCCGTTCCAACCATCCCAAAAGATCGCTTCGTAATCACTTGTCATCTGCCTTTCAATGAGCGTCCAAGGCCCGACAGCAACAGCGTAAGGAAGGACAAGCCACGACGGCCGTCCTCGCTGCTGGTGCGCTTGAACAGTTGCCACAGGCTGGGAGGCTTCTGCTCCTGCTTGTGCTGCCGCGACGCATCGGCGATAGACCTCGATAGATTGTCGAGAGTCTCGGAGTCGAGCGCTGCAAAGATTTTGGCCCCCGCCAGCAGGTTGCGAATGCCCGCCTCTCCCTCGGGAGTTTTGGCGTACTCGGCGAGCTTGCCGAAGATGGTGTCGCGAGCACTGACCAACCCGTGTGCCGTGTCGAGCAGACCATTATCGTGGGCAGCCTGCAAAATGTCGTAGACAACAAGCAGCGCCTCAGCATGTTCGCGAGGAGCGGCATTGAGGCGGCGCTCGAGTTCGAGGTGCGGATCGACGGGAAGCGGCTTGAAGCTAATCGGATTGGCCATGAAGAGACTCCTCGGTTTGAGCCGTTATACCGTGGTGGATTTGATCTGGACCAGCTTGTCGGAGGGCGAAGTTCCGGGCAGTCGATAGTCTGCGCGCGCCCATTTGCGTTCGACCTCGACGCCATTCTGCGGTGTGCGAGTGCCATAGCGGAAGTTGCGGCGCGGCAGCGGATTGTCGCCCTGTTCCGGAAGCACGGTCATGCTGACAGCCGTCTCCTTGAAGGCCGGAGTGTGGGTGTCTCGATCGGTGAAGCTGCTGGTGAGCTTGTTGACCGGCTCTTCGATGGAGTTAAGCGGCATGTACAGCTGCTTGCCCTGCACGCGACTGGTAACGAGCACCTGTACCCGCACCTTGCCGTGGGGTGAGGTGATCTGAACATAGCGGCCGCTGGTGATGCCGCGCTCGGCGGCCAGTTCAGGGGAGACCTCAACGAAGCCGTTAGGCGAGATCTCTTTAATGCCGGGAGTGCGATAGGTCATACTGCCCTGCTCAAAGTGCTCGAGCATACGGCCATTGTTGAGGTGCAGATCGTAGACGTCGCTCGACTCTTCGCAAGATTCAAGATACGTGACCGGAAAGAAACGGGCCTTGCCATCGGGGAATGGAAATTTCTCGGTAAAGAGAAGCGGCGAGTCTTTGCCGTCTGCGGCGACTGGCCATTGCAGACTCTTGAAGCCTTCGAGCCGCTCGTAATTGACACCCGCAAACATGGGAGTAAGCCGGGCGACCTCGTCCATGACCTCGGAGGGATGCTTGTACTTCCAGTTCCCGCCCAGCCGGTTGGCGATGAGCTGAATGATCTCCCAGTCGGCCTTCGATTCGCCAAGTGGATCGAGCGCCTTGTAGATGCGCTGGATGCGGCGCTCGGTGCTGGTGAAGGTCCCATCTTTTTCAAGCGAGGCAGCCGCAGGAAGAACAAGGTCGGCGTATTTACAGGTCTCGGAGAAATTGATGTCCTGCACCACAAAGAATTCGAGCTTCGCAAGTGCGCTGCCAACATAGTTGGCGTTCGAATCCGAGGTAATCGTGTCTTCGCCCTTGATGTAGAGCACCCTGAGCTTGTCCTCAAGAATGGCGTCGATCATCTGATGATTGTCTTTGCCGGTGGTCGTCGGCAGGGTCACTCCCCAATCGGCGGCGAACTTGGCCCTGACCTCTTCATCGTCTACTTTTTGATAGCCAGAGAAAACATTCGGCATGGAGCCAAAATCACTAGCTCCCTGCACATTGTTGTGGCCGCGCAGGGGATAAGCCCCGGCACCCGGACGCATATAGTTGCCCGTAAGCAGCAGCAGGTTTGAGAGAGTGGTCGCAGTGTCCGAGCCACCGCAATGCTGCGTCACACCCATGGCGAAGAGGATGCAGACACCATCGGCTGCAGCAATCTCGTTGGCAACAGTGATGATCGTGTCCTGAGGAATGCCGGTGATGCGCTCGGTGTACTCAAGTGTGTAAGGCTCAAGCGATTTGGCATACTCGTCAAAGTGGTTGACCCACTGGTCGATGAACGCCGGCTTGTGCAGCTTATGGTCGAGGATGTAGCGAGCGACGCCGTTCATCCAGACCGCATCGGTAGAGGGCTTCGGACGAATAAAGATATCGGCCCGCTCCGCCATCTCGTGCTTGCGCAGATCGGCGACGATCAGCCGCTGATTGCGAAACTTGTGGCTGCGCTTGATGCGAGTGGCCAGCACGGGATGGTTCTCCGCCGGGTTGGCTCCAACGATGACGACGAGGCCAGCCTTCTCGATATCGGCGATGGAGCCGGAGTCGCCACCATAGCCGACAGTGCGCTGCAGGCCCATGGTGGCCGGGTTCTGGCAGTAGCGGGCGCAGTTGTCGATGTTGTTGGTGCCGACCACAGCACGCGCAAGCTTCTGCATAAGGAAGCTCTCCTCGTTGGTGCACTTCGAAGAGGCGATGAAGGCGATCGCATCGGGGCCATGGTCCTGCTTGACCTGCTTAAACTTCTTCTCGATGATGTCGAGTGCCTCGTCCCAGGCAATCTCACGAAAGGTATCGCCATCGCGCAGCAGCGGCATGGTGAGGCGGTCGCCGGAGTTGATATGCCCCCAGGCGAACTTGCCCTTGATGCAGGTGGAGATGCCGTTCGCGGGGCCATGGCTCGGCTCGATCTTGAGAATATGGCGGTCGCGAGTCCACACCTCAAAGGAACACCCAACGGCGCAGTACGTACATACCGTCTTCGTGCGTTTCACGCGGGCATGACGCATCTCCGACTCGATCTCGGAGAGCGCAAGGATCGGCCCATAGCCGATAGGAGGCTCAATCGCCTTGACCACATCGATCATGTCGTCGAGAACCTTGCCCGGCAAGTTCGTAAGATAGCCCGCATGGCCGAGCATGGAGTTTTCCATCAGCGCGTTGCAAGGACAAACGGTGACGCAATGCCCACACGAAACGCAGGAGGAGCCGTCGATCTTTTCGCCGCCATCCCACAGCACGCGAGGATGATCGCTCTCCCAGTTGATTGAGAGCGTCTCATTGACCTGAACGCTCTGGCAGGACTCGACGCAGCGCCCACAGAGAATGCATTGGTCTGGATCGTAACGATAGAACGGGTTGGAGTGGTCCTGCGGATAGGGCTTGTGCGTAAAGGGCCGCGACTGGTGCTTTACGTCGAGCTGCGCCGTAGTGTTGTGCACCGTGCAGTTCTGATTATTGTTGTCGCACACCGTGCAGTAGAGCATATGATTTTGCAGAATGCGGTCGAAGGCCTCGCGCTGGGCGATGTCGACCGCCTCGCCTGCGGTTTCAACGACCATGCCTGCGATGGCGCGGGTGCCGCACGCACGCACCAGCTCTCCGTTGACCTTAACCATGCAGGTATCGCAGGTTTCAATCGGACCCATCTGCGGCAGATAGCAGACCTGCGCCACCGGCTTGCGATTCCGAGTCGTGGCGTAGAGATTGAGGACCTCAATAAGCAATTCGCCGGAGCGAATAGGAACAGGCTGTCCGTCGATGATGAGTTCAGTGTTCGGGGTGTTGTCGGCAGGAGTGTTCAGCAACTGTTTCATCGCGTCCTCTATGGCTTCTGATGCGTAGGAGCATAGTAGGCGTTTTATCGTGAGCGATGCGAACTTACGCAATGTGGCTGATTTTATTAATACTCGTCTGAAAACTCTGAACCAACGCCATCTCGACCCATCTAATGATGGCTACAACCCCACGTCATCTCGACCCATCCAATAAAGCAACAACGCAACGTCATTTCGCCCCGCCAAATGAAGCAACAACTCAACGTCATCTCGACCGGAGCGCAGCGGAGTGGAGAGACCCTGTATTTCGGCCTTGGTCTTTGCCGTTGCCTGTTCTTAAATCGGTGGCATCAGTGCAAATCGGTGTTAAGCCTTCAGTTTTTAAACAGGTTCTTACGCGAAGCTGGCGCGCTTCACTTTCTGCCTGAAGTCTTCGCCCTGCATCTCCACCACGACGCACATCTCCTGCAACCGCGACCGCATCCGCTCGCCGATGCGGTCGCCGAGCGTCTCCTCACGCATCGACGCTCGCGAGCCCTGCTCCGTACCCAGCGGTCCCACGTTCGCATAGTTGGTGGTGATGATGGTGGTGCGGCGGTCGTTGTAGCGCGTGTTCAGAATGTGAGCGACCGTATCCCAGACCCAGTCGGTCGGCTTCGACGCGCCCAGCTCATCGAGCACCAATACCTCGGCATTGAATACCGGCGCCAGAATCTCCAGCTCCGTCGCAGAGACCTGCCGGTTATAGCTGTTCTGCACCTGCTTCAACAGGTCGCGATAGTCGAAGAAAAGGCCAGTAGCCCCACGTTCCGCCACCAGCGCCTGAAGGATTCCAACAGCGAGATGGGTCTTGCCCACTCCAATCGAGCCGGTCAGCAGAAGGCCCGTCCCAGCAGTTTCAATGGGATAGCCCTCCACAAACTTGCGCGCCCGCAGATGGGCCGCACCCAGGGTGCGGTGCGACGAAGGAAAGTTGGTCTCATAGCTCTCAAGCGAGCAGTGTTCGTAGCGCTTCGGGATATGCGCTCGTTCGAGCATTCGCGACGCCCGCCGCTGCACGCGGCAGCTGCAGTCGCGCACAAATTGCTTCCCATCCTGCCGGACCACCTCGAGGCCGGACCCCTCGCAAATCGGACAAATTTCAATCATCTTTGAACCCATCGCCGTACCCTAGTATGGCAGCACCTGAATCGAAATGCCTCTGTGCGAATCTAGATGTGAAGGTCGGATAAGTAGGATAAACTAGGAAAAGCGCCCGCAGCCTCCCAAACAGGGGTCTGCACGGCAATCGCGACAGGCATTCGATGTGACGTGACCATACCGTTCGCAAGCGAACCGCGACCCGGCAAGCGCCAATCAGCACCACATCAGCCAAAGGATAAACAGAACCATGCCAAAAGAAGGAATTCACCCGAAATACGACACCATCACCGTCAAGTGCGCCTGCGGCAATCACTTTGAGACCCGCTCCACGCACAAGGGCGATATCGTCCTCGAAATCTGCTCCGCCTGCCACCCGTTTTTCACCGGCAAGCAGAAGCTGATCGACACCGCAGGCCGAGTCGAGCGCTTCCGCCGCAAGTTCGCCAAGTCGGACGCCGGCAAGGCAGAAACCGCCGCGAAGTAAGCGGAGCCAAGCAACCCGAAGGCCTCCGCTTTGGCGGGGGCCTTTCGCTTTCCCTGATTTGAATCTATGAAGAAGCGCTACACACTCGAGCAGAAACGGTGGGATGACCCGGTCGGTCACGCCATGCCCGAGCACACGCGCGTTCCGGCCACGCTGACCATCGGCAATGTGAAGATTGCTCCTGCAACCGTGCTTGCCCCCATGGCTGGCGTGACCGACACAGTCTTTCGCCGCTTCATCAAGAATGCCAGCCAGTTCACCGCCGATGCCGACACGAACGTGGAACAGGCGACGACCAATCAGCAATCCGGCTGCGGCCTCATCATGACCGAGTTCACCTCGGCCGATGGCCTGTCGCGCATGCGCGAGACCAAGCGCAAGCGCTACCTCACCTACTACGACGACGAGCATCCCATCTCGGCGCAGCTCTTCGGCTCGAACCCCGAGACGTTGGCTGATTCGGCGCGCATCGTTCAGGACGCCGGATTCGATCTTGTCGATCTCAACCTCGGCTGCCCGGCCAAGCGCGTCGTCGCCTGCAACGGAGGCTCAGGCCTGCTGCGCGACCTGCCGCTAATCGAAACCATCTTCAAAGCCGTTCGCGCCGCGGTGACGATTCCCTTCACCGTGAAGTTCCGCATCGGCTGGAACGACGCCAACATCGTCTGTGTGGAGTTGGCGAAGATGGCGGAAGACTGCGGCCTCAACGCCGCCGCCCTACACGCACGCACCCGCGAGGACGGCTACACCGGCCAGGCGCGCTGGGAGTACATCGCCGCCGTCAAAGATGCTGTAAAGATTCCCGTCATCGGAAATGGCGACATTCGTACCCCGGAAGATGCCGCCGCGATGGTCGATGCCACTCACTGCGATGCCGTCATGATTGGCCGCACTGCGCCCTCGAATCCGTGGATCTTCCGCCAGATTGCGCAGTACACCGCCTCGAAGGAAGCCACCGGCGTCGGCATCTACGACAAGCCGACCAACAACGACCGCTATCGCATGATTCGCACCTACTTCCAGATGATGGTCGACGAGATCGCGCTCGAAGAGCAGGCCGAAGCCGCTCGTGCCGCTGCGATCACCGCCTCCGGCCAGATCGCCCGCGACCAGCGCCACCGCGACTGCGTCGGCAAGATGAAGCAGTTCGCCAGTTGGTTTACCCACGGCGTCCCCGGTGGCTCCGCGCTGCGCAAACAGATCTTCGATGCGAAGAACGGCGCAGCAGTGCTCGATGCCGTGGAGCACTTCTTCGAGACCAAGGCAGAAGAAGCAGAAGCTATACTCGTCTGAGAATGGAAAAACCTGCGAAGACACCGCGATGGGCAAGATGTTTGGCCATCTCCGTTCTGGCTGGCCTGTCTGTCGGCATCCTCACCATTGCCATAGCGAGCTTCTTCTTTTACCAGCACTATTCCAGCCAGTTCCCTGCCGATACCCAGAATATTTTGAGCGCGCTCACCTCAGGCGTGCTCGTCGGTATTGGCGTTGGCGCAGTTGCTGCGGTCGCAACCGCTGGAATCTATCTTCTGTTTGGACTGCGCGGGACGCGGCCTTAGAACCTATCTAAACAATCCAAAATCCGTCATCTCGACCGGAAGCCCACCCACAACAAAGCTACGTCATCTCGACCGGAGCGAAGCGCAGTGGAGAGACCCCTGTATTTCGTCTTTGTTCTTGCTATTGCCTGTTCCTAATCCGCACAGAACCTTCAAAGCATACCCGGGGCTCTGCCCCAGGCTGGTATAGCCCATGCCTTGGCGCTTTGCACGAGAAGCAAGAAAAAAGCCGTGGGCCTATAAGGTCCACGGCTTCCCTCAACCAATCAGCAACTACAGTTTCCCAAGCTCAACCAAACGAACACTGGCAATCGCTTCGACCTTGCGTAGAGCTTCGACAGCCGCGTTAGCCGAGGCTGCATTGGGAACGTCGATCTGCACTACGGCAAGCGCCTGTCCCTGAGGAACGCGGCTGGAACGGTTAGAGCCGTTGGAGCGGCCCAGAGCAAAGTTAGCAATGTTGACCTGGTGCTCGCCGAGGATGGTGCCGATGCGACCGACTACGCCGGGAACGTCGTGATTGCGGATCGAGACCAGCGTCCCATTCAGCGGAGCCTCAATGTCGATACCATCGTAGGTAAGCAGGCGAGGCGACGTTCCGTGAAGAACTGTTGCCGACGCGCTGGCCTCGCCGTCCGAAGAGTGGAGAACCAGTTTCAGCACAGAACCTGCGCCGCCAGTGGTGAACTCCTTCTTGTCTTCCTGAATGCGGATGCCGCGCTCCGCAACGATAGCCGCCGCGTTGATGCGGTTGACGGACTCCTCTTCGGCAAAAATACCAGCGATAGCAGCGTTGCGAATGAGGTCAGTCTTACCCTGCGCGATGCGGCCAGTGTAGGTGATCTGGATGTTCTCAAGATTGCCCGGCGTGGCGTGCGAGAGGAAGTGACCAAGGCGCTCCGCCATCTCGATGTACGGCGCAACCTCGATGTACTCCTCGTGCGAGAGGCTGGGCAGGTTGACCGCGTTCTGCACCACACCCAGCTTGAGATAGTCACGTACCTGCATCGCAAGCTGGATGCCGATGGCCTCCTGCGCCTCGTCGGTCGAACCGGCAATATGCGGCGAGAGCATGACGTTGTCGAGATTGTGGAAGATCGAATCTTTGAGCGGCTCCTGATGGAAGACATCGAGAGCGGCACCAGCAACATGGCCCGACTTGATGGCATCGGCCAACGCCTGCTCAACAATCAGCTCACCGCGAGCGCAGTTGATAATGCGAACGCCCTTCTTCATGATGGCCAGCGAGGTCGCATTGATGAGCCCCTCGGTCTGCGTGGTGAGGCCGACGTGCAGAGTCAGGTAGTCGGACTCCTTGAAGATCTCGTCGATGGGAACAAGGGTCACGTCGTTCTCGCGCGCGATGACCGGCGCGATAAACGGATCGTAGCCAATCAGGTTCATACCAAAAGCCTTGGCGCGACGCGCGACTTCAAGCCCAACGCGACCCAAACCGACGATGCCGAGCGTCTTGCCGCGAAGTTCCTGCCCCTGCAGCGACTTCTTCTCCCACTTGCCGCTGTGCATGGTGTTGTTGGCGCGAGTCACGGAGCGGGCCATCGAAACCATGAGGCCGAGGGTCAGCTCGGCGACGGCGACGGCGTTGGCGCCGGGAGTGTTCATCACCACGATGCCGCGGTGCGTGGCGGCGGGGGTGTCGATGTTGTCGACGCCTACACCGGCGCGGCCAATGACGCGGAGCTTCGGCGCGGACTCGAGCAGCTTCGCATCCACCTGAACGGCTGAGCGGACGACAAGCGCGTCAGCATCGGCAAGTTCAGCGGCGAGGCCGTTCTTAATCTGGTCAGGGGTGACAACGTTCCAGCCTGGCTCCTGCTGAAAGACGGCAAGGGTGGCAGGAGAGACTTTTTCTGCGAGAACGATCTTCATGTTGCGGCGACTCCTCATGAGTGCGGGAAACGGTATAGACGGTTCGGTGCTGCGAGTGGGTGAGTTGCGGATGCCCTTCGCATCGAAGGGCAGCCGCGAACGAAGCGCTACTGCTTACTTAACGGTTGGGTCTTCAGCAAACGTCTTTTGCGCAGCGACAAGGCCGGTGCCGAAGGCGAGGTTCGGAAGCGGAAGCTTGGCGGCAATGGCTACCTGTTCGAGCGCGCCGATGACGGCGATCGTGTCCATGTAATCAAAGAAGCCGATGTGCGCGATGCGGAACAGCGAACCCTTCATCTCGCCCTGACCGTCGGTAACGATGATGGCGAACTTCGAGCGCAGTCCCTTGACGATGGTGCCGGAATCAGTTCCCTCTGGCGCCATGATGGCGGTCGCTGCACCGGCCTCGCGGCCCTTGGGAGCAAATAGTTTGAAACCCATCGCGGTAGCTGCGGCGCGAGTCATGGCAGCGCAGGTCTGAGCGTTGTCGACCAGCTTCTTGCGACCTTCGACGAGATTGCCCTCTGCCTGCCCAGCGATGTAATCAAGCGCAGCGCCCATGGCGGCGATCAGAGCAACCGACGGCGTGTAAGCGGACTCACCCTTGGCTGCATTCTTGCGCTCCTTGCGAAGGTCGAAGTAGTAGCGCGGGTTGTAGGTCGACTCCATGCGGTCCCAGGCACGCGGGCTCACCGCGAGGTACGAGAGACCGGGAGGAATCATCAGCGCCTTCTGCGAGCCGCCGATAATGACGTCGATGCCCCACGCATCCATGTCGATGTGGGTGGTACCAAGGCCAGTGATGCCGTCGACGACAAAGAGCGCCTCGGACTTTTCGTCCTTGAGCAGCTTGCCGATGGCCTGAATGTCGTGGCTGACGCCGGTCGAAGACTCAGTAGCCTGCACGAAGACGACGCGGGTCTCGAGCTTGAGCGCGGCCTTGATCTGGTCAAGCGTAAAGGTGCTGCCATAGGGAGCTTCAACGACATCGACGTGGCAGCCAAAGGCCTTGGTGATGCCGGTCCAGCGCTCGCCGAACTTTCCGGCGGTCAGCACCAGGACGCGATCTCCTGGCGAGGTCAGATTCGAAACCGACGCTTCCATCGCTCCAGAGCCGGAGCTGGCGAGAATGAGCACATCGTTGGTGGTGCCGACGAACTCCTTGAGCTGACCGAGCACGCGGGTGAACATCGCGCGGAACTCGGCGGTGCGGTGGTGAATGTCTGCGGCGGCCATAGCAAACTGGGCGGCGGGAAGAAGGGGGGTCGGTCCAGGAGTGAAGAGGCGAGTTTTGCGGATCATGCTTATATTGTAGCGGCGGCCAGCCCGGTTGCGAGTTTTCTATAATGAAGTGTTAGAGCAACTGAGGAGAGTTAGCGATGAGTATCGGTGAAAAGATTCAGGCAGACATCATAACGGCCATGAAGGCCCGCGACGAGCATCGTCTGACGACGCTGCGGATGGTAAAAAGCTCCTTAAAGAATAAGGAAATCGACAAGCGCGAGGCCCTGACCGACGCCGAGGAGACGCAGATCCTGACTACGCTCATCAAACAGCGCAAGGAGTCGGTCGAGCAGTTCACCAAGGGAAACCGCCCGCAACTGGCCGAAAAAGAGCAGCTTGAGATCGCCATGATCGAAGGCTACCTGCCTAAAGCCGCCAGCGAGGACGACATCCGCACCATCGTGAAGGGCGCGATCGCACACCTTACCCAGGACGGAGGCACGCTCAGCCCGAAGGATATGGGAACCGCCATGCGCGTCGTCCAACAGCGACTGCAAGCCAGCGGCGTGCGTGCCGACGGCAAGCTGGTCAGCGAGATCGTAAAGGCGGAGCTGGCAAAGTAAAGGAAGCATCTCTGGAGGAATGAATTCGATGCAGGCCAACGCCATGGTTCGAATCGCTCGCCAGAGATTTCTAGTTCTCCTCGCCGCCGTCTTGGTGGCCTTCGCCGCGCCAAACATCATCGCCCAGCAACGTGGCACCGCGTCAGCATCGCCCATGGCCCCCATGGCCGCGGACGCGCACCCGTCGTTCGAAGTCGCCACCATCAACCCCGCCAATCCCAACCGGACCAACGGGGGAGGCTTCATCGTCGGCGGCCACCGCCTTGTGATCGAGAGCCAGACCGTCAACGACCTGATCTCCCTCGCCTATGCGGTCCATCCAAAGCAGATCGCAGACGGCCCGGCCTGGCTGGGGACGGAGAAATTCGACATCGAAGGACAAGCCGAACAGCCGGGCGTGGCCAATCTCCACCAGATTCAGGAGATGCTGCAAAAGCTCCTCGCTGCCAGATTCGATCTCAAGCTCCATCGCGACAAACGCGAGCTCCCCATCTATGCGATCAAGCTGGCCAAGGGAGGCCCAAAGATCACGCGAAGCGCCGAGAATGCGTATGGCTTGCCCTCGCAGAGCGGTCATGGGCAAGGCAGCCAGCAGCAGAGGAAGTTCGCGAATAACTCCATGTCAGACTTTGCCCTCGGCATGCAGGCCTATATGGACAGGCCCGTCGTCGATGAAACCGGCCTTCCCGGCAGATACGATTTCACCCTGAAATGGACACCCTATAACTCCCAGACGAACGAGCCAAATGCCGCGCCTGATATCTTCACCGCCGTTCAGGAGGAACTGGGCTTGAAGCTCGAAGCCACAAAAGGGCCCGCAGACGTACTGATCATTGAGCATGTTGAAAGACCATCGGCAAACTAAGATTGCGACCCGTAGAAATCAATTGCAACCACCCTCACCTATTCGCGCGCCACAAAACTACGTCATCTCGATCAGAGCCACAACAGCACGTCATCTCGACCGAAGGCGGCGCACTTGCCGCCGCAGTGGAGAGACCCCTGTATTTGCCGTTGCACCTACCGCCTGCGCGGCCAAGTAAAGGCCGTCCCAGCCATAATCGTTCGACCCTGCACCGGAACGCCAGGAATGTCCTGATAGCCGGTGTTGCTCAGATTCAAAAGCCGCACATAGGGACGCAGCCAGCCAGCATTACGGGCAAGCGAGATATCCCACACGGGATAGGCAGTTCGCGTCGTCTTCTGCGTAATGCCTACCTGCGCGTGCGCGGTGAGTTCATGAAACTCTCCGGTCCAGGCGGCGATAGCGTTCTGCGCGGCATAGTTGAAAGCGTACTCAGAGATAAGACCCTTCGGCGGCGACGTAGCACTCACAGCGGTGTAGCCAAGGTCGAGGTGCTGATTGCCGCTGAGGCGAAGACGAAGTTGAGTCTCTGCCCCGTGATAGTTGAAGTTGCCCACATTGGTCGCCTGCCACGGAGCGGTGAGCGAGTATTTAGAGTAGTCGATGCCATCCTTCTGGTGCAGGCTGAAGCCGGTGGTCGTGAGCGTGAAGCGACCGCTCGCAGGGGTCCAGTCGATGCCTCCCTCGTAGCTCCAGGAAGACTCCGGCTTCAGGTTTGGATTGCCGATGTTGGTGGGGTCAGAGTAGTAGAGATCGAGGTAGGTCGGCAGACGAAAACCATGTCCAGCAGAGGCTCGCAGACGAACGGTGCGGGTCAGCGTAAAAGCCACGGCGGCATTCGGAGAGAAGATAGCGTCGCCGCCAGAGAAGATCTCCTCACGCGCTCCAATCGAGAGCGAAAAGCGCCCCAGCGAAGGAAGCGAAAGGTTCGCGTACCCCGCGCCCTGGTTACGCGCATGGCGACCGAGATTGGTGCTCTGAATGGCGTCACCATTAGCTTCGAGCCCATAAGAGAGAGTGATGTTGGTAGCGAGTTTGTCGACGCGGCGCAATGCGGATTGCCACGCGGTATCGATGTGGTTGTTCTCGTAGATGCTCGGATCGTCAACGAAGAGGACGAAGATATCCGTGTGGCGGCGATAGGCGAAGCTGGCGGCGGTGCGTGTCCCCAGCTGCTGCTGGATCGAGGCAAACCAACCCTTCGTCCGCTCCCACGAGGGATAGGGGCCGTAAAACTGGTTGGCTCCATAGGGACGATCACTGGCAGCGACGAGGATGTCGGTCGTACCCGGCTTGAGGTTGAGCCATGCCTCGGCAGAGATGGCGTTGCTGGCGTAGTTGCGGTCGGCGATGAAGCCGCCCGAGGTATCGCGGCTGCCGCTCAGCTCAGCTGAAAACGGCTTGGTAGCGTAGTCGGCACGAAACGACTGCTCGGTCGAGGAGTAGTTGCCGCCGCCAGCCTTCGCCGTCAGCGAAAAGGGGCTTCCCATAAGCGGCACAACCGGCTCGGCGGTGATCAGGTTGACCGCGCCGCCAATAGCGTCGGAGCCATAAAAAGTCGAGCCGGAGCCATGGAGAATCTCGATACGAGAGACCGCGTCGAGCGGAACAGGAATGTCGAGGTTGAGGTGGCCGGTCTCGGGGTCGTCGATGCGGAGGCCGTTGAGCAAAATAAGGGACTGCTCAAACGTAGTGCCGCGAATGGAAAGATCAGATTGCACCCCCGCAGGCGCGCGCGATTGTAGATTGAGCGACGAGTCGAGGCTGAGGTAGTCCACAACGCTGTTGAACAGCAGCGGATACTGGCGGGTGTCGAGCGTCTGCACCGAACGGTCACTCTCGGAGAGCGGAATCGGCTCGATCGTAGTGGTCACGGTAACCGATTGCGAGACCGGAGCAGGAGCGGAGGGCTGTTGCGCAATGGCAGTAAAGCAAAGCAGGCCGCAGAGGACGGCAAAGCTAAAAGGAAGGAATTTTATGGGCTTCAACATGATCTTGGTTTGATCATCCATCGAAAAAACAGCTTTGGGGAGTTAGTTTAGTTTAGTTGTAAATAGTTTAGTCCTAAACTATTATGAACCGGATATGAGAATCGAATCTTTTCTGCGGCTGAGCCCTGTCTTTCAGATCAGCGTGAGCGCCCGCCGTCTGGATGGATGTCTCACCCGGATCCTCCGCCCGGAAGGGGTGACCTTCTTTGAAGCGCTGATGCTGGCGGCGATCTTCTTTGAGAAGAAGCGCGGCATCAAGCCCTCGGAGCTGGCGAAGACGCTTGAGGCCACGCGCGGCAACGTCAGCCACTGCATCTCGTCCCTCGAGGCCAAAGGGCTGATACGGCGAAGGATAGACCCAGAGGATGCGCGAGGCTTTCTTCTGACGCTGCAACCTGCGGGCAGAAAGCGAGCGGCCCGGGTAGTCGGAGTTCTTGACCGGATGCAGGGCCAGTTCGAGCTAAGGATGAGGATAGCGGGGATAGAAGCGATGTTGCGGCAGATCTTTGTCCTCGAGTCCCTTAGCGGATGGATGGCGCAATTGGCTGAGGCGGTCGAAGTGCCACCTGACCCCGATCAGCAGCCATAACGCCCCCCTGACGACACCTGGCCCCAACCTCCGAGCTTATTCGCGGATGATCTTCACGAAGATGCCGTCGGGCAAAGTCGCGCCGCCAAGAATGTGAATGACCCCACCCTTGGTAAAGCCGCGCAGCATGGCGTCTGCCTTGGCATAGGGGTTGGGTGGGGCTTCGGATTTCTGGGGATAAGGGGTGGCCTTGAGTGGCGTCCCGCCCACGTCCGCAAGGGCCGGACGTGGGGCACCCGGCTTTGTGATTACCGGGCCTGGGGCAGGAGTGCGCTTCATGCCGCGATCCATGGCCTCATTGGCAAGCCGGTCGGCGTCCTTATTCTTGTGGCGCAGCGCGTGGCTGATCTCAAACTTTTCGAGCTTGGCGATGCGGCGCTTGGCCTCTTCGTACAAAGGCTTCAGGTCAGGGCTTTTTACCTGATATTTCCCCTGAATCTGCTTGACCATCAGCTCCGAGTCCGAGACGACGCGGAGGCGGGAATGCCCGTTTTCGATAGCGAACTGGAGGCAGCCAAGCAGCCCGGAATACTCCGCATAGTTGTTGGTACGGATGCCGAGAAACTCACTCAGCTCGGCGACGACCATGCCGTTGGCGTCCTGAAGGAGGGCGCCGTAGCCGGCGGGGCCGGGGTTGCCGCGGGCGCCGCCGTCGCAGTGCGCGGAGATCCAGTCGGTCTTTTCAGGAAAAAGGCTGCTTGAGGACATTTTGTGAGTTTACCGGATGGGCAAACAGGTTGGGGAATACCTATAGAATAGCGACTTTTTCACTAAGAACCGGGGCCAGGTGCTCTAAGGATGCTCTGATTTATTCCCTGAGACGTTCCTCAGGGGCTGAAGCCCTATTGATCGTATTAGACTTACGGCACGGCTGAAGCCGTGCCCTTAAATAAAACGAGGACTTAATCAGAGCATCCCTAAAAACACTGCCGTCTACGCCAAACACGTCACCTCCACGAACCGGAAACACGTCATCTCGACCGAAGGAGGCGCTTTTGCCGCCGCAGCGGAGAGACCCCTGTATTCGCTTTTGCTTTTGCTGTTGCTGGTTTTAGCCCAAACTCACGATCTGGACTGCCGAAAGGGATGATGGACCCCGGGTGCTTTTTGCAGAGGACGCAAGACCTTGCCGATTCAGGGAAAGGACGAAATACAGGGGTCTCTCCACTCCGCTTCGCTCCGGTCGAGATGACGTGAGTTTAGGGCTGAGTAGAGCTTCAGTCGAGATGAAGGGGCTTTTAGGGCTGAGTGGGCTTCAGCAGAGATGACGTGGCTTTTAGGGCTGGGTGGAGCTCCGGTCGAGATGACGTGAGTTTAGGGCTGAGTGGAGCTTCGGTCGAGATGACGTGAGTTTTCAGCGGAATATTAAGAATTAGTGAGGATTTTGAGTTAAAAGCGTCTCTCTGCTTACCTTTTGCCTGAACCGGGGGTCTATTAAAGCGAAATCGATTTCCTGACTCCGGAGTCAGACAATGAGCGTTGAAGCAATTGGGATTAGTCCTGTTGGGCGACGGCCGAGTCCGTTCGCCTTGGGATTGCGTGACACCGCAGCGGTAGAATCATTGCCAGGGATGGCAAAAGCGGCCACACAATCCGGCACCAGAAACGGCGGCAAGCTGACGCAGGCGCAGATCGAAGCGCGCGCACAGCAGCGCATCGAAGACGACGAGTTGATCCGAGAGGCCCAGAAGGGCCAGCGGACCGCCTTCGACGCTCTGGTACGCCGCTACGACCAGTCTGTGCTGCGGCTGGCGCTGCATATGCTTGGCAACGAGCAGGACGCGCAGGATGTTCACCAGGAGGCCTTTATCAAGGCGTATCGCCACCTGGGCAACTTCCGCTTCGAGTGCTCGTTCTACACATGGCTTTACCGGATTGTGACCAACCTTTGCCTGGACCAGTTGCGCAGGCGAAAGAGCCGCCGGGAAGATCCAGCAACCGTGCTCGATGCTAACGGCGGCGAGATGGACCTGATGGCGAACATCACCGACGACCGCTCCATGGCCAACCCGGCACGAGAGCTTGACCGGAAGGTGATGAGCCAGAGGATCGGCGAGGCGCTGGATAAGTTGACGCCCCGCGAACGGACCGTATTTGAGCTGAAGCACTACCAGGGGCTGAAGCTGCGGACCATCGGCGAGATGTTGAGCACCACCGAAGAGACGGCAAAGAACACGCTGTTTCGAGCAACCCGCAAACTGCGGGCAAATCTAGCCGGAGTACGGTAGCAAGTCATTGCAGCAAACGACGGGCGGACTGTACAGACCCGATCACGGCAATAAATTTTTGAGGCTGGTTGAGGTAGGGCGATGAAGTGCGAAACCGCAAAAGAGAACATCCTTCTGGCGAGCTATGGCGAGCTGCCGGATGAATATGCGATCCCTCTGGAGCAGCATCTCGACGAATGTGATGACTGCCGCAGTGAGTTGGAAGCATTGCACGACCTGGACCAGCGCCTGTCGCTGCTTCAGGTCGTAGAGCCGTCACCAAACTTTCTGGCACAGGCAAGGGTCAGGCTGGATGATGCGCTGGACGCAATTCCCCCGCATGGAATCTTCACCCAGCTGCGCCGCGGGATGTTTGCATGGATCGGCCATGTGCAGAGCGCTCCCGCGCTGGCCACGCTGCTGATCGGAGTAGGCTTTCTCGCGGGAAATTTTACCTATCGCTATGAAGTCGCCCATGCGCCCAAGCCCAAGAGCACGGTGACGCTGAGCAACCCCACGCAGGCGACGATTGCGAACGTAACCGGCATCGTGCAGACGCCGAACTCCGAGCTGGTGCAGGTGAAGTACAACAAGGTCGTTCCCGAGATCATGGAAGGCTCGCTCGACTCGCCGGAGATTCGTCAGTTGCTGCTGGCTGGAACGAATGCGGCAGCGACGAACGGTGTGCGTGCCGACTCGGTCGCTCTGCTGGCGCATGAGTGCAGAGCAGGACACGAGTGCACCGGCGGAACCGATGGTCAGGGCATTCGCAGCGCACTGCTGGTTTCGCTGCGCTACGACAAGAATGCCGGGGTACGGATGAAGGCCCTTGAAGGCCTGCAGCGCTACGTCGGACAGGACCGGCGCGTGCGCGATGCTGTCCTCGAAGCGTTGATGCACGACTCCGACGCCCAGGTACGAACCACCGCGATTGGCATGTTGGAGCCGGTGCAGGCGGATTCGAGCGTGCGCGAGGTGCTGCGTACGGTCTCGACCCAGGACGAAAATCCCTACATCCGAACCGCCTCTTACCAGGCATTGCAGGGCGCTGCGGACATTCAGTAGCGATGAGACCCATGAAGATCCAGCACCGTGTACGGATGGTGGCAATGACCTCGATTTTGCTGCTGGCTCTGCCGGAGTTTGCAGCGGCTGCTCTCTCGCGCTCTCCTGCCAACGCGGCTCTCCCCGTCTCTGCAAAGGTCCACGCGGCGGCCCGTTCAGGCACGCCGCCGCGACCTCCCCAGGGATATCTCGGCGTCGATCTGCGCGATGTGGGCAAGGACGAGGTAGCGCCGCTCAAGTTGAATGACACTCGCGGCGCGGAGATCATCCACGTAGACCACGACGGCCCCGCCGGCAAGCTGGGCCTGCAGAAGCGCGATGTGATTCTGCAGATGAACGGTGTACCGATTCAGGATCAGAACCAGTTGCGGCAACTGCTGCGCGAGTGCCCCGCAGGCCGTTCCGTGACCTTCGTGGTCAGCCGCGACGGCCAGCAGCAGACGCTGACGACGCAGCTCGCCGACCGGCAGGAGGTAGAACGCCGGGCATGGGAGCAGCATCTGGTGGTACCCGACCCCGAACAGGACAATGGGCCTTCGCCGCAGGTCGGAAACGGCTTCGTTCACTCCGATACCACCACCTCGATGGGCAAAGGAGCGAAAGCACATCGGGATTTTCTGGGAGCGACGACCGTTCTCAGCGCCTCGTTCACCGGCGCGCAGCTTGAGGTGATGGGGCCGCAGCTTGCGGAGTTCTTCGGCGTCGAAGGCAACGCCGGGCTGCTGGTGCGAAGCGTCGAGGCCAACAGCCCCGCCGAAGACGCCGGGCTGCGCGCAGGCGACGTCGTCATTCAGGTGAACCAGGTGCCAGTGACGACCGGGAGCGAGTGGTCGAAGACCATTCATCAGAACCGGGGCAAACCGGTAGCGCTGCTGGTATTACGCGACCGGCACGAGCAGACCATTACCATGACCCCGGACAGCAAGAAACGCTCCAGCGTGGTGTTGCCCTTGATCGGCAAAGATTGCCCTCAGGTCGCTGAGTTGTAGTCTGCGAGCCTGCGAACCGCGACACGATAGCGCAACCGGAACAACATCCATCGAAAGCAGATAGTTGGACGACCCAGCAATGTAAGATTGCGTTGCCGAGGCATGATGACTCTTAAGCTGTGTTTCGTTTGCGCCCTTTGGGGCGGGCTGGCCGCGGGACAGGTATCCGTTGATCCAAACGTCACCGCCACAAAGTCGCGGGCGTTCGAGTTGGTCTCGATTCGGCAGAATGTGGCCGGGGGCAGAACGCAGAGCTTCGGGGCGACGCCTGACGGATTCCAGATGACCAACGTGTCGTTGTCCCGGCTGATCCTGACCGCGTATGTTCCGCGGTCAGGCGGCGCACTCTTCTGGGAGCCGAAAGGGTTTCCCGCATGGGTCGACAACGACCATTTTGACATTGAGGCCAGGGTCTCGGAGGCCGATCTTCCACAGTGGCAGAAGTCAGGCTCTCAGCCTGCGATGCTCCGCGCAATGCTGCAGCAGTTGCTGGCCGACCGCTGCCATCTAGTCGTGCATCGTGAGTTGCAGAATGCTCCGGTTTACTATCTCGTAGTCGGAAAGGGCGGCCCAAAATTCAAGGAGTTGAAGCCTGACGAGCAATACCCGTCGGGCCAGGAATCGCGTTTTCCCGGTGGCGGCGTCTTTGTGCCCGAAGGGGAAACCATGCACTTTTACCTGGCGCCCATGACGCTGCTCGCCTCGAAGCTGACGAATCGCAATCTCGGCGACCGCCCTGTGCTCGACCGCACCGGCCTCACCGGCAGGTACGACTTTGTGGTGCCGTGGGGAGCCTGGACCGGAGGCGTGGGGGCGGAGGATGGAGCGTCCGACCCTGGGCCGACACTGTTTTCCGCAGTCGAAGCTCTGGGGCTGAAGCTCGTCCCCGCAAAGGGACAGGTGGAGAACCTTGTGCTCGATCACATCGAGCGGCCCTCGGCAAACTAGGGACGTAGTGTATGGAGCGGACTAAGCCAATTCGCTTGTCTGCAAACGGCTATCCAACCCGAAAATCGTGCATCCCACGAAACCACGTCATCTCGACCGGAGCGTAGCGTAGTGGAGAGACCCCTGTATTTCGCCTTTTCCCCTGGATCGGCACAATCTGCGTTCGGCAGGCGCATCGCGGGTTTGGGCTAAAACCAGCAACAGCAAAGGCAAAAGCGAAATACAGGGGTCTCTCCGCTGCGGCGGCAAAAGCGCCGCCTTCGGTCGAGATGACGTGAGGTTAGAGTTAGTTAGGCTTCGATCGAGATGACGTGAGGTTCGGGTTAGTAGACTTTGGTGGAGATGATGGGAGTTGGTTCTTTCGCCGGTCGGGCCGAAGCGACGTTGACCAGTTCTATATACTTAGAAGTAAGTATGGAATCTCCCTCTACCACTGGAACTGGCCGCCGTCCGATGACCGCGAAGCGGCGATGGAAGGCCGTCACCCGTAAGCTGCGCGAGCTTGGCTCCATCGGCTCGGCGCTGGCTTCGACCGGGCACCCGTACATGGCGCATATTGTGCCGATGCGGCGCTGCAACTTGGCCTGCACCTACTGTAACGAGTTCGATGACGTCTCCGACCCGGTGCCACTCGACGAGATGCTGCGGCGCATCGACCACCTTGGCCGCCTCGGCACCTCCGTCATCACCATCTCCGGCGGCGAGCCGCTGCTGCACCCCGAACTCGACCAGATCATCGCGCGCATCCGCAAGACCGGCGCCATCGCCGGAATGATCACCAACGGCTATCTGCTGATGCCCGACCGCATCGAGCGGCTGAACAAGGCCGGGCTCGATCACATGCAGATCTCCATCGACAACGTGATGCCCGACGCCGTCTCCAAAAAGAGCCTCAAGGTGCTGGACAAGAAGCTGCAGATGCTCGCCGAGCACGCCGACTTTCATGTCAACATCAACTCTGTCGTCGGTGGCGGCATCGCCAACCCCGGCGATGCGCTGACCGTAAGCGAACGCGCCTTGGGCTTGGGCTTCAGCTCGACCATCGGCATCATCCACGACGGCAGCGGCCAGTTGAAGCCGCTGGGCGAGGCTGAGCGCGCCGTCTGGGACAAGGTCCGCAAGCTCACGCGCCGCAGCTACTCCCGCTTCAATCACTTTCAGGAAGCCATCGCCAACGGCAAGACCAACGACTGGCGCTGCCGTGCGGGCGGGCGTTATCTCTATATCTGCGAGTTTGGGCTGGTCCACTATTGCAGCCAGCAGCGCGGCTACCCCGGCGTTCCTCTGGCTGGCTACACCACCGCCGATGTGAAGCGCGAGTTCCTGACCGAAAAAAGCTGCGCCCCCAACTGCACCATCAGTTGCGTGCACCAGGTCAGCTATATCGACCACTGGCGCGCCCCACAGAAAAACATCATTACTCCCGGCGGCGCTGGACACGAGGCGAATCCGGAGCTGGTGCAGATTCGTTAGCAATTTCCACTCCCTCTGAACGCAAAAGAACGGGCCACGATGGCCCGTTCTTTTGCTTTTCGTTCGATTTGCAGAATAGCTTCTGAAGCCCCTGCCTATCGCTGTATTTTTTTGGCAGGGTGCCGCATCTTGGAGCTTGCTACCTCTGGCGTCTCGGCCAGCGCAGTATCGATGGTCTGATAGAGCAGGCTGACGTCGGTCACCTGCACCCAGTGCTTTGGCGTCACCACGAAGATCGTGGGCGTCTGGGTCAGGCCGACGCGCTCGCCAAGCTGGTAGTCCGCCTGAACCTCGCGGGCAAACTGGCCAGTCGGGTCGACGACAAAGGGCATCTCGCGACCATGAGTCTGGAAGTAATGGCGGGTGAAGTTCTGCAGGTCTTCCTTGGAGGCGATGGAGTTCTGATTGGCGAAGACTGCGCGGCGATAGTCCTCGGCCGCCTGCGGGGAGATCTTGTCCTGCATATAGCGCGCCGTGATGGCCGCATCCAGGCTCCAGATATGCATCTTCAACGGAAAATCGTGGTGCATCAGGGGAATCTTATAGTGCTCTGCAGCAGCGCGGGTAATCGGGAAGGCGTGGGAGCAGGCCGGGCATTCGAGGTCTTCGAACTCGTAGATGGCCACGCGGGCTCCCGGAGGGGGCTTGAGCATGGAGGTGTCTTTGAAGGCCGTCCCCGTATTCGGCGGCGCGGAAGACTGTGCAAATGCAGGCACGCAAAGGGGAAGGGCGATCATGAGGCTGGCTACCGAGAGAGCGATGCGATTCATAGATATAAGACGCATAGGATTATGTTAAGTATTTTAGCTGATAGGGGTTTTGCCTACCGGACCGCTGCCGCTAATTTGCGATTCAGATTTCGCAACCGCAGGCGGGTATAGGTAATCTAAACAAAGTAAGTCTGAGAGGATCTCTGCGTAACATTGCTTCCAATGCGAAGGTGTGCCTGCTGCTGGCGCTGTGCGGCAGTTTGAGTGTGGCTGCGCGCGCGCAGTCTTCTGCCGATTCCGATGATCTGCCCTCGGCACCTGCTCCCCATACCCTCACCACGAAGTTTCCCGGCGGCGTCACCGTAATGCAGGCTACGCCTTCTGCCCTGCCGCTGGGCCTCGATGACGCCATCGACCGCGGCGTGCAGAGCAACCTGCAGATGGAGCTTGCCCGTCAGAACCAGCGCATCGTCCACGGCCAGGTGCTCACCGTGGCCAACAATCTGCTGCCCTCCATCACCGCCGAAGCATTTACCCAGACGCAGATGATCGACCTCGCCGCGATGGGCTTCAAGCCCTCGCTGCTGGCGAAGTTCGGTCTCAACCCGGCAACCTTTGCAACGATCGTCAAGGTGGATACGACGGGCGCGCAGTTGAACGTAGATCAGCAGCTCTTCAATGTTCCGGCATATTATCTCTACCGTTCCGCGCAAAAAGCCGAGACCGTCGCAGCCATGACCTCCCGCAACGCCGAAGGCAACGTGGTGCTTCAGGTGGGAACGCAATATCTTCTGGCCCTGGCTGACGCCTCGCAGATCGAGAACGCACAGGCGCTCGAAAAAGCCGATGAGTTGGTTCTGCAACAGGCCACCGCGTCGCACGATGCCGGCGTAGGGACGAACCTCGACGTGCTCCGCGCCCGCGTGCAGCTCCAGACGCAGCAGCAGACAGTCATCAACGCCGAAAACACCTTTGCCAAGGACAAGATCGCGCTCAACCGCCTGATCGGCCTGCCCGCCGGGCAGGAGCTGACCCTGACCGACAAGACTCCTTACTCCGAGTTTGCCGAGCTTCCGCCCGACCAGGCCAAGGCGCTCGCCTACACCCGGCGCAAGGACCTATTAAGTCTGCAGGCACAGATGGAAGTAGCAGAACGCGCAGAAAAAGCCGTGAAGTACGAGCGTCTGCCGACCCTCTCCTTTGGCGGCCACTATGGTGTTCTCGGCGAAACCCACGGTCTCTACCACGGCGTATTTGCAGCCACCGGCAGCGTGAAGGTCCCCATCTTCCAGGAAGCCCAGCTTCGCGGAGAGCGCGAGGTCGCCGATGCGCAGGTCAACGCGCTGCATCAGCAGATCACCTCGTTGCGCGTCACCATCGAGCAGCAGATTCGTTCGGCGATGCTTGATGTCCAATCATCCTCTCAACTGGTAAAGGTTGCGCGCAGCAACGTCGATCTGGCCACCCAGGAGCTGCAACAGGCCACCGATCGCTTCCAGTCCGGAGTCTCCGATAACCTCCCTGTGGTCCAGGCCGAGGCCGCGCTGTCCGACGCGCAGACCAAGCTGGTCCAGACGCTCTATCAGTACAACCAGTCGAAGTTGATGCTGGCCCGCAACACCGGAGTGGTCGAGTCCCAGTACAAGGTCTATCTCGGACGTTGAATCGCCAGGAAAGCTTTGATTGAGTCATGGCATTGGAAGAACAGGCAACGGCAAGAACAAAGGCGAAATACAGGGGTCTCTCCACTACGCTGCGCTCCGGTCGAGATGACGTAATCTTGCGGCTCGGGTCTAGATGACGTGATTTTTGCGGCTGCGGTCCAGATGACGGGATTGAAGAGTTTTAGATAGGCTCTTACCGGATAAACCAACCGCACCACGTTTTTACTCTGCAAAATGTGAAAACATACGGTATGTCCGAGGGTGGCAGTAAGGCAGCACTAACCGAAACAACCGCTGGAAGCGCCTTCCACTCGCGTGATTTCCGCCTCTATCAGTCAGCGCGTCTCATGGTCATCGTGGGGGCCGAGGCGCAGTCAGTTGCGGTCGCCTGGCAGGTCTACGCCATCACCCACTCCGCCCTCGATCTTGGCTTCACCGGCCTGGCGCTGTTTCTGCCGGGACTGTTTATGGTGCTGCCCGCTGGCCACGTCGCCGACCGCTACGACCGGCGAAAGATCATCCTCGCGTGTTACGGCTTACAGGCGCTTTGTACCGTCGCACTGCTCTGGCTCTCGCTGACGAAGACTTACATCTCGAATGGCCAGGTCTGGCCTATCTATGCGGTCCTGCTTGGCATCGGAGTAGGCCGCGCCTTCAGCGGCCCAGCATCGAGCGCGATGATGCCCAGCCTCGTCCCCAAAGACCACTTCGTCAACGCCGTCACCTGGGGAGCCACCATCTATCAGGCTGCGAACATGGCTGGCCCCACCGTGGGCGGCCTGCTGTTTACGCTTCCGCTGGTCGGCATGATGGCGCCGTGGAACGGTGCGGCGATCGTCTACGCCTTCACCCTGGTCATGCTCGTCGCCTTCCTGATCCTGGTGGGGATGATCCGAACCAAGATGGATGGAGTGAAGACGCAGTTCAATGCGAAGACCGTGCTGGCCGGGCTCGAATATGTCTGGAAGACCAAGCTGCTGCTGGGGTCGATCTCGCTCGACCTCTTCGCCGTGCTGCTTGGCGGCGCGGTCGCGCTGCTGCCCATCTTCGCGACCGACATCCTTCATGAAGGGCCGCGCGGCCTCGGCCTGCTCCGCGCCATGCCCGCCGTCGGCGCTCTCGCCGTCTCTCTGTGGATGGTCATCAAGCCCATTCAGCGCCGGGCCGGATGGCTCATGCTCTCCTGTGTCGGCATCTTCGGCGCGGCGACCATCGTCTTCGGGCTTTCAAAAAATATCTGGGTCAGCCTGATCGCGCTCGTCATCGTCGGCGGCAGCGACATGGTCAGCGTCGTCATCCGCGGCAGCGTTCTGCAACTGGCCACGCCGCCCGAGATGCGTGGCCGCGTCAGCGCCGTCAACTGGCTCTTCATCGGCGCATCCAACGAGTTTGGCGAGTTCGAGAGCGGCCTCACCGCGCACTGGTGGGGTGCCGTCCGCGCCGTCGTCGTCGGTGGCATCGGCACCATCGTCACCATGGGCGTAGCGGCAGCGTTCATCCCCGCCCTGCGCCGCGCGGATGCTCTGACCGCAGAATCGTTGATGGGCGCAGATCAGGAATTGAGTGTGGCCGAACCGATCGATTGAATGAGAGAGTAGAAGAGACTTAGGAGGGCAGCACATGCAGAGTGGCGCAAAGGCGGCGATTGCAGGAACCATCCTCTTGCTGGTGGCGGTCGGTGCCCGCATCGGCATGATCTACCACGAGCGTAACGCTCCCACGAAGCTCCCTGCCGCAACCGCAAACCAAAAGCTCTCGGATGACGATCTCGTCTTTCTGAAGAAGAAACGCCCCGACTCGATGGCCGACATCAAGACGCTCTACGGAACCACGGTATGGGTCTCCGCCGGTGGCCAGATCGACTATTACGCGCTCTCGGGCCGTCACGTCGAGTACGGCAAGAGCGCCGGAACCCTGCTCGGAGCTCAAGCTCTGCTCATCAAAGATGCCGTCGAACAGGTTGCCCCCAAGAGCGCCACCTTCCGCATCCCCGGCGGCGACCGCCAGGTCTCGCTGATCTTCACCCTGCGGCAGTCGTCCGATCCGGCAAAGGAGTATGCGGTTCCCGCAGGCTATCGCCAGGACGGCCAGTACACCTTCTACACCGACGAGATCTTCTTCTACGACGATCCCCACGAGCTTTACAAGCACTGGGGCCCGGAGATCTGGAAGGCCGTCGATAGCCACCAGGTCATCCTCGGCATGAACGAGCGCCAGGTTGAACTTGCGCTCGGCCAGGTCAGCAGCAGCGTCAGCCACGACTACGGCAATCGGGTCGTCGTCTTCTCCAACATGGGCCATCCCATGGCGGTCACTTTCGTCAACAACAAGGTCACCGCATCCCGCCCCGATCAGGGCTACTAAGCACTCGCATTTCTTTTTGAAAACATTTTTTTTGAAAACGCAGGAAGCACGTCATCTCGACCGGAGCAGCCACCAAAACACGTCATCTCGACCGGAGCGAAGCGCAGTGGAGAGACCCCTGTATTCGCTTTTAAGATTAGCGCTATCGGTGCAGATCGGCGTTAATCCTTAAGTCCGACATATACCAGGTTCCAGCGCTGGATTTAGGATGGTTTCGTTGAGCGAGGTATCAATGATTCCCTTCGATGATGCGCATCGTGCCGTCCACTATCCTCCAGACCGCCGGTTCCGCATCTGGATGCGTCCTTCCGTACTGGCAATCCTCGTCCTGCTTGTCCTTGTGCCGTTGATTCTGGCGTGGATCCAGGTGGCGATGTTCGGCATGCCCTCCATCGCACCATCCACGGCTTCGATCGAAGGTGCGATGAGCGGCCCGCACGGCTTCCCCGTCTGGATACGCTGGACGCACTTCTTCAACATGTTCTTCCTCTTCATGCTGATGCGCAGCGGCCTCTCCATCCTGATGGACCATCCCCGCCTCTACTTCAACGACCATTGCACCCCCGACAGCGAGTGGCTGCGCTTCACCCCGCTGCGCGTCCCCAAAGACAGGGTATGGACCGCCAAAGATGACGCGCGCTATCTTTCGCCCATCGTCTCGACGCCCGGCTACCGGCACACCGTAGGCGTCGCCCGCGCATGGCACTTCATCACCGTCTACGGCTTCGTGCTCACCGGCATGTTCTTCGTCTGCGGCCTGCTCACCAGCGATCAATGGATGCGCCTGGTGCCGACTTCGACCGGCGTCTTCGTCAATGCGTGGAACACCTTCGTCCACTATGCGAACTTCCATTTCCCGCCGGAGCCGAACGGCTTTTACGGATACAACGCGCTGCAGCAGATCGCCTACTTCGCCACCGTGTTCGTCATGGCGCCGCTCTCCATCATGACTGGAATGGCGATGTCGCCTGCGCTGGTCAACCGCTGGCCGCGCTATGCCAAACTCTTCGGTGGCCGCCAGTGCGCCCGCTCCATCCACTTCCTCATGCTGGCGGGCTTCGCCGGTTTCGTCGTCGTGCATGTCACGCTGATTGCGATGACGGGCCTGCGCCGCAATATGAACC
Organism: Granulicella sp.; assembly: GCA_041691255.1. Lineage (GTDB taxonomy): Bacteria > Acidobacteriota > Terriglobia > Terriglobales > Acidobacteriaceae > Edaphobacter. The sequence continues at coordinate 55,585 of JBEPUY010000013.1, read as the reverse complement.
ACATCGTTCTCGGCGTCGACAACATGCAATGGACCGGGCTTGTCCTCGGCATCATCGGCATCGCGGTCGTCGTGTTCTCGTGGGTAGCGGCGCACTATATCTCGTGGTTCTTCCCGCGAGGCCTGCAACACGCCCAGCGCGCCGTCACCGAGCCGGTACGGCTGATCACGCTCGACCGCCTCATCCCGCAGCAGACCTACACCATCGACCAGATCTCACCGCACTTCTGGCCCAACGGAAAGATGCCCACCCGCGAAGACTGGAAGCAGATGGAGGCCAATGGCTTCAAAGACTTTCGCCTCAAGGTCGGCGGCCTGGTCGAAAATCCAGTGGAGCTTTCGCTCGACGACATGCGCGCCCTCGAGGAAGAAGAATCCATCACCATGCACCACTGCATCCAGGGCTGGTCCGGCATCGCCCAGTGGCGCGGCCTCTCGCTGCGCAAGCTCATCGAGCACGTCAAGCCAAAGCCCGGTGCTCACGCTCTGGCCTTCTACTCCTTCGGCAGCTCGCTCTACGGCGGCACCTACTACGACACGCAAAACATGCAGAACGCGATGAAGCCGCAGGCCATGCTCGCCTTCGACATGAACGGAGCGCCGCTTACCGGCGTCTACGGCGCGCCCCTGCGTCTGCGCGTCGAAGATCAGCTCGGCTACAAGATGGTCAAGTGGATCGAACGCATCGAATTCATCGAATCCGTCGAGTTGGTCGGCAAAGGCGAAGGCGGCTCCAACGAGGACGACGAGTACTTCGACCTGATCCCCAACATCTAACCTCTCAGCATTCGTCGAGGTGAAGATTGCGCCGCTCATGGTTCGGAGAAGAAGAGCATCAGGCAGCCCAGCATGTCGAAGAGTTCCTGCGCCACATCCGTCTGCACTGGCTGGTGAGGCATCTGCCTCCGCGCATCGTCTGGGCAAGCTATGTCTTCATCAACAGCTTCCTCACCATCGCCATCCTCTCGCTGCTCGCAGAGATCACCGGCAGCCCCTTTGTCTTTCCCTCGCTCGGCCCAACGGCGTACCTCTTTTTCTTCGCGCCCCTGGGCAAGTCGTCCAGCCCGCGCCACGCCATCCTCGGCCACGCCATCGGCCTGCTCTGCGGATACGGAGCTACGTCGCCATGGGTGCCCACAGCTTTGAGGTCTCATCCCTGGGGAAAGTCTCATGGCACGAGATCATGGCCGCCGCGCTCTCGCTGGCAGCCACCGGAGCCATCATGGTGCTGCTCCGCGTCAGCCATCCCCCGGCCGGGGCGACCACGCTGATCGTCTCGCTCGGCATCCTCACCAGGCCCGAATATCTCGTCATCATCGAGATCGCCGTTATCCTGCTCACCGCGCAGGCATGGGCCATCAACCGCATCGCCGGGCTCGACTATCCTCTGTGGGAGAAGAAGCCAACCGAATCCACCACATGATTCGGTAAGCTAGGTCGTCCGCTCAACGCCCAAACGAATAAGTCGCAGACACTCCACCATAAGAAGGCGCACGAACCCCCACCACCTGCTCGGTCGGCATGGTCTCATCGCCTACCGCCAGCGTCTCCGTCGTCTGCCCGCTATAGCCCTGATTCAACTGCCCATACAGCGACACCAGCCAGCGGCCATCCTGAAAGCTTCTGCTCACCGCCGCGCGAATCTCCTGCAACGGCACCCCGTTGAATCCATCCCCCAGCGGCTTCGCCTTCACATACTCATACTCCGCCTTCGCACTCAACCCCATCGGCAGCGTATTGACCGAACCCACCGCATCCACAATCATTCGCGGAGCCTCCGGGATCGGTGTGCCATCCATCCTGTCCCGCGCATCTGCCTGCGACCACGACGCCTGCGCCATCCCCCACTTCGCTCTGCGCCGCACCATCGCCGTCAGATACCGGTTCAGCGACGGCCCCACGTCCTCCTGCAGCCCTGTATCCGGATCGATCTTCGCCAGCTCCGCCGAGTTGGCCACCCGCGCCAGCGTCAGCCGAACCTCCGTGCCTTCCACCAGCTTGGTCGCCACCATCTGAAACTCCCGCGCCTGAATCAGTAACTGTCCGCGATCATCTCCACTGCCAATCCGCGGATCGTTCTCATGAAACGCCTTGCCAAAGCTGAACGCCACCTGCGGCAGCACCGGAGCATCGGGCCGCCCCAGCGTCAGATTCACCTTGGGGCTGGTCTGGCCTACCCACGAGGCAAACGAATTCGCAGCCGTAATCCGGTCGACGTTGTGGAAGGAGATGTCATCGCGGCGCACGCCCAGATACAACTGCACCTCGCGCGCCAGCCGCCCAGCCACCGCGGCGTAAGGCGATAGCCCCACCATCGTCAGGTCGTTGCTCGTCACCAGGTCGAACCTTCCCTGCGCATCCTCTCGCGCCAGGTCCAGCCCTCGCGGAGCATCCCGCCGCACCTCAAACCCGGTCAGTAGATTCCATCGGCTCCCCAGCGCCGCCGTGTAGTCCGCGCTGCCACCCGCCACCGTGCGAAACTCGCTCTGCCGAATCAGCCCATCGCCAAAGTTCGACCGCAGCGCCAGGCTATACGTTCGAAAGTATCCGCCCGTCGTCAGCGCCCGCGTCGGCGCCATCTGCCAGTGGTCGGTCACGAGCGCCAGCGTCGTGTGCGTCAGGTCGGCCTGTCTCGGGTCGATGGTGTCGTTCAACTGCGGCATGTTCAAAGGCACCAGCCCGGGAATCCGCGAGAACCCGTAGTAGCCCACGCCAAACGCCGTCAGCTCATGCTGCCCCAGTTGCCAGCCGCGATAGCCATTCAGCTTGTATTGCTCGCGCTCCTCGGGCCGCTTCAGATAGCCGTTGCCCAACATCGCCTCCGCAGCCAGCCACTCATGCTTCGCCGCATTGGCCGGGCCCCACCCCATCGCCACCCCGACGTCACGTCCATCCGTGGTCGCCTGTAGAAACGGAGTCATACTGTCCCGCAACTGGTACGTCACCGCCTCGTTGATCGAGTGGTCGCCATAGCGCGCATTGAACCCCGCATTGTCCACCACCGCGCCGCCGATCACCGCCGGAATCATGAAGTTCGGATCGGCATAGCCATTGCCATGCGCATTCGCTGTCAGGTTGTTCTGCAGCAGAAATCCGCCCACCTGAAAGAACTGGGCGATTGGCTCGCCGTGGTCGCCCGCCACGCCCGGAGCAAAGTATTGCGGAGCCTTGATGCCGCCCGAGGCCGTCTCCACCGGCAGCCCCGGAATCGACAGTGGAACTCCGGGCCGCCCTGGATTCGCATCCAGCAGATCCTTGCGCACATAGCCCTGCGCCGAAGGATCGGGCGAGATCACATCGTCAAGCTGCGTCCGTACCGTAACCGACTGCCCCACCACCACCCGTCCCGCAGCATCTACTCCCGGTGCAGCCTGTGCCACCGTCTGTGCCGAACAGACACTCCCGCAGAACGTCGCCGCAATCAGCACCAGCATCCAACTCTGAACTCTGCTCATTTGCCTTATAGCAATTTCCCATTAGCTGCAAAGGTTATCATTTTGAGCGAAGCGAAGAACCTCCGCATTTCGCCTTTGTCATTGCTTTTGCTTCTCTACCCAACGAGAAATTCACTCTATAGCTATTTCCTCTCAGGTGTAGATTCCCTTGTTTGTCATTCCCGAAGGAAATCTGCGTTTTGCTCGCATCACCAAAACTACATCTGGAGGAGAACCGCCCTAATGCCGTTTTCGCAGCACCCACGTCGTCATGCAGCGGTAGTCCTGAACCACCGTCGTCTTCAAAGGATCGACGAGAACAGCGTTCAATTCCTCAGAAAGTTCCAGGAGCATCTCTTCATCCACCAGATACCACTCGGAACCATCTCCGATCGAATAAACGTTGCCCTGTATCCATTCGAAGTCCATACCAATCCTCGAACCCAGACGGCAGAAGAGCATACCGCCCGGCCTTAGAACGCGCCACAGCTCCGACAGCATCGCTCTGAAGTGGTCCTCGTCCCGTGCAAAGTGAAGCACGGAATTGCAGATCACAACATCGGCGAATGAGTCAGCGAAAGGCATCTGCTCAATGAGCCCGGTCTGGAAGTTCTCAGCAGGAAGCCCTGTTCCGAGCGACGCAGAGAGCTGACGGACGTGCTCGACCCCTTCGCCGCTTTCGTCCAGTGCGAAGACCTCACATCCCTCTCGCAGCAGATGGACCAGGTTGCGCCCATAGCCGCATCCAGCATCCAGTACGCGCATTCCAGAGGCGATATTTCCTCGAAGAACCTGATCGAAGACGTAGATATCGATCTGCCCGAACTGCTCCTGAACGCTGAGCCGCATCCTGCTAGCCCTGCATCTTTTCGACCGCCAAGCCCACCCGCAGCATGGTGGCCTCGTCGAAGTGCCTGCCCATCACCTGCACACCAATCGGCAGGCCATCCTTCGTCGCGCCGCAAGGCACGCTCACCCCGCAGATTCCAGCAAGGCTCGCCGCAACTGAGTAGATGTCGGCGAGATACATCGCCACCGGATCGTCCGTCTTCTCTCCCAGCTTGAACGCCGGGGTAGGCGTCATCGGCGCGACGATCACGTCGACCTCGTTGAACGCCGTCAAAAAGTCCCGCGTCAGCAATGCCCGAACCTGCTGCGCCTTCTTGTAGTAAGCGTCATAGTATCCAGCCGAAAGCGCATACGTCCCCAGCAGGATGCGGCGCTTCACCTCAGGCCCAAACCCTTCATCGCGCGTCTTGCGGTACATCTCCGAGAGAGTTTTGGCCTCGGCACTTCGCAGACCGAACCGCACGCCATCGAAGCGCGACAGGTTCGACGAAGCCTCCGCCGTGGCAATCACGTAGTACGTCGGAATCGCATACTTGGTATGCGGAAGGCTGATGGGCTTGATTACGCACTTCTCCGCCTTGAGGCCGTCCAGAACCTTCTCAATCGACGCACGAATCTCGGGATCTAACCCCTCGCCAAAATATTCCGCAGGAACGCCGATCCGCAGACCCTCAACCGGCTTCTCCAGCGCGCCCACATAGTCGCCCACCGGGCGATCCGAAGAGGTTGCGTCCAACGCATCCTGCCCGGCAAGTACCTGCAGAACGGTCGCGGCGTCCTTCACATTATTCGTAAACGGCCCCACGCGATCGAGCGAAGAGGCAAACGCAATCAGCCCGTACCGCGAGACCCGTCCATAGGTAGGCAGCACACCAACCACGCCGCAAAAAGCAGCAGGCTGGCGAATCGAGCCACCAGTATCGGTCCCCAGCGTGGCCACGGCAAACCCAGCCGCTACCGCCGCCGCCGAGCCACCGCTCGACCCACCCGGAACCCGATCCAAAGCCCGTGGATTCAAGACCGGCCCATAAGCAGAGTTCTCATTCGAGCTGCCCATGGCAAACTCGTCGCAGTTCAGCTTGCCCAGCAACACCGCTCCAGCCGACTCCAACTTCGTGACCGCCGTAGCGTCGTAGGGAGGACGATATCCCTTCAAAATCAGCGACCCAGCCGTCGCCGGCGAGCCCTTCATCGTCAGTACATCTTTGATTCCCACCGGAACCCCGGCCAGCGCCGGCAGCTCCTCGCCCTTCGCCGCCAAGGCATCGATTTTCGCCGCCTGGGCCAGCGCCCGCTCCTTGCTCAAAGCAAGAAAGCTATTGATTCCTTTGCCCTTGTCTCCATCGTCGGCAGCAATCCGCGAGTAGTGCAGCTCCGCCATCGCCGTGGCCGTAGCTGACCCATCCGCTACACCCGCCCGCACCGTATCAATCGTAAAATCCATCTTTATATCTTTCTCTTGACCTTCAGAAATCGTTGGCATCAACGCTCAATCACCTTGGGAACCTTGAAGAAGCGGCCATCCGTCTCGGGAGCCACCGCCATCACCGCCGCACGATCGAGTGACGGTGCCACCACATCCTTACGCAGCGTCTCGCCATGCGTATGAGCTTCGCCGCCCAGCATCTCGCCTACCTGCGCCATCGGCAGGACGTCCTTCGTATCCAGCTCATTCAATTCGGCGATATGCCCCAGAATGGCATTCAAATCCCGCTGCATGCGCGGCTCTTCCTCCGCCGTCAGCTCCAGATTCGCCAGCTCTGCCACCCGTCGAACATCCTCAATCGTTACCCCAGCCTGCTCACTCATCGCGCGCTATCCCTCTTCACTTTAAAGTGTATCCTGCTGACCTTCACCCCAGCGATGCGCCCCATCTGCCCGGCGAGCTGTCCTTGCATGCTCATCATCTGGCGCAGCCACGCACCCTCTTGCACCTCGATCCAAACCTCTCCGTCGGCGTATCCCACCACCGTGCCCCGCTCGGCCATGGCCTTGCCGCAAGCCACCGGCCAGGCTGCGGCCAGCTTGTCCTCGGGCCTCATCGCCTGCAGACTACGCCCCAGCGTCCCCCGCAACAGCGTTCTCATATCTTCCATGTCTGCGCCTCTGCGTCTTCGTGTACCCCGGCCACCTCATTCACAGCCGCCAGAACCATCTCGACTGTAATCCGTTCCATGCAATCCGTGGCTCTGCCGTCAAAGTCGAAGCCGAGATGCAGGTATCCACACCCTTCTCCCGGAGCCTCCACCCCAATGGCGCGCCTCCCCAGCGGACCCCACCGCCCATTCCGGTTCGGCCCATTGATCGACACCGTAGGCGCTCCCAGCACTGCCGCCAGGTGCATGACTCCCGTATTCACACTCACTACCGCCCGGGCCCGCAGCAGCAAGTGGGCGAGCGAAACAAATCCATCCGTCCCCACGAACGCCACGGCCTTCAATCCCGCCTCGGCCAGCCGCAGCAAAAATGGCTCAATCCGCTCCACATCACTCGGAGCGCCGGTAATCGCAAAGACCGTTCCCGGGTCAGCCAGCAGCCCGGCAAGCGCGATCCACCGCTCCTCGGGCCATTCACGCAGCCAACTCCGTGTCCCCGACGCCCATAGGTGAAAGACCACAATGTCCTTCGCCTCGGCCAGCGGCTTCGTCGCCACCTCAGGCACCATCACCTGCGGCTCGCGCCCAGCGGTAAGTCCCACCCTTCGTACCAGGTCACGAAAGTTTTCCACCTCATGCTGGTCCGCCCGGTGTTCCACCGCAACGTCATAACCGCGCCCACGGTACTGCCCGGCGGTCTGAAACCCCGCCGTAAATTTTGCACCGGACATCAAGCTATAGAACGCCGTCAGCCGCTGCCACGAGGTGAAATCCAGCATCACATCCACCCGCTCCGCGCGTACTCGGCGAACGCTCTCCGCTGGCTTCGTCAGATCGATCAAAACTCTGCGGTCGGCCCCCGGAATCAGCTCTGCCGCCGCCAGATTCTGCCTCATACAAAAGTGGATGATCTCCGCCCCGGCAAAGTGCGCGCGCACATCCCGCAGCGCAGCGGAAAACAGTAATGTATCTCCCAGCGCCGGAGAGCACATGACCCCAATTCGTTCCACCCGCGAAGGCCACTTCCTCCGCCGTCCCGCAGCACGCGCTGTCGCCAGCACATTCAGCAGAGGAATACCTACCCAGTAATCCATCAACCGGTTCTTTTTGCTGCCTCTCCGCATTCCATGATTGTAGCGATTCGCGCTTCCGTCATCCCACAAAGAAAGCTAGAACGCACCATCCTGGTTCACCACCGTCGAGTACGTCTTGAGCAGAATCACGGTGTCCTTCGTCAGCGACCAGTTCCCCACATACTCGCAGTCCAGTGCCACTCGCTCGTCATAGGTCAGCGAGCTTCGCCCCGAGACCTGCCACAGCCCCGTCAGCCCCGGCTTCACCTTGCAGTAGCAGCTAAAACAGCCACCGTACTTCTCTACCTCGGCGGCCACAATCGGTCTTGGCCCCACCAGGCTCATCTGTCCGGTGACTACGTTCCAAAGCTGCGGCAGCTCATCCAGGCTGTATCTCCTTAGAAAGGAGCCGATCTTTGTAATCCGCGGATCGTTGCGCAGCTTGTGCGTCTTGTTCCACTCCATCCGGGCCTCGGGATGGTCCGCCAGATGCCTCTCCAGCACCTCGGCCGAGTTCACGCACATCGTCCGGAACTTCCACATGGAAAAGAACGCACCATGCCGCCGGATGCGCCGGTGCGAGTAGAAGATTGGTCCCGGAGAGTTCAACGCGACCATTACGGCCACCATTCCAAGCACCAGCAAGGTTACCGGCAGCGAAACCACCACCAGTAAAAGATCAAGGCTCCGCTTGATCACGCGGTAACGAAAGTACTCGGACGGCAGCTCGGTCTCCCACTGCGTGCGCCGCAGAGGGTATCCCATCACTTCCGTGTACGAGTAGGAATCTTCTATTACCGCAACCGGCGATTCGGGAAATTCAGCCTGCATTGCAATCCTGTATCTGTGCAAACTACCGCAGTGCATTCCCTGCGTAGGTAGGTGGCACGGTTACTCGTTCCTTATGTTTGGCGGAGGCCTTAGCTATTGCCATTCTGTAGCTAACTCAGTCTGCAAACGTCCGCACCTCTACTTCGATTTCAGTCTCGCCGATTCCTGCATGCGCCAGTCTCTCGTTGGAGCTGGTTACTGCTTTCTATCGTCAACCCGGAAAAGGAGTTCAGTGACACTATTTCAGCTAAGACAGTTTACTAGCCCGATGCTCCCGACACTACCATTTTGTCGTCGGATTCGTTTTTTGTTCGTTCCATTTCGGGCAGCAGGGCAATTTTTTCCATCCCGCAACATCTCTCGGTAAACTGCTAGGATGCTCATTCTCAACACCCCGCTGGCAGATGTCAAACTGATTCAACCCAAACGCTTTGGGGATCGTCGCGGATGGTTTACCGAAACTTTCAACCAGACTGCCTTCACCGAAGCCGGTCTTCCCTCCAGCTTCGCTCAGGACAACCAGTCCTTTTCCACCCAGGGCGTCCTTCGTGGCCTGCATTACCAGCTGGGCAAGCCCCAGGGAAAGCTCGTTCGCGTCCTCTCCGGCCACATCTGGGACGTAGCCGTCGACCTCCGCCGCACCTCCCCCGACTTTGGTAAATGGGCTGGCTTCCATCTTAAACCCCTCACAGACGAGGGCGAGATCCAGTCTCTCTGGATCCCCGAAGGCTTCGCCCACGGCTTCCTCGTCCTCTCCGCCGCCGCCGAAGTCCTCTATAAGACCACCGATCTTTACCACCCCCAGGGCGAGCGCTCCATCCTGTGGAACGACCCCACTCTCAACATCGCCTGGCCGCTCGATGCCCTCAACGGGGTCGCCCCCTCGGTCAGCGCCAAAGATGCGCAAGGCAGATCCTTCCTCGAAGCCGACCTTCCGCCTGCTGTCTGACCGACTCTCAGAAGGGATGAACCCTCTGATCTCTCAATCGCCTTTCTTCCTGCAAGAAAGGCGATTGACGTTGCCGTCAATGAGGCAGTCACAACTCTTGGCAACTTTGAGAACAATTTAGGGGTTTATAAGTACAGCTCGAAATAATCGTTGCTTCTTTGCAGGTGCGCTATATATTGATCGGCGATTCAGGTTGGAGAGCCTTCTATAGTGCGCAATGCTTCTTTCGCACAGTCCTTCCGGGGACAATCGACAAGCACCCAGCTCTCCCTCATCGTCGTTGCCGCCTTGCTCATCCGGCTCATTCTGGTGGCCTTCGTCTTCCGCGAGACCGTCAACCCTACCGACCACTTCGCCGAGTTCGGCTGGGAGATGGGCTGGTTGCCCGGTCCATCGCCCAAGGCCACGGCTTCAGCTCCCCCTTCTGGCCCTCCAGCGATTCGGCCTCCCCGCCTCCCGGTCGCTCCGGTTGCGGCTGCTCTCGCCATTACGGTTGCCGGTTGCCTCCGTGTACACCGAGGCTTCAGCCCTGGCCCGCAACCCAGAAGAGCCAGCCGACGCAGGTTGAACGCGAACTTCGAGATCACCGCTTTCCAGACGCCAGGTGAAAGTAAAAATAAATTACCGCGCGCCGCGTTAGCAGCATGACGCGGCGGAGTAAAGTAGACCAACGCCGCATTCCGGTTCCCGGGACATCAGAAGCTTCCAAAGGGCGACACACACGCTAGATCGGGCCTTGAAAACTTTCTTTGTAGAGGAGAACACTCCATGCCTGAACGTAGGAGGGAATCTGTGGGTCTGCCGTGGATTGGCAGGTGGGGCAGAGGCAATCGCAGCGTGGCGCTGAAACACAAGCTGATGCTCGGTTTGATCGGTGCAACGCTCGGCGCTTTGCTTCAAGGTTGCGCAGCGGGCAAACATCCTTCCCAGCAGGAGACCAGCCTGGCCAATGCGGCTAAAGACGTCACCATTCCGTTGCAGGCAGGGAAGATGAAGAACCCGCTGCCCGAGACGAATGAGGTCGTAAGCCAGGGCCAGGAGGTATTTCTCGGCTCTTGCGCCCAATGCCACGGTGAGGATGCGAACGGAGACACGGAGATCGGGCGCAACATGACTCCGCCTGCCATGGACCTGAGCTCAGCCCACGTGCAGCACTGGAGCGACGCGGAACTGTTTTGGATCATACAGAACGGAGTTCGCCTCACAGGCATGCCTGCCTGGAAGTCGAGCATCTCCGAAAACGACACCTGGAAGCTTGCACACTTCATCCATAACCTTCCTCACCGTGACGCTACCTCGGCAACAGACCCGTCCCAGGCACAGGCCGACACTTCCACGCAGGACAAGTACACCCTCAAAATACCGAATGGCCTCGCATTCTCAGAGTTCAGAGGATTTGAAGGCTGGCCGGTGATCGCCATCAGCCATAACGGAAATACGCTCGCTGCAATCCTTGGGAATCCTGAGATGATCAACGCCTATAAGGCGGGCATCCCCGGTAACGGCAAGCCCTTTCCGGATGGCGCCAAGATGGCGAAGGTCCATTGGAACGCGAAAGTGGATGTCAATGAACCCGGTGCGCCGACGGTGCCAGGCACCCAGCATGATGTTGATTTCATGCTGAAGGACAGCAAGAGGTTCGCCGACAGCGGCGGTTGGGGTTACGGCGCGTTCGAGTTTGACCCGGCCTCCAATACATTCCGGCTCGCCAACTTGAAAGACAAGCCGCCACAAGGGAACGACGCCAAGTGCGGGTTCGCGTGCCACACCGCAGTGAAAACAAAAGATTATGTCTTCACGAGTTACGGGCACAGGTGAAGCGGCGAGAGCAGACTGTTCTTGGAGTTTCGGGCACAACCAACCGCAGGAGGCACCGCGGGCTTTTGCTCGGGCCGTGATTGATCCCGATAAAGCATTGTCAAGCCCCAAGACCGCAAAACCGGCTTATTCCAAAACCGCCAATCGAAACAAAACAAATCACTTCCTTACCAAAAAATAAATCCGCAAAATCTGCAAATTAGTTTCTGCCCAATCGCTAAAATAGAAACAGCAGACAAAATAGCCCAAAAGCCCAGCCAAAATTCTGAGCCTAACTCATTTAGAAACAACGTCTTGACTATAACCACTTAAGATTGAAGACTTTACAGATTACGGCCAATAGAATCAAGACTTTACATCAAAAGTACCCCACCGGGGGTACCCCTGAAAGAAGCACCTTCACTGTGATAAACCTGATGCCGGAACGAGTTCGCATTTTCAGCGACCGCAATCCATAACTAAACCGCGTCAGGAACTCGCCCCATGTCTGTTCACCATCGCTCGCACCCAGGCTTCGCTCGATCCATCCTTGCTCTCAGCCTCCTCTTCCCCGGAGCAGCCATCGCGCAGGCTCCTGCGCCTGCGCAGGAAGGCCAGCCCGCGGGCATGAGCGTCAATACGGGCGGGGCACACGCAGCCGTTCTCGACGACGAGCACCGCCCCATCACCGCCGGCGGCTTCGTCAAAACCGGACCCATCCTTTTCAAGGACATCGCCAAAGAGGCCGGACTCAGCTCGTGGATCCATACGATGGGAACCCCCGAGAAGAACTTCATCATCGAGACCAACGGCTCCGGCGTCGGCCTCTTCGACTACGACAACGATGGCTGGCTCGACATCTATCTCGTCAACGGCACCACCTACGACGCGCTCTCCGGCAAGACCACGCCGCCGCACGCCGCCCTCTTCCACAACAACCACGACGGAACCTTCACCGACGTCGCCGCCAAAGCTGGAGTCACCAACGACCGCTGGGGCGTCGGTGTCGCCATCGCCGATTACGACAACGACGGCTGGCCCGACATCTACGTCAGCAATATGGGTAAGAACCGCCTGTATCACAACAATCACGACGGCACCTTCACCGACGTCGCCGAAAAGGCAGGCGTCACGCTCGGCAACTGGTCCACCGGCGCTACCTGGGGGGACTACGACGGCGACGGCAGACTCGACCTCTTCGTCCCCGGCTATATTCACTACGACATGGCCAACCAGCCCTCCTATGGCTGCCAGTTCCGCGGTGTGAAGGTGATGTGCGGCCCGCGCGGCCTTAAAGGCGAGCCCGACCACCTCTTTCACAACAACGGGGACGGAACCTTCACCGACGTCAGCGAAAAGGCGGGCGTCTCCGACAAGAACGGCTACTACGGCCTCGCGTCTGCCTTCATCGATGTGAATGACGACGGCAAGCTCGACCTGGTCGTCGCCGACGACTCTACGCCGAACTACCTCTATATCAATAAAGGCGACGGCACCTTCGAGGACGACAGCTACGCCTCCGGCTATGCGCTCAACGAGAACGGCCGCGAGACCGCCTCCATGGGAATCGCCATCGGCGACTACCGCAACAACGGCCTGCTCGACCTCTACAACACCACCTTCTCGGACGACTACAACCCGCTCTACCGCAACGACGGCGATGGCAACTTCACCGACGTCAGCTACCAGATGGGCATCGCCGAACCGACCATTCCCTTCCTTGGCTGGGGCGACGCCTTCCTCGACTTCGACAACGACGGCTGGAAAGACATCTTTATCGTCAACGGCCACGTCTATCCGCAGGTCAATCAAACCACCTGGGGAACCACATGGAAGCAGCGTCCGCTGCTCTTCCACAACATCGACGGCAAAAAGTTCGAGGTCGAACCCGCCGTCGAAGGCACCGCGCTGGCAAGCCTATACGTCGGCCGCGGCATGGCCGAAGGCGATCTCTTCAACGACGGCAAACTCGACGTCGTCATCAATGTTCTCGACGGCCATCCCGCGCTGCTGCGCAACGTATCCGCCGATCACCATCACTGGATCGAATTCAAGCTCATCGGCGGCCCCAAGAGCCCCCGCGACGCTATCGGAGCCAAGGTCTTTGTGACTGCGAATGGAATGCGCCAGCGTGACGACCTCTTCTCCGGCGGCAGCTTCGCCTCCACCCACGACCCGCGCGCCCACTTCGGCCTCGGCGATGCGATCAAGATCGACGCGGTGGAAGTGCACTGGCCCGACGGAGCCAAAGAAAAATTCATCGCCTCCAAAGTCGATCAGATTGTTACTCTCACAGAAGGCAAAGGAACAAAGATGTAGGAGAGCAGTTAGAGATTGCAGTGGCAGGCTATGTATTTGGATAGACAGGCAACGACAAGGGCAAGAGCAAAATACAGGGGTCTCTCCACTCCGCGGTGCGATGAGACCGCACCGCTCCGGTCGAGATGACGCGTTGTTTATAGAGTTTCGATGACGTTTTGGGTCTTTTGATAAGTTCCAAGCTTTGTAGCATACGCAACCCGCATGAAACCTCTTCCCAACCTCCATACCGTTCTGCGCGTCCTCTTCTTCTGGACGTTCTGCGGAATTATCGCGCTTCCGGCCAGCGCGCAGGACGTCAACAATCTCGGCCATCAATCCTGGTCGACTGAGAACGGCCTTCCGCAAAACAGTGTTCACCAGATCTTTCAGTCAAGCGATGGCTATATCTGGATCGCCACCGAAGACGGCATCGCCCGCTTCGACGGCATCGACTTCAAAGTCTTCAACCACGAAAACACCGCTGCCTTCACCAGCAGCGACACCTGCTGCATCGTCGAGGACGCTGCTGGAGCGCTCTGGATCGGAACCTCCGACGGTCTTGTCCAATACGCAAAAGATACCTTTCGCCACTATTCTCTGACCGACGTTGTTCTCTCGCTCGCCACGGAAGACAACGGCAGCCTCGTGGTGTTGACCGGTAACAACCTTCTGCACTTCGATGGAAAAGACTTCTCGCCGCTGCCGCTTCCTGCTTCGGCAACGCCAACGGCCATCGCCAAAGCTTCCGATGGAAGCCTCTGGATCGCATCGACCTCAGGCGTCTTTGAGTATCAGAACAATCGCCTGCGTTCGGTGCCGCTCAATCCCGATCTGGCGAAGGAGAGCATCGAAGCCGTCGGCTCGCTGCCCGGCAACGGCCTGTGGATTCGTACCACCAGCAGTATTACCCTCATCCAGAACGGTCATCAACGCACGCTACAAACTGGTCGCGATCTTCCCGTCGCGCGCATCCAGTCTGCGCTGGCCGACACTCGCGGCGATCTCTGGATCGGCACGAATCAAGGCCTCTTTGTGCTGGGCAAGAGTGACAGCAAGCCGCAGCGCGTATCCGCACTCGGCACCAGCAGCATCCTCTCTACGTTCGAAGACCGCGAAGGCAATCTCTGGATCGGCACCGAGACCAGCGGCCTCGACATCCTGCGCCAGCAGAACTTCCGCACCGTTGCTGAACTCTCCGATCGCGTCATCACCGCCATCGTGCAGACCTCCGACGGCGCGATCTGGACCGGAACCAACGGCGACAGCCTCGACCGCTGGCAGTCGGGAAAGCTCCAGCACTATTCGCTTCGCGACGGCCTGCTCAGCGAGATCATCCTCGCGCTCGCTCCCGGAGCCAACGGCAGCATCTGGGTCGGAACTCCCGATGGCCTGAACCATATCGAAGCTGGCAAAGTCACCTCGTATACCTCAGCCGATGGCTTGCCCGACGACCTCATTCGTTCGCTTCTGGTGGACAGCGACGGCTCGCTATGGATCGGCACGCGTCGCGGCCTGGCTCACTGGCAGAACAACCGCTTCACCGTCTTCACTCAAGCCAATGGGCTGAAGAGCAATCTGATCGGAGCGTTGCTGCAACCCCACGCTTCTGATTCTCCGCATGATCTCGCACATGACCTATGGATCGGTACGCTCAACGGATTGTCACGGCTCCACGATGGCAGGATATTTACTTACACCACCAAAGACGGACTCTCCGGCGATGTCATCACCTCGCTGAGTGAAGGTCAGCACGGCACACTCTGGATCGGCACCAAAGGCAACGGGCTTAGCAGCTACTCCAACGGAGTCTTCACCTCGCTGCATCGTGGCGATCTTCCGCAGACTGTCGACTCCATCCTGAAAGACGATCACGGCAATCTCTGGCTTAGCTCCACTCACGGCATCACGCGCGTCTCCGCAGCCAGCCTCGCCGCGTGTGGAGCGGCACCGGAGCGCAACCCTCGTCCCATCTCGTATGGCCGCTCCGACGGCATGCCCACTGAAGAGGCGTCGGCTATCGGCCATCCGGCAGCGTGGAAGACCATGCAAGGACAGCTCTGGTTCGCTACGCGCAAGGGCGTTGCCATTGCCGATCCCGACCATCTTTCTGAGAACCATATTCCGCCGCCGGTCGTCATCGAGCGCTTCACGCTCGACGACAGAGAGCTTCCGCTCACAACCTCCGAGCAAAGGATTCCTCCGGGACACAACAGTTTCGCCTTTCAGTACGCGGGTCTTAGCTATGCCGCGCCATCGAAGGTGCGTTACCGCTACATCCTCGAAGGCTTCGACAAGCAGTGGACACAGGCGGGTTCGCGCCGCATCGCTTACTACACCAATCTGCCGCCACGTCATTACCGCTTTCGGGTTCAGGCAGCCAATAACGACGGCGTGTGGAACGAGTCCGGGGCGTCGCTCGCGTTCTACGTTCGTCCGCCTTTCTACCGTACGTTCTGGTTCCTTCTGCTTGCCGTTCTTGGCATTGCCGCAATCGTCATCCTGCTCTTTCGCCTGCGGCTGCGCAGGTTGCACCAGCAGTTTCAAGCGGTTCTGGCCGAGCGGAATCGCGTGGCACGAGAGATTCACGACACGCTCGCGCAGAGCTTTGTAGGCGTCTCGGTTCAGCTTGAACTTACTGCACAACTGCTTGCTCATTCGCAGATCGACGCTGCCGGGCAGCAGATTGACCGCACCCGCGAATATGTGCGCGAGGGCCTTGCCGAAGCGCGACGCAGCATCTGGGACCTTCGCGCCGCCACTGCGCAGCACACGCTGCCCACGCGCCTTACGTGCATCTGCGAGCAATCGAGCACGGAAAGCCTCCCCATACAGGTCAACATCGGAGGCACTTATCGCGCGGTTGAGGCGAAGCTCGAAGACGAGATCCTCCGCATTGCCCAGGAGGCCCTGAGCAACGTGGCCCGCCACGCGCATGCAAGCCGCGTCACCATCGATCTGCGCTATCATTCGAATCGGCTGACATTAACCATCGCAGACGATGGCCGCGGCTTCGATGCAGCCGACGACACGCTTCCTTCCAAGGGCCACTTTGGAGTGCAGGGGATGCGCGAGCGCGCAGCGCAGATTCATGCTCAACTAGTGGTAGAAAGCGCGCCGGGCCAAGGCACTACGGTCAAGCTGGAAGTCCCGATCCCCGCACTGAAAGGCACTGCAACCAATGGCTGAACCGATTCGGATTCTTGTAGTCGATGATCATCACGTCGTACGTCAGGGCCTCGTAGCGCTGCTGAACATCATGCCTGAGATTAAAGTCGTAGGCGAGGCCAGCGATGGGCTTCAGGCCATCGAACTTTATCGCAGCCTGCGGCCCGACATCACCTTGATGGACCTTCAACTCCCCAAGCTCAGGGGCGTGGAGGCCATTCAGAAGATTCGCGTCGACGATCCTACCGCTCGCTTCGTCGTGCTCACGACGTTCGACGGAGACGAAGATATCTTTCGCGCGCTCCAGGCCGGGGCGAAAGCCTATCTGCTGAAAGGCATGACCATCGAAGAGCTGCTCTCGACCATTCAGGCCGTGCATAGCGGCAAGACGCGCATCTCCCCTGCGATTGCCGAGAAGCTGGCCGAAAGAATGAGCAGCCACGCGCTCACGGCCCGCGAACTGGAAGTGCTCGAACGCATCGTTGCCGGGCGCGCCAACAAGGAGATCGCCTCGGATCTTGACATCAGCGAGGCGACGGTCAAATCGCACATCAACAATCTATTGAGCAAGCTGGGCGTCGGCGACCGCACCCACGCAGCGACCGTCGCTCTGCAACGCGGTATAGTACATCTCAAATGAAACGGCCCTCCATGAAACTCTTCGCCCTTGCCCTGCTGCTCCCCATGCTTACGCCTCTTGTCGCGCAGCCCAAATCGTCCTGGCGTTCGGCGACACCCGCAGAGTTGCAGAGCGTATTGCCCGCTCGCGCGCAGGTGGAGAAAGAACGGATCGAGACCGAGATGCGCACCGCGTCGGGCATCATCAACTCCCAGGGGAAGATCATCGCCGGCGTCGTCCTGATCACGGCTGGCTATTCTGCCGATGGAAAGTACTCGCACTACTTTCTGGTACAGGCACCGATCACGATTGGGGACGTCGCTCTGCCTGCGGGCAACTATGTTCTGGGGTGGCAGCGCGGCGAGGACACTCTCGATGTGAAGTTTTATGACGCTGCAACCGGCGAGGAGCGCGGGACCGCAACCGCGCATCGTCTGCCCACGGGATCGCGTGTCGAATCCTTTCGCATCTGGCCGCCCTCCGATCACCCGATGATCCAGATTGGACGATTCGCACTGCAGTACACTCCGGGCTCTTAGCTGCGATGCACGAGCCTGTTCAGAAACTGCTTTGGCTGTCCTCGAGCTTGATGGCAAGAACAGGTAGCGGCAGGAACAAAGGCTAAATACAGGGGTCTCTCCACTGCGCCGCGCGATAAGACTGCGCGGCTTCGGTCGAGATGACGTGTCGTTGTGGCGGAGTGGGCTTCGGGTCGATGACGTGGGTATAAGCTTTTTTTGCAGCCCATCAGAAGGGGTACAGCCCTGCACTGAATATCCACACAGCCTATAGAACATTTGTTACCTTGGGTGGAGGTTCAATCCACGACTTTCGAGTACGTTTATGGCTAAAGTTAAATCCGCGGTAAAGCGATACTATCCAACTCCGGCGTTAGAAAAGGGTTTGGATATTCTGGAACTCTTCGCGAGCACACCCTCAGGGCTTACGGTCAGCGAGGTCGCACGCAAGCTGAACCGCACCGTCTCCGAGATTTTTCGCATGTTGCTTTGCCTGGAGCAGCGCGGCTATCTGGCGCAATCCGCAAACAAGGAACGCTATCACCTCACACTGCGGCTCTTTCGTCTGGGACAGGAACATCCTCCGACCAAGCGGCTGGTCACCGAGGCATTGCCCATGATGCATCAGGTGGCGCACGAGCTGCGCCAGTCATGCCATCTGGGCGTACTCGATGGCGGACACGTGGTGATTCTTGCCCAGGTCGATTCGCCGGAATCCACCGGCTTCTATGTCAAGGTCGGCTCCAAAGTGGACCTGATGCACGCGGCCACAGGCCACGTTATCCTTGCCCATCAGGACCAAGACTCCTGCCAGCGGGCTGTCGATGAATGGGTGCTCGAGACGAAGAAGAAGATGCCGACCGACCTCGGAGAGCATCTTGCGAAGATTCGTATCCGTGGATACGAGCGACGCGCGAGCTACGAAGTGACGGGGGTTGTCAACATTAGCTTCCCCATCCTCAACGCGCAGGGAAATGCTGTGGCGGGGCTCACGGTTCCTTATGTCAAGCGCATCGAGGACACGATCGGCATCCAGGAGATTATCGTCTCTCTGCGAAGAGCCACCCGGCAGATATCGGAGGCGATTGGAGCGCTGCCACCACTCGAAGAGACAGAACAGAAGACGCAGAAGCGCGCGGGGAAGCCAAAAAAATAAGGCCCAGCCAGAGAGTCACCGTTCCTCGCCTACAGCAGTATCTTGTCCAAATAGGCTTCGACGGCGCGGGCCCACAACATCCCATGCGCCTTCAATCCCGCATCGTTGAAGTGCACGCCTTTGCCGTTGTCCTGCCGGTATTGCATCGTAAGCGTATCGGTGTCCGGGCCCTCCAGCGCAACGCCGCTCTCCCACAGGCTCCGCTGCGCAGCACGGATTGGCGGGCACTCCCTGTCCGATGGCGAATGATAGGTCGCCTCCGCCACAAACCACGGCATGTCCCACCCCGCCTGCTTGCGCGATGCCAGGATCACCTCTCGAAGCATCCTGCCGTAGGTCACCGCAGAGATATCGTGGCCCTTGGGCTGATGCGAGTCCGATTCTCCCTGATGCCACAGCACCGCGCGAAACCCGTGGTCGCCGAGTTGATTCATACGAGCCGCCATGCCGCTGAAAAGGGTTCCGTCGCTGAGGAGCGTCCCATCTTTGCGGCGAATGACATAGCTTTCTTTGGTCGGCATCACTTCAACCGGTTCTCTCGCAGGCAGCCACTGGCGCACGCTGGTCGAGCCATGGCCCACCGAGGCTATGCCGATGGGGACACCGTATTTGCGATAAAGCTCGTCGCCGAACGATGGGATAAAACTCCCATTTTTGCTCCTATCCTGCACCCCGGGCTGCGGATCATGGGCAAGCCTCCAGTCGTCTCCGCTGAAAGTCGAAACCATCTGTGTCTCGGTCTTCTGTCGAACTTCTCCATAGTTGGTGGAGTTCGACTGCCCCGACACCACGAAGACCTCTCCTACGCCTACATGCGGAACCGAGACTTCGGACGTCTCTCGTTGTCCGAGCATGGTCTTTACATCGACCTCGTAAAAACCGCCAGCCACTGCCAGCAGCTTCGCAGAAAAATCTCCAGTCTTCGCGTCGAAGGGGATGTCCTTCCATCGTCCCGGCAGCTCTCCCAACAGCGATTTGCCCGCGATGCGCACCTGCACGTGGTCGGTGGGCACGGCCACATGACCATGCACCACAATCGTTCCGCGCAACCGGCTCTGCCGCTGAAAGACCTGGTAATTCAGAGGCGACGACAGGCTGACGACGACGGCAGGAAAGGTCCCCGCCTTAGGAGCACTCACTGGCTGCGCCCTGGCGGAGGCCTGAACCAAAGCCAGCAGCATCAAGCATCCCAGCAGCTTCCACGACGATTTAAACCAGATGTACGGCTTGCCCATCTCCCATCCCCATTAGGTTCCTCAGGGGCTAAAGCCCTGTTGATCTTATTAGACTTACGGCACGGCTGAAGCCGTGCCCTTAAACAAAACGCGGACTTAATCAGAGCATCCCTAAAACTCATTCGTTAATTTGAAGTTACATAACCTGATAGCCGCAGAGAGATCGCAATATAAAGTCTGCTCGGAACGACGGCCATAAAAATTTTCTACTTCACCAGTTCGCGGTAGTCCTCGCGCACTGGGTTGAAGACATCGAGCACCTCTGACGCCTCAAGCGCTGCAGCCTGGTGTTCCACGCCTCCATCGACGACAAAGCTGTCTCCCGCGAAGACGTCGAACGTCTTTTCTCCTACCTCTACTCGCAGGGCTCCCCTGACGACGTAGACGAGTTGATGGTGGGGATGGCTATGCCGCGCCCCTATCCAGTCCTTCTCAAAATAGTGCCGAACCAGCATTAGTTCATCGCTATGGGCCAACACCTGTCGGGTCATGCCCGGCTCTGGCGTAAAGCTTTGCGCCTCATGGGTTCTTGTCGGATTCATCGATGCCTCGCTCTAAAAAATGTGATACGAAAGCCACCTATAAAGAGTATCCTTCTGCCCAGTCATGGTTGCAGCTCACCCAACCGACCTACGCAAGGCTTTGGATGCGGACGAAATCGTTCCTTACTTCCAGCCTATCGTAGAACTGCGTACTGGCGTCCTTACGGGATTCGAGGCTCTGGCGCGTTGGCGGCATCCGACTCAAGGCCCTGTCTCACCGGATGTATTCATTCCGCTCGCCGAAGAAAACGGCCTGATCGGCATGTTGACTCGCAATTTATTGCGCCGGGTCTTTACTGTCGCGGCCTCTCTTCCTGAGGAGCTTTCCGTCTCATTCAACATCTCGCCGCTCCAGTTTGGCGACCGCACACTGTCCCAGCAGATCAGGTCGGCAGCTCAAGTGGCAGGCTTTTCTCTTAAGCGTCTCGTTCTTGAGATCACGGAGAGCGCGCTCATCGGCAATATCGAACAGGCACAATCCATCGCGCAGGAGTTGAAGGCTCTTGGCGTATCCCTTGCGCTCGACGACTTCGGCACGGGTTACTCCAGTCTTCGCCATCTGCAGTGCCTTCCTTTCGACGAATTGAAGATCGACGCCAGCTTCGTCCGCGAGATGTCGGAGACGAAGGAGAGCCGAAAGATTGTGGCCGCCATCATCGGACTTGGCCACAGCCTGAGCCTCACCACGGTTGCCGAGGGCATCGAGACATCAGATCAGGCAGACATGCTTCTGCGCCTTGGCTGCGACATCGGGCAGGGATGGCTCTATGGTCCCCCGGTTCCTCCTGACGATCTCGCTGGCTTTCTCTCGACCCAGTCCCTGTCACCAGCTTCCAGCAACTCCGCCACGAAAAAGTCTGATGCCGATAGCCTGCCCAACCTGGAGGCGATGCCCGCACAGCGCCTCGCGCAACTGCAGGCCATCTACGAAGGCGCTCCCGTCGGTCTCTGCTTTCTCGATCGGAATCTGCGATATGTCAGCATCAACAGGCAGCTCGCCGAGGTGAACGGAGTCTCTATTGCAGACCACCTCGGCAGGACGGTATCCGATGTGATCCCCGAGCTGTCCCCTCAGATTGAGCCATATCTCCGTCGTGTCCTTCAGGGTGAAACCTTCACCGATCTTGAATTCACCAGCCCTAAAAAGAATGCCGACGGCATCGATCCCACCATGTTCGTCGCCTACCTTCCTGTTCTCGACGAAGCCAATGAGGTTGTCGGTGTCTCCTGCGCGGTCATTGATATCACCAGCCGCAAACTCATTGAGAAAGCGCTTCGAGAGAGCGAGGAGCACTACCGCAATTCGGTCGAACTGAATCCTCAGATTCCGTGGACCAGCGATGCGGAGGGCAGAATTCTCACCGCAGGTCCTCGCTGGGAGGTCGTCACAGGATGGACCCAGGAGGAGGCCCTCGATCAGGGCTGGGTCAAGGCGCTGCATCCTGCCGATGTGATACGCACCCTCCGGCGATGGGCGGAGTGCCTGCAAACCGGCGAGCCGATTGACGTCGAGTTTCGCGTTGGACGGGGTGATGGCGTCTGGCGCTGGATGCGTTCCCGCGCCGCCCCGAGGCGAGATTCCACCGGCAAGATCGTTCGCTGGTATGGCACCGTCGAAGACATCGACGACCGCAAAAAAGCCGAGCGCGCACTCCGCGAAAGTGAGGCGCTGCTGCGGGCGGTCTTTGACGCTGTCTCGGTGGGCCTCATCATCTCAGAGTCTCCCAGTAACCGCATTGTCATGCGCAATCCGCGCGCAGAAGCCATCTTCCAGCGCTCGATCGCCCCTGGCTCAAATATCGACAGCTATCGCGATGCCAATCTCTTCCATGCCGATGGGCACCCCTTCAGACCCGACGAATATCCCATGGAGCGCGCCATCCGGAGCGGCGAGACCACAGAGCCCGAAGACCTCGTCTATCGGCGTGATGATGGCACCCAAGTCTGGATCAGAGTTACGGCAGCCCCGGTTCATGGGAAAAATGGGGGCATTGCAGGAGCTGTGGTTTCGATTCAGGACATTGGCAAAGCTGCCCAGGAGAAGCAGAGACTACTTGATCGCATTAAAGAATTAGAAGAACAGCTGAAAAGCCGTTCCTGAGCATTCGGTTTCGTGGGGCGTATCCATGCGGATAGGGTTTCGCCAGCGCTCACTTCGGTTTGCATTCTAGTGCAAATTTTCCGATGGTGTAGCGGGTTATAGATCGGGCCTTCAGCCCTCATCTATCGGGGGCACGCATACCCAGGGCTTCGCCCTGGGCTGGTATGAGCCGCGCCGTTGGCGCTCAAATGCGATAGACCCGCTCTACACCATTAAGGAATTAGCTCTAGTGCTTGATCAGCCACATCAGCCAACTGCCCGCAACCGTGCCCACCACAAACAGGGCGAAGCAGAAAGCGCCAAAGCGGATCATCATCCGCGGCTCGGCCCGTTGGGTAATGCCGAACACAATGGAGGTGAACAGCGAGAACAGTAGAACGGCGTCAAAGTGCGTAATCGTCACGAAGCCTTCCTTCCGGTCGCCAGCGAATGCGCATCCACCGCTGCAATCACGTTCAGCAGGCCAGCCACCACCATGAACTTCGTTCCGTAGTCTGCCGAAACCGTCACCACTGCTACTTGGCCAAGGTCGAAGAGCTTCGCCACGACGTAGAGCAACCCGGTTCCCAGATCACCCGCAAAGTTGAGAATATCCAACAGGTCGCCCGTATTCGGCGAGTAGATCTTGCCCTGCAGTGCGACGCCAAGGCTGAACATCAGCACCAGACTCACAAACAGCAGCAATCCCCGCACCCACTTGCCCAGCATAAAGTGTCCGGCACCGGGAACCAGCCATCCGGCAATCAACACCAGAAGCGCCATCGAAGAAGACCTGCCAGCGGCGCGCGCTGGGACCTGTACAGTGTTCGCCATTTCAGTAGCCATCATAGCAGTTACACCCGGACCAGTTCCGTCTGAATGCGACCGGTGACCTCGGCCTTGCCTGCCTGCGCGATCATATCGACCTCGCTGCGCACCCCGAACTCCCCGGGGAAGTAGATCCCCGGCTCAACCGAGAAACACGTATTGGACAGAATCAGCCGCTCGTCGTGCGTCTCCAGATTGTCCAGATTTGCGCCGTTCCCATGCAGCACCGGGCCGATATTGTGTCCTGTCCGGTGAGTGAACCACTCCCCGAACCCGGCTTGCCGGATTACACCGCGCGCCGCATCGTCTGGTTCCCATCCGGCAATCGGTCGACCTGCGGCGAATGCCTCGCGCACCGTTGCCACTGCTGCGTCACGAGCATCGCGCACGATCGCGAATATCTTCTGCTCCCGGTCCGTAGGCTCGCGGTCCACCACCCCGGTCCACGTGATGTCGTAAAAACAGGCGTTGGCGCGCTCCAGCTTCGCCCATATATCGATCAGCACAAAGTCGCCACGTCGAATCGGCTTCGAGTTGGCCGCGCTCGGCTCATAGTGCGAATCGGCGGAGTTCGCGCCAACACTCACATTGGGCCCGTGATCCCAGAGCAATCCTTCGCGCCCCATCGCCTCGCAGAAATACTCGACCATGGCAAACTCGTCGGTGCCGCCTGCCCGCACCCGGCTGCCCATCTCCTTCCACCCGGCCGCTAGAATCGCGTCGATCTTTTTCTGCGCTACAAAATGGGTGGCAATCTGGTCCTGGGTAAGGACCGCCTCAAACTGGCTGACTAGATTCGCTGAGCTGACGATCTCCTTGCCCATCCCACGCAGCAACTCGACCGTCCCTGCATCGACCAGCGAGATGTACATGATGGCGTTTCGTGGCGAGTACTGCATGGCAATCCGCGTCAGGCCAGCGAGCATTGTCTCTAACTGCTGCTCGAGCTCTTGCCACGATGAATATGCCGCCTTCGCCCCCGGCAACGTGTCCAGCTTCCCGGCCTCAATCCGGTGGACCAGCTTCTTCGGCTCGCCGTCTGCCGGAATCAGGTAATACCACCGCCGCGAGACCAGCGCTCCCTCGTTTAGTCCTAGAATCCTGTATGCGAGAGGGTCCCGGTAGTGATGGTCATAGAAGAGCCATCCGTCCAGATTCTGGTCACGAAGCGCGGCTTGAATCGCAGCAATATCCATGCTCGTCATCTTATCCGCTTCACGCCCAACCGAGCGAGGCAGGCTGACGCACTACGCTCGGCGCGAAACATTCTGAGCGGAGTACATTACTCCCATGCAATCCAATGTGGGAGCCACTTCCTAATGCCGTTTGAATCGCAAATCAAGGTCATCCTTACAGGCGCCACCGGAATGGTGGGCGAAGGTGTTCTGCTTGAATGTCTTGAGCACCCGGCGATAGAACAAGTGCTTCTGGTAAGCCGCAAGCCCTTCCACGCGAAGCATCCGAAGCTAAGGGAATGTATCGTGCCTGATTTTCTCAATCTGGATGAGGTCGCCAGTCAGTTGACTGGCTATGATGCCTGCTTCTATTGCGCTGGCATCAGTTCAGCGGGAATGAGCGAATTGGAATACAGCCATATTACCTATGACATAACAATTCATTTTGCCGAAACGCTGGCCAGCCGCAACCCGCAGATGGTGTTCTGCTACGTATCGGGCGGTCACACCGATAGCTCGGAGAAGGGGCGCATCATGTGGGCCCGCGTGAAGGGGCGAACCGAGAATACCCTTCTCACGCTTGGCTTCAGGAAGGTCTACAACTTCCGCCCCGGCTTCATGAAGCCCACATCTGGCCAACAGAACATCAAATGGTATTACAAGGTCATCGGTGGGCTATATCCGTTGCTGCGTCTGCTGCTTCCAAGCCAGGTCAGCACCATGCGAGAGGTGGGGCTGGCCATGATTAATAGCGTGCTCAAAGGCTATCCCAAGCAAACCCTAGAAATAAAAGACATCAATGCTCTAGCCAAAGGCTGAACAAAACGGTTTGTCGTCAGATCCTTCTAGCTGTACTTGAGCCAGCGCAGGATCTCGGGAAGCGTGGGCTTTTTGCCGTACATCAGGATGCCGACGCGGTAGATACGGCTTGCGACCCATAGAATCGCATAGATCGTAACTAACATCAGCCCAATCGAAAGCGCGATCTGCCACATCGGCACCGCCGTCAGAGAAAGGCGCAGATACATGATGAGCGGCGTCATGAATGGAATAAGCGAGAGGACCGTCGACAGGACCGAGTTCGGGTTCGTGACGATGATGCCCAGGGCGAAGAAGCAGCAGGCCAGAGGCATTACCAGGAACATATTGAGTTGCTGCAGCTCCTGCTCCGAGTTGGTCATCGCGCCGAGAGCGGCGGCGATGCTGGCATAGAGCATAAAGCCAAGCACAAAGTAGACGACGAAGAAGATGATCTGCATGGCGCTGAGCGACACGTGCACGTGGCCGCCAGCGATCGAGGACACCAGCGGGGTACTGGTCAGCAGGATGGCCGCGATCAACCAGATGAATACCTGGGTCAGTCCAACCGAGCCCACGCCAAGCATCTTGCCAGCCATCATCTCTTCAGGCCTGATGGTGGCGAGCAGCACCTCGAAGACGCGCGAGGTCTTCTCTTCGATAATCGAGCGTGCGACGTTCATGCCGTACAGCATGATGACGAAGTACATCAGGAAGAACAGCACATAGATCGCGATGAAGGTAGACGTAGTATCGGCGTTCTTCCCTGCCTGCGTCGTGTCCACCTCGACCGGCTGCATCAGCGAGTTGACGTCGGAGGCGACCATTCCCTGATGCGCTAGTCGTTCGCGCACCAGAACGGTGCGCAGCGCGGAGCTGACAGCGTCTTTGGTGGAGATATCACCTGCTGAGCGCGGCGTATACGCGAAGGAAGGACGCGCATTGGACTGGGTGGCCGGGGTGATCCAGAGGTACCCGTCCAGACTCTTGTTCGCAAGCTCGCCATCAAGGATGCCGCGGGTATCGGTGCCGGGAGGCGAGATGACGTCGACCGTCATTTTGTTGTCTTTACCGTTCTCCAGTTCGGCCTGCAGATCGGTAGCGAGCTGCTGATCGTGAGAGACGACGGCGATATGCGACGTGGACCTGGCGTGAGCGCTGGTGACGGCCTCGACGACGATTCCGCCGCCCATCAGCAGCGGGAAGATGATGGTGAAAAAGAGGAAGGCCTTGGTGCGGATGCGTTCGAGATACTCACGCTTTGCGATTAGCCAGACGTTATGCATCGACCTTGCCTCCAACTTTTTCTATGAATATCTCTTCGAGCGTAGGCTCCTTGACCTCGAAGCGGTTGATGCGGGTGCCACGCTGGATGGCATCGGCGAGCAGCGGCTGCGCGTCGGGAGCAACTCCGTCGACGGTGCGCAGCTTGATCTCCGCGCGGCCGCTGTAGGTCTTTGCCTCTTCGATCGAAGGATGCTGAAGGAAGCCGGTATCTCCTTCAAAGAGCATCTCGACCCGGTTGCGCGGATAGTGCGCCTTGATCTCCCGCATCGTGCCGGACAGAACAAGATTGCCATTGTGAATAAGCGAAATGGAGTCGCAGAGCTTTTCGATCTGGTCCATGCGGTGCGTCGAGAACAGGATGGTTCTCCCCTGAGCACGAAGGTCGACCAGCGTATCCTGCAGGATCGTGGCGTTCACGGGATCGAGGCCGCTGAAAGGCTCGTCCATGATGATGAGCTCGGGCTCGTGCAGCAAGGTCGAGATGAACTGAATCTTTTGCTGCATTCCCTTGGAAAGCTCTTCCGTCTTTTTGTGGATGGAAGCCGAGATATCCAGCTTCTCGCACCATTCATGCGCCCGCCGGCTGGCCGTGGTCGCATTGAGACCATGAAGCTGACCCAGAAAGATGAGCTGGTCCATCACCTTCATCTTCTTATAGAGGCCACGCTCTTCTGGCAGATAGCCGACCCGGTGTAGATTCTTTCGGGTGAACGGCTGGCCGAAGAGGTTGATCGAGCCGGAATCGGGCACCGTGATGCCGATCATCATGCGGATGCTGGAGGTTTTTCCGGAGCCGTTGGGGCCGAGAAGACCGAACATGGTACCGGGTTCGATGTTGAAGCTGATATCGTTTACGGCGACTTTCGTGTCGTAGACCTTGCGGACTTTCTGGAGCTCGACGATGGGCATGGGTTCTCTTAATGTCAAGTTTAGCAGGGGTGATTGCGAGAGGGAGCAGGCTTCTTGGTAGCATCGCTTTGTGCTGGAACTCTCGACCCCAATCAAATATGTGAAGCGCGTGGGAGAGCGCGTCGCCGATGCGCTCGCGAAACGCGGGGTCGAAACCGTCGAAGATCTGCTGTACCACCTGCCCTTCCGCTACGAGGACAGGCTGAATCCGCTGCCCATCGCCAGCCTGACAGCAGGAGAGATGGCCAGCGTCATCGGCGAGGTTCGCGGGACAGTGTTGCTCAAAACGCGCAGCATGCCGCTCTTCGAGATGACCGTCGGACAGGGCCTGAGCACCATCAAGTGCATGTGGTTTCACGGGGAGTATCTGCGCGACAAGTTTCGCGTGGGGCAGATGGTGGCGCTATACGGTCGGGTCGAGGCGTCGCGGTCGAGCGCTGGGCGGTTCAAGATGATCCAGCCACAGTTTGAGATTCTGCCGACCAAAGATGGCCCAGAGGCCGAGTTCGTACGGCTGGAGATGGGACGGATCGTCCCCGTCTATGAGTTTCTGGGCGGAACGACAGCGTGGGGCGCGAAGCTGACCTCGCGCTGGCTGCGGCGAGTGCTCTGGGGAATCTTTGAGGAACTGGAAGAGACGACGGGCGCGGTTTCGGAGACACTGCCGACCGCGCTGCTGGAACGGCTGAAGCTGCCCGGAAGAATGGAGGCGCTGCGATCGATTCACTTCCCTGAAGCCGGAACGCCGATGGTGGAACTGATGTCGGCGGCAACTTCGGGACATCGTCGCCTGATCTTTGAGGAGCTGTTTTATCTGGAGCTGGGACTGGAGCTGAAGCGACGCAGGATGCGCGAGCGCGAAGGCACGGCCTTTGTGACCAATGTAAAAGTTCGGGAGGCGATCAAGCAGGTGCTGCCGTTTCATCCGACGGCCGCGCAAAAGCGTGTGCTGGGAGAGATCGCCAGCGATATGCGCAAGCCTCAACCGATGCGACGGTTGTTGCAGGGGGATGTGGGCTCGGGCAAAACGATTGTCGCGATGCAGGCGGCTTTGGTGGCGATTGAAAATGGCTATCAGACAGCGCTAATGGCTCCGACAGAGATTCTGGCGACGCAGCATTATCTGTCTGCACGAAAGCTACTGGGAAATGTTCTCTCTCCGAGGACGGGCAAGCCCTATCGCGTGACCCTGCTGACTGGCTCGCTCGATGAGGCGACGAAGCGCGAGGCCCGCGGCAGGATTTTTCGTGGAGAGACCGATCTTGCAATCGGAACGCATGCGCTCATCGAGGATAAGGTTGACTTTGAAAATCTTGGCCTCGTGATCGTCGATGAACAGCACCGCTTCGGCGTACAGCAGCGGTTCCGTCTAATGAAGAAGGATACGGCCCTTGACCCGGATGTGCTGGTGATGACGGCGACGCCGATTCCGCGAACACTGGCGTTGACGTTGTACGGCGACCTGGACGCCAGCGTGATTGACGAGCTGCCGCCGGGACGCACTCCGATTGTTACGCGGAGAACGACAGAGGAGCGGGCGGAGGATGTCTGGGGATTTGTGCGGAAGCAGGTTGCTGCCGGGCGGCAGGCTTATATTGTCTATCCGGTGATCGAAGGGGCGAAGGACGATCAGCCGGAGCTGGATTTTGCGCAGGATGAAGAGCTTGAGGAGAATGCGGCTGGGAGAAGAACCGCAGGTCCTTCGACTGCGTCTTTGCTGCGCAAAGGCTCCGCTCAGGATGACAAATCTTCAAAAGGTAAGAAGAAGACAAAGCTTGCGAAGACCGAGAAATTGTTTGAACCGAAGAAGGCGCTTCGTGCTGCCAGCGACATGTATGAGGAGCTGCGCAATGGAGCGCTGGCAGGGCTACGGCTCGGCTTATTACATGGACGGTTGAGCGCGGATGATAAAGAGGTCGCGATGCGGCGGTTTCAGCGCGGCGATATAGATGTGCTGATCGCTACGACAGTTATTGAAGTTGGTGTGGATGTTCCCAATGCTTCGGTCATGGTGATTGAACACGCAGAGAGATTTGGATTGGCGCAG
Organism: Granulicella sp.; assembly: GCA_041691255.1. Classification (GTDB taxonomy): domain Bacteria; phylum Acidobacteriota; class Terriglobia; order Terriglobales; family Acidobacteriaceae; genus Edaphobacter. The sequence goes on along the minus strand of JBEPUY010000013.1, from coordinate 25,897 downwards.
ATGCATCAGTTGCGCGGGCGCGTGGGACGCGGTGCGGCGAAGAGCTACTGCATCCTGATGACCGGCGGCAGAGTGAGCGAACAGGCCGAGGCCAGACTGGACGCCATGGTGCGCACGCAGAACGGCTTTGAGCTGGCTGAGCTTGATCTGCAACAGCGCGGGCCAGGAGAGTTCTTCGGTACGCGGCAGGCTGGGCTGCCAGAGTTTCGTGTAGCAAACCTGATGCGCGATCGTGCGTTGCTGGAATTGGCCAAAGCGGAGGCTGCACGATTTGCTGAACAACCTGATCCCGCGATCTCGCGCGAAGAGACTGAGGCAGTGTGGGAGAGGCTGAAACAGCAGTGGCAGAGACGGTATGGGCTGGTGGAGGCCTGAAGCGGTGCTTAGAGCTTAGGAAAGCATTCGCGAAGTTGCGTATTGCCCTAAGCCCTGCTTCTAAGCAGGCTGCTTCAAAGACGGCGACTACGACTTGCACCGATCAGGAGCAGGTAAAACAAGAACAAAGGCGAAATACAGGGGTCTCTCCGCTCCGCCGCGCGATAGAACCGCGCGGCTCCGGTCGAGATGACGTGTGGTTTTGAACGGATTCTAGGATGCCACGGAGTGGAGCATCACAGAAGTTGCCGGTTGCAGGACGAACGCCTTCTTAGGGCCGCGCTTGCGGGCTACAAGCACGCGGATGCGTTCGATCATCTCGGCGGCAGAGCATGCCCCTTTGGGCAGAAAGACATCGGCGGAGCAGGCACGGTCGAAGGCATTGACGGTGCCAGAGACGATCATCGCAGGCAGGCCGGGGTGAAGCTGCTTGGCGCGACGGACGAGTTCGTTGCCGTCCATCTGTGGCATCAGAAGATCGCAGAGAAGAAGATCGAGTGCCCCGGGGGCCGACTGTTGAACGATATCGAGCGCTTGTTGCGCGCTGGTTGCAGAGATGACGCGATAGCCGCGGGTTTCGAGCAAAAAAGTGCGGACAGAGAGCACTTGTTCGTTGTCGTCGACACAGAGGATCGTCTTCTTGGGGCGCATGCGGTCTCACATTCTGCCGGACTCCACGGGTAGGGCGGGTCGCGGCCGATAGGCCAGAGTTGAAGTGCCTGCTGGTTTGCAGGCGCTCCAATCTGGAGTGTTGAACGTTCCCCGCGGTGCGGCGCATCGCCCGGTACATGCTCCGGAGCGTAGGGGGACTGGCTGCTCCGGAAGAGCGGCAAGGATGAGCGACAAAGCTCTCCTGTCCGCTCCACGAAGGAACAGTGCCACCAGTCTGGCAAACGATGCAGCCGGACCGCGGGTGTGAGAGAGGCTGTGTGTGCGCAGGTTGCCACGCGACTCCGCGGGCGCAGGAGATCGGTCTGTTGCGATTACAGTGAGGCCAAAACCGGACGAACCGGATTGACTTCACTGCGTTGCAGGCAGCGATGGTGCGCGCGGGGGGAGGCGCGACTGCGGACAGTCGAAACCTTCTCTCAACTCAAATTGTCAGAAACCAGGCGAAAGCAATTTCGTTCCGTTAAGACGTCCTCATACGTTGCGTGTGAAGATGTCGTTAACGCTTGCCAAGAGTAGGAAGGATTGGCGCTCAATGCAATGGCGAAGTTTGGGCGAAGACGGAAGATATTTGCGCTTGCGCATCCACCGCTTGCTGCAAACCTGCATGAACACTGGCGATTTATGTTACAGCCCTGTTGAAATCTGGTGCATCACGGCAGGAAAAGACGTCCCATTGCAACGGGAATGGTGCGCCCACCGACGAACACTTCGGACACAACATCTCCGGCAATTGTTGCGCTGACATGAATGCGGCTCGGACGAAGCATCTCGATTCCCTGCTCAATGATGACTTGCTGCCCGCTCTCGGCGAGGCCGTGACGAACAAGATATGCAATCGTGCAGCCGGAGGCAGAACCGGTGGCGGGATCTTCTCCGTTGTAGAACTGCATGCGGGCATGCCAGTCCGCGCCTGAGGCTGCCTCCGCACGAGTGATGAAGTGAAAGAACTTTGCGTCGCTCCGCTCGAGATAGGCACTCGCCTTCTGCCTTGGAATCTCCAACCGCTTTGCAACGGCCAGCGACTTCAAGGGCACGATGCAGAAGGCCATCCCGGTGGAGACAGTCTGAATGGGAAGGTCGGCGTCAAGGTCATCGGCGGAGAGGCCAAGCGTTTCGGCGATGATTACGCGATCGTGAATCTTGCCAAACGTTGGATCATTCTGCTTCATCGTGCCGTAGACGCCCTGATCTCCATCAGCCGGAGCACGGAAGCGCACAGAAATGGGACCTACGCGAAGGTCGAGCATGATCTTCTCTGCGCCGCGAAGGGTGGCATGGTTTTGGTAGAGCCAGCTTGCGGTACCGAGGGTAGGATGTCCGGCAAACTGAAGCTCTTCTGCAACAGTGAAGATGCGAACCTGAATGCCATGCTCTCGCTCGACTTCAGGATCACGAGGGAGGATGAAAGTGGTTTCGGAGAGATTTGTTTCGCGGGCAAGCGCCTGCATCTCGTCGTCGGAGAGACCGCGGGCATCGGTGAAGATGGCAAGCTGGTTCCCCTGGAGAGGCCGTTCGGCGAAGACATCCACAAGCGCGTAGTCAAACCCGCGGGTTGACGCGATGGCAGAGGCAAACAATTGCGACGTAACTGACTGATTTGACATCGAAGCTCCCCGGACGTATGTTTTTGGTAGACCGCAAATGGGCACAACAGCTCCATGCTAGCCTAGCTGGCAGCGGTACAAAAGATTAGCTATGACGATCATGCTCAACCCGAACTCCACGCTTTGTTGCTGTCGGCAGGGGTGGGTGTGCGCATGAGCGGATCGTAGCAGGCAGCTTTACAGATTCGAGCAGCACAGAACCCACCCAGAGCCAACGAGCCGGGCGGGTTTTTTACTGGATAGATGAGCTCCAAATGCGCATCCAGTAATCGCTCGGGACAGCTGTAAACCGTGTAGTTGTTCGTTGGATAAAACTCTGAGAAGAATACCTGAAAAAGAAAGAGGAAAAAATGTCACTCCGCATCAATGACGAAGCTCCCAATTTCACTGCTGAGACTACGCAAGGCACAATCGATTTCCACGAATGGATCGGCGACGGCTGGGCCATTTTGTTCTCTCACCCCAAAGACTTCACTCCTGTCTGCACCACCGAACTCGGCACGATGGCCGGCCTTGAGGGCGAGTTCCTGAAGCGTGGTGCCAAGATCATCGGGCTCAGCGTCGACCCCGCCAGCAGCCATGCCAAGTGGGCGATCGACATCGAAGAGACCCAGGGACACAAGGTGAACTACCCGATGATCGGCGATACGGAATTGAAGGTGGCCAAGCTGTACAACATGCTCCCCGCTGACTCCGGCAACACCTCCGAAGGCCGCACCCCTGCCAACAACGCAGCCGTACGCACCGTCTTCGTGATCGGGCCCGACAAGAAGATCAAGTTGATGCTCGCCTATCCCATGAGCACCGGACGCAACTTCGACGAGATCATTCGCGTTCTCGATTCCATTCAGTTGACCACGAAGCACAAGGTCTCCACCCCTGCCAACTGGAAGAATGGCGATAACGTCATCCTCGCCGGTACGGTATCCGATGAAGAGGGCCAGAAGCTGTATCCCGACAGCTTCAAGAAGATCAACTCCTACATCCGGACGGTTGCCCAGCCTAAATAAGTCGTACGCTGTAAAAGGCCGCCACGTAGTCAGACTGCGTGGTGGCACGCATATCAAGAGCGAAGGTGAGCAGCGATGGCCGAATCACGTATCCCACGAATTATGGAGCCGGCGCCGGATTTTGAGGCCAAGAGTACGCACGGGCTCGTCCGCCTGAGCGATTACACCTCCCGTGGCAAGTGGGTATTGCTGTTCTCGCATCCTGCAGACTTCACCCCGGTTTGCTCGACGGAGTTCATCGAGTTTGCCCGGAGTTACGACGATTTCGAGAAGATCAATGTGCAGCTAATCGGTGTCTCGATCGATTCGGTGTTTTCGCACATCGCCTGGGTACGCGACCTGGAGCAGATTGGCGGCATCCAGATAAAGTTCCCTGTCATCGCCGATCTCGACCAAAAGGTCTCGTCAGCCTATGGCCTGGTGCACGAGGCCGCAGCCGACACGGCAACGGTGCGCGCAGTGTTTGCCATTGACCCGAAAGGGACAGTTCGTGCGCTGATCTACTACCCGATGCAGCTAGGGCGAAACATCGATGAGCTGTTCCGCGTGTTTCAGGCGCTGCAAACTGCCGATGACAATGGAGTATCGTGTCCTGCGAACTGGCGTCCCGGCCAGCCTGTGATCGTAGCTGCCCCTGCAACAGTGGAAGATGCCGCTAAACGGACCAGCGGTACAGGAAGCGGGCTGAATGTACAAAGCTGGTACCTTTCAAAGAAAGATCTCCCCATCGCAAAGTAATAAAAAATGGGTAAGATGAAGACAGGCATCCAGGCTTACCTTCTTACGGATTTACAACGAGAGAAGATAATCCAGATCACGTATGTCGAGCTTGATTGAAGCTGGCAACGATGAGCACCGATGGCGAAGTGGTTAACGCGCTGGTCTGCAAAACCAGTACTCATGGGTTCAAATCCCATTCGGTGCTCCAATAACTCCTCCCGCCTGCTGGTCGAATAGTGAAGTGAATTTACGCTTTATCAGTCTCAGCTTCGCATCCACTCATCTTTTCCCAAACCAACAACTATGCGCTGAAATGCCTTCTTGACGATCAAACCTCAGAATGCTTCAATTGCTTTGATTTAAATGTTTAAATTTGCTGGGAGCAGTTGCGCCGCGAGTAAATTTCGCTAAAAGTAAGAAGCACCGCTTTGGGAGGAAACCTATCGATGCAACCAAGCATGCAAACCGCAATCTTCTCCGCTCTGCTCCTCTCGACTCTGCCCCTTTGCGCAGCAACTCGGCTTGAGATCAGGAATAGCGCGATACGTTTCGAGGTCGACACTACGAACTCTGCGCAGAATGAAACCCTCTCCATCAGGGAGAACGGTGCCTGGGTGCCTGCTCTCCTGTCGACGGCATCGGCAACGCGAGTCGTCTCCCAGGAAACTCCTGATGCCGCTCATTCGTGCACGATCAGCGACGTATCGGCCATCCCTGAGGGATTAGTTTTGCACGGAGATTGCTCGGTTGGCGTCTTTGAAGAGAGGGTCCTTCTTACCTCGGAACCGGATGTCCTGGCTGTAGAGATGAGATTCGCGTCCAAGCCAGAAATCAAGATCCGCTCGGTGGAAGATCGCTACGATTTCGCTCCCGGAAGACGCCCCTCGAGTTCACCAGACTCCGGTCCTGTCGACTTTGTCTGGAGCCAGAATATTAAGAATGAGGCGGACGATATTGTTCCAAACTGGGCGTTCAAGTCTCCCGTTGTCATGCTTCAACAGGGAAAGGTCTTCGCCGCTCTTATGCCTGAACTGAGCGACAGGCGCAGTGATCCGCTCGCTCTTGACCTCGATGTGACGTCGGATAAGCTTCCCTGGCTCTCCTATGGAGCCGTGGCATCTCAGCCATACGGACACAGCTATTTCCGGCGCTCCCCCGATGCCGGACCACGAGTTGTCGCAGGCCTGATTGAATATCGTTACTCCCTCGTCGCTTCAGAACAACCCTACAAGCTTGGCTATCGCAGAGTCGTGCGTCGGCTCTGGTCTGACGAAGGGCACAAAGAACTTTTGCAGTCGGACGACCTGCAGCAGAACGTTACACGCCCAGAGATGGTGACCTTCGATGATTGGAGAACAGACACCTGGGGGCGCTATGCAAATGAGATGTATCGCGGATTCGATTGCGGCAACCAGCGATGCGGCACTCTGGTCAGCAATAGAAATTCGGAGGGAGAATGGGGCAAGCCGGCTCCGGATGCCTGGTTCAATGCATGGTTTCAAACTCTGCGAAGCGCCTATGGGTGGTATCTGTATGGTCAGCGCACGAACAATAAAGATATCGAGGACAAGGCAGAGAGCATCCTGAATCTCGCGTTAAAGAGCCCGCAAAATCATGGTACCTTTCCAGCGATCTACATGCTGAATGATAAGCATTGGATTCGCGACGATGGGTGGGCTGGTTATGCTGATGATTACCATGCCTTTTGCATGTCGTGGACTGCCTATTGGATGCTGGAATGGGGCAAAAATCTAACTCCAGATAGAGAGAAAGAAATTCTCGCGTTTGTACGTCCCTATGGTGATTTTCTCGTCAAGAAGCAACTGGCCAGTGGTGTGATTCCCTCATGGTACGACAGTGACCTGAAACCCAGAAGCGAATTTCGCGACTTCAATGCTGAAACCGCCGCTTCAGCACTCTTGCTTGCATCGCTCAGCGAGGCTACGGGAAATCGGACCTATCTCAACGCAGCAGAGCGGGCAATGAGTTTTATTACAAAAAAAGTGCTCCCCCGCCAACGTTGGTTCGATTTCGAAACGTTCAAATCCTGCGCTCGTAAGCCATTCGACTTTTACGATGCGTGGACTGCCCAGTATCCGCAGAATAATCTTGCAACCATTCAGGCAGCGAAAGCATACCTTCAACTGTATGGAGCGACGAAGAACCGCAAGTATCTCCAACAGGGAACGCAGGTGCTGGACTACCTGTTGCTGACGCAGCAGGTATGGAACAATCCGGCGTTCTCTCCAAAGGTCGTCGGCGGGTTTACCACTCAAAATACCGACGCGGAGTGGAGTGACGCCCGGCAGGGCTATGCCGCCGTCTTGCTCTGGGATTATTACAACGCAACCGGCAAACAGGAGTATCTGGAGCGCGCTGTAGCTGCAGCTCGATCCACGTTCGCTGTCGCACCCTGGGAAAACTGGGCCCACACCGGCTACCTCGATGAACCGGGCTCGCTGACAGGATTTCACTGGGGGCCGGGAAGCGCCATGACCTCCGTTGAGATCATGTCTCCCACGCTGGGAGACGCATTTATCAACCTGCAAGAAAAGAGCGGCGTGGGCTTCAATGCCTGCTCCTTGCGTAATGTAACTGTGGCTGGTCACTCCATTTCGTTTGATCTCAAAACCTTCCCGTCTTCGCGTTCGATCAGGGTTAGATTTTCAGGAGTCGATCCCCATGCCAACTATCAAATTACATGGAATGGCAGCCACTCCAGCATGATCGATGGCGATACCTTAGCTCGGGACGGCTACCTCGTGCAGCAATAAACTCTCACGCAAGCTGCCTCCTTCGAGAGTGCCATTGAAGAAGACAGCCAGCAGGAATGCTTGCCTTTAGTGAGAATTACTCCCGTTGCCGGGGCCGCCAACCATCTGCAATGCCGGGATTCTCTGCTCTACAGGAGGCAATGGCGGAAATGAGGCGTGCGGCTCTGCCTGGTACCAATAGGCCACCGAGTAGTAGTTATCAGAACGGTGGTTTGCATGGCCATGCTCAATCGTCGCCTTGATGGACTTCGTGAACGGAATAGGAGCATCGAAGTGGAAACGATAGACGCTCGATCTTCCGCCCGCCAATTCCTCTCCTACAACGGGCGCGCCATAGAGAGGATAGGAGAATGATTGACCGCCAAAATCCCACGCGCCCAGGAAATAATCTTCACTGCCCGTGCCGGTGATGGATGGAAGCTTTGCTCCATCGATAAAGAACATATCATCGCCTTCGCCCCACCATCCGTCCTGGTTTTGCAATACGGACATGGTGACGCCAATATACTGGCCGTGTCCCGTTGCATCGAGCCAAACATAATTATCTTTGCCGTCTAAATTCGTCTTGTTATTGGTAAGTGGCACATAATTATTCGGCCAATCATTAGTCCATCCATGATTGGGCTGGGCCTGCCGGTATTGTGCGTGGAAATAGAGAGTGCTCTCGGGAAGTGGATGTAACTCCGTTCGATAGTCGACGTTGTAATAAAGGCTATCAATTGGCTCTTTGCCTTCATTCGTGACTGTGATGCGAGCGTGATGCCGATAGGGCATCGGAAAGTAACTGTTTAGCGCCTTAATGCTGCCCACCGAGAGCATCTCCGATTGCCAGTTATGATACGTCCCCAATCCAAGGCCGAAGAAATCTCCGATAGGAGTTTCTACGCTAGGTGTCGCTTCTCCATCCCAATAAATACGCAGGACGATGCGCTTAAGATGGTAAGCCTCTCGATCATTGATCGTGAACCAGATGTGCGAGATCCTCCCTGGCCCATCCGTGTCCAGAACAGTGTAAGTAGCACCGGGAGCAACGGTACGAGAGTCCGCATTCCCCCCCGCGGGATCGGCACTGGATGCACGATGCAGGGTATAGGTCTGCTGTTGCGTTACATCTGGCTGCCATCCTGGGGCCTGCGCCATGGCGACGGCGCTGGCCGCGAAAAGTAATAGCGTTGTAATTCTCATCATTCTAATAACCTCATCCAATTTGAAGCGAACTTCAGTCAATCCCCAGGCTCGTCTGCAGATGTTCCAGAGAGATGTTGCTGGTCTCTGGGTAATAGAACAGGACCAGAAAGAAGTCGAGGACCATCATTGCAGCAAAAAATATGAACGGGTAAGCGCCCGAGGATACTGCCATCAGAGGAAATACCAGCGAGATAGCAGCGTTTGTGAACCAGTGCGCTGAACTACCTAGGCTCTGGCCTTTCGACCGTACCCGGGTCGGAAACACCTCGCTGATATAAACCCAAACGACTGCACCTTGAGATACCGCGAAGAAGGTGATGTAGATCATAAGCAGCCATACAAGCCAGTTAAGATGGCGATGAGTCATAAAGACATAGGAAACAGCGGACAGGCAGAATGCAAGCCCTGCGGTTCCAAACAGCAACAGCTTCTTGCGGCCAATTTTGTCAATCACAGTCATGGCGAGCAATGTGGCAACAAGATTGGCGGCTCCCACAGCGACGGCCTGCAGATCGCCGGAAACCTTCGAAGCTCCGGCAAGAGCAAAGATATCGTTCAAGTAATAAAGAATGGCATTGATCCCCGATAGCTGGCAGAACATGCCTACGGTAATGGCAAGAAATACGGGAAACCGATACCGCTTCGAGAATAAGGGATCAGCCGAAGTGGATCGCTCCATATGAATGGAAGCAACGATCTCATCGAGGTCTTCTTTCGGGTTCGGGATGCCAGTGAGACGAAGCACCTCAAGCGCTTCCTCCAACTTCATCTGCATCGAAAGCCATCGCGGGCTGCGAGGAATGCCGAACAGCGCCACTAGAAAAAATACGGCGGGGAGTGCCGAGATTCCCAACTGCCAGCGCCACTCATGTGCCCCCAGATGCATCATTCCAATCAGGAAATTAGAGACATAGGCAAGCAAAATTCCCACGACGATATTGACCTGAAAAAATCCGACCAACCGTCCTCGCCATTCTGTCGGCGCAATCTCAGCGATATACATCGGACCCAGGACTGACGATCCTCCAATGCCGATGCCTCCGATAAATCGAAAGAAGATCAGTGCCGGCCAACTCCAGGCAAACGCACACCCCAGCGCGGAGATGACGTAAAAGATGGCCATCGCACGAAGGCTATCCCGACGCCCATATCGCTGCCCCGGAATGCCCGCCGTCATTGCGCCGATGACGGTACCCACCAAAGCGCTCGATACCGTAACTCCAAGCAATGCAGGGGAAAGATGGTAGACCTGTGTGAGCGCATGCGTGGTGCCGGAGATAACCGCGGTATCAAATCCGAACAACAGGCCGCCGAGTGCGCCTACCATCGTGCTTTTAATTACATGAGAATTGATTGTCATTTACGCTCCGGGACTTCGCTTGCCATCTTACGCAATGTCGGCAAGAGATGCCCGATTGTCATGATTAATTGCCGAATTCCACAGGACCGCACAAATGAACCTTGATGCCCATCTCGTCAAACATCGCGGATTTGACGGCAAGTGCCTCCGCCGCAGCCTTCGCATCGGGGGCATAGGTAATGCTGACATGGTTCGCTCGATGTCTCGCCATAAACGAATCGCGCGAAATGCCATCGAACGTGGCACTCACCATGGGCCATTGAATCGTCGTCTGCTGCCAGCGGCGCGCTGTTTCTTCATCGGGCAATTGAACGACTGAGCCGAGGCCTATATCCACGTGCAGCGCATTGCCCTCAACAAACACCCGGCTCCAGACGATCTTCCCAGGCTTGCCAACGCCCTTCAACGTTCCTCCGCCCAAGGGGAAGTACATTGGCGGCTGCCGCTCGCTCGATGCTCCACGATAGCCGTCCACAAAGTGGTTCGCGGGAGCAGCACCTGAAATCTGCAACACCCAAACGAAATCGTCGATACCGGCACCTTGATAGTGCTCTCCCCAGCGCAGATCATGCAGCGTTGTAGATGGGTCCAACTTGAGTGCGGTCCAGCAGCGATTTGTTACCAGTGCATCCAGTCCGGCACACTCATCCACTTCATTGAAATGAGGCAACGGGCCACCTGCATAAAGCTCTTTGCCGCCCTGCGCACCGTGTACTGGCGGACGGTCAGCATTATTAAGCAAACCTTCCACAAGATCCGATGCAGGAACCATATCTTTCAATCCCTGCTGATACTGAATGCCGATTGCATCGCAGCCAAATTCATCTGCCATGCGAACCGCAGCAATATACATCTTGCACTGTTCATGAAGTTGCGCATCCGTAAGCTCGGTCTTTTCGTCCTTGCCGATGACGAAGCGTACGCCCTTCGTATCCAGCCATTGCCTAACACCTTTGGCATCGTCATCGGTGACAGTACGCATTCGCGCCACCAGTGCGGATTGGCTGAGCCGCTCTTTGAACACACCTGTGGCATTGAGCAACTCGTCGTCGACAATAGCGTTATACATCCCCATGCATCCCTCATCGAAGACGCCAAGGATGGCTTTTCGTTTCTGAAGAGCCTGTGCAAGTTCCTTACCTAAACTCATGGCATCGACAGGTAGCGCAGCAATGTCCAGATCGCGCACATGGGAAAGATCGTGTGTCACCCTTCCCTCTTTGATCCACTCTCTCATGCCGCGAAGGAAATACTCATCAGTGAAGTCTTCGCTCCAGAGGGAATTGAATTTCACTCCGGCCTTGATAAGCGAACCATTGAGGTTCAGTAGACCGACAAGCCCCGGCCATTGTCCTGACCAGTTTGCAACGGTCAGAATTGGACCGCGATGGCTGCGCATGCCGGGCAATACATGATGGCTGTACTGCCATGCCGCTGTTGCAAATACAAGATTGGCATCAGGATCGATGCCGCTGAAGATATCCATCCCCATCCGCTGGCTTGAAATGAATCCATGCCCTGCCCTGACATCGGCTGGAAATGCTCGTTTCACCTCGACGCCTTCTCTGGCAAAACACTCCGTCAGCTTGCGTTCTAGTTCCTGCTGGGCCGGCCAGCATACTTGATTTGCCGAGAGCCGCAGATCTCCGCTTGTAATAAGAATGACCTCTTTAACTGGCATCTCTCGTGAAGCTGGCATCGTCAAACCCTTTCCTTATTCAGCATTTCTTTTTGCTCCCATCGAGATCATTGAAGACTTCAGGCCCCGACGCATATTAGTGGCTATTTTCTAACTGTGCCACTCCATCCTTTAGCTCATTTGCGTTCTCTACAATCTGGTCTCTGCCGCTAAGATGATCAAGCTCCTTTTGCGCAATACTTCGTTCCTGAACATCTTGCGAAGTTACTTTGTAAAGATCTAATGCGTTCTTCATCTTCTCTTTATCGCCATCCTCTCGATACGCTTTTGCAAGCAGGTAATAGGCACTTGAGTTGTCTTTAACCACAGACACATAATGCGTAAGCGCGACGATGGCTCCGCGATAATCATTACGCCTCAGATCGAGCTTTCCAAGCAGACTATAAGTCTCGAGTGGTGGTCTATCCATCTGAAGAGCGCTCTTCAGCATCTTTCCTGCGCCTTCATCGTTGCCCATCATCAGCAGAACTCGGCCAGCATTCATATGTGCTGAAGCCGAGCGGGGCTGCATCTCGATCTCTGCATTAAATTCTTGCAGCGCCTCTGGCAATTTTCCGGTTCGCACTAAATTGCGACCGATCGCCTCGTGTATCCCAGGAAGGTCCGGTTTCAGCCTCAGCACGGTTCGATATTCTTCAATCGCTTTGGCAGGCTGCTGCGCCGCATCCCAGGCGTCCGCTTGTATCTGATGCGCCCGATACGAATCCGGAGCGATCCGCATGACTCTCTCGAAGGCTGCTCGCGCTTGTTGCTCTGCATTATGTGCGCGTCCGTAAAGAGCGTCTTCCTGGCCCGACCTACCTGATGGAATATCCGTCGAGCTCATTACCTTACCACCCAACTCGGTCACACGCACACGTAACTCTGGAATATCTGGACGTCGCGCAAGAGCTCCTTCATAAGCCTCGAGCGCCTCCTGATTATCTCCACGCAGTTGCAATTGCTCCCCGGCAAGCTGTTGCGCGCGGCCGCCGTTGGGAGCTACTTGGAGTAGTTGAAGAGTCATATCTTTCCCAATCTGCAGATAAGACTGGCCAAGGGCGTACCAGGAATCGACATCGTTCGGTGCAAGCTGGCAAGCTGCTTCAAATTCTTTGACCGCTGCATCATATCGAGATTGTCCAACATAGGCATATCCCAGCCATGTGTGCGCAACGGTATCGGACGGATTGATATGGACGGCCCGCTCCAACTCCGGCACTGCATAATTAGGATTCGAATGGCGGTACCAAGCCAATCCAGAGAAGAGATGTGGAGTAAACAGCTTTGGATTAAGCAGGATCGCCCGATGGAATACAGCGATCGAACGTGTAAGGTCATGATCGAAATAGAGAGCCACTCCAAGATTGCTTTCAACTTCAGCGTTATCTGGTAACAGTTTTGCCACTCGTTCATATTCGGATACGGCCGTATGAAAATCGTTCTGGCGTTCTGCCTGCTGTGCTGCGCGAGCATGTACCGCAATCTGCTCAGGAACGGTTTGTGCCGCAATAGGCGCAACCATGCTTGCAAAAATAATTGATTTTGCAAGCATGGGTATGGCCATAGCTTTTAGAACTCCAGTCTCATACCGAATTGTATGATCCTTGGGGCATTCTGCTGAGCCGTCATAAGCCCGAAGACCGTGTTTGAGTTCTGCAGACTAGCCGCACTTAAGTCTGCTGGAGCCCCATTGATAATGAACGTTTGGGCATTTCCCCCAGACGAAAAGATCGTACGGTTCAGCGCATTGAAGAAATTAGCCTGGAACAGGAGATTTGTTCTTCCATAGATCGTTGTTCTCTTGGTGAGCGACAGGTCTTCATTGATATATGCCGGCATCCGCAAGGACGAAAACAGGTTCGGCGCGTTACCGAACTTCCCCGGAGCCGGGATCGCAAATGCTGCTGGATTGATAAGGAACTGACAAGGCTGGCGTCCTGAGGCCGCCAGGATCGGGCCTGAACACTTCTTACTGTAGGCAGGATTCTTCAGCGGCACTCCGGGGACGACATCGGGACGGAAGCTGAAACCATCGCTGGAGTAATACGGATTGTTGGCTCCAAAGGCATCGTATTCGATATGGATCGGGCGCCCGCTCTGATAGTGATGGATTCCCGAGACCGACCATCCACCTACAACTCTGCCCACTGCACCGTTGTGATTAAGAAAGTGCTTACCGGGACCAACGGGGAGTTCATAGGTATAGCTGAGCGCAAGAACATGAGGGATATCAGAGCTGGTAACAGAGCGTTGCGATTGAGGGTTGTAGTAGTCCTGATAGAAGGAGCCTGCAAAGACCGCATTTTCAGCTCCCGATGTAGCACCATTGTTGGAATCGACATCTCCAATCGTCTTTGAAAACGTATAGGAGAGAAGAAGTGTCAATCCATCGGCAAAGCGCTTTTGCAGACTTGTCTGCAGCCCGTTGTACGAGACGCTGCCAATTGGGTTCAAAGGATTGTCCACGTCGCCATATTGCGGGAAGGGCCGCAACGATTGCCCAACGGTTGCGCCCGCGCCAAAGACCGGAATGAAGTTTGGAAAAGGTACTTTAATGCCTGCGCTGATTGCCCTTGGGTCATTGACCGGGAGAACCAGGAACTGGTTCAGCGGCAAGCCTGCAGCCGCCGCGGCATCACTATATTGCTGCGCTACCGCGGGATTGACCTGGTTCGGCTTCGACCACACCCCAAGATGGTACGTGTGCATACCTACATATCCTATGCTGGCAACCATTCCGCCCGGCATCTCCTGCTGCACCTGTGTTGACCAATATATTTGAGTTGGCGGAGTGCCGGAGCTTGGGTGGATCATCGGCGGGTTGTCGTTCCCAACAAGCGCGCCGGGATCCAGGTCTGGACCGTTGCTGATCGACTGCGCCGGATAGGGACTATCCCAGTAGTAAGCAGGCGAACCTACATAATCCTGAGGCCTATTAACCGTGGCCAGTCCGGCAAAGCCTGTGTTGTAGAGGCCACCCCCAATACCGTTCTCGGCATTATCGTTGCCGATAGGCCGGGTAATCGCAAAGCCTCCGCGAATTGCCGTCTTGTGCGCTCCATCAGGAGAGTAGGCGAACCCAAGTCGGGGTTGGAACCCGCGGTAGTCGATATTGCCGATACGGGTCTTTCCGTTGCGGCCCGCACCATTTCCGTAATAAGTAAACGCCCCTGGAAGTCCGCCAGCCGATGGGTTAGCCAACGTCGGGTCCATGGTAGAGACCTTCCCGTTGATGTCCGTTCGCGGAATTTGAAGATCCCAACGCAGGCCGAGATTCAGCGTCAGGTTCGAAGTTGCTTTCCAGTCATCCTGTGCATAGATTCCTCCCTGCCACCAGCGATAGGCCGCTTCCACTGGATAGTCGAAACGCGAAAAATCCATCCCCCCAAAGAGAAAGCTGGAAGCCGGATTTCCAGTACCGGCCGGGATAGAAACCGCCTCATTCCCGTTTACAAATCCGGTCCCATTCAGAGCAGTCTGGGTTGGCTCAAAGGTGAAGTTACCGCCCGGCAATCCACCCTCATCTCGCCTCAATAACCGCAATTCACCGCCTACAGTCACAGTATGCGAGCCGCGAACCAGCGTCACATTGTCGCTGACGATGTAGCGGTTTTCGGCATCGGTCGATGCGCTCGCGGAACCAATGCTGTTCTGATTCGTACCAATTGCAATGATTGGGAATGGGCTATCGCTCGCGAGAGGTGGTAAGCCCTGGATGCCCAATGCCGCAAGGCCCGGCCCTGGCTGCAGAGGCCCACTAAAGCTAGTGTCTCGAATAAAACCAAAGTTGACGTTATTCACCAATGTGGGCGAGTGCATGTAGTTGTAGGTAAATCGTATTTGGGTAGTCGGTGAATTCGTCGTCGACGAGTCCAGCAGATTCAGCCCACCATTATTGCTGTTCGAAAAGCCACCAGTAAAGACGCTTCCAGCAATTGAATGCTTCTCCGAAATATGCTCGTCAATCTTGACGACTAGTCGGTGCTCGTCAATCTTCGAACTCTGGAGTCGGAAGAAATTGTTATTGACGGCGTCATTGTTTGCCATGGGGAAACTCTTCAGTATGGTCTGAGAGACAGTGCTCAGCCCAGGCTGGCCGCTCGGAATGATGTTTCCCGGAAAGGGATCACGCACCTGATAACTATGGCCATCCGGGCCCACCACCGTGTGTGCCGATAACGGATCATAGATTTCGCCGTTGTAGACCGGTCGTCCAGCAGGATCGAAGACAGGCTGCAGAGCCCCAGCGTTATTGGGAGCAGTTAGTTGTGGGCCAAGCGCCTGTGAAAAGTTACCCTGGCGATAAGCGTTCGGAAACGTCGTAAGAGTTCCATTGTTGGAACTGGGACGATATTTGAAACCCGTATAGTCGACGAAGAAAAATGTCTTATCGCGGCCGTTATAAAGCTTGGGGATCCACACTGGGCCACCGAATGTGCCGCCAAACTCGTTCTGCTTAAGAGGCGCCTTCTTCAGCCCCAACGCATTCGTCACAAATCCCGCAGCATTGAGCGCGTCGTTCTGAAGATAGTCAAACACGCTTCCGTGGTACACATTCGTGCCAGAGTTGAAGGCAAACGAGACAATGCCGCTGGCGAGACCATATTCTGCGCTCTGATTGTTATTGATTATCTTGAACTGGCCAATCGCGTCAATCGGTGGATGATTGGCGCCTATATCTCCGCCCAGGTTGGTGTTCATGACAGGAACACCGTCAATGTACACCTCGTTCGCGTAACTGTTGGAACCGCTGATGTGCAAACGGTAATCCGGCGAAGGCCCAGGCGTCGAACCGCTGACGCCCGGCGTGAGCGTAACGAAGTTTAGAGGATTGCGCATATCCCCGTTCAGGGACACTGGCAGATCCTTGATCTCCTGTGGGGTAATCACGGTTCCGATATCGGACGTTTGCGTTTCAACCGTGGCAGCATTACCGGAGACGGTTACGGTCTGCTCCACCTGCCCCGGCTCAAGCATCACCGTAATTCCGAACGTGCTTCCAACCCCCACCGTGATGTGCTGCTGCACCGAAGTATTGAACCCCTTCGCTATCGAGGTCAGGGTGTAGACGCCGGCAGGCAGGTTAAGAAAACTGAATTGACCTGAGGAGCCGGAGGTGGTGGTGACCACCACGCCGGTCGCTTCGTTCTTCAACGTCATCCGAGCATTTGGAATATTTGCATGTTGCGTGTCCTGAATCTCGCCCTTGATGGCGCCGCGATCTGCCTGCGCCCACGCGCTGCTTGTGAAAACCAGGATGGTCATCAGAACCGTGAGGAAAGTAACTGTCAGAACTCTCAATGTCTTCATGGGTGCCTCCAAAAAAGTTGATCCAAGGAGAAATATTTAAACCTTTAAATTTCAAGGCATTCCAACATGCCATGAAAACGGCTGTCAAGATATTTCTTTGGAAAAATTTCGAAAGGATCGAAGTCTAGCGGATGGAGCTACTTCCACGGAGCGATGGCTGGGCCTTCTGCGGGCGTGTCGACTCACGGACCACAAGCGTGGGCATAATCCTCACGACAAATGGCTCGTTCGTCAGCTTGCCCTCGACTCGGTCCATCAAGATCGTTGCCGCCCGCGCCCCCATCTCATATCCGGGTTGCACCACTGCAGTCAGATGAGGATGAAAGGAACGATCTACGGCGAGATCGTCGAATGTTGCCAGCGAAATATCCTCCGGGCACCGCACTCCCAACTCCTCAAATGCCTTCAAGACTCCAACTGTCATCACTCCGTTGCACACGAAGATCGCAGTAGGTTTCACCCGCCGCTTCAGCAATTCTTTCCCCAGCCGGTAGCCTGATTCGTATCGAAAATCGCCTTCAAGCACAAGGCTACGGTCTACTTCGATATCGGATTCGCGCAGCGCTTCCTCATATCCGCGCAGCCGTTCAAGCCCCGTCTGCAACGATAAAGCGCCCGTAATAATCGCGATCTTCGAATGGCCGCCCTGGATCAGGTGCCGAACGCACTCTCTCCCACCACGGACATTATCCAGAAGGACGGCGTCAGTATTGACGTCTGAGACGGTCCTGTCCAGGCACACCACCGAGATTCCGGCCTGCATAATGCTGCGAATATGGCTTGAGTCCTTGCCAGGCGCAGAGGCCAGCAGAATTCCATCGACGCGATACGACCGCAGCGCCGACATGATTCTTCGTTCGCGGCCGATCTGTTCATCGGTGTTAGCCGTCATCAGGAAATAGCCGCGATCGAACGCAGTATCTTCGGCCCCGCGAATAATCTCAGGGAAGAAGGGATTCGTAATATCTGGCAGCACCAGCGCGAGCATGCGAGTCTGCTTTACCTTCAGGCTTCGCGCAATCTCATTCGGCGAATAATCCAGCTCGCGAATGGCCTTCTGAACGCGATCCTGCAAGGCAGGACTAACGCGCCGTGTGCCTCGGATTACATTCGATACCGTCGCGATTGATACTCGAGCATGCTTCGCTACTTCCACAATGGTGGGCATAAAATATGAGTCCAGCCTTAATGACCAGTTGGCGCTGCGGCCAATACGTATCTGATTCTTCTATCGCTTTTTTGTACACCTTCATCCTATTCCGATTTTCTCGAAAGCCGCGCAAACAATCCGTTGCCCCAGCATCGTCATAAGCAATTGTTGCCCCAGCATCGTCATAAGCAATTTCTGCTACCCACAAAGTTATCTCGCTCGCATGGTTTCAATATTTTTAATTTAAAGGATTAAATATGTGTCAGAATGATCCGCATCTGCTGAGACTTCTGTCGGCCCATGAAAAATAAATTTTTCTTCTCTCGATTGGCATCTGTCTCTCCATCCCAAATTCTGGGGACGTGGACGATTCCGTTCGTTACCGCTCTGATGCTGTCCTCAACAGCCCTCGCGCTGCAACGTCCGTCCCCACCCGTTCCAGCTATAACGAGTGCAGATTCACAATGGATTCGCCCTCACAATCCGGGTGATCCTCTAATCTGGGGCCGAAAAGACGGCATCGTCTTTGGCCTGCCTTCCACCGGCGGCCTGCTCGGACCTCGCGGACTGGTCCGTGTCGGCATAATCTCTGCGAAGACGGGAAAGCCCGAGTTGCTCAACTACATCGCGATTGAACCAGTGGTTCTTGGACCCGGAACGCGCTTCAGCCGTATGGCCTTCAGCGAACTGGAACCGAGTCGCATGGACCCCGGCTTACGCGGCAAAAGATTGTGGGTTGATCCCGGCTCATCTGCTTCGAGCGATTCATACCGAGGCGATCTGCGCACCTTTCCCAATCAAGACGGACCTATTGAACGCCTCTCTGTACAAATCGATGTGGAGCAGTTCAGCGCAAACAAGGCGCATGTTTATCTCATCGCATCGATAGACAGCGATCATCCCAACGAACTCCGGCTGGCCGTCCATCAATACAACGATAGCCCAGCGCTCGAAGAACTCACTGTCACCGCAACCATGGGTAACTACGAGCGCCTGCGCCAGCTATGGCTCAAAGACCGCGTTGTGAACAGCCACGATCTATACGGCACCTATACCGCTGACGCCTTCATCGAGTACGAAAACTATCCCCTCGACGAGATGCTGCAAACCTCCGATGGCGATGCCATTGCACTCTGCACCTCGGACGAGGCCGACCCCTCGGAAGTTCCCGTCACCGGTGCGGAGCACTGGCGTTATCGCCTTCCCAAGCTGACCCAGTACTGGAGAGTCCCTGCCCACGACATCGAGCCTGATCTCCGTGTCCGGGTAAACGGCCGTCGCGTCTATTGGGCATCGCACAACCTGCTTCCAGGTGGCGCGGCTTTCGAAAACTTCGAGGTTCGGCAGCGGTACCAGCCAGGCCAGGTCTTCATCTTCGGAGTGACCAGCAAAACGCCATGGCAATTCGACCCTCCGATTCCCCACCTCGATCACCCGTCGAAGCCGTAGCGTTCACATCATCAACTGCAAATCGGAGGAGACGATGAGCTTCGCCTGCGTTCGCGCCTGAACGCCAGCAGCATCGAAGCCTTCGGCCACTTCCGTCAGGAGCAGGCCTTCTTTTGTAACGCGAATCCAGCACAGCTCGGTTACGATATCGTGGACGACACTCTTGCCTGTCAGTGGCAGCGTGCACGCCTTCAGAATCTTCGGAGCGCCGTCCTTCGTCTGGTGCTCCATCGCGACCACGACGCGACGCGCCCCCGCGACCAGATCCATCGCACCGCCCATCCCCTTCACCATCTTGCCGGGGATCGTCCAGTTCGCCAGATCGCCCTGCTCATCCACCTGCATCGCGCCCAGAACGCTCATGTCCATATGTCCACCGCGAATCATGGCAAACGACTGGTCACTCCCGAAGAAGGAGCATCCCGCCAATTCCGTCACCGGCTGCTTGCCCGCATTCAGCAAATCAGGATCAGCATCATCTTCCATCGGCGGCGGCCCCACTCCTAGCATTCCATTCTCCGACTGAAAAATGACGTTGACTCCCGCAGGAACATACGCTGCGATCATCGTCGGCAGACCGATGCCAAGGTTGACGTAAAAGCCATCCTTGATCTCCCGCGCAATCCGTCGCGCAATGCGTTCCTTGCCGCTCATGACGCGCCTCTCGTCTGAATGAACTTCGACTCTATCGGCTTCACATAAGCTGCCCCCACAACAACGCGGTCGACGTAGATGCCCGGCGTAATCACATGATCGGGATCAAGCATTCCCGGCTCAACCAGCTCCTCAACTTCAACAATCGTAAGATCGGCGGCGGTCGCCATCACCGGGTTGAAGTTCCTCGCAGTCTTGCGATAGATGAGGTTGCCGTAGCGATCTCCCCGCCACGCCTTGATCAAGGCAACATCGGCGTGCAACGCCTCCTCCAGAACATAGGTCCGGTTCCCAATCGATCGCGTCTCTTTTCCCTCCGCGACAATCGTCCCCAATCCCGTTGGCGTATAGAACGCAGGAATCCCTGCCCCGCCTGCACGAATCCTCTCGGCCAGCGTCCCCTGCGGCACCAGCGTCAGATCCAGTTCCCCGCGCAGCACCAGCGTCTCCAGCCTGCGGTTCTCGCCGACATAGCTGCCGATGTGCGACGCAATCATCCCCGCCTCCAGCATCAACCCCATGCCAAAGCCATCGACGCCCATATTGTTGCTGATCGTATGCAGTCCCGTGATGCCCCGCCGCACCAACGCTGCAATAAGGTTCTCCGGTATCCCGCACAGCCCGAAGCCGCCCAGCATCACCGTTGCACCGCTGCCTATATCGGCAACCGCAGCATCGGCAGAAGAGACAACCTTATCCATAAGCTCAACCTGAAAATCCCTCGCGCGGCGGCGGCCTCGACAGCCGCCGCGCACAGGCATTTACTTCGCTTGAGTGGTAAACGTAAACGTCGTGGTGCTATGCCGCGGCGCACCCGGCTTCAACTCAGTGCTGGGAAAGTTTGCATGGTTAGGCGAGTCTGGAAAGTGCTGCGTCTCCAGGCAAAGCGCGCCATTCTTCAGATAGGGCTTGCCGCTGCGGCCACTGATCGTTCCATCCAGAAAATTTCCCGTGTAGAACTGCACGCCCGGCTCCGTCGTCGTCACCGTGAGCACACGGCCCGTCTCCGGATCGTAGACCCGCGCTGCCGTCTTGGTCTCGCCATTCGCTCCACGCAACACCCAGTTGAAGTCGTAGCCGCCAGCACGCTTGAGTTGTTCGTTGTCGTCGTGAATGCGCGCACCAACCTCAGTCGGCTTGCGGAAATCAAACGGCGTACCCTCCACCGGTGCAAGCTCGCCGGTCGGAATCAGCCCTGCATCCACAGGAGTGAACTTGTCCGAAGGAATCGTCACGATATCGTGAAGAATCGTTCCATTGCCTTCGCCCGAGAGATTGAAGTAGGAGTGGTTGGTCAGGTTCACCACCGTGTCCTTGTCGGTCGACATGCTGTAGTCGATGCGCAGCGCGTTATGGTGCAGCGTGTAACGTACATGCGCTGTCAGCGTTCCGGGAAATCCCTGGTCGCCATCCTTGCTCACCAGCGTCATCTCGACGCCATCGGGAATCTCGCGCCCCTGCCATACCAACTGGTCAAAGCCGATGGTGCCGCCATGCAGCATGTTGATGCCGTGATCATTCTTGGGGATCTGATAGGTTTTTCCGTCCAGCTTGAAACTGCCATGGGCGATACGGTTGCCATAGCGGCCCACAATCGCACCGAAGTAGGTGTTCTTGTCCGCCGTATAGCCTGCCAGCGAATCATGCCCCAACACGACGTCGGCCTTCTTGCCGTCTCTGTCCGGCGCTTCCAGCGAGACGATGCGCGCGCCGTAGGTCATGATGCGTGCTTCCAGCACATCGCTCTTCAGCGTGTAGATCTCTACGGCCTTACCGTCGGGGGTCGTTCCGAATGCTGCCTTCGTCACTGCTCCATGTGCTGCCATTCCAGTTGTCATGGTAAGCAGAATAACCTTTGCCAGAGTCTTCGTCATTTCTTCCTCAGTTCTTTCGCCTTCAGCAGTCTGTGATTGCGGCTGATCTCGTCCATTCAGCGCCCGGTTGCGCACGTTTCGACAACCCTCGCCACTATACTGCAACCCGCCCGCGCCCACGAAACAGCGGTAAGATTGGAGCGTCAGCTCAATCCCACCAAGGATGGTTATGAACCTCAGACGCAGAACGCTCCCCCCGCTCGCTCTCCTCCTCTTTTGCCTTTGCTGCTTCAATGCCAACACCGCCTCCGCCGCGTCGCCCGATCACTGGGTAGGCACCTGGGCCACTGCTCCCATGGCTCAGTCCAATCGTGAAGAAAGATATGGCACCGCCGATACCACCTATCGCGAGATTGTCCACGTCTCCCTCGGCGGTTCTACCGTCCGCATCATCCTCACCAACGAGTTTGGTCTCGACTCGCTCACCATCGGCGCGGCCAACGTCGCCCTCAGCACCAGCGGCAGCGATATTAACCCCGCCGCCTCCAGCCCTCTCACCTTCAACGGACTGCCTTCGATCGTGATCCCTCCCGGAGCACTCGTTGTCAGCGATCCCGTCAATCTGAAGCTACCCCCGACGTCTAATCTCGCCATCAGCATCTTCATTCCCGCACAAGCCATCCGTCAGATATCTGCTCATGGCTTCGCCGACCAGACCAACTACACCGCTCCCGGCAACGTCACCGCCGCCAAGTCCCTAGACACTCCCACAGACATCACCTCATGGCCGTTCCTCAAAGGCGTCGACGTCAAGGCCGACGGTAAAGCCGCCGCCATCGTAACCTTCGGCGACAGCATCACCGATGGCGCGCACAGCACCCGCGATGCCAATGCCCGCTGGCCCGATGTCCTCGCCGCACGCCTGCAGACCGATAAGAAGACTGCCAAGCTCGGCGTCCTCAACGAAGGCATCGGCGGCAATCGCGTCCTCCACGACAACACCGGCCCCAGCGCCCTCGCCCGCTTCGACCGCGACGTCCTCGCTCAATCCGGCGTCAAGTACCTCATCATCATGGAGAGCATCAATGACATCGGCCACGCCCAGGACCCTCGCCGTCCCTACGACGTCGTCTCCGCCGACGACCTCATCGCCGGCCTCAGCCAGCTCGCCACCCGCGCCCATACCCAAGGCATCAAGGTCTTCGGTGCGACCCTCACCCCCTACGTCGGCGCAGGTTACTCTTCCCCCGCAGGCGAGACCATGCGCGAAGCCGTCAACCAGTGGATACGTACCACAAACCAGCTTGACGGGGTCATCGACTTCGACAAGGTCACGAGCGATCCCGCCCATCCTAACGTCTTTCTGCCCGCCGACGACTCCGGCGACCAACTCCACCCCAACGACACAGGCTATAAGGCTATGGGCGACTCCATCGACCTGAAGATCTTCAAAAACAAATAGCCCCAAACGCAGCTATGGCAGGAGCATCCGCTCCTGCCATAGCTTTTTAAATCGAACCAAAACTACTTCAATTCATGACCGGCAAAGAAATAGCCAATCTCAAACGCCGCCGTATCCTCGGCATCGGAACCATGAATCGCGTTCTCGCCGATCGACGCCGCAAACTTCTTGCGGATCGTACCTTCCTCGGCCTGCGCCGGGTTGGTCGCGCCCATCAGCTTGCGCAGATCGGCAATGGCATTTTCCTTTTCGAGCACCATCGGAAAGATGGGGCCGCTGGACATGAACTCGGTCAACTCGCCGAAGAACGGGCGAGCAGCGTGAACATGGTAAAAGCCCTCGGCCTGAGCCTTGGAGATGGACAAACGCTTGATGGAAACAATCTTGAAGCCCGCCTTTTCAATCTCGGCGAGAATGGCGGCGGCATGGCCCTTGCGGGCTGCGTCCGGCTTGATGATGCTGAATGTACGCTGTAACAACGGAAATCTCCTCTAAGAATCTTATCTATCCAGTGTAAAGCAATCGCGCCAAGCCACGCCTAGAGGCCAAACTCCCGTCTAAAGTAAGACTGGAGCCCGCTGCATGCGCAAAACAGCCTGGATTTGGTTCGCCGGTTTCGCCGCCTGGGTCATCGACGGCCTGGTCAGCATCCATTACCACGACTGGCTGCACGCCCGCCTGGCGTTCATCGTAGCCATGGTCTTCTTTGCCGCCGCCCTGTTCTACCGCAAGCAGCCACGCTGAATCACGCGGCTGCCTGCCAGCCGAACTAAGCCTTGCCCAGCACCCGGGCCATCGCCTCGCCAATCTCCGACGGGGTCTTCACCACGGTAATTCCGGCATCGCTCATCGCCTGCATCTTGCTCGCCGCCGTGCCTTCGCCACCAGAGATGATCGCGCCCGCATGTCCCATCCGTCGTCCCGGAGGCGCCGTCTGGCCAGCGATAAAGCCAACAACCGGCTTCTTCACATGCTTCTTGATAAAGTCCGCCGCCGCCTCTTCCGCCGAGCCGCCGATCTCGCCGATCATGATGATCGCCTCGGTATCTGGATCGTCGTTCAACAACCGCAGCGCCTCAATATGAGTCGTCCCGATAATGGGGTCGCCACCGATACCGATCGCCGTGGACTGTCCAATCCCGCGCGTCGTCAACTGATAGACAGCCTCATAGGTCAGCGTTCCCGACTTCGAAACGATACCGACGCTGCCTTCCTTATGAATCCGGCCCGGCATAATGCCAACCTTCGCCTTACCCGGAGAGATCACGCCGGGGCAGTTCGGCCCGATCAGACGCGACTTCGAATCCTTCACAATCTCCCACGCCTTCACCATGTCCAGCGTAGGGATTCCCTCGGTAATGCAGATCACCAGCGGAATCTCCGCGTCGACAGCTTCAAGGATTCCATCGGCGGCAAACGGCGGCGGCACAAAGATCACCGACACATTCGCGCCCGTCGCATTCACGGCCTCTTCAACGGTATTGAAGACCGGCCATCCCTCGTGGGTGGTTCCGCCCTTGCCCGGCGTCACGCCACCAACAACGTTTGTCCCATACTCCGCGCAACCCTTGGCATGGAAAGTTCCTTCACGCCCGGTAATTCCCTGTACGATCAGCCGCGTATTTTTATCGACCAGAACTGCCATTACTTACCACCTTTCGCAGCGGCCACTGCAAGATCAGCGGCTTCCTTCATCGTTGTCCCCACAAGGAAATTTAATCCGGAGTCCTTCAGAATCTTTCGGCCTTCCTCGACGTTTGTGCCTTCGAGCCGCAGAATAATGGGAATCTTCACTCCCAGTTTCTTGGCCGCATTCACCACGCCCTGAGCCAGCACATCCACGCGCAGAATGCCGCCGAAGATATTGATGAAGATCGCCTTCACATTCGGATCGCTCAGCAGAATCCCGAACGCATTCTCAATTTGCTCCTGGTTCGCTCCGCCGCCGACATCGAGGAAGTTTGCCGCCGCGCCGCCAGCATGTTCAATGATGTCCATCGTCGCCATCGCAAGCCCCGCACCGTTCACCATGCAGGCAATCGAGCCATCGAGCTTGATGTAGTTCAGCGCAAACTTGCTGGCCTCAACCTCCAGCGGGTCTTCCTCCGACAGGTCGCGCAGCTCCTTCAAATCCTTGTGCCGGAACATCGCGTTGTCGTCGAAGTTGATCTTGCAATCCAGCGCCAGCAGCTTGCCATCCTTGGTCGTAATAAAAGGATTGATCTCCATCAGCGTAGAGTCGGTATCGACAAAGGCCTTATAAAGCCCGGTCATAAACGCGACCGCCTGGTTGATCTGCGTCGGCTGCAATCCCAGCTTGAACGCCAGCCGCCGTGCCTGATACGGCTGAAATCCGACCGCAGGCTCGATGTACTCTTTATAGATAGCGTCGGGAGTCTTCGCCGCGACCTCTTCGATCTCCATGCCGCCAGCTTGCGAGGCCATAAACACAACCTTGGCCGAGGCCCGGTCCAGCACCAGACCGAGATAAAGCTCGCGGTCAATCGCCGAACCCTCTTCGACCAGGAGCCGCTGTACCTTCTGTCCCTGCGGCCCGGTCTGATGCGTGATCAGCTGCATCCCCAGAATCGCCTTCGACGCGGCATTCGCATCTTCCAGCGTCTTCACCACCTTCACTCCGCCGCCCTTGCCGCGGCCTCCGGCATGAATCTGC
>JBEPUY010000012.1:0-92253 GCA_041691255.1 Granulicella sp. | reverse complement strand
AGCTGGAGCCGCAGTCAGAAAGGGGAGATAGCGACGTTGCGCAAAAGAAGATAGGACAACGAGCTTGACTGAGTGGTACCGAGAGATCCCACTCTATATCAAGGATGTGTCCTATATGTGTCTTGAACTAATTTGAGCTATATCTGGTTGCCGCTAAGTGCTTTATAAAGTGGTGGCCAGAGACGGGATCGAACCGCCGACGCCGGCCTTTTCAGGGCTGCCGGACAATTCAGCTAAGTGGCCCGGAATCAGCGGATATAGTTGTTAGCAAAGGATTTACGACCGGTCGATTTTAGGACTGCTTAGGGTAAATTAGGCTGATTTGGGACGCGCATTGTTCGCGTATTGTTCGCGCGCTCCAGAAGCTTCTCTCTTTATCTGATTGCCGAACTACGATGCTACGCTGACGGCTTTCCGATTTAGACGGGTTCATAATCCGAATTGGACGGGGCTAAAATCCGGCTTACGAGTCAGTAAAACCGGCACTTTGGCAGCATTTGCTGCCAAAGTGCTGCCAAATGATCATCGGGTAATCGGGCTGTGCTGTGGGCGGGCAGCCCGATTGATGCTTCTGAGCTTGCCGGTGGGCTTCTTAGCGGATAGTGCCTGGCTCCAAGCCCAAAGGCTTGCTCGTCGATACGGGAGTATGTGGACAGCCGGGGACTCTGCCGCGCTGACGTAGTTCACATAGAAAACGTCTTCAAAGTGAGAGGGCTGAGGCGAAGCAGCAGTTTGCCGCACAAGAACCTCGTTGACAAGAACGAACCTTGAACGGGGAGAGCCAGGAAGCTGGTGCGAATCTGCCCTTCCGCTGATGTTGCATCGTTACCAGATTCGACGGCATACCGGCTCGTGAGTGTCACGACTATGATCGCAAGACGCATTTACTTTCGCCATATGTTCGCTTACAATTAGCGGTGAATTTACCGATGCGATAGGTGCAAGGCAAGCTGTTGCGCCGTCGTAGCAGCCGGCCGCATTTGCTGATAGCGTTCGACCATCTCGACCCAGTCAACTTCCCCATGGCTCGCAGGACTTTGAGGAGGCAGCAAGACAGGAGCAGACAGTTTTATCAGATACGGCCAAACGAGACGGGTTCTCAGTGCCACGGAATAGGGGCTAAGTTCGGCAGCACTAGGAGCCTTCCTATCAACAATCGCCGTTACTTGAGAGGCCCCTACTCCGCGTCCGGTCAGGAGATTTCTTAAGGCAGATGAGCATAGAGTGGCCGATTGTCGAATGACCAAGGGGGTATCACTATGGCACACCAGGGCGTAATGAGTTGTTTTGGGGTTCGCCAGATCAAAGCGGCTCGTGATGAGAGAACGGCTTGGCAGCTCAAATTGCTCACCAAAGATTCCATGTGCCGCGGTCCACGCAACTACTGCGGACGGCGTTACATCCACAGCCTTTGGCTTGCCCTTGATCGGACTGAACAGCACTTCGGGTTCCTCATTCAGCCGGATAAGCTCCTTCATGGATGGACCGACTGCATTGCCGATGCCCCAAAAGAATGTGCCGCCATTTGCGCAGCGTTCCTGCTCCTTACGGCTCAGTATTTGCTCGATGCTCTGAGACGCTTCAGTGCCAAAACGAGTCCAGCAAAATTGTTTGGGGAGGTTCCTCATTGAGTTAACCATACGCATGAGCCACTATGCAGTATTATGCAGTATTATGCAAGCAATTTCTGTGCAGCTGAGAGACTTCATGAAGACTAAAGGTCTGTCTCAATCTGCGCTTGCAAAGGCTGCTGGAGTGAACCAGTCCACGGTTTCAAGGGCGCTTCGCCAGGCTCCGGCTCGGCACAGTGAAGCGATGTTGCGTCTATGCAGATATGCAGGAATAAGCGACCTGCAATCCGAGTCATCCACAGCACGGGGAGCAAAGCTTGTTCTCACTTCGTTTGAAAAAGTGTGGGATGGGAGCGACGCTCATGCAACCGCCATAGCCCGAATAATCGATGCGTCAAAGGGGCTCATCCCTGAGAGACTGTGAGGACTATGACCAGATCAGACAGCGCTGCGTTGGTGCTAAGACGGCAGTTAAAAGATATCGGGCTTAGTGACTCAATTATTAAGGCGGCTTGGCCGCTGTGGTGGAGCGACGATGCTGATGCATCTCCGTCTGCTGTCACAGAACTCCGATTTTCTTTAGCAAGGAAGCTGGGACTTGATCCGCGATCACTCGTCAGTTCTACCGACGCGCCCCGCTTCGTCTGGCATGATGAGACTCGATTCAAGCACCTCACCGGAGAAAGTGAGACGGAGCTAAACGCGATTAGCGCGTTTGGAAGTTCGCTAGGAGGCATGTTGGCTCGTGCAACCCGCGAGCCCGATCGTGGCTTTAGCGTCACTGCGTTAGAGCTCCGTGAGTTGCTCCTAAAAGAGAACCAATTTATCGGCTTAGGAGAATTGCTCTCGGTAGCTTGGTCCTTGGCTATTCCCGTGATTCATCTTCGAGTCTTTCCGGGTGAAAGGAAGCGGATGGCTGCGATGGCAACACAATCAGGAGATAGGAGCGCAGTGATGATTGCAAAAGACTCGAACTATCCTGCGAGTCCAGCCTTCTACCTGGCGCATGAAATAGGTCACATCGCGCTTGGCCATTTGCAATTGACAGACGTCTGGCTCGACGTAGAGGTAGATGCTCGCATTTCTGGGAACGACGAGGAGACTGCTGCGGATGAGTTTGCCTTGGAGTTGCTTACTGGATACAAACGCCCGATAGTCTTGCCAACCGCGACCCGTTATATCGCAAGCCAGGTTGCCGCATCCGCGACAGAGGCTTCTCTTCGCCACCGTATCGAACCAGGAATTCTGGCAATGTGTTTTGGCTATACCACCGGGAGATGGAAAACCGTAAATGCCGCGCTGCCCCAGATCTATTCGACGCCGAAACCGGCGTGGATCGAAATTAACGCAGTGGCAAAGGCACAGCTTGATTTCAGTCAGCTTTCGGACGACACCCAGTCATATGTCGCCACGGTACTGGGGGAGGAGCACTCCTCTTGAAGAGTCTTGTCGATAACGATGTCGCACTGAAGTCATTGATGTACGGGCTCTCAGACGAACTCCTTGGAGAAGCGGCGGTGGAATCAACCATATCGGTCTTGGGTGCCGCTCAGTTCGTCCTTCATCGAAAGGTTGCCAAGCTACCGAAGGCCAAAGCAAACGAGATGGCCGTCAGGCTGGCAGATTTCTTGGTTTCGTCAGAGGTCGTTGAGCCATCACATCAAGAGATCGTTCTTGCTGCTGAACTCGAAATGCTGGCACAGAATTCCGGGTTGTCCTTTGATATCGGAGAGAGCCAACTCTGTGCCATTCTCATATCTCGCGATTTCGACATACTCATCACGGGAGACAAGCGAGCAATAGTCGCACTCCAGACGTTACTACCGTTATGTACTTCTCTTAATAGCATCAAGAGAAGAGTCAAGTGCTTGGAACAATGTGTCCTCTCTGCTTTGAATAAGGAGGACTGTTTTGAAAGAGTGCGGAGTACCATTTGCGGGACCGTCGAGATCGATAAGGCGTTGTATATCTGTTTTAGTTGTGTATCGCAATCACGCGACGAACAATCGACGCGTGATTGCCTGTCGAGTTATATCGGCGACCTAAGAAACTCCGCCCCAGACATCTTGCAACTCTAAGCCAGAGTACGCAAATAAACAGCATAAGGATCGTACATCTCTGCCACTAAGCCAATGTGTTTCGTGGCGCCCCCGTCAAATGTTGCGTCTCCATCCCTTAGGCGGAGACATGCCTTATCGACTCTGCCTTTGATGTACTTCTCTCCTGAAGCTCCCATGCTGTTTCCAATTGCTACGGTAGCCTGCCCTAAAGGGAGATCGAATTCTTCTTTTCTCAAACTCTTGATGACGAGCGCGTATCTCGAACCTAAGACATTGATATTGGAGTCGATTGCCTGCCAGTTCCGCCCATCAACGGAGTACTCCTGTGCCCGAAGAGGCTCTGCGAAGTGCATGGAGTTCATTTCTTCCATGCAAAGGTAGATCTTATCACCGGCCTCCGCACACTCCCTGGCGAAGGGTTGCACCATTGTTTGTGGATGGCAAGTGTTTCCACCGTATCCCCACATTGCAAATCCCGCCTGGTCTATCTCCTTGGTCTTGCGCCTGATAATGTCTTCGAGCGTCTCCTTTGCATGAGTACCAACCTTCATGTACAAAAAGCCTTGACCGGGCCTAATTAGATTAGACATCTTTGCCCTCCAAATACTCGAACGCGTACTCGTCGTCGTGGGCGCGCCCATAGTCGAGTCTCTTCTTCTCCAAGACGTACCTGACTCTCGGTGTGCGCCCTTTGCCATAAAAATTATCGAGCCGCTCTGGCTCTGTTATCGATAAGGGAAGGCCAGGCGCAACAGTGCCGGGCAATGAACGAATCATCAAGTTACAGGATCTTAGGTCGGGTGCATCGTCCAAGTGATACAGGTGCATTTGCGACTGCATCTTGCTCACAAAGAAACCTTGATTCAGAGAGAACTTCTGTACATTGGCTAAGACGCGTTGCGGCCATTCGAGTTCCTTATCATCGGCGATCACGATCATTCCTTCGCCGGCATAGCCAACTGCCTCCATCCCTCGTTGCACGAAGACGTTTACGCTCTCGCCGTTATTGCTCGCACCCCAAGGAGGGTTGGTGTAGAAACAGTCAAACTTCCCCATTTCGGGAAAACCGTCTAAGCAGTTGTAGTTCACTGAGCGGAGTTGTGCCAATTGCTCGTTGTCAGCGAAGCGGGTTACAGCTCCGCATATCCTCTGGTCGAAATCAAAGACGACGATCTCGGTGGGACCGTAGTCAATGATGCTTCGCTTATGAAGATAGGCCACGGCAACGCTTATAGCGTCGCCGTCCCCAATGAATGCGAGCCTCTTGCCATCTGCCCATCGCGCCACAAACTCGCTTTGCATGACCATATCCCCAGACTTCATATATATCTGGTCAAGCTCCCGCAGAGGCCGGGGGCGGTTCTGCACTACATCTGAGATCGCGTTGATCGCTGCCTTCAAATCAATGTCGCGCTGCGTCGGCAAACCGGTACCTCTCAGCAAAGCGTTGAATTATCCAGGGAAGAGACGTCCCAGTTTATCGCAGTTCCATTCCGAGGCCCACGAGTATCTTCGACGCTTGCTGGACTATCACGTCTTGGGAACCATCCGAAGTATCAAGAATAAAGATTGGGCTGCCAGAAGTGATCGCGTAGTTCAGTGCGACAGCCTCTTGAAGAGTTTGGTGTTCCCGAGCAAGCTCTTCCGTAACATTCTGGCGGCCATCAGCGTCATTTTTGAGTCTCATTAGCGTAGTCACTGGGTTGCATCTCAAGAGAATCACACAATCGAATGCAAGCCGCTGAACTTGGCTGATGGAGAATGGAATAGCGCGAAAGCCATAAGTCTCTCTCGTAACGGCGTGAGAATCAATGATTATGCTCGCCGACGGACGCAATTCGCTGATTCTTGCGATGATCTGTTCATCAAGAGTCGCCACATCGCCAGAGTGAATCACGTCTGCTGACATTTGCCGCAGCTCTCGATAAGTGAGACTGGTACCATGCTGTCGTTCTTTGGCCGCTATCAATTCTTGACCGTAGTCGATCTCTACTACGTTCGTGAACATCTTGGTAAGCGCTTTTCTCAGCGTGCTCTTGCCCGTCGCTGGAGATCCTGTCAACAGTACAACGATGCCCATCAGATTCCCCTTGTCTACTTCGACGATTCTGGACCGCGCGTCCTACACAGCCTTCGATGCAGTCTACAGCGGAGCTGGCCTCGTCATATCGCGCGAACGCAGCCGTTGCTTCGGGTCTACCGTATACGCCTAATGTACGTTGGTTTGCCTACAGGGTTCTATTGTGACGCGGCGCCTCACGAATGATCTTCCTTCTGCTTCGTCTTCACCTTGTTCTCAGTAATTCTACGAATCCACGAATTCCGGCAGTGTCCTCTCCAAGCGGTCTAAGAGCGCCATTATAGGCACCAGCCTCCATCGCGCCCACAATCTGCTTCGTGACCGACTTTGCGGCTGACTTTGGATCAATCAGCCATGAGGGCACTTTCGACTTGGAGGGGATCCGAATCCCGAGGTACTTCTTAGTTAGGTCGGAATTGGCTTCTTCCAGCTGCAGCCAAAACCACTCTCTGGAATAGACAACGAGCGTCCATCCGTAGAGCAAATTACCCCCAGAGATCATCTCGAAGATACGAGCATGGCTGCCGGAATCGCTGCGTGCCAAAGTCCTTGCCGATACGAAAACAGTAACGGGTTGGGTCTATAGCGCTATCCAGCAGGTCGCTCAAGAGGACGCTCATAGATAAGATCGCTGCTGGATCAAGCTCAGATAGGCGGGATCTCTTTCGAGAGTCGATAAGCCGACTAGAAATGAACCTCGAAATCGTCGAAAGGGACTTCTGGGTCTGCTTCGTCCTTACTTGCGTGATCTACGCCGCTGTTTTGGGAATGGTCACACGATGCCTCGGTTGGACTACTAGTGAACCAATTCCATCAACTTGCTGTAGCTCGTGACCACGTCGTATTTCACTTGGTCGGACGTGATCTTGGCGAAGAACTTCTTGGCACATTCGATCTTTGACTTCTCGATCTCACGCAGTTCCATTGACGACATCGATCCCTTCGTTTCGGCAATGAAGTAGATGTGCTTGACCGTTCCCTGCTTGAAAGCGATCGCCCAATCGGGATTGTAGCTTCCGACTGGCGTCGGAATGGAGAAGGTCTTCGGCAGCTTTGAATAGACCTCGATGTCTGTTCCTGTGTCGAGCTCCCTGACAAAGTTCTGTTCGTTCTGAGAGTCGGTGAAGACGTAATCGTAGATGTGTAGATTCGTCTTGACCGCTTTGCTGAAGTCCCTGCGTTCCTTCTCCTGGGTGAAGATGTCGATGTCATAGGTCTCATCCACCGCGCTGTACGTGAGGTGCTCGACGATCACTGTCGCCTTCTGCTCGTTGATGAGGCGACACGCAACACGCAAGAAGTCTTCAGGATTCACCCGATAGAGTCCGAATACCGAAGGCTTGATGCCCTTCAGAATAGCTCCAATGGTCGCGCGCGTTAGCTTTGTCTCTTCCGCCAGCTTGCCGATCAGGTCATATCGCACGGAAGATTGGATCGAGGTTTTGAGCTGGGCCGTCTGCGTCTCCTCCAAGTGGAACGCATCGCCAGCCTTGAGCGCCTCATAGGTTGTGTCGGCTGCTTGCTCGCCGCGTTGAACCACGTATTGCAACGGGGCAACCTTGAGTTCGGCGTCCAAGGTCTGGACACCCTTCTTTATCAGCTCCGCCGTGTCGAACTGAACGGAATAGATCGCCTTCTGGTGGATGCGGCTCCATAGGTCGCGGAAAGCTTTCTTGTGGAAGTTGGCATTCAGGGGATTGGGCTGGCCTTTGCGTCCGTTCTCGATCTCCGGCAGTTGGTCCTTGCTGTAAACCGAATCGATGAGCTGGAGAATCTCGGACGCATGAGCGGCGAGTTTTGCAGGTAGAGGCGCAATCGTTCCGGCCTGCTTGGCTTCATGGTAGGCCGGGGTGATCTTATCGTCCTTGTCAACGTAGTCGTTATCGAAGAGATAGGCGGCAATCGAGTTCGCCATCTGCGGGGCCACAGAGATGTCGCCAGCCTCGGTCTTGAGGATCTTGCCGGTGAAATAAGCCGCATCCGCCTTCTGGGGGCGCGATGACAGTACTGCCATGATGTCCTTTTGCAGGCCCGCGACGAACTCCTTGTAGCCTTCACTTGCAACGACCGTGAGCACGTTGATGTCATGCACGGTCGCAGGATCGTCCATTCGGTCGCCGCTCTGGTTTACGCACAGCCGTAGACCTCGCCCAACTTCCTGGCGTCGGCTCGTCGTACTGTCGCCGCTCTTCTTCAACATGCCGATGACGAATACATTCGGGTTGTCCCAACCCTCACGCAGCGCAGAGTGTGAAAAGAGGAAGCGCACAGGCTCATCCAGGGACAGTAGCCGCGCCTTGTTCTTCAAGATCAGGTCGTAGGCGTCAACGTCGTCCGAGTCGCTGGACCGGGCACCGGTCTCTGGATCGACAAGGCGCTTGCTCTTTTTGTCGATGGAAAAGTAACCCTCGTGCGTGCGGTCGGTGGGAATGCCTCGCAGATATTGGTTGTACTTGCTGTCCTCCAACGTCAGAATCTCGTTCAGCTTGGCGTCGTACTCCTCCTCGAAGAGCCTGGCATACTCGCCCTGCTTTTCTGCACTTCCTTCGTAGACGCGATACTTTGCTACCTCGTCGATAAAGAAAAGGCTCAGTACCTTGATGCCTTTTGCAAAGAGCTGCTCTTCTTTCTCAAAGTGAGCGGCTACTGCCTCGCGAATCTGGAGGCGGCGTAGTACGTTCTCGTTCACGTCTCCGAGCGCATCCCCGACGGTGAGCACCTCACCATTGGTAAAGCTCAGAGTTCCGTCCAGCGCGTTGATGTCGGAGACGACGAAGCCCTTATATTGATCCAACTCGTCGGACTTGTCATGGAGGTTATCGCCTTTGCTCAAGATGCGGGTCTCGGGCTTGATACCGCTGGAGCGACGAACTTCCAGCTCGACCCGAGCGACGGGAGCTCTGTCCTTGGAGATGTCGATGGATTGCAGGTAGAGATACGCACTCGTTCCAGCCTGGCCTTTCACGGCTATACCGCGAACCGCAATTTTCTTCACCAGCTTCTGGTTGTAGGCGTCGAGCGCGTCGAGTCGATAAACCTTGTTGTGCTCCTGCTTGTGCGTGGCGGAGTAACGCAGGATGAAGAGCGGCTTGAACTCCTTGAGTGACTCGAGCGTCTTTGCGCCTTCCATCTTCTGAGGCTCGTCAAGAATCAGTATCGGGCGGTTCCGGGCAATCACGTCGATGGGCTTACGCGACTGGAAGTCGTCGAGCTCTTCGTAGATACGGCGTGCATCTTTGCCACGCGCATTGAACGCCTGGGCGTTGATGACCATCACGTTGATTCCGGCGTCGGCGCTGAAGCTCTCCAGCTCGTGCAACTCTTTGGAGTTGTAGATGAAGAAGCGCACCCGCTTGCCGTACTGCTCCAGAAAGTGGTCGGAGGTGTCGTTCAGGGACTGGAAGACGCCTTCACGGATGGCAATGCTGGGGACGACGATGATGAACTTGCTCCAGCCGTAACGCCGGTTGAGCTCGAAGAGTGTCTTGATGTAGCAGTAGGTCTTGCCGGTGCCGGTCTCCATCTCGATGTCGAGATTCACATCGCAGACGGCGGTCTGCTTGACGGCGTCGGAGACGGGAAGGTTCTGCCGCACCTGCACGGCTTGTAGGTTCTTGAGGACGGCGGGCAATGGCAGAGCGATGTCGGGGTTGCGGAAGCCCTCGTCCATCTCCAGGCGCTGGGTCTGGCCCTGCCGCACCGTACCGGGGTCGATGCGATAGCGCAGACCGGTATCGAGCGGCTGGCCAAGGAAGCAATCGGCTACAGCCTCTACAGCTTCGGTTTGGAAGGGTTGAACCTTGAAGCGAAATTTCATGACGTTCTCTTCGTTTTTCTATTTTTCGCGAGGGGTTTCTCTGCAAACCCAACCGCAAAATAGTGTTTACTTTCAATGGTTTACGCTTCTCTTCAGGCAGTTTTTCTCTGCAAATTACTCTTTTTTCTCTGCAAGCATCCATTCGGGCGATCGATCACTACCCAGATTCCGAATCAGCCCACTCTTTCTCCACTTCGTCAGCAAGTAGTTGATCTTGGACAACTTTTGCTCTTCGGTCAGCGCTTC
Source organism: Granulicella sp. (assembly GCA_041691255.1). Taxonomy (GTDB): domain Bacteria; phylum Acidobacteriota; class Terriglobia; order Terriglobales; family Acidobacteriaceae; genus Edaphobacter. Next base: position 82,479 of record JBEPUY010000012.1, on the reverse strand, counting down.
GCTCAGCTTAGGGATGAGAAACTCGTTGATATTGGCACGACTCGCTGTACCGAACTTCTTCAGGTAATCGGTCAACAGTTTGGCGTAATGCACATCGTCCAAAGCGCGGGTGCGGATATAGGCCGCTTTACTCCCTGTTGCCTCTGCCACCAGGGCTGATACATGAAGATGAGGTCGTCGGCCCTCAATCAACCTGGCGCGTTTCAAATGGGCGACAGCGCTCTCTGGAATAGGCAAATTCTTCTGTACTCGATCCAGGGCGAGAATGTCGGTCAGTGGCAAATCCGTTTTCTGCATGAGCAGCCGCGTGTATCCCGAGTCAACCACGCCGCCGTAAAGGGTAATCTTTACGGCCCCGGCCTCCGTTAGGTCATAGTCCGGCAAGGGGAGATAACGTTTGGCCTGGCGCTCATGCATCTCATGGATGCCGTAGCCCATGGTGTCGATCATGTTCAGCTCGACCATTGCCTGTGCAAGGAACGGATTACGATAGCGACGCGGAGTTTTCGTCCCTGGGATGTAATCATCCGGCTGCCCCTCAAAGAACGAGCCTTCGTTCTCGAATCGCAGCCGGTCGGGTTGTTCCGTCACCACAATGCGACCATTCCTGCTGTAATCCTGGTGGGCAATGCAATTGTGCAGTGCTTCCAGCACGATTCTCTGGTCATACTTTGAAATCTCGATAGGCAGCAGTTCATCTTCCGGCAGCAATCGAAGCTGAATATTGCGGATGCGCTGATAGAGACGGCTTGTGCTCAACAAAAAGGGTGGCCCGAAATGTTCGTAAGCACGCTCTGGCCCGTCCAGTTTCCAGGTCAATTGCGCCGGATAGGGTGAGAGAAGGCTGGCAGACTCAGCCTTGCCCAACAGCAGCAGCGCGGCTCGGGTCATCTGGCCGTTTTGCAAAACCCTGCAACGGTCCAGAAAGGTGGCCAACGGCCAACTTCTGACCTCATCGGCTCCGAATCGGTTCGCGTACTTACTTGCAAAAGAGTCGCGCGCCTTATCGAGTGCGGCCTGATCCAGGTCGGCTTCCGTTGCTCCCGGTACCACCTGCGCAGTCCAATCTTCCGCCAGGGTCTGCCGGCGAATCTCATCCTGTTTGTCCAATCCCAGAGAGACGAGACTTTCGCCAGCCCGCGCGTAATAATGCCCTTTCCATGAGATAGGAATGCCGCGTGGCGCGGCTGGAATCTCGAAGAGCACTACCCGTCCATCCGGGTGATTCAATACGTGAATCTCCCGAAACGTAATGCTCGGGTCTGCGTTCTGGGCAATCTGATGTTTCAGGCTCTGCAACCGTTCAGGCTCACTTCGATAGTCGGAGCCAACAACTGTGCGGGTCTTATTGTTCACTCCGAATACCAGCCACGAATGATCCAGCCCGCGCAGATTCGCCTCATTGCTCAATGCGGAAAAGTATTCTCCAATCTTGTCCGTGTCATAGGTATTCCCCGCTTGTTTGAACTCCACCACTTCGTTTTCCCAAGTGGCGATGAGCTTATCCAGAGTCTGGGTCAGCGCAGCATGAGCCATCTAGATGCTCCTGACTTCGGTCTCGGGCGAGAGGAGTTTGAAGATTTGCTCGACATTGATCTTCACGCTGTCCGTGCCGTAGCTGCTGTCGCGGAAGACGGCACGGAGCGGCTTGCGCTGAGCGATGGCTTTTACCATCTCGTCTGTCACTCCGGCATCGAAGCAAGCGGCAAGCGCGTTATCGTCAACGAAGAATACCTGCTTGCCTTCGATCTTCTCCTGCGCGATTGGTAAGGCCAAGTCCAGTCCCCAATCGACCAGCACTTGAAACAGGAGGTCCTCGGGTGACCTATCGGTACGAATATTGTCGACTTGCCCGAGGAGATCGCCTTGCGCGACTGCATCTGGAGCGTAGTACACATCCCTCATGTTGGAAGTGTCGATTCTTAATACCCGAAATCCGGTGTCGAGATCCGGCGCTGTGAGAGCAGTCTCAGACTTGATTTTTGCACCGGCGTTTCTTATGCGCTCTTTGCACACATCTGCAATGGTTTGTAGAGAATGCCCATTGTCTGCCGGAAGACTGAGAGTTTCGGCGATTTGTACGGAGATCGTGCGACGGTCGCCGCCGTCCTCGGCATTTAGTGCGAAGGTTGCGTGCGCCATTGAGCCCGAACCGGCGAAGAAATCGAGAACTAGCGCACCCTCCTCGGGCGATGTCGCTATCTGGAGGATGCGTTTGAGCATCCTAGTCGGCTTCGGGGTCTCAAAGGTTGAGTCAGAGCCTGGAAAACGCACTAGCGCTAGGAGTTCCTTCTTTGCCTCTTGCGTGTGCCCCACTTCTTCATAGGTCCACAAGGTTTGTGGAACCCTACCAGCTTTTACCTCTGTCAAGAATCGCTTGATTGCAGGCACATTGTTGCCATCTAGGCCCCACCAGATTCTTCCATCGAGATCAAGTTCTTTGAATCTTGGCTTTGAATATCTCCAATAGGTGCCTGGCGGAGGTCCTTCAACGACTCGACCGGATGGGCATGTTATGGGATATGTACCTTCACCGTAGAAATTACGTGCTGAAAGGTCACCTGGCTTCCACACGCCGCGTGGATCGTTGTCGGGATTAATGTATCGCGCCTCCATTTCTGGAGTTCGGGGAAGCAGCGTAGGCGACCAAAGAGTCTCGTTTCTTGCATAAACCAAGATGTAGTCGTGATCTTCAGAAAAATGACGAGCCGAGTTCTTCGGTGAATAAACCTTTTGCCAGATGATTGATGCAACAAAATTCTCCGCACCAAAAATCTCATTCATGATGATGCGGAGATTATGGACCTCGTGGTCCGCGATGCTGACAAATATTGCGCCATCCTCGCTCAGAACATTTCGGGCAAGCCGCAAGCGTGGGTACAACATCGATAACCAATCCGAATGGAAGCGACCGTTGGCTTCAGTGTTCGCCAACATCCGATTGCCTGCTTCGTCTTTCTGGTTTGAGCGAAGCAGATAGCCTTCGCTGTCTTCGGCAAAATCATCTTCATAAATGAAGTCATTCCCTGTGTTGTACGGTGGGTCAATGTAGATCAGCTTGACCTTCCCCAGATAGGTCTCCTGGAGCAACTTCAAGGCGTCGAGGTTGTCACCTTCAATGAACAGGTTCTTCGTTGTGTCGAAGTTGACGCTCTCATTGCGACTTGGGCGCAGAGTCTTGGCGATGGGAGCATTAGCGGCAAGGATCGCCTCTCGCTTGCCGGGCCAATCGAGGTGATACCGTTCACGCGGGCCTTCGACGATGCTCCCGGAGAGCTCCTGCCGAAGCTGGTCGAAGTCGATGCCTTGCGTGACCTTTCCCTCTGTATCGCGGATTTCTGTCACGCAACCGGGAAACAGCTCGGCCAGCTTCTGGATGTTCTGGGCCGTATGGTCGGGGGTGTGCATCTTCAGTTTTTCTGGCATGGCGATAGGCGCAGCACTTTCAAGTTTGTGGGAGCAGCTCAGTTCGGATTTCGCTTCTTAACTACTTTACAGTCCTGAGCCCAGTCGTCCTCTTCCCGATCCGGTCTATCGTTCCAACTCGGCCAACTCCGCCTGACGCTGACGCAGCTCCGCGTTGATTTCCACCTTGCGATTGAACTGAATCTCCTTGCGCAGCTTCGACTCCAGTTGCTTGCACTCCCTACGCTTGCCGCGAATCTTCGCTACGCGCTCGACTGTTGTCTCCAGAGGTTCCCCAGCTCGCGACCGCAGGGCGAAAGGACTGGCGGCGATATGCTGGCGGAGCATCTGTTCATACAGTCCGGCCATATCGAGCGCCACGGGGAGTGGCTGGCGAGGAGCGGCAGCGTCCAGCCAAGGCGTCTCAAAGTACGTCTCTACGACGGTCGGATTGGTCCCTGCTTCGCTTGCCCGCTTGTAGGCGGCGACAAACCGGACACGTTTCAGGAAGGTCAGCTCGAAGAAGAGCAGGGACGGAATAGCCCGGTCGATGGTGCGGAGTACGTCCTCGCGGAGTTCCCCGGTCTTGAGAGCGATTTCGAATACCTGAATCTCTCGGACCGCCGGGGTCGGCGGCAGATTCAGGTTGCCCGGCCCCAGAACGTACCGCCAGACAATCTGATCGATCTGAGCGACGAAACGCTCCCGCACGGCGCGGGAGGGACGCGAATTGTCATAGATCTTGTTCTTGGGTAGGACTCGGTCTTTCCGGGCGCGCTGGGGATAGTCGAACATGAGATCGGCTTACTCCCCTATCTCTACAGAACCAGCGGCAAGGTCTTCGACGACCAGAAAAGCGATCAGCTCGAAGTCGTCCAGACCGGCGGCGGTGCCGGTGAGCGCGGTGGACTGTGGACCGGAGAACAGGCTGTCCAGCTCCTTTTCTTCATCAAGCTGGACGATGGAACGGATGGCGGCGGTGAGCAGGTCCGAGTAGACCCGCATCTCGCGGCCATCCTGAGTGCGGGTGTTGAAGGGGACGTAAGCCGCAGGGATGGGCGCATCACACGGTTTGGCGACTGAGCGAACCAGGTCCAGCAGACGCTTGACCTCGGTGTACGGCAGGATCGTCTCGCCGTTCATCCCGACATAGACCAGATAGTAGGGGTAAAGCCGGTTGAGCTGGCTGATATGGATGCTCTCGTTCCGATTGCGCAGCGCAAAGATCGCGCCGGGCACGAGGCCGCGCTCTGGTGCAGCGGGGAGAACGGCGTGCATCCCGCTGGGGAGCTTGGAGAGGTCGCCAGCGGTCTTCACATAATTAAGAAGATCCATGCGGAAGTCGTTCAAGCCGAGGTCGGTAATGCTGACGCCAGCCTTCAGGTCTTCAAGCTCGATGACCTCTTCCTGCATCCGGCGCAATTGTTCCTTGCGGTAGGCAAGGTCGTTGGATTTGCCGTCCAGGGGGTTATCGTCACCTGTGGCCGTTACGTCGGCGATGACCATGCGACTCTCGACCCGCTCCTTGAGCCGGATGTATTCGTCGAGCGAGATGTCCGGCCAGTAGTTGACGAGCTGGATGGAGGCGTTCTTAGAGCCGATGCGGTCGATGCGACCGAATCGCTGGATGATGCGGACCGGGTTCCAGTGGATGTCGTAGTTGATGAGGTAGTCGCAGTCCTGAAGGTTCTGGCCCTCGGAGATGCAATCGGTGGCGATGAGCAGGTCGATCTCGTCCTTGACCTCGGGTAGCAGGAGAGCCTTCTCTTTAGAGATTGGCGAGAACAGCATTAAGAGTTCTTGGAAGTCCGACCTGCGCGTCAGCGTGGACTTTGGTCGATCTGAGCCGACGACACGGCCTGTGTGGAGTCCGTGCCGCTCTCGGAGGAGGGGCGCGAGATGCTCATAGAGATAGTCGGCGGTATCGGCGAACGCCGTAAAGACCAGCACCTTGCGATTGCCGGGATTGATCGGAGCGTCGATCTTGGCGAGAATTTGATCCTTCAATTGCTGGAGCTTGGCGTCGTCGGCCGGAGACACCTTTTCCATCTCGCCTAAGAGCGTTTCGATCACGGCAAGATCGGCTTGGAGATCATGCTCCCAGGAAGGGAGGTCCATGTCACCGAGCTGGATATTGACCTTGCCGCCGGTCTGCTGCTCGGATGGCAGGTCTTCCGGGTCGAGAAATTCGATGTCCTCGTCGGGGCTGGTGTCCTCGAACGTAGGCGAGAAGTCGGCGAAGGTTCCATCCTGGCCGGTTTTGCGGAAGTTTTCGATCCGGCTAAGAGTAGAAATGTGAATCTGCTGGAGCTTTTTCAGCGTGATTCGGAAGGAATGGACTGAACTCTCCAGCCGCTTGAGCAGATTGACGGTCATCAGCGAGCGCAGGCTTTTCTCCCGGTCGATCTGCTTGAGTTTCCCGCCGCCGCTGCTGACCTCGGTATCGTAGAGGTCTTCATAGCGAGACAATCGGCTGGGCAAGATGTAGCTGACCGGCGTGTAGACGCCAAGTTTGAGAGTGGTCAGGTTCAGGAATATCTCGTTGAAGCCGATTACGTCCGTCCGTTGGGTCAAAGGCGAGTGGAAGGACAGCGGCTTGCGACGCGTTGGGAACTCGCCGATTTCCTTCGTGTCATAAAAGGTCGTGATGTGGCGTCGGGAACGGGCAATTGTTACTGAATCGAGCAGTTCAAAGAAGTCGAAATCCAGAGCCGCGAGAATCGCCTTCGGGGTCCGTTCTTCAGGAGGCAGCTTTGACCAGGTGTTGAATGCTGCCTGCGCCCGACGGAAGATCTGATCCACGTTCCGCGTTGCTTTGAGCTTCGAGCTAAGAGCCTCCGGCTCGCCTTCGTAAGCAAGGGCAAGCTGATTCTTGAGGTCGTTGAACCGATTGTTGACCGGAGTGGCAGAAAGCATCAGCACCTTCGTGCGAACTCCCTGCTTGATGACCTTGTTCATCAGATACTGGTAACGGGTCTCACGGTCCTTGAAGGCGTCGTCGTTGCGGAAGTTATGCGATTCGTCGATGACGACGAGATCGTAGTTGCTCCAGTTCACGCGGCTCAAGTTCAATCCAAGCGATTCTCCGCGTTCCCGAAGAAGATCGGTATGGCAGAGCACGTCAAAACAGAGACGATCCTTCAACAGTGGATTATTTTTGAGGTTGCCCTTGTAGGTGAGCCAGTTATCGGCAAGTTTCTTCGGGCACAGGACCAGTACCGATTTATTGCGAAGCTCATAGTATTTGATGACGGCGAGCGCCGTGAATGTCTTCCCAAGGCCAACGCTATCGGCCAGGATGCAGCCGTTGTAGGTTTCCAGCTTGTTGATGATGCCGGTGGCAGCATCCTTTTGAAAGTGGTAGAGCTTGTTCCAGATGATGCTCTCTTGATAGCCCGTGCGTTCATTGGGCAGAACATCTTCGTTGATATCTTCGAGGAACTCGCTGAAGATGCTGTAGAGCATCAGGAAGTAGATGCGCTGGGGTGAGTTCTCCTGATAGACCGAAGCGATATGGTCACAGATGAGGTCTGTCACGTCCGCAACCTTCTCGGCATCTCTCCAGATCTGATCGAAGAGTTGAATGAACGTGCGCGTTGCAGTCGGCTCGTCCATCCGATTGATAAAGTTGGAGACAGCATTCCCAGGCTGATAGCCCAAATCGACTGCCGTGAAGCCATGCAGCGGCATGTAGACGGCCTCTTGCTCTGGCGATTTCACGCAGGCGAACTGCTGCATGGGCGCACCGCTTCGATTGGAGCGAAATTGGGCTTTACGCCGAATCCAGTCCGCACACTCCTTAGCAATGGCGCGCTGCGTTAGCTTGTTCTTGAGCCGCAGCTCAAAGTCTGTGCCGAAGAGCCCCTTTTCTTTAGAAGGCTCAGGGATGTGGAACTCGCGAACCTCACGGCGCGTGCGTTCCGTAACCTCGCTCGGAACAAAGGTGGGAGTCGTGAAGATGAATTGCAGAGACTCGACCGATTCCAGTTGGCGCTTCAGAGCCTCGAACGCATAGATCGAAAACGTTGAAGCAGCAATAGACACCTTGGAATTGGGCGTGAGCGACCGCTTGAGGTCGTCACCAAGGAAGCGATTGACATTGTCGATGACTTCCATGTTCAGGTTTGGAGCCCCTAATGCATAATGAACTCCGAATCTCCTCTATGTATTGCTGCACCAGATTATAGAAGAGTAAGCGAAGCATTATTCCGATAACCCGAACACACACTGCGTGAGCTGACCTGCCGTTCGCTTCGATCACTGGTCAAAGTAGGGGCCCGCACAATAAAGAGAGAACGCACGAAGAGATTGGCAAGAGGGATTGCGCAGCGACTGAGAGATAACGAGTGCGATACAGGGGAAGGCCGGAGGAGGAACTTGACTCCGGCGCGCAGCCGGCGAGCGGGGGCCGGGGTGGGCGGATGAGGGTGGCAGGGAGAAACCGGCACGGGTTCTCCCTGCGCGATTTTTCAAATAAGAAACGAGGGACAGCGGGTTGCTGCCCCTCGGTAGAGGAATGATTAGGCTGCTTTCTTCGTGGCTTTGGGTACGGGCTGCGCCGTTTTCTTTGCCTTCTCCTTGGCGGCGAACTCCTGCTTCACCTTGGCAGTGATGGCGTCGGTGTCCACTTTGTAGGCGGTGGCGGCATCCTTCAGCACCGCGGCGGGGTTGCCGCGCGTGGCTGCAAGCAAGATGCTCGACTCAAGCAACATCTGGGACAAAGTGCCTTCGTCGGCGCGACGGAGGAAGGCGGTAAGGGTCTTCGTTATGCCTCCATCATCGCGATTTTGCCGGATGCCATGCTGCCGCGCCAGCGTCTCGACTCGGCTTTCATCCATGACGCTGACCAGCTTCTCAAGGATGAAGACTAGGTCACGCTTCATCAGGCGAACCGGGACAGCGGAACCGATGGCAGCAAGTACACGGAGACCGGTCGCGGTGGCGATGGCCTGTTCCTTCCGCTGCTTTTCCTGCTCGGCCTTCCACTTCTCATCGTTGCGGCTGGTTTGCTGCTTCGGATGATGCACCGGGCAGGACGGATTGGCGCATACCTTATGGATGGTGCCAACGTCGCTCCCTTCGGTGATGATGGCCTCGGTCGTAAATTTGCAGGTCTTGTACTCCGGCCTTTGGGCTTGCTGCTTGTCCTTCGGCTTCTCCTCCTGAATGGCGGTGTACTTGTTGCGTGGGAGTACCGGGCTACCTTCCTTCTGTCCACCATAAGCGGTGCTGATCTGTACCAACTCCGGCTTTGCGGCGATGGTCGATGCGACATGAGCCGAGACTTTGGCAGCGTAGCAGCCGGGATCGGTGCAGCGGTCGCCCTGCCTGCCGAGGTCATCGCCAAACAGCAACTTGTTATGTCCCGTCCGCTTGGGGCAGTCGGCACAACTGCCAGCCGTGGGAACAAGCTGCGCGTCCCGCTTGTTGAACGGCGCATCCTTCAGGACTAACAGGATGTTGCTATCAATCCAGAATTGCAGGTTGCGGACGGGTAGCAGGATACGCGCTGGCTTGGCTCCGTTGTTGTAGACCTCTTTGAAGCAAGCGGAGAGCGCGGCTTCCTGCTGATTGGCTGGCAGTTTTGCCAGCAGCAGCGCATGGCCTACGCCGATTTCGTCGGCATAGAACGCTTCGACGGCAGCGGGTACAAGGTCTGCTAACTTCAACCTCGAAGCGACAAAGGTGGGCGATTTCCCAACCTTCGCGGCGATCTGCTCGATGCTGTACTTGGGTTCGTCCAAGTCCAGCAAAGCGCGAAAGCCCTGCGCCTCTTCCATCGGGTGGATTTCAGACCTAATCAGGTTCTCCACTAGCTGTGCTTCTAAGGATGCGGCATCGGAAAGGTTGACGATGCGAACGGGAACGGTGCTTTGTTCGGCCATCTGAGCGGCGCGATACCGTCTTGCCCCTGCGATGATCTCAAAACCGTTATCGGTGAGAGGTCGCACTAACAGCGGAGACAATACGCCCTGGGTACGGATTGACTCGGCGAGTTCCTTCAACGCGATTGGCTCGAAGGTCCGGCGCGGGTTGGTCTTCGACTCGGTAAGTACAGACAGTGGGACGTTCCGGTACTCGGTGGCATTTACGATTTGGGTTTCCATGATGACAAGCTCCTTTCGAGCGGCTAAGGGTGAAAGCACGGAACGGAACACGTCGGGCTCGGTTCCGCTCCACGATGGGAGCGGACTAGCCGAGGATGCACTTGTCCGTGAAGACTTCTGTATATCCCTGCAATCGCAGGTTCTTGTCCCACGTCCGGGCAAACTTCTCGTGTTGTTCCTGAAGCTGGAGCAACGCAACATAATGGCCGTTGACGATTGCTCGTGAGACTTGCTCCACGGCAACGTAATCGTTGCGCCAACTGAACGGAATCAGGTGTGCGCCACCTGCGAAGCCAAGCTCGAAGCACATCTCCGGGTCGCGCATGGCATCGCCATTCTGTTCGCCGTAGTGACAGACCGAGATTGCGGGCAGTCCAAAGGGGCCGGACTCATCCATCGCCTCAATCACAAGCGGCATGTACGGTGGATTATCGATCTTGACGTAGAGGCTGGGTCTCCAGCCTCCCGCCTTCTGCAAGATGGCAAGTAATGTCTTCATGCTGCCACCTCCGCGAGTTCGTCGGTGGCAACTTCCTCCGCCGTGGGCGGCTCCAGTGCAGCAAGGATGATGCTGGCCGTCTGCTGAATGACTTCCAGCGATTCCGCCAGTAAGGATGCATTGCCTTTGTAAAGCTGGATGTAATCTGCCGAAGCCGAACCCGTCACCATCCCGACGGCCTTACCGACAACGAATGCAACAGCCTCGGCCTCGGTTTCGCGTACCGTCTTGGTGGTCGCGGTGCGACGGTCACTTTTATGTAACAGCTCGTGTGCCGTTTCATGGACAAGCGTGGCGAAGGTTTCCGCCTTAGACTGTCCGGGCAGAAGCGCAATGCGCCCGCCGTAGCTCATGCCGAGAGCGGGTGCAATCTTCTCGTTGTAGACAAGCTGAATGCCCTTGCTGCTGAGGAACGCGGCCAAACGGTCGATATTCCCTCCGGGGTCGCCAGAGACTTCGCGCATCTCTGGCAGGTCTACCCCATCGGTCTGCGAAATATCGAAGACGTAGGCATTTCTGAATCCGAGCAAGATGCGCTCGTTCTGCTTGGTGATGTCCTTCTGCGCTTCGGTGTCCTTCTTGGCGCTAACACCGACGATGGGAGCAAGGATGCGGATGCCCTTCTGTCCCGCCTTCACGGAGCGGCCAAGGTTCTTCCACGTCCAGAACCCGGCCACGCGCGTTGCGGCTGGCATTTGCCGCGCTATCTCCAAAACGTTCCCGAAGGAATACGAATGGAAACGACTCATCGCGTTGAGGTAGTTGGTGAGGGCGTCGGACTGTCCCGCTTCCAACTGCTCAATCAAGAGCTTGATATTGGCGGCGATGAGTTCCTGCTTGGTGGATGGCTTCTTGCTTTCGATGGGGGTTGCATTGTTCGTGGTAATAGCTGCATTGCTCATGGTGTTGTCTCCTTTAGCGGTTGCCGTTGTTTTTCATGCCATGCGTGGCATGTACCTACATGCCGAACGCCTCCTGGCGAAGGCGGGGCGGCAAGGCGCAAGGGGAGGGGTATCTCCCATCCGGAGCAAAGCGGAGGACGAGCGAAGCGAAGGTCTGCACAAGCGCAGCGCGGAAGACTGTTGGGAAACCCCTTGCGCCGCGCCAGGGCAGCGCCCTCAGCGAGGTTTGGTTTCCTTATTCGCGTGCATCAAGCACGCAGGAATTGTCAGGGTCGCGTTGCGGCAGGAACAGGCCGCTGAGGAGGGTGGCGGAAGACGCGTAGCGGCTGGAGACAGGGAGGATCGCTCCTCCCCTTCGCAACGACATGGGGTAAGCATTCAGGAAACAGAATTCGGCCTGGAAGAGCTTGTGTTGGCTCTTTCCGAGATTCGTGTCTTCTTGCGAATTTTGAAAGGTAGAGGCAAACTTGCTAACAAAGGCAACAGGAAGAGACGAGGTGGCTACAAGCCTTTCCTGGCGATTTGGGATTAGGGTACGTAGTAGGCTTGTTTTGCTGGCAAAGCAGTCATGTACGCGATGTTCACGTAACGGTGTGTGACCCTCGGGTCCTCATTTTCCGCAAGGTCACAGCTCCGACGCTGAGTTCTTCGAGGAGAAGCCTTCGCTGTGTATCGCAACGTTCCACGGGCCGAGATCATGGATGCGTTGGTCCATCTACGGGATCTGCATCGGCAGATCAAGCCGTCGAATGACCGCGAGCGCCACGCGTTTGAACGACGTGAACTCGTCACCAAGAACCTCCTGTCAAACCTGCGCCGGACGGGAGACCATCCCACGCTGAGTATGCTGCTTGAGGTCGCTGACGTGTTTTCGCTGACGGTGGAGGGCGCGCACCGCTTGTTTGGCTATGACCTGGCGGCCATCCGCGAATACGACCTGCGGCTGAACGGGGGACGTACTCACATCGTGGAGTCTTACGTCTTTGAACGCGACCTCCTCATGGATTTGCCTTTGGAACTGGCTCCTTCGGAGGCCTTCGATTTCGACGCGACGCTCAGCGAGTTGGTGCGAGGATGGCAACGCGATGTCCCCACGCGAGCGTTGAAAGGCTCAGCATGGCGCCGACCAGGCACGTTTTACGTTCATGTCGGAACCGAGGACAGTCTGGGGTCTAGCTTGCCTCCGGGAGCGATGGCCCTGGTGGAGCCTATTGACGAAGAGGAGACGCGCCAACCCAACCCGCGTTCCATCTATCTGCTTCAGTTTCCAAACGGCTACCGATGTAGTCGCTGCGTTGTCGGTCGCGGCAGGCTGCAACTCTTGACGCTAGAGCGCAACTATAGCGGGCCTCAAGAATTCGCTTATCCGAGAGCCGTGCGGATTGCCGGACGTATTCGCATGTTTTCCGCCCGTCTGCCCGTACCTGAATATTCCCCACTATCGCTTGCGAGTTATGAAGGCAGCGCCGACCTCATCCTTCCTTGGGAACATCGCACCCGCGACCGTCTCCTCGCCACTGGACACAGACGATTCCGGCGCTCGAAGGAGGAAGAACGGCAGGTCCAAAGCATCCTTACCGCAAACTTGCATTCGAAACTCAGTGAGCGGACATCGCGACGTTATAGGAGTCCAGGCCCATCCGAGCCGCACGTCCATGCACTGCTGCAACTGACGCTGAGTCACTTTGCGCGTTACACCGACGCACTGCAATCGAGCGGTTACATGATTCGCGACACGAACCGATTCTCGCTCGAAACCTTGCTGGCAACGAAGAACCTTGATGAACTCTCCACGCCGCGCCAGGCAGCGAATGCACCCACGCCGAAAGATGTTTGGGAGAGGCGACGAAACGAATTCGGAGAGTGGCCTCCGCTGCTGGGAACAAAGTTTCCCCAACTGCGCCGCTGGGACGACCGTATCGTGCGACTGGCACAGGGAAGTCCGATCCGAGAACTTCATCCGCAGATCACGCCTGGCTCCTGGCTGCTGCTTGAGCAACTCACGGCAATGCCCGACACGCGGAGCGATTGGAGCAAGAAGGGTTGGTCGCGGCCTCTCTACGTCCTCCGCAGAGGGATCGAGACGTTCTGCGGCTATCTGGAACGAGATGGAAACCGGTTTGCGCTCCTCACCAGTCATCAAGAGGGCAATGCCAAGATCGTGTTCGACCCGGAGGAGTTGGGTAATTTTGGCCGGGTCACCGGCGTCGCCGTACCCGTCTAGGACTGCGGAGCACGCGCTGGCACGGCTTCGTAAGTTTGGCCGAAACAGGCTATTTCCCTGCACACAGAATAGGGCTCTCAGCGTCTGGAAACCCCGTGTTTTCTGAGTGCGAAGTATGTTTGGCCAAAAAGCAGTTTCCCCTTGCGAGGGAATGCGGCAGGGGTAAGCTCGTCTTCACCGGGGGTCCCGCATTGCGACCAACGGTCCTACCGAGGGCCATCATGAACGACAACTCTCATCTGCGAACCATCGCAAACCAGGATGGAGCGGCTGTGCTCGACACAAGATTGGGCTCCATCGCAACCCTCAACTCGACAGGAGCCTACGTATGGCAAGGGTTGGAGCGAGGGGACAGCTTGGAGAGCATCATTGACAGCCTGTCCCGCGACACGGGAGAGCCACTTGAGGTTGTGGCACGCGATGTGGCCGGCTTCGTTGCGGCATTACAGGCGCAGCGTTTGTTGTCTCACTGACGGTGCAGAGGAGAAGGCCATGACATCAGCAACCCATCAAGATGCGAACCAATATCGCGTTGTTCTCGTGCATCCAGAGTCCCGCGACTTGTATGCGTTGGAGAGTGAAAGCCATGTTTGTTTGGTGCGCATCCTCGTGGAGCAAGGGACACGTCCCGCCAGACAGTTGCAGGTGAGACTTCGTAACGAGTGGGGACTTGCGGTTCTGATCCTGGACATTCTGGAGACGAGTGACAGCGTGTCGCCCTGTGCGATTGCGGAACTCCTGCGAAGCGACGTTCCTGGAACATTCAGAAAAGTCCGATCGGAACAGATTCCAAGCTGCGAGCTTTCGGAACAGGAGAGCACCCTCCTGCAAGCGATGCTTGACGGCGATATCGCGAGCCCATTCGCCTGCATCGGTTGGATCCATGAAGCCATCGCATATCTGGAGGAGTCGACAGGCAGGAAAGTGTCCTCCGTGGCGGATGTGGATCAATTCAACGCGGGCGGAGCCTTTTCCCTTGTGCGCTTTCGGATGAGAGACGAAGGCGACTTTTGGCTCAAAGCAACCGGAGCGCCCAACACTCACGAACGCGTGGTCTTGTCGCTGCTCTCCAGACTTTGCCGAGGCTTTGTTCCTGAAGTCGTGGCGGAGATTCCCGCCTGGAATGCCTGGCTCATGCGTGGTGAAGGCGACGGTATCGCGATGTTGCCGAACGAAGCATCCGGAGTTCTACGTGTATTGGAAGCCGCAGTCGATACCCTCGCCGCGCTACAGGTCCGCACTGTGGAGTCGCACTGCGAATTGTTCCAGGCTGGCGCGGTGGACCACAGAACGCATGTGTTGCGGAGCGAAGCGGATGCGCTGTTTTCTTACATGGAAGAGGCGATGGCAAATCAGACCTCCACCAAGGTGCCGCGTATCCAGGCGAAGCGGTTGCTGGAGCTTCAGACGCTTTTCGAGGATGTTTGCAGTTGCATGGAGAACTTGAATGTCCCGGACACGGTTCTACATGGGGATATGAATCTCGGCAACATCGTCGTGGCGCAGGACCGCTGTGTCTTTATCGATTGGTGTGAGGCGTATGTGGGGAACCCGCTTGTCACCCTGGAACATCTCCTTCTGCTCAATCCAATCGAAGACGAAGTCCTCAAACTCTCCTGCGACAAACACCTCAAGGAGAGGTACAGAAGGGCGATGTCCGGAATATGCGATCCAAGGTCTCTCGAAGAAGGTTTTGCCTTGGCACCTCTCGTGGCTGCTGGATCGGCGATCTTCGCACGTGGAGACTGGTTTCGGACACCGCTGCGAGACGATCCGCGACGGCAAGCCTATGTCCGGGGGATCGCCCGTTCCATGGATCGGGCGGCACGGGAGCCAGCACTGCGCAGGGCACTCTCCGTTTGATCGAAGAGTTGGAGGATTCATGTCACGACATGTCGTTCAAAGCTGGCTCCTACTGCTGTACTGCGATTGGTTGATGCGTTTCCGCGGGTTTCAACGGATACACGCGGTGGTGCGGAAGCAGCGACTCCACGCTGTGGCAGATCGACAGCCGAGCGGGCGCGAGATCTCTGACGCCATCGATCTTGCTTGTGTCTTCTACTTCAAGCGCGTGCTTTGTCTCCAGCGATCCGCAGCGACGGCCATCCTGCTGCGCCGTCACGGTTGGAGCGCCGAGATGGTGATCGGCGCGCAACTGCTTCCATTCCATTCCCACGCATGGGTCGAGATCAATGGACAGGTCGTCAACGACAAGCCCTATATCGCGGAAATCTTCCAGGTGTTGGAACGCTGCTAAACGGGGTGCGTGATGAGCATCATCTACGGGGTGTTGAAAGAAAGCGGAGATCCAATCACTCCATCGAGCCTGCGATCTTTGGGCTCCGTCATGGAACGATACGCCACGGGGCCAGGCTCGGTGCATGTCCAAGGTAGCCTTGCGATGGGGTTCCATCCATATTTCAGCCATCTGCGCTCCGCCTTGGAACAAGGCCCGACCCAAGGACCTCATCGTGATGCAGTGTGCTTTGACGGTCGTCTCGATAACTATCAGGAACTCTCAAGGGATCTGAGGATTGAAGATCGGTCGGACTCGGAGATTGTGCTCGCGAGTTTTGTGCAGTGGGGCGAAGACTGCTTCTCCCGTCTCGTTGGGGATTGGGCGTTGGCTCTGTGGTCCGAGAACGATCAGTGCCTCTACCTTGCAAGAGATCATGCCGGCACCAGGACGCTCTATTTCCATCATGCGCAAAGCGAAGTGACATGGGCCACCTATCTGGATGCGTTCCGGACAAAGGACATTCCTTTGCGACTCTCGCACGATTATGCAGCCTGCTACCTTGCCGGCCGCTTCGTATACGACCTCACGCCCTATGACGGTGTTCGTTCCGTGCCGCCAGCTCACTACGTCAAGATTCGCAGCGGCAGAATCAGCCTGCACCGGCACTGGAGTCCTGCGGTGAAGGCGGCCAATCCATACGACACAGATGCAGACTATGAAGCGCGCTTCCTAACTCTCTTCCACCAGTCCGTCGCACGGAGGACTGGACCAGGAGCTCCGATTCTTGCCCAACTGAGTGGAGGGATGGATTCAACCGCCATCGTCTGCATGTCCGATGAGATCCGCCGGTCGACTCATCCGAAGTCAGAACTTCTCGACACGGTGTCGTTTTACGACGACGCAGAAGCTTCCTTGAACGAGAGGCCGTATTTCTCCATTACCGAAGCGAGACGCGGGAAGGTGGGCACCCACCTCGACATGGCCTTTTCCCAGAGAACGTTCGCGCCATACGACGGAGCGGACGGCACGTATCTACTCCCTGGTGCGGACAGCTTCTCAATCGAACAAGAGCGCCGGTTCCGTGACAGCGTGTGGCGGAAAGGCTATCGAAGCGTCCTTTCCGGGATCGGGGGCGACGAGGTGTTAGGCGGCATCCCCGATCCGCTGCCCGAACTTGCTGACTATCTGGCCTCTGGCAAGGTCCGTACCCTGTTACGCCAGTCCATCGCATGGTCGCTTGTCGATCGCAGTCCGCTTCTGTTTACCCTTGGCCGAACAGCGGGCTACGCTGCGTCTCTCTATCTCCGTTCGAAGCCGAAAGGTCGCGATGTTCCACCGTGGATCCTTCCGTCGTTGCGGAACCGCAGCCGCGAGATGGAGTTCACCTACGGGAGTGTTCGTTCCCGTCTGGGGACCACACCTCATGCCCTTGATAACGACCATGCCTGGTGGTCCGTCATAGAGACCCTCCCGCATCTGTTTCCGCAGTTGCTCGTGCGGCCCGAGTACCGATACCCCTTCCTCGACAAAGATCTAGTGAACTATCTCTTCAGCATTCCCCGTGAACAGATTCTGCGACCTGGACGGCGGCGTTCGCTCATGCGGAGGGCGCTGGCACACATCGTTCCGACCGAGGTGCTGGAGAGGCGGCGCAAGGCCTATCAACTTCGAGCGCCACTCCACGCTCTCCAACAGGCGCATGGCGGCCTGAAAGAACTGTTCGCCCATCCCATGCTCGCTGACGCCGGACTCGTCGATCGGGAGACGCTGCAAAGCTGCCTGCGACGGACAGCAGAAGGAGATCCGGCCCATTGGCAAGCAATGCTCAGAACGATTGCTCTTGAACTATGGCTTCGATCCATGGTTCTGGGGGACCGAAATCGAACCGGTAATGCCGGCTTAAGATTGACCGCCTGACGGCGGCTCACGAGATCCGCTCATGCCGGTGTATGTCATCCGACATGGACGGAAATTTGAACACGAAACGAGGAACATCCCATGCGCTATATCCAACCGAAGATCACAAGCACCCTCAACGCCACATCCACCATCAAGAGCGTGAAGATCGCGCCCCAATCCGAAGCCGGCAGCAACCTCCTGACCAATGGGGCTGCGTACCAGGCAGACGAGTAAGGGGCGGTATTCGCCTTTCGAAACGGTCCAGCCTTTCCCGGACTCACGGGAGAGGCTGGACTTTCTTTTCGGTTGGCGAATCGTGTGCCGTTTGGGCTTTCGGAGATTGCATCGCCGTCACGGTCGGTCGCAATGCCTGCCAGCGTTTGTACTGCGCCTGCTTCGCGGGATCTGGATCGACATAGCCTTGCAGCCAGAATCGAAGCCAGTCTACGTTTCCTTGTTGCGATTCGAGGCGTTCCATTGGCTTCTGATGGATGTGGGTGCCATGCGGGAAGTAGATTAGATCGACTGGTTTGTTCTGGATGCGGAGCGAGGCATACAGTTCCCACTCCTGAAGCACCGAACCGGGATTGATTGCTTCAATGCGAACGGGTGCTTGCACCTGATCGAGATGGAAACCAGGAGCCTCTTCGACCCACTTCTTCAACCCATCCCCAAATGGGCTTGTCCCCCGTATCCGTTCCATCTGACGGCGGAGCGGGGACCCGACTCCGAAGATCAGATATTGCATATAGCTGTTGTCGAGCCCATCGGCAATCGTCGCCGCCGCAAAGAGCTTTGGGTCTTGGATGAGAGCGTTGACGGCATACCAACAAGTCCAACTGAAGCCCACCACGCCCACTCGGTTGCGATCGACCATGCCAGCCGCAGCGAGGCTCTCGATCGCGCTGCGGTAGCCCTCCAGATGGATTTGGGGATCGGCTTCGGATAAGGTATCGGCCTTCTTCTTGATCTGAAGGACAACGAATCCCACGCTGGCAAGATGCCTCGCCGCGAAGGCCGTCGGATAGAGGCCATCGGTCAAGAACTGCCCTTCCACATAGGAATACATCTGTACGACCAGGGGATATCGCTTCCCCTCCACAAAACCGACGGGTTTGACCAACACGCCGGACCAATCACGGCCTGCTGCATCTTTCCATGTGTAGCGGGACGCCTCACCGAAGTGCATCTGGTGGAATTGGGGATTGGGGTTCCACAGTTCGCGGGCTTCCCCGGTCTGATGGTTGGATACCCAGAGCGTCGGCGGCTCGTTCAGACTCTGTCGAACCGAAACATGAACGTCTTGCTTGCCGGGCAGAGTTGACGGTTTTTGCTCCACAGATGCGGTGCTCGCGTCCATAGAGTTTGTTCCAGAAAGCTTCCAGCCATTCTCATGGAAGCGGTACCGCTGCACGACCAACTCTTTCGGCCCTCGCGTCAGGGTCACCACAGCTTCATCGTTCGTGGCCCCAAAGGCCACGTCTCGCACATGCAGCCCCGAGGGATTGAGGTCTCGCTCCTCGAAGAAAAGACAATGCGCATCTATCGACGGGAGATCGAAGCTGGCGACCGCGCATGGTTTCTGTCCGTCGGAACTATCCTTCTCCGCCATCGAAAGGAACGTGTTGGTTGCCAGAACGCGCTTTTCATTCGCAGCCCACGCGACTTTGCTGCTGTCGAGGTAATACGCCAGGCTGCGAGCATTAGGAGCGTCCACGAGCGAAGTCAGCTTTCCAGTTGTGAGATCGATCAGGGTGTACTGTTGCGGTCGCATCGGTTCGTTGGCACTCGTGCGGTGGCCGTCCAAGTCGGGTGTCAGACGAAGGTATTCATATCCAGTGACCGGGTCGAACCGCTTCCATGTGTTCGGAATCGACAAGACCGGTGTCAGCGCAAGGAGCTTGGAACCGTGCGGAGAGAGCGCGAAGGGAAAGAACGAAGAGAGATAGGTCATATCCCGAACCGAATAGCCCGGAATGTGTCGAGCGGTCCAGCGACCGTTGGTATGTCGCAAGACCGAGACAGTAAAGGTTTCCGGCTCAAGAGTGCTGAGTTGATCCTGAAAGATCAGGTCCTGAATGCGAGAGCCAGTCGCCACCAGCGCGTCCGCATTGATCGAGCGATCTGGTCGGCCATGCCTGTCGCCAAGGATCGATGCCCTGTACACTAGGGTGTCTCCGGCAACGTCGAAGCGATCGACGCTCTGGTCCTCGGGAGTGAGCGTCTCGAACCCACTGCCATCCAACTTAGCAAGGTAGAGCTGATAAGCGCCTGCCCCATTCTCTCCTCTGAAGTAAATTGCCTTGCCGTCTGAAGACCAGAGAAGATCCTTGATGACTGGCGCATACGCCACTGGCTGCTCCCGGTGTGGATACGAGAGGATCGAAGCAATCATACGCGGCTGGGGACGTGGCCCCGCTCTCTGGATAAACGCGGAGAGATCCTTGCAGCGGAAGACCAACAGGTCGGATTCGATCTTGTCCGCTGCAAGGAGCCCCTTGGTGGTGACAATGGCAACGTAGTCTCCATCCGGAGACGGCCTCGCCGTGTCGCTACCTGGAAGATCGGGATCGGACGACGGCTCGCTAAACCGCACCATCGCAATATCATCCTTGACGGAAAACGAATGCTCCTCCTGCGCTCTCGCGGACAAGAAGGATAGCGCTGAGACCGTGAGAGCAACGAAAAACAGACGTGCGTTCATCTTCAACTCCATGAGGGATGGGAGCCGGGCAAGGCGTCAGATTGTGGTTGGGAAAGGAGTGATTGCGTCGAGGTCAGAAGCTGAGCTTGAGGGCAAATTGCATGGAACGCGCGCCCCCTTGCTGATACTGCGACGCGACGGTGCCAAGGCTGGCGTTCAGCATCTTGGTCGCCTGCCCAAAGGTGGCATCGCTATAGGTGGGATCGACATACCCAAAGTTCGGGTGGTTGAGCAGGTTGAAGGTCTCCGCACGGAAGTGCAGCACCACCACATCGTGCAGCGGGAAATCGCGTCGGACGGCGAGATTGACCTGTGTCGCTCCGAAGCCTCGCAGGAAGTTACGGGGAGCGTTTCCGGCTGTCCCCGTCGCCGGCAGGCTGAACGCCGCCTTATTGATCGAGCGACCTCCCGGATACTGCGATCCGTACAGATAGATTGCCTTTCCGGGCACCTGATTCAGTCCGCCGAAATACTGGCTTCCAGAGGCGGGGTCTGTCGTGAGGGCTCCGCTGAGCGTGATTGGGAAAGCAGAACGTGTACTCAGGCGTGCATCGACGCCCCAGTTGTGCAGAAACAGACTGGCAGGTTTCGAATCATATGAATCGGGGATCTCCCAACTGATTCCTCCCTGCAGGTTATTGCGAACGTCGAAGTCGGCATCGGCTCGTTGCAGGGGGAGGGCAGTGGCGTTCGAGCCGAAGTCGAGGGTGTGTGACCAGGTGTAGGAACCGAGTGCCTGAATGCCCTTTGCAACCGAGCGCTGAAACTTCACCTGCAAGGCCTGATAGTTCGAGGTGAGACCAGCGGCAAAATACTGCACTGTGCCGAAGTTTGGATTGCGGCTGGCCAGGGATTTTTGTTGCAGACCGGTAAGCCGCCGTCCTTCGGCTGCCACATAGGAGAGTGTCAGCGATTGGTTCTTTCCAAGTGCCTGCTGCAAGCTGACATTCCACTGAAGCGTATAAGGCAACTGTAGATGGGATGGAAACGCGGTGATGGTTCCGCTGGTGTACGGCGCGGTCACGGAGATTGGAACGACAAGCTGACTCGCCGTGAACGGGATCTGTGCGCCGCTTTGCAGTTGGAACGACCGAAAGCCAAGGCCGCTATACCCCAGAGACGCCACCTCATTGGCCGAGTCAAAGAAGACACCTCCGCCCGCGCGGAGCACCGTCTCACCTCCGGGTTGATCGTGGACCGTCCACGCTGCTCCTAACCGGGGAGCGAAGTTATACCAAGTTGTCTTCCACAGCGGATTACCCTGTGGCGCCAGCGCGAGGGTACTGGGGTTATTGATATCTCCGAGCAGCGTATAGGCATCCCGGCCATGTTGCTCGGTGGGAGGCGGGTTAAGTTCCCAGCGGATGCCACCGGAGAGATGAAGCCGAGGATGTACGCGCCATTCGTCCTGGGCGAAGACCGCAGCCTGATTGAAGAGGGGCGTTGCCGGAACGAAGTTATACACGTAAGGCAGACTGGGAGCACCATTCAGGAGTTCTTGCGGACTGAGGAAGATCGCATACGGTTCCACCGTCGGTGGTGCGATCGGAGACTTGATGTGGCGATAGTCCAGGCCAAACTTCAGTGCATGAACCCCCTTCAGCACACTCACTGTGTCCACGACATTCCACTGCCGGCTGGCGTTGCGTCCGTTGTAGGGCGTCAGCAACGGTGAACCGACCCCAGTGATCGAGATTGAGATCACAGGTTGCGCCTGCTGATAGGCACCGGCTCCGACTGCCGCTGCCAAATCAATCGGGGTCGCACCGCCAAAGCTGTCCAGTACCCCAAGCTGCGTTGAGTCGGAGCGAGCATAGCCGAGCCGGAACTCATCTGTAACCTGATTCGACAGCTGGACCGTTGCCCCGAACGTGTAGCTCTGCGCGTTGACGCTCGTGGTGGTTCGCGCGAAGTATGGCCTCGATACGGTGGAACTCGGTGTGTTGCCGACGCGGAAGAAGAGCGCAACCTTGGGACGAAGCGTATGGTCGATCCGAACGCTGGTTGCATTGATCGTGCTGGGCAGAGAGAAAGCCGTGATGAACTGCGCGAGGCTGGGACTTGCAGCCGTCCCATAATCCATTCCGTTCGGCAAAGGAAAGGCGTTCAGAATAGGACGTATCGCTGCAACGGCCTGTTGGCGCATGAACTGGTCCGGAACATACTGGATCGCGGCGGCAGTAGGTTGGGTCAAACGAAGGCCCTCATATGAAGCGAAGAAGAAAGTTTGATTTCTACCGTCGTACAGATGAGGAATGCGCAGCGGGCCTCCGATGGTGCCGCCGAAGTCATTCTGTCGAAGCGCAGGCGTCGGCTTCCCGAAGTGGTCGTTGAACCAATCGTTGGCATCGAAGAAATTGTTGCGGACATAGTCGAACGCGCTGCCGTGAAAGAAGTTGGTCCCGGAACGTGTTCCCAGCGAGAACTGCCCTCCCGGCGATCGGCCGAATTCGGCAGAGTAGGTGGAACTCTGAACGCGGAACTCCTGCAAGGCATCGACAGAAATCAGACTCTGCGTCGTTCCGAGTGCCGTCGATCCACCGAGCGTTCCTCCGGTGGCTGCCTCTCCGACGCCACCACCATTGCCCGAACCGGTATTGGCGGTAACGCCATCGACGGTGTAATAGTTAGACTGCGTTCGTTGGCCATTGACGCTGAAGTCGCCGCCAACGCCAACTACTTGCCCTGAGCTCTGGGGGCTCTGCGTCACGACTCCAGGCGTCATGGAAATGAGGTCCTGGAAACTTCTCCCATTCAGCGGGAGGTTCTCGACGAACTTCCGATCGACCACCGTGCTGACACTTGCGTCGGTCGTATTCATCGCCGGCGAGCTCGCATCAATCGTGAGGCTTTCTGAAGTAGCACCCACCGGGAGCATGAAGTTCAGGGCGACGGCACTCTGAACATTTAGAACGACATCTGCTTTGATGATGGTTTTGAAGCCCTGCTTTGAGACCTGTACGTGGTAACGGCCAGGAGGCAGGATCGGAACGAGGTACATTCCTGAGTGATTTGTTCGAGCGGAGAAGATCACCCCGGTTGCGTCATTGGCAATCTCAACATCGGCATCGAGGATGAGATTGCCCGTGACGTCGGTTACGCCGCCGCTGATGGTGGCATTCGTGGATTGACTGACTGCAAGGGAAGAAAGAAAACAGACCCAGAAGAGAAGAAAACAGTATTTCATTGCGTGGCGCTCCGAAGTACCAAGAGTGAAGTGGGTACACTCCGTCTACGGATGGCCGACCAAAGTTGTACCAAGGCGTTCGCACATTAAAGATGATCCTGGATCAAAGATGATTCGGCTGAATCTGGAGGTACGCTCTCAGCAGTTGCTTCCCCGTTGGTTTTGCGCTCCCGCCTGGCGGCTCGACGGTTACAAAGACCATATTCATGCGCGCTAGCGTCTTCGCATCGTTGCACCGCAAGACCCATCTCTTCTGACTGTCGTCCTGATAGAACAAGCCAAGGCTCGTGGGCTGCTTATCGCTGCCGCTCCCCCAAACCTGAAAGGCAACGGACTGCTTTAGCCCAGCCTGTTTCTCGAGATCGAAGCCGTAAAAGACCAGCGAACGATCCTTCGTATAGAAGATACGGCCGAACGGCTTCGCGGTTTTCCCATTCTCGGTCGTGTCGAAGATGTCGGCAATATAAAGATTACGTGCTCCGATGAGGTCCCGAATGTCACGATCATGCGCGAGGAAGTCCTTATCGAGAGCGAGGATGCGTTCTTTGTCACTGAGGGCCGTATTGGTTTCATCGAGGGTAGAGTTCAGCTCGCGGACCTTGGCTTCAAGGGCCGTGGTATGTGCAACTTGTTGGTCTTCGCTGGACTGAGCGGATGCTACCTGGTCTCGCAGCGATTGAACGTTCGCGCGCGCAGTGGCGAGTTGCTGGTTGAGGGCGTCTTTCTCGGCGGCAAGTTGTTGCTGCTGTGTGCGATCGGTCTCAAGTTGGCGTTGAAGGGACGAATCGGAGGGCTTTGTTTGCGCCCGGTCATTCGCCGCCGCCAATTGTTGCTGGAGCTTCGCCACTTCCTGTTGCGCCTGCTCCGTCTGCCGCCTCATCTCCTCGTTCGGGGTCGCCCCTGCCGTTGATGCCATAGATACGGCAGCAGGAACCGGCGAGCCGGAGGATGCCAATGGCTGGGATCTCTGGCGAGCCAGATGCACACCGGCGAACGCAAGGACGACAAGAGCACACGCAGCCAGAGCGCCAGCAAATATCCGCCATGAAGGTCTTTCTGGTGCTGGTTGAGGCTTGGGGGAAGCGGCAGAAGCCAATTTGGCCATCAGCCGCCGTTCTGCCTCCGCGATGTCGCGCTCCGATTCCCTGGGCAGGTTGCCAAGTTCGGCGGCGGCGCTTGCCGCCATCGCCGGAATAACATCCGAGGCGAGGTGCTTGTATTGCTCAAACGTGGTCCGGCAGGTGTCGCAGTAGGCAAGATGCACTTGCAGCAGCGACCACTCTTCGTCTGTGAGTTCTCCCGAGTAGAAGAGTGCGACCAGAGCAACGAACTCGTCATGAAATTGAGGGTTCACTAGCTCAGTTCCCTTTGGGTGCAATTTGCCATCCATTCTCTCACTCTAGCTGCGTTTTTTGGAGAAGAGATGGGAGCGCAGCCGTTCCAACGCCCGGTAGTAGTGGTGCCTGACATTGCCGACCGTTTGTCCGTTTCTCTCTGCGATTTCGCGGAGGCTATACCCTTCGAAGAAGTGAAGCTCCAGTGTTTGTTGTTGATCCTGTGTGAGTTGATCTTTCAGACGCTCCCGAATCGCTTTTCCGTCAATTGCTTCTGCGGACGGTTGCTCCGTGGTCGTAGGCATCCGTTGTTCGTCAAATTGCTCGGAGCTATAGTGCTGTCGAAAATCCAGATAACGTCTCCGGTCGATCGCGCGATGGTACGTCACCTGAATGATCCAGGAAGACCCCGAACCCTTCTGAGCATCGAAGTGTTGAGACCGCTCGGAGAGATAGAGAAAAACGTCCTGGCGAAGGTCGTCGGCTTCAGATTCGTCCCGGAGAATCCGGTAGGCGACATGGAATACGGCGCGAGCGTGCCGCCGAAATAGAAGCCCAAGAGCATCCCGTGATCCCGAGCTAACCTGCGATAGCAACTGCTCGTCCGTTAGGTCAGCGATTGAGGGCTGGCCTGTGGCCGCATCGCCAGAATGCTTCTGTTCATTTACCGCCTCGTCCGTACCGGAGGCCTCGGTCAAGGAATTCAGGAAAAACGTAGTGGCGTCGGAGCTCATATGTCTCCTCCTTCGAGGCATCCGAATTGACCATTCGGGATAGGCATCCTTGAAATCCTATTTCATGAACTCCGAGATCATGTTATATGGCGAAGTAATTCTCGACACTTGATTTGTGTCGAAACTACAGACCCAACTCGGTGCGAGGATTAGGGAACTGCGTGATTCGACAGGGATGAGCCGTGAAGATTATGCGGCCACAGTAAGTCTCAGTTCGCGGCGGATTGCTACTCTCGAACTGGGAAAAGGCTGGCCAAAGCCATCAACCATTGAACGTATTGCGAAATCGTTCAAAGTTGAAGTGCGTGACTTGTTTGATTTCTCCGCTTCACGCCTCATCCCGCGAAAGCCTCTTTAAGGAAATCTGAGACAACACATTTCGCAGAAGTCTAAACTTTTATGAAGCCTAGCATCATGAAAAAGGAACTTCAAGAGCATTCTCTCTACATAGCTGGATCTTGAGGCCTCTCAATGAGGCTCGATACGAGTCTGTCCAAGAAGGGGGTCTGCTCGGGCCTCATGTATGTTCTGGCGAGTTGCAAAGAGAACCAGGAGCCGCGGTCGACCTCCGGAATCTCAATTTGCTTCCCTGACCGAGGGGGCCACTCGATCTCGCATGTATTGCTCATTAGCTGAGCGGGGTCACAGTCGCCTTCCATCGCCCAGGCGCTGACCAGCTTTCCGCTCTTCTGTTGAACCGTTCCAAGCTCCACAAATTTCCCGACCGCAGCAAACCCCGTTTCCTCCTTGAACTCACGCTGCGCTGCGGCCAACGGTTCCTCTTCTGCCTCGTACTCGCCCTTTGGGATAGTCCAGACTCCGTGATCTTTTTGGGTCCAAAAGGGGCCGCCGGGATGAACGAGGAATACCTCGATCTCGCCTCCGTGGTTCCGGTACATGAGCAAGCCGGCACTTCGTTTCAACGATTTAGTCATTGGCTATCGAAGAGCCCCACTTGCTGATTCGTCATGGTCGTATTCTCCACCAATAGCACACGCATCTTCTCAGATGGCAGGATGCGTAGAAGATGAACGGGTGGTCTGTCGGCTGGCGCGAGATATTCTTCGTAGTCACGCGGCTCCACAAAAGTGGTCATGCGATCGTGAACCGGTGCCACAAGCTCGTTCGGATCGCCGGTTAGTATGGCGAAAGCACGCTCCCGCTGACCTGTCTTCGGATTCTTCCAGAGCTTCCAGACAGCCGCCATGCCGAAGGGCTCCTGGCCTGGAATTGTGATCTCGTATTTGGGTTTCTTCTCACCTGCGGGCATTTTCTTCCACTCGAAAATCGCATCGCCCGGTGCAATTGCACGTCCGATCAGAAACGCATCCTTCCAGAAGTTTGCCTGGCTGATGCCTTCGGAGCGCGCATTGAAGAGCAGCCGGTCGGGGAGTTTGAATCCCCATCGCATCATCTCGATCTGCCGCTCGCCGGATTCGTTTTGGAAGATCACCGGCTGCATGGACTGGGGACGCAGATCGTCGCCGGGGGCAAAATCGGCCTCTTCAAGTCCCGCCTGTACCCTGAAGACTTGCGCTACCTTCTGTTTGTCAGAACGGCGCTGGAAACGTCCACACACGGCAAACCTCCTCGGGTGCAACTCTCGTCAAAATTATTTGACTCTTTATATTCAACCACTTGCGCGCACATGCACCCCTTTCGCAGCAAGCTGAGTTGGCGGAGCAGCGAGCAGATAGGCGAAGATAAAGCGAACGCTATGACCTCCTCTGCCGCAATTCGAATCCAGATTGAATCTACGTTAGCGCAACGGGTGCCCGCAGCGCTCACGCTCAAGATCAAACAGGCACCAGAGGTCTTTGCGAGCGGCATGGAGGATGTGGACGCCATGCTCGGTGGTGGCATCCCGCGCGGAACCATCACCGAAGTCAGCGGCCCCTCCTCCACGGGCAAGACATCGTTTGCTCTTTGCACCCTCGCTTCGATCACGCAGCTCGGCAATGCCTGCGCCTGGGTGGATGTGAGCGATGCCCTGTCGCCGGAGACAGCAGCGGCATCCGGAGTGGAGCTGCGACGGCTGCTCTGGCTTCGCATGTCTGCCGAACGCCACACAAAACTAACAGACAAACCTTGGTCCCGGTTGGAGCAAGCACTGAAGGCGACCGACCTCATCTTGCAAACTGGAGGCTTTGCAGCGGTCGTGCTCGATATGAGCGATGTGCTGCCGCAACATACGCAACGCATCCCGTTGGGGACGTGGTATCGCTTCCGGTTGGCGGCAGAACATGCCCGCACTGCTTTGGTCTTCCTCACGCAATCGCCCTGCGCTAGCAGTTGCGCGACGCTGTCTCTTCTCTGTAATCCGGCCTCGGTTATGCCGTTTAGCAACCGGGGCGAAACTCCGTTGTTCGAGCGACAGCATTACCAGTTCACGCGGGAACGCAATCGCAACGAAGGCTCACCGTTCCTGCAACGCAAGCCAGCCCAGCGCGTGAGCTGGTCGGCGGAGACGCTTTGGTCGAGGGTGCGGTAATGTATGCCGTTCTCCATCCATCGAACTTCTTTGCGCAGGCGGCGGCGCTTCAGCGCCCGGAACTGCGAAAGAAGCCATTTGTGGTGCTGGATGGGGAACCCCCAACCGAGATGGTCTTTGCGGGGAACCATGCCGCACGTTCTCATGGTGTCGAGATTGGAATGACTCGGCTACAAGCTGAAGCATTCCCGGAGGTGGTCGCGCTCCGTCGTGTTATCGAGCATGAGGAGACGGCCCATGCCGCGCTTCACCATGTCGCGTGCATGTTCTCGCCCCGTATCGAGTCGGTGGAAGAACGGCCCGGCACCTATGCGCTGGACATTCGCGGAATGGATCTTTTGTACGGTGACGTTGGACAGCTCGCGAACAAATTGCGGCGGAGCGTGATGGAGGCGGGCTTCCTCGCCAACATCGCCGTCGCTGAAAACTTCCACGCTGCGGTGTCACTTGCATGTGGTCGACTTGGCGTTTCCGTTGTGCCGTCCGGTTGCGAAGCACACGCGATCGGCCAGCTTCCGATCACCGCGCTGCACCTTGCGCCGCAACACGAGGCGACCTTTGCAGCCTGGGGTATCCGCACCTGCGCGGAACTTGCAGCCCTGTCAGAAACCGATGTCATTGCGCGGCTCGGACAGGTTGGGAAAAAGCTGCATTCGCTCGCGCGTGGCGCGTGGCCTCACCTGATGTTCCCGACGGAACCAAGCTTTGAGGCCGGTCTGGTGGATCGCATGGAACTGGATTTTCCGGTAGAGGAGCTGGAGCGTCTGTTGTTTCTGCTCTCCCGCATGACCACGACGTTATTGGAGCGCGTTCGCGGGAAGGCACGAGCCATCGCCGCGCTCCGGATTGTGCTCCGGCTCGACGGCGGCGCACAGCATGAGCGCACGGTTCGCCCTGCACTGCCGTTACAGGATACGGCGACACTGCTCAAGCTTCTCCAACTCGATTTGGAGACGCATCCCCCGAGCGCGGGGATCGTAGGTCTGGAGCTATACGCGCAGTCCGCCGCGCCATATCGAGCGCAACATGGTCTCTTTCTTCCGCAAGCGCCAGAGCCGGGACAGCTCGAAGTAATGCTCGCCCGTATGCGGAAGCTCCTGGGTGAGCAACGTGTCGGCTCCCCGGAGTTGACGGACGATCACCGACCGAATGCCTTTCGCATGGTCCCGTTCGAGCCACCGCCACCACGTCGGAGCGAAAGGCATTCACTCTCTACGCCTGTAGCCTTGCGCGTGTCGCGTCCACCGCACATGGTCGGCGTTGCTCTCGCAAATAATGCACCTGTGCGGGTGTTCTGGGACGGAGCGGCCTATGCTGTTCGCGATGCTGCGGGTCCGGTGCGGGTGAGTGGGCAGTGGTGGTCGGAAGCTAACTGGTGCCGCGAGGAGTGGGATGTCCGGCTGGAGACTGGGACTGCGGAGAGACTCTGCCGCATCGCTTTCGATCCGCGCTCCCGCTGCTGGTACTTGCAGGGAACGTATGACTGATTACGTGGAACTACACGCGCGGTCGGCTTTCAGTTTCCTGGAAGGTGCAACTATGCCTGAATTCCTGATGCAGCAGGCCGCGCATCTGGAGATGCCGGCGATGGCGCTCCTCGACCGCAATGGTCTCTATGGCGCAGCCCGCTTCCACATGGAAGGAACACGATGCGGGGTACAAGCGCACATCGGCGCAGAAGTTTCCGTGAGCGACCTGGGCCAGCGTCTCCAGCCTGCCTCCTATCTTCCACATCAACAACCGTCCGAGCCCGTGCGATTGCCGCTTCTAGCTAAATCCCGCCTCGGATATCAGAATCTTTCCCGGCTGATTACACAGTTCAAGCTCCGCGAGACGACCAAGGCCGAAGGTACGGCGGTAATCGCCAACGTAGAAGAACACGGCAAAGGTCTGGTCTGCCTTACGGGTGGCAACGAAGGTCCGTTGGCCGCAGCATTGGCCCATGGCGGCTATGACGCCGCCCATAAGAGCGTAGAGAAGTTGGTAGAGATCTTTGGCCAAGGCAATGTCTACGTTGAACTGCAACGCCACTTCGACCGTGAGGAAGAACATCGCAACCGTGCGGCGATTCGGATTGCACGCTCCCTTAACCTGCCTCTGCTGGCAACTGGCGGCGTCACCTATGGCACTCCCTATGAGCGCGAAGTGCTCGATATCTTCACCTGCATCCGGCATCGTAAGACACTCGATACCGCTGGCCGTCTTCTGAACCGCAATGCAGAGCGGCACCTGCGAACGGCAGCGGAGATGGAGAGACTCTTTTACGACTACCCGGAGGCCATTGCCAACACCCGCGAGTTGTCGGCCCGTTTGCAATTCCAGATGACGGGACTTGGATACGAGTTCCCGGCGTATCCAGTTCCTGATGGAGAGACGATGGATTCGTTTCTCCGCAAGCGCGTGGAGGAAGGGATGCGCCGCCGTTATCTTCCCAAGAACGATCCGGAGCTTTACGAAAAAGCCAAGCGGCAGGCGGAACGTGAGCTGCTGCTCATCGAAAAACTAGGCTTAGCAGGCTACTTCCTCATCGTCTGGGATGTTGTTTGCTTCTGCAAGGATCACGGCATTTTGGTTCAAGGTCGTGGTTCTGCGGCGAACAGCGTCGTCTGCTACGCGCTCGAAATCACCATCGTTGATTCGGTCGGGCTGGATCTACTCTTTGAACGGTTTCTCTCTGAGGAGCGCGGCGAGTGGCCGGACATCGACCTCGACCTCCCCAGCGACACGGACCGCGAGCGTGCGATTCAATACGTGTATCAACGTTACGGCGAGTTGGGCGCCGCCATGACGGCGAACGTCATCACCTTCCGCAGCCGGTCAGCTTCGCGAGAGGTCGGTAAAGCTCTCGGCTTCGATCAGGAGACGGCGGCAAAACTCGCCAGTCTTATGAGCGCGTGGGAATGGAAGTCTCCGAGCGATACGCTCGAAAACAGCTTCAAGGCAGCCGGCCTCGATATGAAGCACCGACGAATCGCTCACTACCTTCAGAAGTGCGGCGATGTTTTGCGTCTGCCCCGCAACCTCGGTCAGCATTCCGGGGGCATGGTCATCTGCCAGGGGCATCTCGATTCGGTCGTACCGATTGAACGCGCAACGATGCCAGGCCGAACTGTAGTGCAATGGGACAAAGACGATTGCTCGGACATGGGCATCATCAAAGTGGATCTTCTCGGGCTTGGGATGCTTGCCGTGCTCAAGGATGCGGCTTATCTTGTCCCGCAGTATTACGGCGAGCAGCTCGACTACGCGCAGCTTCCGCAGGATGAAGCGGTGTACGAGAGCATTCAGCAGGCCGATACCGTCGGCCTGTTTCAGATTGAGAGCCGGGCTCAGATGTCTGCGCTGCCCCGCACTAAGCCAAAGTGCTTTGCGGACCTGTCCATGCAGGTTGCCATTATCCGCCCTGGCCCGGTGACGGGCAAGTTCGTCAATCCTTATATCGCCCGCAGGCTCGGGAGAGAGCCTGTGACCTATCTTCATCCATCGTTCAAGCCGTTTTTGGAACGAACGCTTGGCGTGCCTCTGTTTCAGGAACAGGTGATGAAGATTGGGATGGTCGCGGCGAACCTCACAGGCGGCGAAGCCGAGGAGCTGCGGAAGGCAATGGGCGGCAAACGCTCGGAGTCGATCATCGCCGGGCTCAAGACGAGGCTGCATGAGGGCATGACCGCAAACGGATTTAGTGCGGCAGCCCAGGAGGAGGTGATGCGCGTACTCGCGACCGTGAAGGAGTTTATGTTTCCCGAATCCCACGCGCACAGCTTCGCCTCCATCGCGTATTCGAGCGCCTACACGCGCCATCATTACCCTGCGGCGTATACCTGCGCCCTCTTCAACAATCAGCCGATGGGTTTCTATTCGCCAGCCACGATAGCGAACGATGCGAAGCGGCATGGCATCAAGATTGTTCCTATCGACGTACAGCGGTCTGATTGGTTCTGCACACTCGAAGAGCTAAGCGGGAGTGATTTTGCCAGATTTTCCGGTCGTTATGCCGTCCGCATGGGACTGAAGTATGTGAAGGGATTGCGGCAGAGAGTCGCGGACGCCATCACAGAGGCCCGGGAGACGGACGGACCATACGTCTCTGAATATGATTTGCGACGCCGTGTTTCGTCGATCAAGAAGCCCGAGCTGACACTTTTGGCGAAAGCCGGAGCGTTCAACTGGACTGGAGAGAAGCATCACCGGCGCACCGCTTTATGGAATGCGGAGCGTGCTGGGCAATCTGCAGGGCCGCTTTTCGAGCATGTCAGGGACGACCATGAACTGGATGTCGCCGCGCCGCTGCGGCCTATGACAACGGAAGAGCGCCTAATTGCTGATTTTGATAGTACAGGGGTGACGCTTGGGCCGCACCCAATGGCGTATCACCGGGCAGAAATGAACGCCGCCGGTGTGCTGCCAGCCGCAAGCCTGCGCGGGATACCAGACGGAACGTATGCCCGCATCGCGGGGGCGGTGATTGCCCGACAACGTCCGGGCACAGCCGAGGGCTTCATCTTCCTGAGCCTCGAAGATGAAACGGGCATCTCGAACGCCATCATCAATCCCCAGTTATATGAACGGAACCGCATCACGGTGACGCGCGGAAAGTTCCTCCGCGTCGATGGCACGCTCCAGAATCAAGATGGTGTTATCAATGTCAGGGCGTCAGCCGTGCATGTGCTGGCTCTCAGTGATGTGGACATGCGGTCGCATGATTTCCATTGAAGGTTGATCACTTTACACGAGCGATCACACCCGCGATGGGGACACTGTGTGAAAGAAACTGGAACATCTATTGATTGGAACCAGGCGCGTCGCTGTCGATGAAACACATAAAAGCTCCTCTGCGAACGTCAGAACTGTTTTGTTTCCTCTTCAGCACCCTCGGGTTTGATAACCTTAGCAAGATTGAGACTCACAAGCCTTGGCGATTCCAGCGCGGGAACACTTTCAGTCGCTCCGCGAAACCCTTTGAGTACACCGAACCACTGTGCCCACTGCGATAGTGATCGGAAAAAGGGTTGAGGTCAAAACCATCTCGAAGGGCCGCATCCACAGCCAAGGCGATTCCCTGGACTAGTTTCGGGTAGTCGTTCCCGATATGAAGATCGCAGAGCGCCAGTATTGTTTCCGTCTTCACGAAATTCTGATCAAACTGGAGCTCCTTCAGCAACTCCAAATAAGCCTGTAGCGAACACCAAAGGATTTGCAAATTGTCGCTGTAGAAGTCGGCGACGTCGGCTTCATCATCGGGGATTTCCTCAAAAAAGCGATCGATGTCTGTGATGTCTCGATCTGCACGATGGGACGGTGAGAAATGAGCCATCATCTGATCTGCGCCCGAATCTGCCCACTCCAGCTCCGGAAACCCTCCAATTTGATACTCGAAGCCGTAGTTGATCCGATTCCGCTCTGCTGGATTATGGACGAGTCTGGTCAGAACGAATTCCAGATGCTGCACCGGGTAGGAGGGCCGCCGCAACGCTTCCATTAGGCCCCACCAACGCTCATGCGAGCCGGCCCCGAAAGCCGGCGGCATCTTCGAAATAGCCGAGACCTTTTGCCCATCGAAGTACGTGATTCCTTGCAGAAATCCTTTCGGCTTCAGTGGCAATTCGAAGAAGGTCGCACCACACAGATTCAGGAATGCTTGCAGGAAGTAGAACCGTGAATAGTAGCCAGTGACGTTTGACCAGGTTTGAAAACTGTTCCGATCCATCTGTACGTCAGCAAGGAAAAGTTGCAAAGCGCGATAGAACGCGACGGAGCTTCGATAGAACAGCCTCTGTCGATACCACTGCTGCCCTCCCGGAGTGTTGAGCTCCTTGACGACCTCTTCGAACGGAACTTGAGAAACCCAATCGGAGAGCGCAACTTCGAACGATTCTCGGTGAGTCTCCCAACGCGCGCTGAAACCCTTGTAGAACGCCTTGAGCTCCTCGAAACCGGGGGCGAAACCTTGCAGATAGGGGTACACCGCGGACGTGTCGATGGCGTTTCCACACTTCGGACAAGACTCAGTGACGGATGGCGGCTCCGGCCATTGCGCAACAATATCAGTAAGAGGATCTAGCTCGGTCGCTTCAAATAGTCCTGTTGAGAAATGGATGAAGAAATTGCAGTAATTGCACTTCACTTTGGGTCGACGGAATTCGCGCATGCAAGCAGCTTATCTCGCGCCTTGCGGCTAGTCCGAAGACTCAGCAGTGCGAGTTACCCTTTAGAGTATCCAGGCAGAGAAAAAACGAACCCACGCTGCATGGAACGACAGGAGACAGATGGATCCAGAGAAACTGCTCGAACTGCTGCTGCAAGCAATGATTGAAACTTCGACTGGGGATGAGTACTTGTTTCGGAACAACTCCAGCGAGCGGAATCTGGCTGGTCGTTTAGGTTTTCACCTTCAACAAAAACTCCACGATTGGCACGTCGATCCTGAGTACAACCGGATGAACGGCGACACGCCGAAACGGATCCATTTGCCGGTCGAATGCGCTGGTTATCGAGACGATGATGATCTCGTTCTGGTTTCCCCTGATCTGATCGTTCATCGTCGGGGGCCTGAAGGACCTAATTTACTCGTGATCGAGTTGAAGAAGACCACGAACCGAGACAACGGGATCTGCGATCACCATCGTCTGCTCGCCTTCCGGCAACAATTTGGTTACCTATTCGGCGCCAGAATCGAATGTGAGACACGGCCGCACACGGAACCCGCTATGAGACTGCTCGAGTGGTTCGCCTAAGAGGAAGCCCTTGTGACTCATCGTTGTGCTACAAGGGAAAGATGTTCTTCGTTTGGCCTGGAAAATTGTGGCTTGGGGTGAAAGGCATTTTGGCCTTTCTCGCAACGCTGGTACTCGCCTCCGTCGGGCTGGGGTGGTTGTGGGGCAGGCGCCGCAGAGGCCCGGGTCCCATTCTGCTCTGGGGCAATCCCACCCGCCTTGAAAACAAGAATTTTCTGCATCGAGCTGGAGATCTTTGGGATTTCTTTTTTCGCCGTCCAAACGGCTAGTACCCGCACATCGCCGGATCAAATCGGCCAATCGATCTCGTTGAATTCCTCCAGCATGCTCACGCCATACTCAGGCTCGATCTGCATCGCATAGGACAGCAAACCCCGCAGATAGTTTTGCAACCCCGCGATGGCCGCAAACTTTCTTCTTTCAGCGTGGGTGGCGACGTCCCGTTTGCAATGGTGCAAGTGCATCCGAAGGGCCTGCTTGAATTCCCGCCGCAAACGGGGACGCTCCCCGTCCACCGTCAGCCCCACCACGAGTTTCCTCGCTCCTGGAGGACTCACTGAGGTCTTTGAAGTGTTTGGCGAAAACCCATGCGCCCTGAGCACCCCATAAATTTTCGTGATCAACGCTCCGGCCTCTTTCCTCGTGTACTTCGACGCGGTGGTCGAGAAAAACAGGTCATCGGCATAACGTGTGTAGGTCAAGCTTTCGGTCTCGGCGATTGTTTGTAGGCGCTCGTCCATTGCACGCACGCTCAGATTTGCGAGCATGGGGCTCGTCGGTGCACCCTGGGGAAGGTGTCCAATGTTGGCTTTTCCATAAGAAGGTATCTCCGTATAGCGCTCCCGGCCCGCCTTCCAGCGCGAACGAGAGCGAAATGCACTTGGAGAACCCTGTCGGGTGCAAAGACGAGCCATCTCGAAGCTCACAAGCTCTTGAAATCCAAAGTGGTCATGAAAGACACGGTACGCCGCGATCTCAGATACCGACTCAAAAAAGTTCTGGATGTCCACCTTGATAAGCCAGCGACACTCCGCGTGCGGCTCGGCAGCATCAAGAATCTTACTGTCGAGAGCGAAGGCCGTGCTTGAGCTGTGGGGTGAACCATAATTCAAAACCCTATCGACCAGCCACCGCTGGAGTTGCATCAGTGGCGGTGACGGCACACAAATCGTCCGGAATCCTGCCTTGGGTTTCCGTTTGCGGATCGTAAAAATTTTATATGGATCGTATTTTCGCTCGATGATCCCGCGCAAGTACGGGTAGGGTGCCCCAGAAAGATGGGCCAAATGCCCCAGCGAAAAAATGGGGACCACATTAGGGTTTTTCAAAATGACTAACTTGCCGATATCGACAGCCGCATCAATGATCGACTGCTCTATAGCCGCCTTCTTTGCACCAGCACGATATATGTGAGGACGCCACTTGCTCATCTACTTTGACACCCGTAGGGTGAGATACATCGCGGTGAGGCCAGAAGACCCCGCCGTGTGCGGCAGCGTGATGTAACTTACGCCTCAAGCGGCCGCTCGACCACAGAGCAACAGTAATCTGTTGCCCGTACTCCCGAAGGAGTTCTGCTTCTAGCTGAAATCAGCCAGGTTGAACTAGATGGGATTTTGTGGCGCCCTCAACGTCTGAGGATAATACGGTTCGTCAGAGCCTGGCAATCGACCTAATGGACCAACCTTGCCAGCCGTCCTCGCGTGCTGCAATTCACGCTGGCCTGCGTCCGTGAGTCGTCCACTTGCATCCGACCAGCCGGCCTTAATAGAGACGTCTTGCATCCTTACGATTTCATCAATCAAAAGCCCAGTCTTTCGCGATAGTGCAGCAGCGGTCCGAGGGGAGCGTGATGATGCGGCCAAGAATAGGAGCGTCTTCCGGACGTTGTCCCGTTTCGTCTGCGTGCGCACGGCCGCAGCCAAGCGTCTATGCCTCAATCGTTCAAGCCTACGAAGATCGACCGCGGCTGAACTTGCTGTCTCCTCGAACCGATCCCGCGTAATCCGCTTATGAAAGAGTGGGCGCCATCCGGCGGCCGATTCGAAGAGCAAGCGGGGAACATTGTTGGGGATCGAATGAGCAAACGCAATCAAGGCCCCTGTGCCGTGATATCCCAGGGACTCTTTGGGATCCGGCCCAATGGGATCCTTACGAAGACAAAGGTCCTTGATTTGCTGGGCTTCTCTCGTTTGAAACTCCAAATCAATCGTTGGACAAGATAGGCAATATCGGACGGTCGGTGATGATGGATGACTTGTTACCACGTCTTCGCCCATTTCCGTTGCTGTAAACGCGACGATCTCGAAACGAAGGAGACCATAGGAGTGCCAGCTACGAAGGGTAGCCGTTCTCCAAGCTGACTCCAGCCAGTCGGTAGTTCGCTCCCCGGAACCAATAAAGTCCGTGACCAGTACGAAGCGTCTCACGTTGCGTTCAATACACCTCTTGACGGTGGGGTGGAACAGATGCTTGGGGTGCTCTTTGCAGAATTGCGAAAGGAACTGGGCGATGATGCCTTCACTGCCCACCTTCGGATCGTAATCGAACTTCGGTACAACCGGACCGACGGCGGCTCCATATGCTGTCTTTGGCGATGTTTGCCGCTGCTTGTAGAGTCGCTGGGTCTTACCGCCCGGGTGCTTTTGCTCGCGTTCCACGAACAGAGCAGTCGGAGTGTCCATCTCCGCCAGAACATGAGAAAGCTTCTGATTGAGACTTGTTTTGAGTTCTACGTCGGACACGAAGCGGAGGCCGTCCGCCAGACTTTGAGCCAAAGACTGGTCGGCAAGCGAGAACTGGGAAAGCCACGCAGTTCTGTTAGATGGTTTCAGTGAGAACGTCATATCTCAATCGCCCTGTAGTCCATGCTTGATGAACGCGGGGTATTCGTCAAGGCGCAACCGCCACTCAAGAGCCTCTACGAGGCATCTATGTTCCGGATGCCGAACGCAGTTAAACCTAAACGGTCGGTTCCTCGAGAAGAATCCCGCGCCATCTATAAGGTAGATCTGAATCCCTTTGATCCTCTGGTATGCGATCAACTGCTATAAGAGGCGGCATTCGGGTGGAGAGTGCCACGAGGATCATCTCTTCGCAGAGATCGACGAGGTTGCTCCAGAAGATCTCGACCAACTCGAGAACATCAGTCTGGTTCAGACGCGGGAAACCTACCGCCACCTTATTGCCGTTCGGCTTGTAAATCATCTTCAGACCGTCATATTCCGTGTTGTGGACGATGGTGTCGCGAATCTCCTGGAGACCGAGGGTCCAACTCGTGCGGTCACTACGAATGGTATCGATCAGAGATTTGGAGCGCACCCCAGGGACGGCGTCCAGGTACTTCTTAGCTTCTTGCTCAAACTTTGCTTGGTTGAACATGAATACAAACCCAAAGTTGAAGCCCGTGATGATCTCCAAGATCGATTTCGCTGGTGTCTTACCTGCCATCGGCTTCTGTCCGAAGAGATGGTAAAGGGTCGTCCGCGCGCCGACGAAAAAGCCATTGATAGCCCGATTTAGCCTCGGCGTGATGTCGTCGTCTATCACGAGCAAGCCGGCCTCATTGACGAAGACCCCTTTCCCCGCCGCTATCTCCTTGATGTGCTCGTCCGCGATACGGAAAATTCCGCGCCGCGCGTCATTGCATTGGCGAAGAACCTCGATCAGCCGCATCTGAGCGAACTCGAAGTCCGCTCGATCACTGTCCGTGAGTAGAGCCCCCTGAGAGAGCTGGGATATCTGCTGTATCAGGCGGAAGAGCCATTCAGAGTCTTCTT
Organism: Granulicella sp.; assembly: GCA_041691255.1. Taxonomy (GTDB): domain Bacteria; phylum Acidobacteriota; class Terriglobia; order Terriglobales; family Acidobacteriaceae; genus Edaphobacter. Next base: position 44,241 of record JBEPUY010000012.1, on the reverse strand, counting down.
TGTTTCCGATGGTTTTGAGTACAGGCATGCCTTCATATGGCATGTCGTTGGGTATCCCAGTCAAGAGGCTAATGAGCACAATCTGGAGTGTGCCGCTTCCCATAGCGGTAGACCGTCACCTCACCCGCATCACCTGTCGGTTGTCTCTCGTACAATGATCGTCTACCCGTGGAGATCATCCGTGCACTTACACAAGCTGAGCATCTGCAATTTTCGTAAGTTGAAGTCTGTTGAAATCACGTTTGAACCCGGTTTAAATATTCTGGTGGGCCCAAATAACGTCGGCAAGACTACGGTCATTGATGCATTGCGCGCTCTTCTGAACAATCAAGACGATCCCAGCCTCAAGCTGTCGGAAGAGGACATTCACCGTCCTAAAGGCGGAAATGGCGCTGGCGCTATCGAGTTTCATTACATCTTCAAAGCTCTGTCTGCCGATGATGAGGCGGACTTCCTAAACGCGCTGGTTCCTAACGCACTGGGCGACCTCGAAGCACACATCCACATCCGCTACTCAGAGCCTGATAAGAGCACTGGAAGGCTCCGACCGAAAAGGTGGTGCGGTCTGCATGAGGAAAACATCCTCAATATCGAGATGATGGAGGATCTCCGAGGGGTGTATCTTCCCCCACTCCGAGATGCGGCGTTCGGCCTTCGGCCCGGTCGTACAAGCCAGCTCGCGCGTTTGCTCCATATGCTCGCTGATGAATCCGGTCGAATCGGCATTGATGAAGCCCTCAAGAAATTGGATGAAGAGCTCAAATTGCACCCGCCACTCCTGGACGTACAAGCGGCAATCACGGATCAACATAGCGGAATGTTGGGAGCCCACTTGGCGCAGGCGCTCCAGATTGACCTAAGCGGGAGCGACTTCAAGAGGTTCTCTTCGCGGCTGTCGCTAATGGTCGACGCCTTCGAGATTGAGCAGAACGGTCTTGGGTTCAACAACCTGATCTTTATGGCAGTTGTGTTGAGCGAACTTGCTCGCAACCAGCAGTCGGCATATCGAGGCCTGATCGTGGAGGAACCTGAAGCGCACCTCCATCCGCAGTTGCAAGCGGTGCTTCTTCGCTACCTAGAGAACGTCAAGTCAATGCAGGCACTGACGGCAGAAATATCCAAAGAAACTGCGCCAACCGAACAATCGAAGCAGGACGTCTCAGCAGGTCAGACTCCCATCTCTCCGGGAGACGTCCCCGTCCAAGTTTTCGTAACCAGCCATTCGCCCAATTTTGCCAGTATCGCTAAGCTTTCTTCGTTGGTCTGCATTACCGAATCCGAAGATGGGGCGAGCAGCTTCCTTCCACGATCTGTTGTATTCGGTAAGGGCAAACGAGAAAAGCTGGAGCGTTATCTGGACGTGACGCGCGCTGAACTTTTCTTTGCTCGACGGATCATCTTCGTTGAAGGAGCAGCAGAACTTATGCTGGTCGGAGTGCTCGCACAAAAATGCGGGCACAATCTGCACGACCATGCCGTCAGCTTGATTAGCGTCGAAGGTTTGAATTTCGATTGCTTTTTGCCGCTCTTCGGAAAAGAACGAATCTCTGTCTCCGTCTCGGTGATCACCGACGCTGACCCGAGTGAAGATGTTGGCGGGAAGATTCAGGCGCTCTATCCGAAACTCGGTGAGACAGTTTCCGTCTCTGATAATACAAAAGCGATGCTGAAACTTGCCGATGATTTCGTAGGAGTGTTTCATGGTCTCAAGACCCTCGAATACGACCTGGCTCTTTACCAATCAAATCGGGTCTTGATGCTTAAGACACTCAAGCTGCTGCATCCGAAGATCGGCATTGAAGTGGAGGGTTTAGTCGACGCGGCCCCAGATGACGCCGCCAAGGCAAAGGCTCTCTTTTCTGGCATGTTCGAGCGCAGTAGTGGCAATGTTTCGAAGGGACGTTTCGGTCAGGCTTTAGCCCAAGAGCTTTCCGACTCAAAGCTTGGATGCGACGTACCCAGCTATATCAAGAAAGCTATCGAGCACGTCTGCAAACCCGTGCCAAAGCCATGAATAAGCCTTCCCAAGAGCAACTAGACATCATTGGTTACAAGTTGGCCCCTCTTTCCGTGACTGCCTGTGCCGGAAGCGGGAAGACCTTTACTGCAGTGCGAAGGGTCGACGCCTTACGTGGACTCCTTGAGTCGAGCAAAGGCCATGTTGCCCTGCTCTCTTTCTCCAATGTTGCCGTCGACGTTTTTGGCCGGGACTACTTGGAAGGGTTCAAAGATATTCGCAGAACAGGTCGAGCGCGGGTGTGCATCGAAACATTCGACGGCTTCATTACAACCAAGATTCTTCGCCCACATGCGAGCCGCACGATGGAATCAGCTTGTATGCCTTTCCTGCTGACTGGAAAGGAAGCCTTCCTTAGCAATCCTCTGTATCAGTTCAAGCCTCCCAGCCAACAGTTCCCCGCAAAAGTCGATACGGTTGAAATTGAACGCATAAGCGGTCAAGTCAAGGTTTCCTGTCGCGTGTACTCACAGACAGTCGGAGTGCAGAATGGAATTTTGCCGGTTCGCAGACTTGGTAAGCTGGGTGCCTATACCCATGCAATGGGTCGCTACTGGGCTTATGAGACATTGAAGCGCGAGCCCAAGATTCTTGCTGCGTTGGCCCATCGTTACCCTCAGATCGTCGTCGACGAGGCCCAGGATATCGGATCGATGCAGATAGCATTGCTTGAGTTGCTAGCAAGTTCTGGTTCAGAGGTCACCCTGATCGGGGATCCCAATCAAGCCATCTTTGAGTTTTGTGGTGCGGATGGCAACTATCTACGCGGATACCCCGCCCGGCCAGGCGTCATCCCTAAAGACCTCACTATCAACTACCGGTCGGTGCCGCGGATTGTGGCTGCGGCGAACAGTCTTGCTAGCCGGAATGATACGGCGCATCGTAACGAGCCGGCCACGGACAATGGGGTCTTTTTCTTACCCTTCAGCGACGGCGAAGAGAATAAGGTGATTACTGCCTTCGAGGCAGCCGTACGCTCCGCAGGATTGGATCTGAGCAAGTGCGCGGTGGTTTGCAGGGCGACGAAGAAGAAGCAAGCGCTTCGCAATCTCGGGCAGGAGTACGGGCAAGGTTCAACTAAGCTTTTTGCTTCCGCAACCATGGCACGGGACCTCGCCGGTGACTATAACGAGGCATTTCGTTTGACCGTTTTCGCGATCGTTGAGCTTCTCAAAAATCCTCCACAGCAGCTTTGTGCCGCGATCCTAGACCCCTTTCGCTCTCGCGATTTTAGGGGCGTACGGAAGCTTATTTGGGAGTTTACCCGAGATTCGAGTGGTGGTTTGCCCTCCGGATCGTTGCACATGCAGTTGACCTGGCATACCAAGCTTCTCACCAACGTAAAGGGCCTAATGGAGCTGTTGAAGCTGGATCACCAACTTGCGCCGCAAGAAACGTTGAACATGCGTCTCAAAAAGACCGGACTTCCAGACAGAGCTCTGATCGACGTAAACACCGCAAGAACGACAATTGACAAATCATTGCGTGTCGAGACCATCCATGGAGTTAAGGGCGAGAGCCTCGACGCGGTGCTCTATCTCGCAGACAAGGATCATGTCAAAGCGATGGTCAACGGGACTGGGACAGAGCTCGGCCGTATCGGTTATGTTGCGTTGACCCGAGCCCGGAATCTCTTTTGGTTGGGAATTCTAAGAACGGATGCGAAAGTTTATGGAGCCGCACTAACCGGACACAATTTCGTGGAACGTCAGTACGACGCCCAGCTTAATCTTTCCTTGGAGTCGACGGCTTGAGGCAACAGGCACCTTAAAGGTTGGAAGGAAACTCGGCTCAGGAGAACACATTGATCGACTTCGATAAATTGAGGGAAGGGCAGATTTTCTTAACAATCTTGACAACACCAACGCCGTCTATACCCACCCGTAGCGGGGAGCTGGTCTCTCACTTCTTGCACTCTTTCAATGCCTCATTCAAACGCTTCAAGTTGTTGATGTACATTTTCCGATGAATTTTTCCGAGAAGCTCGACGGGGTTACTGCCAACTTTCGGGCCACCATCGACTCGTTTTTATGAAGCGTGAGTTTTATGAGGAGCAAGGATTATGCGCAGCCTACTTACGGAGAGACATGGAGGATCGGGGCGCAGGGCGACAACTTCGGTCATGGCCTCCATCGCACCTGTCTCAAACGCGAGAGCGAGGTTCTGATGTCGTCTGCATCGTCCTTCAACGAATTCGGCTATAAACGCCTCACCCTAGAGAACTGGCTGACGGTCGATCCGGTATGATCTGGAGTGGCGATATCGCGCTCACGGTCCAACCCTTCCGACGCTTGGGTGTATGACCTCATTCAGACCGAACTCGACACGACAGTGCGACTTTCAATCCGCAAGCTCTTTGAGACAGCACGCGGCACCCTGGTATACAGCTTGATGTTTTATCCGTTGCTCACCCTCGGGACCGATCAGATGTTCCGCGTGTTCGATGCAGCCGTTTCCGCTAAATGCAAGGAGATGAGAGCCCCGGCAAAGATTCGACGCTGCGCAGAAAAAATTAAATGGCTGGGTGAACGCACCGTCATCTCACCCGAGCAGCAATCACGCTGGAACGCAAGTCGGCATCTACGCAACGAGGCTTCCCATCCGGCAGACCAAAGTATCATGCCACCCGGCGAGGCATTGAACGTTATCGATGTAGCAGTCGAATTGATAAACCCGCTATTCGCAGTGCCAGCTCCGACGAATCCATAACCCAAAACGCGATCTGGCATCATGAACGACCGATCACCGCAAAATTCCGCGAGAAAAACAGTGCCATTTTGTTTGCATGAAATGACTCGGCGAAAGTCAGATCACCATCTGGATTGTCGGCGGCAAGCAAGAGACGTGGAGATGCCGGAATTGACATCAGCGATCCTGGTCTGTCCCCAATCAGGAGTGGCAAGGAAGGGCTTCTTAGAACGCCCCACCGCTTTCCACCATTAGCCATATCGAAAAAGTCTATTCCTATCCGAATCCTCAGGCCGGTCATCATCCTCGCGGGCACCTTGCCTTCCCCGATGGCAACCATATATCCGTTGCTTTCCAGAATTTCCTCTTTATCCTGAGAGAGGCTTTCTCCAGCAATTCCATTTAGTTGCTGGTCCTCCAACGGAGAGTCGATAAAGTGGTTCCTCCAATGCCAAAGTGCCCAGAATCGCGTGATGCACCGGTGCTCGGCTGGAGATAGTGGACCGAGTCGGCCAGTCTCCAAGACATCAATAAGAGCCTGAAACTCGTCTTCGATCCGTTTCATGTATCCGGCTTCTGACGTCTGATCCCAAAGGCGATCAACACAGAAGAGCTGGTCGTCGAGCCGCAGCGTGACAATACGCTGATCGCGCAGGTGAACCTCTGCCCTGCCATCAGGAAGCGCAAAACGTCGAAGCGTCGCGACGGGGATAACATGCTGCTCCCGCGTAAGCTTATGTGGATTTCCTTTTTGTGGGCGCTTCCCACGGCGTCTAGGGATCATTTCCCTTAAGACTAAGCTATCTACTTCGCATCAGTCCTTATCTGGTTAGTTTGATGACACACTCTGGGGCATAGGCCGCAAATTAGTTGAAGTTTGCGCCAAGGTTCGTCCAATATACTGGCTCACTCGGAAGACCACAGTGGATGGTAGTCGATGAGGGAAAAATGCTTTTCTCGCGGTCGGCGATGCGGAGGAGCCCCGCACCTTCGCCGCAAGGTCTTTGCAAATAGGCGCGGAAGAGTCCAACAGCCCTAATGCTGCTGAGATCGCTGCCAAGCTGGGGCTGATCGTGGCGGGATGTTAACCCTAATGGCAAGCAAGGCCCTCTACAGTTGCAATGACGCAGTTTGGCCCCTAGCAAACTGTTGTCCGGTCTGGAGTGCGGACGACTTGACTACATCGTGGGACAATTTCTGAACAAGAGACGCCGCGTTATCTGTATATATATGGGCATCATGCGATCCCCGCGACACCGCCACGTATGCAAAACGCTTGTTAACGAGGTCTGCATGGACGTGGCTATCGAGGTTCACCATGACCCGTTCCGCCGTGAGTCCCTGGGAACTGTGGCTGGTGACAGCGTAGCCGTGGTCGAAGTGCCGCATCTGATTGGCATCGAAGCTGACCGCTTTACCATTGTCCATCTTTACGGAAAACTGGCCGTGTTTGTCGATGCCTTGCACGGTGCCGAGGTCGCGGTTGGCAACACCCAGTTCCTTGGACGGAGCGGTAAAGCTCAAACGGTCGCCAACAGCAAACACCCGTTGCAGCTCCCGGTAGGCGGTTACTCCGTATAGCCGTGCGGGGTTGTAAGTGACGGTTGTTCCGTCCTCTTTCTGGACGGTCAGCAGATTGTCTTCGGGGTGGGTAGCAAGGACCTTCGTATAGCTTCGCTTTTCGATGCCAATGTCGTGGCTGCCGCGCGGATAGTGGAGCACGTCGTCCACGGCATAGCGAGCGGCCCAGGTACGGTCGGCTCCGGTCATATCGGAACGGGTAGCGAGCACGCGCATCGTGTGATCTTCTGCGGCCACTGTGCCGATGGCTTGCAATTCGGAACGTACGGCCTGATTGATTTGACGGCGCGAGGCATTGTCGGGCGAGACGACGATGGTGTTGTCCGGGCTGGCAGCGTAGCTCCGCGCAATCGCCGCGATACGCTGCTGTGCATCGGCAATCTCGGTGACACGCCCCTGTTGTTCCAACAGTGCGACTCCCTCAGCGATCTCGCCGCGCGACAGATGCTCGACCGCCGCAAGCAGTTCCGGGGCCGCTCGTTGACGAACGATCTGGTCAAGCTGGGTGGTCTTCATCCCAGCGTTGACCAACTGCTCGAAGGGCTTGCCCGCTTCGACTCCCTGATGCTGTCTGGTATCTCCAATAAGCAATACGCGGTCGCCGGAGTCCAGCTTGGTGAGGAAGTCGCGCACTTGTTTGCTGCTGGCGAGGCTGGACTCATCGACCATGTACAGATGGCGGTCGGGGGTAGGCTGACGGGCGCGAACGATGAAGCCTTGTAAGGTATCGGCGGAGATCCCGGCATCGCGGAGCTGGTTCGCGGCGCGGGAGGTCGGGGCGAAGCCTTCGACAACATACCCTCGCCGTTCTGCGGCTTCGCGAACCGATTTCAAAAGGGTCGTTTTGCCCACGCCTGCCCGCCCCTCCAGCGCTTGTACCACATCGCGCGAGGTCAGAATCTCCTCCGCCGCGGCCCTCTGTCCGACATTGAGATGCTGCTGCTTTTCAGTGTGAGCGACGGCGATCTGTATGGGCATAATCTGTTCGGCGCGACCTTGTCCCTGCTGCATCAGGCGGAGGATTTCTTTCTCGGCCCGGATCGTCTCGGCAGTCGTGAAGCTCCGGCTTGAATCGTGCTTCTGTCTCGGCACAACCCTAAACTCCCCCGAGGCAACGCGAGCCTCGAACCCGGCGCGCACTTCGGAATACGTTGTCGCACCCATCCCGCGCCGTAAGGCATCGCGGTACAGGTCGCGTTCGTCGGTAACGGCTTCGCGCTCAAAGCTGCGGTCGCGGGCATAGGTTACAGCTTGCCGTGCAACCTGTTGCGAACTCTCCCGGTCATGCTCCGGCGCATGTTCCTGAGCACGCCCCCGCGCTTCCATCACAACTTTGTCGGCATGGTTGCCGAACTCAGCGGCGATTTGCCGGTGTGCGGCCAATACCTCGGCAGGCGAATGAATCTCCTTACGGTCGCGGGTGGAATGAGCGGCGATCTGTGCCGCTTCGGGTCCGTGATAGCCGGTCTTTTCGAGATGTTCCCTGATCTGCTGGCTACGCGGGCTAGAAGCATCAAGGTACTCCTGTGAGTAACCCTTGATCTCTGGCGCACCGCTGCGACCTGGTTCGATTTCATAGCCGAGGTTGCGGAGACGGTACGTCAGTTCCGATTGATACACGGCTGTCGCAAACTGCTGTGACTCGAACAACCCGCGCTCCTGCAAGGCCCGCGTTTGCCCGTTATCGCGTTCCGTCACATTGAAGATGACCGCGTGAGTGTGAAGTTGAGGTGCGGCGTATCCATCCACGGGCCGGGCGGTGTCATGCTCGAATTTCGCGGCGACGAGCTGCCCGGTAGTTTCGGCGGGGCTGTTGCCGCCGATGCGGGCTTGTGTGTATTGCTCCAACTCATTCAAGGCGACGTTTACCGCTTCCCGATGTGCGTCTCGCACCCGGTCGTCCCCTCCGACCAGTGCAGTCAGCGAGACCGACTTTGGCGCGGAGAACGTAGCATCCCAGCCAGCACGATGTTCGACGGGTGCAACCGCCTTTCCGTCCGCTCCTTCATACTCTTGGACTGCGCGATGACGGACAAGCTGCTCGCCGGTGTGAGGGTGCTGGCCGTTTGCAAGCCGCGCGAAGTGTTCCTCGCTTACGGCCCCAGCAAGGTCGAACTTTTCGGCTAGCTTCCCGTGCCATTCGCCCAGAGCTCGATCGTCCTCCTTCCAATAGTTCTGCTCAGCAGACGTAAATTCTTTGGCATGGTAGGTCTGGGCCTGCGATGCGGAAAGTGCCTTGGAGATAGTCAGCATGGTTAGTCTCCTAACGAGAATCCAGTCTCGACCGGCTCGTCTTCGTTATCGTCGGGAACACCGATTGTCGCTATGCCAGCGGTCTTCGATGGCTTCTTCGTAAGCGACTTGGGATCGAAGGTAAGGTCGTCATCGTCCAGAGGGCGCGGCACGAACGCAGGCTGAGTGGCGGGGATGTCGTGATACGCAAACGCGAACCGTGCGACGTGGTTTCCCAACTTCAGCAGCGCGTGCATATCAGGTAGGCCGGCGACCTCTGAGTCGAGAAAAAGCGGCTCGACCTGCCGCTCAATACTGAAGTTGTTGCCTGCTCTCAAACCTGTGGAGTGCGTCTCCCGCAGCCGCTCTATCTCGATCTTGCCAATGGCGTTGGACACCCACTCGGCGGCTTTGGGTTCCGTGGTTCGTAGGAAAATCTTGGTCGTCGGCTGAGACAGCATCACCTCGGCCAGGTGTCCATAGATCATCTCAAGCTGCGCCTTTCCCTGGAAGCCGAGCACCAACGGATTTTTCGATTTTCTGTTCTCCGTGATCGCGGTGTGGAGCTGCGGCAACCGTTGCAGGCTGGCCAACTCGTCCAGCACAAACCACACCGGATGCTGGCTCTGCTTGGGCTCATTCAGAAGACGCAAGACGAGCAGGTCGATCCATAAGCTGTGCAGCGGCCGCAGCGCCTCGCGTTCGCTCGGCTTCGACGTAAGGAAGATCCATCCTTTGCGATGCTCTGCCCACTCGGTAGCGCTCCAATGGCTTTTTGCCGTCTCCTTCTTGGGCAGCATCCGTAGGCTGTCGGCGATCAATCCGAGTGAAGCAAGAACACCGTTGCGCTGCTGTTGGGCACCCTTCGCGATCATCATCGCCATCTCCGTATTCTGCACACGGCGGTCGATCTCGTCGGGGTTCGCCATCCACTCCACCAGCTCCTGCGGGCTCGGTCCGAAGGTCAGCAGATGTGCAAAGATCTTCTGCGGCGTCTCGGTGAAAAACTCACCCTTCTTGTCTGTGGTCGGCTGGTACAGCGACGCGGCGATAGCCTTAGCTTCGGCTCGGCGACGCAGTTCTTCGGACGGCCCCCAATAGGGACAGCGAGCGTCAAGTGGATTCAAGATGATGTCACCGCGACTAGAGTCGTAGAATCGCTGCACGAACTCGCAGGCGGGGTCGTACACAATAGCGGAATGACCCCGCTCCCTGATCTGCGTAAGGAGCTGCATGACGAGCCGGGACTTACCGGTGCCAGTATCGCCCATGATCTCTATGTGCTGCCCTTCGGCTTGCTGGGGAATGCGCATGAGGGCGTTCGATTCAGTGGTTAGGAAGCCGACTCCGTCGCCCTTGATAGCCCGATTGAAGCCCTTTGGTGAGACCAGGACTGGCCCTTTCAACAGTCGTCCATACTTCATTTCTTTCAGCCGCTGAACGTCTTTGCGTACAGCGAATGGGAGCTGAAGAACAAACACGGCAAGCCCAGAGAGGAGCGGTATCCGGAAGATTCCCAGGAACGTATCGCCCTCATAAACAAAGCGCCGAAGGTACTCATGAAGAGGTCGATTCATGTAACTAGCCTTCGCTCCCCGATATAAAAAGATCATCCCGGCGGCGTGTGCTGTCGGGGAGAGCGCGAGCGGAATCGGCTTGCCGATGAGCTGCGGCGTGGAGCCGGGCTGCACGTCGGACTCGGTGACGGGTCGGGCGTGGACGTGGCTATCTGCGACGGTGACGAGCTCGTATTGGTTGCTCTGGTGCATCGTCCCAAGGACATCCGTTTCGATATAGCAGGAGAGGTAGTAGCGTTGCAGCGGCGTCATGGCAAAAGCCATGTGGAGATAGACGCAGAGGCAAGCGACTGTAAGCGAAACGAATACAGCTCCGAAGGCGTAGACAGGATAGTGAGGCGGACGAACGATAGTCTCTTTGCGTCCCCATTGTGTGTCGGTCATGGCTGTTCCGTAGTCCCTTCTGCATAGCTGGCGAGCATGTCCGCCGCCGCTTTGCGCTTGTTGGTTTTCACGTACCGGAGCATCTCTTTGAACTGCTCCGATGTCATCTTTTCGCCCCGCAGAAGGGGCTCCAAAGTGTTAATCAAGAGCAAGCGCAGTCCTGTGATTTCGCTGAGTAACGGAACCGCCGCTGGACCGTCTTTCGAGCCTCGTATTTCGCGTAGTACGACCTCGCGCACCCATTCACCGAAGGCCACGCTATGCGATTCGCAGAACCGTTCGACCTCGGCGAACTCCAGTTCTGTGAGCTTGGTGTTCAGTGTCATGTTGCGTTTTTCTCGCCCTCGCACCTTCCGGTGCGATTGCCGAGACTCTGTCGAAATCTGCGTCATAGCGATCACCTTTCTGCGAAGCGTTTGGTAACTCATGAGTTTCCGAATCGCGCTATCTCTAGTCCAATCAACAGGTAACTCCTGAGTTTCTCGGGGAACTCAGCAGCTCCCTACTAGGGATGGAGTGTCAACATTCTTCCGGTGCGCAGCACCGTAGTGGCTCTGCCACTGCTTTGGCCGCGGGATCATGCTTTCGATCCCGCCACGGTTGCCGGTGCTTGTGCTGGCGACGATGCCGCGGATACCGGCTTCTTTGCAGACGGCTCCGCTGCATCGGTAGCTGGCGCTCTTCGGATGCGAAGCGTCGAAGAAGCCTGCTTCGCTTGTGGCGTCTTCAGAAAGTCTTGGAAGTCGCGATCCTTGAGGAAGACATAAGCAAGCGCCTGTTCCACCACATCATCTGCCGATGCGCGGATGAAGGCGGCGTACTGATCGACCTGCGTTGCGGTTGAGTCAGTGAGCCGGATAGAGGCGCTTACCTGACGGGTCTGGATGACTTCGAGTAGTGGCATTGCTGTTCTCCTTTGGGTAATAAATTCAGGCGACTTTGTTGCGAGCAATCATCCGCTGTGCCGTGGCAGCGATCTCCCGCGCACGAGCGGAGCAAAGTGTCGCGGGAAGCTCAGGCTGTCTGCGTCTCTCAAGCATCGCGATTACGTCCGCGATGGATGTGCCTTCCATCAGCCAGAGACGGGCCGAAGCCATGTCAACCGTCCGCTGCGCATAGTAGGTGGGATTGGGCTTGTCGGAGCGCCGCGAAGCCAGCTCCAGAGTGAGCGTCACGGCATCTTTGCCGTGGGTAAGCTCACGCGAGACCCAAGCCCAATCATGCTCGGAGTTGGTCTGCATATCGCGGTGTATCGGCTGTTGTGGGATGGGTGGGATCATGCAGGCTTCGCGCAGGACATACAGGTGAAAGTCATCGGGCTGGTAGGTCGCATCGGAGAGGTACTCGACGGTGACGAGTTGCGCTGGATCGTACTTGCAATTCTTGAATCCGGGGATGCGAAGAACCCGGTTGCAGTCCGTGCAGGAGATGTCACCTTGGAACGCCATCGCAAGCAGCTTGAGCGTCATCTCTTGCGTATAGAAATCGAAGTCCTCCACGCGCCACAACACCTGGTACTTGCCGGCCGATGTAGAGACGATCACGTTCGGCTCCGGCACAAGCTCGGAAGCCCGCAGCGCAGCGAGCCGGGCTTCCCCGTTCACATCGATGTCGATGTACAGGTGCCGAATGGAAGCGATGCAATCCTTGGTGCGTTTCCGGCGGCCAGCGAGCAGCGGATTGGCAGCCACATAGATATTCGCTCCATAGTGGTTTTCATGGGCGAGCCAGCCACGGTAACGTGGCGCGAGCGCACGTTCCAAAGGAACGATACGTTGCTGTGTCTTTGCGGTGCTCTCATTGCGAAGCAAGAGAGCGATCGTGTCGCCCGGAGCGAAGCAACGGGTTAGAAAGTCTTGGGCTGTTCCATTCATCTCGATAGCTCCAATCCGTTCCGTACTGCGAGCGCTATCCCACGGGCCTTTAGCAGCCGAAGAAGTCCGGCTCAATGCCGGACTCTTCGGAGAGGAGGAAGCGGCCTACGCGGGCTCTTCCTCGGTGGATTCATCGTCGTCTTCCGCCGTCGCTTTGGCGGCACGGTCCAGTTTGAGAATCGAGTTGACCCGAATCTCCCAAACCGTCACTTCCGTGCCGGTCTTCGTGCTGTCGTACTTGCGGCTGCGCAGCTCGCCCTCGACCTGGATATGAGCGCCCTTCTTGAGCGTGGCTGCGAACTCTCCGAGCTTGCCGAAGACAACGCAACGGTGCCATTCGGTGTGCTCGATGTACTTGCCGTCCTTCTTGTAGGAGGACTTTGTTGCCAGCGAGAGAGTAGTGAGGCTGCGGTCATTGTTGGTGCGAACTTCTGCATCAGCGCCGGTGAATCCGATGAGGGTGACTTTGTTTGAGTACATGGTGGTGATCTCCGTTTCGTTGAATTTCCCGTATCCTGCTCGGGTCACACTAGGCGAAGCCAAGCGAGTGGGCCCGGCTCCCAAGTGCCAAGGAGTGCTTTCTTGGCGGGGCCCGAAAGAAGTTTGTGCAGCGTTCGTTGCTGCGGCTTTCAAACTTCTTTGGGGAGGAACCGAGACCCCGCAGGGGCGCTGAAAGCGAAGCAGAACGACGCCGTGCCGCCGGGCGGCGGTTTTGGCCCCGAAGCGTGACCCCGAGCAGAGGACGGGATACGAGGCGGAAGGCTCCCCGATGCACTGAAGTCAAACTCTCGATCTCGGCGCTGAATGTTCGCCCAAACCGCAGCCCATCTCATCGCTACAAAGGCTTCATAGAGGGATGGCCACGAGCACCCTCCGTTGCGTTCTCGGCCATGCCGGAATGCCACGCTGGGCGCTTTTGGAGACGAGTTAGGCTTTGCAGCCGATTTGGCAGCATGACGGTACATCGCAGTGACCTCGATCCGGGTTCGGTTCTCTAGCTGCATGCCTGTCGATCAGGCGGCAGAAGCACGATAGATGTCCTCCGTCTGGAAGCTCTGGTCCGCGTGGGTGTATCCGTTCACGGTAATCAGTTCGCGCACCCGGCGGCGGCCCGTGGCATCGCGCTCGCAGTACAGAACGAAGTCGATGGCCTCCGCTGTCTCGGAACGAATGAATGCGTGATTGAGATTGGCCCGCGCACTCAGGGCCAAATCCGAGAGCCTGTTCAGGGCATCCCATGCGGACTTTGCATGGATGGTAGAGAGGGTTCCACCATGCCCGGTGTTCATGGCCTGCAGCAGGTCATAGCCGCACTCATCACGGATCTCGCCCATGATGATCCGGTCGGGACGATGGCGTAGTGCAGCCGCCAATAGCTGGCTCGGTGTGATGGCAACCTGGCCTGGAATCGCCTCGACAGCCTCCCAGCGGACAGCATTGGGATGCGACACCTTCAGCTCTGCCGGTTGCTCGATGACGACGAGACGCTCCTGCTGGGGAACGTGGTCAAGCAAAGCCTTCATCAAGGTCGTCTTCCCCGAGCTGGTTCCGCCGCTGATAATGCCGTTCTTTCGCTCGTTGATGAAGCCGATGACTTTGTCGCGGACGGGCTCCGGCAAGCTGCCAGCGGCGATCAGCTCATCGGAGGTATACCAGCGGTTGAATTTGCGGATGGTCAGCGTCGGTCCATTGATGGAGGATGGGGCACCCACAACCGCGACACGCGAGCCGTCCGGCAAGCGTGTATTCAGGATCGGATTCTGTGTCGTGAGGTCCTGCCCAAGGATGCGCGCCACCCGCTCGATCGCGGCTTGGAGACGGTCGTTGCTATAAGGCGCTGCTAGCGGGATATGCTCGATGACGCCGTTCCGATCCGCATAGACTCCGGTGGTGCCGTTAATCATCAAGTCGGAGATGGACGGGTCAAGCAAGAGCGCCCTCAGCTCCTCAGGAAAGAAGGGCAAAATCAGGTGGTAGCTCATCGGATCGCTCCTGTTGCCGGTAACGCCGGCAACGCTGCATTGGTTCCCGGCACGATGGGATCGACGGAGAGCCTGTTCTCGTGGAACTCCGTGATGGTCAATCCAAGCGGGTTGATCGTCTCGAACTGCGGGAAGATGCGGGCTTGATCGCTCACCTGTTTGGGATTCAGATAATAGGTGATACTCAGCATCCAATGTTCCGTCCGGGGCTCGCGAGAGTTCTGGGCGGAGTAGAACCTGTCGATGGCTACAAGGGCGGTCCCACGGGCGATCCGTGCGCCCTGAACGGTCTCGTCCGACATCGACGTGATCGTGACGTTCTTCACTTGCACGTCGCTGGTCTCGATCTGACCCGCTACGACCTGCGAAACAAGATGATTCGCGTTGTCGGCAGTCATCAATTGCGAAGCCAGCGTCTGCGACAGGAAGTAATAGTTGAGCGGGTATTTCTTGGCGATTGTGTCCCGCCCAATGGTGTAGCGATAGTTGGCCCAGTCTGTTAGGTATGTCCGCACTTCGCCCTCGCGCGGGCTGTAGTTGAGGTCGCTGTATTGGATCGCCTGGGCGCGGCCCATCTCGTCGATGCGGATGTAGCGATTCGCAGTGGGACGATGCGCAAGAGAGAAGTTGAGCCACATCGAACCGAGTAACACAACTGTCCCGCAACCGATGACGAGACGGTAGGCTTTGCGCTCTGCATAGTGGGAGGCATAGACCTCATTCCCGATGTGGTCGGTGAGCAGGGCTTGCTCCGGCGTCAGCGCGCTATCAACGGGTGCTGTGTGTGTGGACATGAGGGGCTAGGCTCCTTTCGCGAACTGCGTTCAAAACAACATAGGTATAGATCAGCCCAGCGATTACGACTCCAAGGACAAAGAGCTTAGGCACCGGCTTGATTATTCGCCGCCCAAAGCGTGATGCTCCGAATGCGCCACCAAATCCATAACCATTCGAGAAGTCACTCATGTTTATGCCCCTCCCATCATTGCGAAAGCTCTCACTGCATTACCGACGACTCCGGTGCCCGACCCTGCCATTCCAGCAGCACCTCCGAAGATCGCTTGGGTCATGCTCGGAATGAACAGCATATTAATGATGAAAGCGACGAAGACCATTAAGCAAGGGATCAAATTAGCGATCCACATGTCCATCGAATAGTTGCCATTGAAGGTCTGCTGCAGAAACCCGTTCATGAATCCGGCCCACACATAGATGAAGGCGGCGGCAACAGCGCGAATCATGGCAAAGCTGATGAGGACATCGAGGAAGTGGAAGAACTTTGCTTTGAAGGTCTGTGTCATGAGCAACGGCACAAAGACAGGGCCAAAGAGCGCCGTCACACCGTAGAGGATGAAGGCGCTGCAATTAATGACAAACAGTATGGCTGAAGCGAGTCCGAGCATGATCTGGACAAGCACATAGCAAAGGATCTGAACGGGCGCGGTCAAAGACGGCATGGACGTTCCGTCGCCAGCCGTCTTCAGAAGCTGCAAAAGTTGATCCAAAGAATGCTGATCGAACGCAGCGACCATCGCCTGTGCGATGTAGCTGAAGAAGTGATTGATGCCGAAGCTGGCACCGGGAAACGGATTCACCCAATAGTTCAGCAGCAAGCTGCACACGATGAGCTTGAGCAGGAAGTGGGTGAGGTCGCCCGCCCGCACGGGATGGTGATGCAGCCGGAACGTCATCGTGCTGGTGTTCCAGTTGATGACCATGTTCACAAGGGTGAAGAGAGAGATGCAGCTCAGCTCCGTCCAACCGAACTGGGTCAACGCGCCGCCATTCTGCGTGGTGAGGTTGGTCAGATTGTTGGTGAACTGGTAGAGCCAGTCCATGCCCGACGATGCGGATGGCAGTGCTTGTGCGAGAACGGCGATGCTCATATCGGTCTCCGGTGAAATCAGGGGATATAGCTCTTCCAGGTCTTGCCTTCGTTACTGGCGGCAGAGTTGTGCCGCTTCTTGTCCTGCTCTACCTTCTTGCGAAACGCTTCATCTTCCTTGTTACGCTCCTCGGCATCGTGCTGTTGCTGTTGAAGGATGGCGGCGGCCTTGTGAGCCTCACGGCTCTGGTAAATCACGGCGCTGCCGATGGCCGTCAGCGCCGCAAGGATCGCAATGAGTATCTTGGTGTTGATTGCTTTCAGCATCACGTCTCCGAATCAGGGAAGATAGGTCTGCCAGGTGTTGCTTTCGTTCGCCGCACTCACGTTATTGGTCGAGCGTTGCTGTTGAACGAACGCAGCGGTATTCAAGTCTTGTGCCGCAGCGTTCCTGCGCTCCATATTGGTGACGGTCATCTGTGAAGCGAGGCAGGCTTGCAATACGCCCTGCGATTGCATCTCGGACATCTTCTGTGCTTCCGCTGCATTGAGAAGATTGAGTTGCTCAACCTCGGTGTTGGTGCCGTCGCTGCCGTCGAGTTGCTGCGAGGCGAGCGTGTTGTTTGCGGTGACATTCTGCGTCCTCGCGCCCCTGTACTGGCCGACTGCGGTAAGGCAATCGGGAGAGATAGAGTCCGATGCCTCAATCATGGCAAGTTGCGAAAGCTGCGCGCTCCCCGGCGTCTGCCCTTGCAGGTAACTTGTCGTGTTTCCGCTGACCTTGATCGTCCCGGCTGTCCAGGCCGTGGACGATGCGCTGGGCGAGTTCGTATTGAGCGCGATGCTCATCCCGCTCGTCTCACCAAAGATATTCGCGACGTTGGCGTTCTTCATGGCATTCAAGGTCGTCTGCCATTGCTGCTTGAGGGAGAAGTGCGTGATGTTGTTTTGGAGCATCTTGTACTGCGACTCCAGGGTCGTGAGCTGCGACACAAGACTGGCGTAGCTGGTCGGGTCGAAGACGATGTCGCCGATCCCGAAGAGAGCGAAGCTAGGTGTCGCGGTCAACAGCAGCAGACCGCCGGTGAGAAGATACTTGTTGCGTTTGGTCATCCTGAGTTTCATACAGCCTCCTTTGGGTGGAAAAACTAGAAGCACTGCGGGCAGGTCGGGTCCAACCTGTCCAGGGAAAAGTGACGGATGTCGGTCACGATCTTGCATGGAAACTCCGTCACGGCATTTACGGCTTGGACAAAACAATCGAGTGTGTTGGCGACAGAGCTATGTCCAACCGGCGAGACGAGAAGAGCGAGAGCCAGCATGGATGCACTGACTGAGAGAATGAGCCTGTTGCGTCTCGTAATGGTGAGTGTGGTCATAAGCACAACCTCCTATTCCTGATTTACGAGCTGGCGGGCGACTGTGGAATCATGGCAACCCACTCGGGACCGGACCGCTCGATGGCTTCCGCAATGGTGTAGCCGTGCTCCGCAAGCCAGTCGGCACGGTTGAGAACAAGGGCAACCGCGACCTTCTCGCCGGTAGACTGTACGGCCCAGGCATCATGACCGCCGCGCTGGGCATCCTGCGCTTTGCGGAACAAATGGTCGTATCTTGAATTGCTCTCATCCATACGGGCTCCTCTCGGGCAAAGCGTTCACATGGTGGGATCGACGCGATGTTCCGCGTAGGACGGGATGAGGATGTCGCGCCCGACGTAGACGCGTGCGCGCGAGCCCTCTTTGAGAGTGATGACAGGCAGGCGATTCAGGAAGTGGTTCAGGATCTGCTCACCCTCGGTGGCCGACTGCTCGGAGATCCCGCTGCGGATCTGAGAAGATGCCGTAAGAACGCTTCCGTTGTTGCCGATCTGCGCCAAGCCACCTAGACCACCCACGGCAGCGGCAGCGCCGAATGCCATCAAGTAGCCGTGGTCTACCTTCGTTGCAAGGCCGGTGGTGCCGAGCGGGTCAAGGCCGATGTATTTGTCGAAGTCCAGTGAGAAGCCATCGGGGCACACGGCGCGATGGAAGGTGACGAACATCTTGCGCTGCTGCGCATTGCCGACGCTCTGCACCGTACCGATTAATCGTGTCCCCTGCGGCATGAGAAGCTGCTGATGGTCATGCGAGTAGTAGTCGGTGGTGAGCATGACCAGAATCGGGCCACTCAACCCACCGTCAATGTGGTTGGTGACAACCCCTTCAAATACCGTTCCCTCGAAGACGCGATAAAGATGGCCCTGATAGTTATCGAAGTCGTATCCAGCCATCGCGTCGGCCTTGGAAACAGCTTTGGCCTGTTGCCCAGAGGGCACTTGCACAACACCGGGCTTGTCGCTCGCACCACTAGTAGATGGACTGCCGGGAATCTCCGCGACCGTCTGGGAATGTGCCTCCTCATGCTCCCCCATGACAGCCGTTGTCGCCTGCGGCGGAACGGCGGCACCGGGCGCTGCGCCCGCGTGGGCAAAGTCGATAGCGACCGTATCGCTATTGATAGCGTCCTGCGCTTGTTTCTCCTTCGCCAACTGTTTTTGCTTGGCCTCTGCCTGGGCCTGCGAGATGTTCGAGGTGTGTTGCGGTGCATTCGGGCTATTGCCATAGATCGCATCGCGCTGCGCAGCCGTCATCGGCTGTGTCCCGGCGGCCTCCTGACCGGGGACACTCTGTTCGGCCTGGAGTTGCTGCATCGCAGCGGCCAACTCCTGCTGATGTTGGCGCTCCTCAGCGTCTCGCTGGGCCTGCACCTGCTGCTGCGTCGAAAAACTGTTTACCTGTTGGGCATTCGGCGAAGCAGGGCGCATGGTCATTGCGCTTGCCGGGGCTGCTTTCTTGTTGCCGCTCAACAAGCTCGATACATTGGCGACGCCGATCAGGGCAATGATGACAACGAGGACTACCACTACGGGCATACCCTTCTTGAGTGGCGACTTCGCTTCCGGCTGGTCGGGGACAGTGGCGGGGGAATTCTGATTCGGCTCAGGCATGGCTAGTTTGCCCCTCCCACGCGATGAAACTCGACCTTCTGCTTACCGATGGCGAGATAGCCGTTGTCCAACTGCTTCGGCACGGTGTAAAGACCATTGCTGAAATCGAAGTTGATGAGCGAGCCCTTTTTGTCCTTCACTTCATACAGCGCGGGCGTCTCCTGGAATTGGCCGCGCAGGTAGGTGAACTTGTCGTCGCGCCATATCTCCTGAAGGCCGAGAGCCTTACCCTTCGATTGATCCCATGTGTAGTCAAAGTGGAGATTGCCGGGATATTGGCTCCGATACTGCTCGGCCTTCGTCTCTTCTGCCTTCAACTCCGCTGCCTGCGCTGCTTTGGCAATAGCCGCCTCCTGCTTTGCCTTGTCCAGCTCGGCTGCGGGGACGAAGACTGGAAGTTGTGTCAGCCGGTCCTTGGCCGCCTTATCGCCGGGCGCAATGAAGACTTTGGAATCGAAGTGGGCATCTGGCTCACTGGAGATTTCATGGAGCTGCAAGGTGTACTCGTTCCCGTGGTCGGAGACGATGTGAATGTCTGTTGATCCATTCGCCACTTTGGGCTTGACGCTGATAAACCGGCTGGCGACATGGCCTCCGTCAAAGACCCAATCCACGGTGTCACCGGCAAAGACGTTGGCGACCTTCTCTTCAGCGGGAAGGACGATCAGCGTCGATTGCAGCAGGCCGGCGCGAATCACGGGAGGCGTATCCGCCTCGGAGACGGTGACGGTACGGGGCGCATTCGGTTGGAGCGGATGAGTATCGGCGGCATGGCACTGGGCAGAGGCCAGCGCAAGTCCGGCGGAGACGACGATGGGGATAAGTGGTTTCATGACACTGGCCTTTCTGGTTTGGGAATTGGTTACACAGTCTCTCCCTGGGCAAAACGGTCGATGCCCTCGGTGAGACCGTACTTTTCGATCAGCTTCGACCTCCGCACCCGGTCCTTCGGCTTGGTGGAGAACGTGGCGTAGCTGCGCTTGTCGAGATTCAACGTGACGACCTTGGTGATGCCGTCGCGCCGCATGTAGAGTGCCTCGCGGTCCTGCAAACTCTCGAACAACGCGATCTGCTGTTCGTTCATCTTGAACAGCTCTGCGTACCGCTTCTGGTTGAAGGTCGCGTCCTTTAGGAACAGGAACGATGTGCAGGAGTTCACGATGCTGTCTGCGTTGGCACCAAGGTCGTCGGCGGACTGGCCGATCATGGTGACCCCGCCAAGGTTCTTGCGAACGGTCTTGATGGAAGCAAGCGCACCATCAAGTAATTGCTTGTTCTTCATCGAAGAGAAGATCTCTTCGATGAGAATGTGCTTGGGAATGCCCAGATTGGCGGGGTTATAGAGAACATCGTTGATGCGCCGTAGCAGCCACACCATCAGCGGTTCGATCAGGTCGGCGTACTGCTCGTTGTTCACGCCCTGGAAATCGAAGCATTGCAGGCGCGAGAGCGAGAGGCTGTCTTCCACGTTGTCGAAGACGGCGTTATAGATGCCTTTCCCAACCCACTTCGACAGATAGCGGTCGAGTTTCTTTGGCAGAAACAGATTGGACAGTCGGCGGTTCTCAGGATCGAGCAGGTACATATCCTGCACCGCCTTGTGGATCACGTCATCGTCTTCCGGCTCCAGCTCTGCGCCGCCATTGGTGAGGAGGAGTTTGATAAACGAGTAGAGGAACTTGATGTTGCTTTCGGTCGGCTCCAGAGCAAATGGATTGACTCGCGGGCCGTCTTTGCCAACGCGATCGACCTTGCCGCCATACAATTCGACGACGCTCTCGTAGCTGCCGCCGATGTCGAAAATGTAGGTAAAACCGCCGTATTTCTGTTCCAGTGCAACGGTGGCATTACCCACCACGCTTTTGCCCGACCCCGTGGGACCGATAATGAGCATGACCCGCACGCCATCCACATACACATCCTGAAAGAACGGCGTCCCGGTGCGGGTCTCGAAGATGTTGAGGTACTCGTTGTCGAGGTCTTCCGAGTGGGGATGGCCGATGTGGGGAGCAAACACAGAGGAGAGCCGCGCATGATGGTCCTCCGCCAGCCACAGAGGAAAGACATTGAACTTGTGGTTGCCTGGGAACATCGCATAAAAGGCTGATAGGTTTCCCAGCGTCTCTTCCATCACCTGCGCGCGGGCATCGACGAAGATGCGATGCACAGCGGGGACGGTGCTGCGAAGTTGTTCCTGGTTGCGAGCTGACAACAACAGCCGGAGCGAGTATTCCCCTTGGGCCTTCTTATCGAGGGAGCGGATGACATCGCTTAAGTCATCGACACTGTTGTTGGCAGCCTTCGCACCGGCTCCTGTCTCAAGCGATGCGGTATCCCGCCCGCTCATTACCCGCGTCAGCACACCCACTTTGAAAAACGAGATGAACTTCTCCTGCGCGTCGATCTCGCTACGGGCAGATGAGGTGGATTTCACCCTCCAGGTCGAGCACAGGACACTATCGCAATCGAGCCTCAGCAGGCCCGAAAAGAGGCACGGCCTCGAAGCCTCCGGTGTCGTCTTCAGCGAGAACATCTGCACATGGCGCTTGCCCACTTGAAGGTAATCCCTGTGCCACGCAACCGGAGTCTTCACGATCTGCCGGTCCACGCCGGTGTCGCTGCGAAGCTGGTCCTGTTGCGCCCATTCTTCAAGGTTGAACAAATAGCTGAAGAACTGGAAGGTTTCGTCCTTACCCAGGAGCCGCAAGCCAATGGCGCTGCCAAGATGGCTCTGAAGAATGGTTGCGGTCTTCTCAAGATCTGCAAGCATCCGCGATGTGTCCGCGGCATTATCCTGCGGCTTCCGCTCGAACGCTTTCACATTCGACGGCTCCAGCGTGAGACACCAGTGCAGGTCGATACGGCGGAAGCCTGCGGTGTTCTCAAGGAACGTAAGACGGTCACTAGCGAATACCTCCGTTGCGGGGTTCGCGTACTTAGCCTGACGCGGAAGATCGAAGCCCGACATCACGCGCGTGTACTGATAAAGGCACGAGCCCTCCGGCAAACCACGCAACGAGCCTTCGATAGATCGCATTCGCGACTCAAGCTCTAAGTCCGTCAAGCCCTCTTCGTCGATGCCGGTGAGAGCGAACAGGCATCCGTAGCCGCCGCCCTTAAGTGCGAAGTTGTTTGGCCCGACAAAGCGCGCAATCGGAAGGATACTGCACGCCGCTCCTGCCTTTGCGAACCACGGCGTATGTTTGAGTTGCTCAGTGTTTACGCGGGTCATAGTAGCTCTTCTGGTTGAGGCTGAGGCCCCACAGTTGGAACATCTTCGGGTGTTTGCGGACGATCAACCACGCAGCAACAGCAAGCGTGGGAAAGGCCAGCATTGCCAGCAAGCGAAAACCAACGAGGAAAACCGTTACGCAGACGAATACGATCGCCATCCATGCTGTAAGATCGAGGCCAAGCTTGGCTCTCGGTCGATTCAGCGCTTGATTGATTGGTAACGGCTCTCCCCGCTTGGTCATGTCGATGTACCTCCTACATCGACTGGCCGGTCAGGCTACCGATCCAACCGGCACCCCAACCGAGCACTCCGGCACCAAACAGCGCGCCGAAGAGTCCTGGAATGGCATCCTGAAACCGCCCAGACATCATGCGAATTCCAGCGAAGATGAGGCCGCCGAAACAAATAACGGCCCCGGCGTATATGGCAAAGGTTTTAAACGTGCCCATCAAGGTTTGAGCGCCAGAGAAGTCCATCGTTCCCTGGGCATGGGCAATGCTTGTGACCGTGAGCGCGGCGATCGCTGGCCACATTGCGCATGTGACGCGGAACAGTTTGCGTTTCGAAAAGGGTCGAGCCAATCGCTTGGCAAGGTGGGCTGTGCTGCGAGAGATCACTACATGGCTGCTGCGAATCATCGGCACCTCCATCGACTGGTCTCAGTCGGGAATGTCGTGATGATTGAGCTTCGCAAGGCTTCGCGTCTAATACGTTTTATTTATCGGGTGATAGCTGCGAAGTATCACCCCGTAGTATCTCGCGTTGATGGTTCAACTTCTAGCCGATCAGAGTCATTTGTACTGGCCCATCTTTCGCACTCTCAGGAGGACGTTTCCTCGCCGCAGTCGAGCCTTGTACGAAGACAGACGCCTTACTCTGCGCCGTCTCTTTGCTCTCTTGAGAGCGTTGTTTGAGTAGCTGCTTCACCAGTATGGGAACGGTCTTGGGATGACGCGTCTTGTGATAGATCAGAGCTGTATCTACGGTCCAGTCGACGCCCACAATCGGACGAGTCGTCAGTTCTTCATCGAGTGTTGTTCCTTCCCGAATCAATGCGAAGCCGTGCCCACCCTTGACCAGAGTCTGCATCTCGGAAGGATGCGACGCGCAGGAATATTCCTCGATCTGTACCCCCGCATCGGCGAGAAGTTCAAGCAACCGCTCGTGAGCGTCGGGATGTCGTTGCGGGTGGTAGAGGACAGTCAGGTTGCCTTGCAAGTCCGAGGCCTGTAGCGATGCCTTTGTCGCAAGGGGATGGTCTCGCCGCAGGCACACAACGAGCCGATCTCGACGCAACTCTTCGATGCGCAGATCTGGATGCTGCAAGGGCAGCGTGACAAACGCCGCATCGACCTTTCCGGACAAGACTTCGTCCGCCAGTTGCGCCGTGTCTCCATGCGTCGGACGCACAGGGCAGGAAGGAAGAATCTCTTTGTGTAGATCGCAGAATGTTCGAAACACCCCCTGATCGACCAGAGGTGTACATCCGAAGCGAACGGATCGGATGTCGCCACGTTCAATCGCTATGAGCGCATCGAGAACTTCATCGCGCGTCTCCAACAAGATCCGGGCAAGAACCTTGAATGCGATACCAGTATCTGTGGGCCTGATCCGTCCACCTTTCATCTTTCGAAAGAGGCGGACGGAGGCGTTCTCCTGAAACTGTCGAGCCTGAACGCTGAGATTGGGTTGCGCAGTTCGCAACTCTTCGGCGGCGGCGCGGAATCCCTGTTTCTCCAGGATCGCAAGGAGATATCGAAAGTGACGAAGCTCGGCCCATTCATACATGACGCACCGCTCGATAGGATGACGTGCTGTTGCACTCCACTGCAAACGAGCGGGAAAATCGCACCTCCGCCTGTGGAAATTCTGTCAATCCCGGACGGGGTTATCAACAGAAAAGTTAGTTTTGGCCAAACTTACGCCGCCTGGTGTAAGTATGCTCAACGGCTGGACTTGGGTGGAGGTGATACGTGAAACATATCACCCGATAAATGGAAAG
Organism: Granulicella sp.; assembly: GCA_041691255.1. GTDB lineage: Bacteria > Acidobacteriota > Terriglobia > Terriglobales > Acidobacteriaceae > Edaphobacter. Next base: position 19,855 of record JBEPUY010000012.1, on the reverse strand, counting down.
TATTAGACAAGGGTTCCGGCGTCGCGAGACGCTATGCCTGCGATCGACATGGGGAACTCCTCAGAGGTGCGCAGATGCTTCATGAAAAAACCGTCGAAATGTTGTCAAATAGGCTTATTGTCCGGCGGCTCCTGAACGTCGGAGAGACAGCCTTATACCTGGGAGTAAAGGTAGACACCGTCTACAAGTGGTCCAGGATGGGGGTGCTCTCCAAGGTCAAGCTCGGTGGTGCGTTGCGATTCGATGTGAATGTACTTGATCGGTTCATCGAACAACACTCAACCAAAGCCATTGACTACTAAGGAGACGCATTATGTCAGTTCACAAGAAAGCAGAAGGTCTATTTGAAGTTCGCTGGAGACAAGGAGGTCGACAGAAAAGCGTAAGAGTTCGCAGTTTCGACGTCGCGAAGAAGGTGCAGCACAAGAAGCTGACGACCCGAGACGAGAACAGGCACCTCGACGTGAGGAAGGAGATTAATTACAAGATGTCCGATTTGATCGATCGTTACTGGACGCACTACGGAAGCAAGAAAGCTTCGGCAGATCGCGAGAAGAGCATCGTGGAAGGGATTCGATCCGAACTGGGTCGGAGGTTCGTACGCGAAGTTGACGGCGTCGCCGTTCAACACTGGTACGAGAACCTTACCGGTAACCGCGGTCTGGCGGATAACACTGCCGTGCGTCACTTCAACGTCATGCACCACATGATGGAGAAGGCTTCGACCATCTGGGCTCCGGAGACCGGCATCGACCGGAATCCTGCCAGTCTGATCGAAGTGAGACGTCCAGACGATTCAAGGGAGCGCTACCTCTCGGAAGACGAACTCCAACGGATGAAGACCGCTCTGGACGAACGCATCCTCCGAAAGGGAACCAAAGACCCTAATCAGACGAATCGCAGGATGAGGCTCATTGTGTTGATCGCTGTATCAACGGGGATGCGCTCAGCCGAGATTCACCGGCTCCGTTGGTCCGACGTCAGGTATGGCGAAGGATTGCTGGCGGTTCGGGCAAAACTGAAGAAGGGCAAAGAGCGTTTTGTACCCATGACGTCGGAACTCGCCGAAGAGATTCGGCGTTACCCGACCGTGATCGGACAGGATCGGATCTTTCCTCCGAAAGGTGGGCCAGCCAGCAAGCGTCAGAGACTGGAAGGAAGTTTTGAGGACTTGCTCGAACGAGCGAATATCCATGACTTCTGGTTCCACGATCTGCGTCACACCTTTGCATCTTGGTACATGATGAACGGCGGTGATCTCTACGAGTTGGCGAAGCTTATGGGACACGCCAACATCAAGATGACCGAGCGTTATGCCAAGCTGGGACGTGCTCACATCACCAAAACTGGAACCACAGCGAAGGTGATCTGGACCATGATGGACAAGAACAAGCCACAGCAAGAAGAAGCCTGCGACACGGCGAACATCGCATGATGTTCGCGTATTGTTCGCGCGACTAAAACTCTAACTCTATGGTTGCCGCTAAGTTGTTTAGAATGTGGTGGCCAGAGACGGGATCGAACCGCCGACGCCGGCCTTTTCAGGGCCGCGCTCTACCACTGAGCTATCTGGCCTTGGCATCTAACGCCTCTATCGGGGATCGCCAAGAACGCCCGTGCGTAGAATCTACGTCTGTTGCCCCAGCCTTCTCAGGGGAGCATATCGCTGGCAGGGAACTGGCAACGCAAACGCATTTTTAGTATAGCAACCCCTGACCATACCGCCAACTTTCCCTTCGCGCTATCCTTGCTCAATCCTGGAACTTGAAGGAAACTCTATGCTGAGCCGCATGCAACGTTTTGTCCCTGCACTCTTCCTCTGCCTTCTTACCTCCCTTGTAGCCCACTCGATTACGCCAAAACGATCGCCGCCACGGCAGGAGCAGAGAGCCGCTCAGGCCTTCAATGCCGCTAAGAAAAATCCCTTACAGCTCCGGGCCTTTCTCGCCCAAATGCCCAAAGGCGCCGATCTGCACATGCATCTCTCCGGTGCCGTCTACGCGGAGACCTTCCTCAAAGACGCCGTTGCTGACCAACTCTGCGTAACCTCCGCCACCCTTAGCTTCGCAAAAAATATCGGCACGACCCGCAGCCTGTCCCCGCAACCTGTCTGTGCGAAGGGCGATGTTCGCGCAGATAGCGTCTTTACCAACCAGCATCTTTACGACGCGCTGGTCGACTCCTTCTCCATGCGCAGCTTCGTGCCCAGCGCTGGCAACAGCGGGCACGATCAGTTCTTCAATACCTTCAACCGCTTCGGCCAGATCAGCGACTCGCACTATGGCGAATGGCTCGACGAAGTCGCCACCCGCGCCGCCGCCCAAAACGAGCAGTATCTCGAAATCATGAGCACGCCCACCTTCGGCGATGTAGCCAAACTCAGTGCGACCATCCCCTGGCCGACGACGCCGGTCGATCCTGCCGACAACCGCACCGGCGACGCCATCGGGACCACGCCTTCCGATCTCACTCACCTGCGCTCCGCCCTTCTCGCTGGCGGTCTTCAGAACGAAGTTGCCATCGATCGCAAGCAACTCGCCGATGCCCTTGCATCCCGTAGTCAGATCGAGCACTGCGGCCAATCTTCCGCCGCTCCGGGCTGCTCCGTTAAAATCCGCTTCCTTTATCAAGTCCTCCGTGCCTTCCCACCGCAGCAGGTCTTCGCGCAAACGCTCCTCGGCTTTGAAGTCGCATCGCAGGATCCCGACGTCGTTGGAATCAACTTCGTCCAGCCGGAAGACGCCTATTACTCCATGTCCGAATATCACCGCCAGATGAGGATGCTCGACTATCTCCACAGCGTCTACCCCCGCGTTCACATCACGCTCCACGCCGGCGAACTCGCACCCGGCCTCGTTCCGCCAGCGGGCCTTCGCTTCCACATCCACGAGGCCGTCGAACTCGGCCACGCCGAACGCATCGGCCACGGCGTCGACCTCATGTACGAAGAAGATCCCCACGCCCTCTTAAAAGAGATGGCCACGCATCACATCATGGTCGAGATTAATCTCACCTCCAACGACGTCATCCTCGGCATCGACCCGGCCCACCACCCGCTGCCGATCTACCGCGCCGCACACGTTCCCGTCGCTCTCTCCACCGACGACGAAGGCGTCTCTCGCATTGATCTCACCAACGAGTACGTCCGCGCCGCTCGTGACTTCAACCTCTCCTACTCCGATCTAAAAGACATGGCTCGCACCTCGCTCGAACACAGCTTCCTTCCCGGCCCCAGCCTCTGGCAGCAACCCGATAACTTCACCCGCACCAACCCCTCCTGCGCCTCCCAAACTCTCGGAGCAGAAAAGCCAACCGCCAAATGCGATGCCTTCCTCCGCTCCAGCGAAAAGGCCGCGGAGCAGTGGCAACTCGAACACCGCTACAAGGTCTTCGAGTCCATCCTGCCCTAGACAGTTATTTCTTCACCACCACCGCCGCACCGGAATACCGAATCGTCTTGTCGGGTTGCGAGACCAGCGCCTCTCCCGCGCCATGGTCACGCCCGACCCAGACGATATGGAAGGTCCGTTCCTTCGCCATCCCCGGATACTCTCCCTCGCGCGCTGCAATCTTTAGCGTCTTCGCCGCTTCGTCCCAGCGAATCGGAATCACGCTATGCATCCCCTTCTTGTAGTCGTACTTATTCCCCTCGTCGTTGTAGAGGTTGAAGCTCCCATCCGCGCCCATATACACGCGCAACTCAATCGGTCCGTCAGGATTTTCATCGGCATACTCGATCTCCGGTCCCATCGGCACAATCGATCCCGCCGGCACATACAGCGGAATCCGGTCCAGCGGAGCCTCGGCCTCAATCCATCCTCGCCCCGCTACGCGATCACCCGTCCAGAAGTCATACCAGACCGGCGAGGCAGGCAGATACACATCCCTCCGCGTAGCTCCCTCGCGCATCACGGGATTCACCATCAGCGCAGGCCCAAACATAAACTGGTCGCCGATATCCCACGTCTTCTCGTCTCCACGCCAATCCATCACCAGTGGCCTTTGAATGGTATAATCCTCATTCGTCACCCGCCACGCCAGCGAATAGATATAGGGCATCAGCCGATACCGCAGCTTGTCGTACTTCAGCAGAATCGGCTCGACCTGGTCATACGTCCACATCTCGTTATGGTCGCGATGCCCATGCGTGCGAAACACCGGGCAGAACGCGCCAAACTCAAACCACCGCGCATAAAGTTGCTGGTAGGCAGGATCATTCGGAGGCCGATCGAACGGCTGAAAGTATCCGCCGATATCGGTCGTCCAATAAGGATTCCCCGACAGCGCAAAGTTCAGCCCCGCCGGCACCTGTCGCCGCAGGTTCATATAGGTGCTGTAGATATCGCCCGACCACGTCGTCGCGCCATTCCGCTGCTGTCCCAGAAACGCCGACCGCGTCAGCAGGAAGACGCGCTTCTGATCGTTCGTCTCCTTCCAGTGTTCCTGCACGCCGCCCGTATGCACCAGCGGAAAGATGTTCGTGTACCGCGCTCCATTGCCAATCGACAGATGCTTGTCCTGCAAAATCGCATCGCCCGAATGCGGCCACGACTCCTCCGGCTCCGCGCTGTCCAGCCAGAAAGCATCCCAGCCCATATCGAACAGCTTGCCCGCAAGGTTGTTCCAGTAGAAATCCCGCGCCGCAGGATTGGTCGCATCATAAACATGCGCGTTATAGATATCGAAGTGCTTCGCCGAAATCTTCTTGAAGTTCTCCGAGTTCGGATCGAACAATCCCCAAACTGACAACATGGCATGAATGTGCTCATCATGCAGCGTCTTCAACTCGTCGCGCACGTCAGGAAAGTTCTTATTGAAAATGGGATCGCCTTCCTTCTGCCACCAGAACCAGTCCTGCACAATTGCATCGATAGGAATGTGCTCCGCACGATATCGCTTGGCTACATCCAGAACCTCCTGCTGCGAAACATAGCGGTCCTTCGACTGAAAAAATCCATAAGCCCACTTCGGAAACAGTGGTGTATGTCCAGTCAAATTGCGGTACTGATGCATCACCTCATCCAGTTCCGGCCCATAGATGAAGTAATAATCCACGGCATCGCCCGCCATCGTCCGAAACGAAAGTTCGCTGGGGAAGCGGTTGTCCACATACGTCAGCGAAGCCGTGTTCCACATCACGGCGTAGCCCTTGCTCGATACCAGCAGCGGAATCGCTACATCGGTATTGTTCTGGCCCAACTCAATCGTCGCGCCGCGATAGTTGAACATCCCGTTCTGGTGCTGCCCCAGCCCATACAGCCCCTCTACCTTGTCCGGAGAAAATCGGTCCGTCACGTGGTAAGTCGTCTCCCCATTCACTTCGGCTTTTTCATAGGTGCGCGGTTCATTGCTGCTCTCCCGCAGCAGCGATTTACTATGCAGATCGCTATAAGTCAGGGTGCCATGCTTCAGCGAAAACTCCACCTTCAGCGCAGCCGTCGTCAAACTCGCGCCTTTATCGTCCTGCGCAAAATGAAAGCTCGCCCCCGGACACGACTTGCCAGGCTCCAACATCCACGGCTGCACCGGCGAACTCGCTGTCGGATCACCCGGCCCCGCCACCACATGAATCACGTCATCCCCGCACACCGTGACGTGCAGAGACTCATCGCCAATCTTCGCCGCGAATCCATGCGCCGTCTGCTCCACCGTAATCGCAGGCAAGGCACGGTCGCCGGGTTTGAGCTGCGCAAACGCAGTCGAAAGGGAAGCGCTGCCTGCCAGAATTCCAGCGAGCAAAATATACCGGCAAGCCCGATTTCGTACCTTATTCATAGATGAGCAAGTCATTGGAAACATCGTTCTCCTCAAATTCAACGCGCCATCCATTATGGACGACCCTCCCCACCTTCACTCCACAAAACTGTCATCCTGAGCGAAGGCGCAGCCGAGTCGAAGGACCTGCGGTTGTTTTTGTCGTTGCCTGTTCTCGCAAAGGCATTACCATGTTTCCGTGCGTACATCTCTCATCTTCACCCTCGCCCTACTCACCGCCGCGCCCCTCGCCCTCGCGCAAAAAGTAACCGTTCCCCTCTGGCCCAACGGCGCGCCCGAGTCCACGCAGATCAGCGGCCCCGAGACCGATATCACCAAGCCCACCGACTCGCTCGTAACCGGAAAGAAGCTGATGCACCTCACCAACATCAGCAAGCCCTCGCTCGCCGTCTACCCTCCCACCAAGGAGAACACCGGTGCAGCCGTTCTCGTTTTCCCCGGTGGAGGCTATCGCATCCTCGCCTACGACCTTGAAGGCACCGAGGTCTGCACCTGGCTCAACTCCATCGGCATGACCTGCGTGCTGGTCAAATACCGTGTCCCCTTCGCCAACCACTATCCCGAGAACACCGCCGATCTCGAAGACGCGCAGCAGGCCATGCGCATCACCCGCGCCCACGCCGTCGAGTGGCACATCGACCCCAAACGCATCGGTGCACTAGGCTTCTCCGCTGGAGCCCACCTCGCCGTAGTCCTTAGCAACCACCCCGACTTCAAACGTCCTAACGAGCCCGTGAACGAGCCAAGCGCTCGCCCCGACTTTGCCCTCATCATCTACCCCGGCTACCTCTCCGACGCGCCCGCCCTCAACAAGCTCTCCCATGGCATCGATCCCACCGCCAACACGCCGCCCACCTTCCTGCTCCAGGCCGAAGACGATCCCGTCCACGAAGAAAACTCGCTGATCTACTTCCAGGCATTGAAGGAGGCAAAGGTCCCAGCCGAGCTGCACATCTTCGCTCAAGGAGGCCATGGCTACGGTCTTCGCCCGACCAATCTTCCCATCAGCCACTGGCCCGCGCTGGCCGAAACCTGGTTCCACACCATTCACGTCCTCGGAGGCCAATCCGCATCAACACAGCAATAATGTCTTCTAATATCGGCGACACAAAATTGTCATCCTGAGCGGAGCGTAGCGCAGTCGAAGGACCTGCGTTTTGCTGGCAGCGTTACGCATCCGCGCTAAACTTACTACGAGAGAGACTATGAAAAAGTTACTGTCCACGGTTCTGCAGTTCGTGATGTTCCTCCTTGTCTATGCCATTGGTTCGTTGTTTCCGCCTTTCCACATTCAGCGCATCGTCGCTTCCACTCCTACCTACACGCACATCTTCATCCTGGATGGCCTGCTCGTCGCATTGGCTCTCTATATAGCGATCGTTCTGGGCGAGACCCTGATGAAACGTCGCTGCCAGATCACCTGGACCACGATCGCTTTTCTTCTTGCCATGGTCCTTGGCTACGTCATGAAGTTCGGCTTCATCACCCACGAGTTCTAGTTGTTGGCTATTGCCTTCTTCTCCAACCCCAGAACCGGGTGCCCCATGTCCCGCTTCTGGGACATGGGTTTCAACCAGCCGCAACTCCCGGAAAGAAGGCAGCATGAAGCCAATCCCGCCAAATCCCAGCGAGACAGCTTTGGAATCCTCAGACGCCTTCTTCCAGCACCTTGCTGAGGCCCAGCGCCTCCTCGACGAATCATCCGCGCACCTTCCGGCAAGCCCCACGCCGCCCCTCGATGAAACCGCCACCGCCATCCTTAATGAAGTGGCTACCAGGCTCCACGACAACTATCCCTACGCTCACCCGCTCTACGCCGGGCAGATGCTCAAGCCGCCGCACCCCATCGCCCGCGCCGCCTACACACTGGCCATGTCGGTCAATCCCAACAACCACGCGCTCGACGGTGGCCGCGCCAGCTCCGCCATGGAGATCGAAGCCGTCGCCGCTCTCGCAACGATGTTCGGCTGGCCGCAGCATCTCGGCCACCTCACCAGCGGCGGCACCTTCGCCAATCTCGAAGCCCTCTGGATCGCTGGCCAGCTCGCACCTGGCAAGTCCATCGCCGCCTCCGACCAGGCCCACTACACCCACAGCCGCATCTCAGCCGTCCTCGGCCTGCCTTTTGTAAAAGTTCCCTCCGACAACACCGGACGCATCGACCTCCACGCCCTCGAGTCTCTGCTCGAAACGCAAACCATCGGCACCGTAGTCGTTACCCTCGGCACCACCGCCATCGGCTCCGTCGATCCCCTCGACGAAATCCTCAAGCTCCGGCAGCGCCACAACTTCCGCATCCACGTCGACGCCGCCTACGGAGGCTACTTCACCCTCGCCGCCAATCTAGCCCCTGAAACCAAGGCCGCCTACGCCGCCATCCAGCAAGCCGACTCCATCGTCATCGACCCGCATAAGCATGGCCTCCAGCCCTACGGCTGCGGCTGCATCCTCTTCCGTGACCCCGCCGTAGGCCGCTTCTACAAGCACGATTCCCCGTATACCTACTTCTCCTCAAAAGACCTTCACCTGGGCGAGATTTCTTTAGAATGCTCCCGTGCCGGAGCCTCCGCGGTCGCTCTCTGGGCCACTCAGCAACTCCTGCCCTATGTTTCCGGCGGAGTCTTCGCGCAAAACCTCGAATCCAGCCATCAAGCCGCCCTCGAGCTTCACCGCTTTCTTGCGGCCAACCCTCACTTTGTCACTCCGGCCTTCCCGCCTGCCCTCGATATCGTCTTCTGGGCAGCAAAATCGTCCACTCCCGAACTTTCTTCCGCACTTGCCCAGCAAATCTTTGACGAAGCCGCCCGTCACGACCTTCATCTCGCTCTGGCAACGCTGCCGGTCCGCTTCTTCCCACCGGCAACCTGGCCGCAAGCTGAACACGCAGCGAGCGTTATCTGTCTGCGCTCGGTCCTGATGAAGCCCGAACACCTGGCCTGGATCGACGAGATCTGGAAGCGCCTCTCTGCATCCGTAACCGCTGTAGCAATAGTCAATACCACCCCTGTATCAAGATGAGTTCTTCTTTTCCTCGTTGCTTCTTTGGTAAACTAACCCCAATTCGGGGTTACGAAACTTTCATCCCCGGAGGTCGTGTTTTCAGCGACTCCGCCGATAGTAAGCGTTAACCTGGCACCCGGCTCCGGCTTCTCCAGCCGCCGTTCGGATGAGAAAAGGAAATACCACTTGAGCCTTTCCAACGCGCTCGCCTCTGCTTGTCCCGATCTCTCCTCTCGCAGCATCGCCTATTTTTCTATGGAGATTGCCCTTTCTCCCTCCCTTCCCACCTACTCCGGTGGTCTGGGCATGCTGGCAGGCGATACGCTTCGTTCCGCGGCAGACACCTGCCGCCCCATGGTTGCCATCTCGTTGGCGCACCGCCGCGGCTACTTCCGCCAGATCCTCGATGCGCAGGGCCAGCAGAGCGAAGCCGACGTTCCCTGGTCGCCCGAAGCCACGCTTCCCAGCGCCAACCAGGTCATCGCCCTGACCATGCAGGGCCGTCAGGTGCTGGTTCGTGCCTGGCGCTTCGACGTCGTTGGCGTCACCGGCCACATTATCCCCGTCTTCCTGCTCGATACCGACATCGAAGGCAACGACGAGTGGGACCGCCACCTCACCGACCATCTCTACGGCGGCGACACCTACTACCGTCTCTGTCAGGAGACCATCCTCGGCCTCGGCGGCGTCGCGCTTCTGCGTACGATGGGCTGCAAGCCCGAGGTGTATCACATGAACGAGGGCCACGCGGCCCTGCTCAGCATCGGCCTGCTCGAAGAACACCTCGCCGGCAACCCTCTCCGCGAAGCGCAGGAGATCGACCTCGAAGCCGTCCGCCGCCACTGCGTCTTCACCACGCACACCCCGGTCCCCGCAGGTCACGACCAGTTCGGCCTCGACCAGATGTACCAGGTCCTCGGCCACGACCGCGCCGCGGCCATCGAGCACGCTGGCTGCCTCCACAACGGCCTCATGAACATGACCTACATCGCCCTACGCTTCTCCCGCTACGTCAACGGAGTCGCCATGCAGCACGGCAAGGTCTCGCAGCTCATGTTCCCCGACTACAAAGTCCACTCCATCACCAATGGAGTCCACGCTGCCACCTGGGTCTCCCCACACTTTCAGGAACTGCTGGACGCCGAGGTATCGAGCTGGCGCACCGACAACCAATACTTCCGCTCCGTCTATGGCATCGATCCCGCCCGCATCTCCGCCTGTCACTTCAAAGGCAAGCAGCGCCTCTTCGATGTTCTGGCCAAGCGTACTGGTCACCACTTCAATCCATCGGTTCTGACTCTCGGCTTCGCCCGCCGGGTGGCAACCTACAAGCGTGCCAGCCTCCTGCTCGAAGATGCTGCTCGCCTGGTAGCAATCGCCGAAAAGATCGGCGGCCTGCAGATCCTCTACGCCGGCAAGGCCCATCCTGCCGACAACGCTGGCAAGGGTCTCATCCGCGACGTCTACGCCGCGGCCGCCCGTCTCAACTCCAGCGCCCTCAAGATTCACTACCTCGAAAACTACGACTGGGAGCTGGGCGCGCTGCTCACCCAGGGCGTGGACGTCTGGGTCAACACTCCTCGCCGCCCCTACGAGGCCTCAGGAACCTCCGGAATGAAGGCTGCCCTCAACGGCGTTCCCTCGCTCTCTGTTCTAGACGGCTGGTGGATCGAAGGGTGTGCCGAGAACGTCACCGGCTGGGCCATCGAAGACGCCGAGACCGAAGCAGGCGAAGCCACAAGTCTTTACGACAAGCTCGAAAAGCACATCGCGCCCATGTATGCGAATCCCGCTGCCTGGGCGCGGATGCAGCAGCATTGCATCGCCATCAACGGCAGCTTCTTCAATACTCACCGGATGCTGGCGCAGTACGTCTGCAATGCCTACTTTCCCTTTCCTCACCTGACTGACCCATCCTCGCCCTCGGCTCCGGTAAACGAGCCTGCCGTCGATGTCCTTCTCGATGAAGCGGAGCTGGTCTAACCAGTCTTCGCTTCGTTCCTCTGATCGCTGACTGTCTATTTATGAGCGCACGCTGCAAAAGGCTGCTGAATATCCTGCCATGTTCCACGAACATGGCAGGAGGTTTGAAGCTGGCCTGGCCTAAGTCCTGTAATATCTTTATCTTGCACTAAAACCATTCTCTACCGCGAAATCGCTGGTCCGTCCCTGGCTTTCAACGGCGTTCTTGCTGCCGAAGAACGCCGCGCCCGATCACTTTTTCACTTTAGAAACTATTCCTTGACGGAGGCCATGGTTTTGAAATATCGTTGCCGTCGACAGACAAAAATAATTTCCAATAAAAAATCGGTCTAACCATTTCCTTGTCTGCAACACTTTGGAGGCTCTCAGTGAGCAAACGTTTTGCCCGGTATCTCGCACCTTTCGTATTTGTCCTCAGTCTCGTCTTCCTTCCGGCCATGCTCCACGCGCAGCTCAGCGGTAAGGGAACCATTCAGGGCACCGTCACCGATCCCACCGGCGCCATCGTCCCCGACGCCAGCGTCAAGCTGATTCAGAACAGCACCAACAGCGAGCACGACCAGAAGACCACCGGCTCGGGCTTCTACTCCGTCGCCTCGCTCGATCCCGGCGTCTACACGGTCACGGTCAGCGCTCCCGGCTTCCAGACCTATACCCAGCAGAATGTCAGCCTCGATGCTCTCCAGGTCTTCGGCCTCAACATCAAGCTGCAGGTCGGCTCAACCGATACCACCATCACCGTCTCCACCGCGCCCGCCCCGCTCGATACGACCAACGCCACGCTCGGCACCACCATGGAGAACCAGACCTACCAGTCTCTTCCCCTCAACATGGGGGGAGCTCCTCGCGACCCGACCGCGTTCATCTATCTCACTCCGGGCGTCGCCAGCGACGGCCACTCCGGCCAGTTCAACGGCGGCCAGAGCTATCACAACGAAACCTACGTCGAAGGACTCGCCATCACCGACCCTGCCGTACAGGGCAATTCTCAAGCTGTTAACCGCGGCGCCTCGGTCGATGCGGTCGACCAGTTTCAGGTCCAGACCTCCGGCAGCTCGGCCCAGTATCAGGGGCAGGGCTTTGCCAACTACACCCTCAAATCCGGCAGCAACCAGTTTCACGGCCGTGCCTTCGAGTTCTTCCGCAACACCGTGCTCGACACCTGGGGCTGGACGCCAAAGAACCAGATCAACCCCGTAACCAAGACCGCCATCAAGCCGGTCGAGCGTCAGAACGAGTTCGGTGGTACCTTCGGCGGTCCCATCATCCGCAACAAGCTCTTTACCTTCTTCTCCTACGACGCCCAGCGCTATCTCAAGGGCTCCAACCCCAGCCTCGTCTCTGTTCCCACGATGGCCGAGCGCAGCGGCGACTTCTCCGCCTTCGCTCCTATCTACGACCCCGCCACCACGGTCTGCACCGGTGGCAACTGCACTCGTCAGCAGTTCAGCTACAACGGTCAGCCCAACGTAATCGCGCCGTCGCGTTTCACCAAGGTCGCGCAGTTCTATCAGAACTTCATCCCTCAGCCGACCAACGACTCCCTGGTCAATAACTATCTTGGCGGCTTCAACACGGGCTTCACCTATGCCAAGTACAGCAACAAGCTCGATTGGGACATCTCCAACAAGAACCGCCTCTCGTTCCTGGTCATGTACGGCAATCGCGCTGCAAACCCGGACTGCTGCGACTCCAGCGGCCTGCCGGTTCCTTTCACTGCGACCGTCGGCAACAAGCAGTACCAGCTTCTCGGCATCATCGAAGACACCTACTCCATCACCGACCGCTGGATCAACCAGTTGAAGTACGGCATCAGCCGCGGCGGCGGAGTCTCGACCAATCCCGGCGAAGGCCCCAAATACGCAGCCTCCGCGTCAGGGCTGTCTAACCTTCCCACCGGACAGGCCAATGATGCCGCACCGCGCTTCGGCTTCAGCGGCACCAACGCCCCGGCCTCGCTCGGCGGAACGGCGAACTCCAACAACCAGGGCAACTCCGAGTACGGAACCACCTACCTGCTCTACGACTCCATGCAGTACGTCAAGGGCAAGCACTCCATGAGCTGGGGCGGCCAGTACCAGTGGCTCAATGACAACGACACCTCGCTGACTGGCGGAACCTATCTCAACCTGAACTACTCGCCCAACGAGACCGCGACCTTCAAGTCCGGAACCACCATTAACACCGCCACCGGCGCGGCTTACGCCAGCTTCCTCATCGGCGCGGTCGACGGCGGCGGCATCAGCGATTCCCGCCAGGTCATCACTACCGGCGCGCGCTACTACACTTTCTCGCCCTACTTCCAGGACGACTACAAGGCCACTCAAAAGCTCACTCTCAACATCGGTCTTCGCTGGGACCTCTACTCGCCCTTCCACGAGGTCAACAACAAGCTCTCCTTCCTCGATGCCACGCGCATCAATCCCATTACCGGAACCCTCGGAGCGCTCAGCTTCGCCGGCAATGGAGCCTACGGCTGCAACTGTGCCACGCCGGTCCGTACCTGGTACAAGAACTTCGGACCTCACTTCGGCTTCGCTTACTCCGTCACTCCGAAGACCGTGGTTCGCGGTGCCTTCAACATCTCCTACACCCACGCTGGCGGCGTCGGCGGACGTGGCGGCGGGCGGCAGGGAACTGGCCAGCTTGGCTACTCCGGCGGTCTCTCGATCGCCTCGCCTGACAATGGCATCACACCGGGCCTCTACCTCACCGATGCCGGCAACAATGCTTTTCCGTCCTACGCGGCAGCCACGCCGACTTCAGCCTTTGGCACCGGCTACACCACAACGCCTGGCTATACCGGAGCGCCCAATGGTGTCATCTACGCCGATCCGTACCTGAGCCGTCGCGCTCCCTATTATGAGAACTTCAACTTCGGCGTTCAACAAGAGCTCTGGCATCAGATGGTTCTCAACGTCAACTATGCAGGGTCGAACGGTCACTTCCTCGGCACCGGCATCGGTCACGGCATCTACTCCAACCAGCTCGATCCCCAGTACTTCAGCCTGGGCAGCATGCTCAATCTTCCTGCCACCAGCGCGAACGTAGCCAAGGTGCAGACGGTGCTGCCGTCCTATAAGCTGCCCTATGCCAACTTCTCACCCAAGGCGACCATCGGGCAGTCGCTCCGTCCCTTTGCCCAGTACAACGGATTTTCCGATGTCTGGGGCGACATGGGCAACTCCAACTACGACGCGCTCGAGATCACCCTTAACCAGAAGGCTCGTCACGGTTTGAGCTACACCATCAACTACACCTTCTCCAAGCTCTATGACGATACCGGCACAGGCCGCACCGCCTACGGCAACAATGCGTATGTCGAGCGAGCGCTTTCCACCGCCGACCAGCCCAGCAATGTCTCCGCCTACGCGGTATGGGAGGAGCCATTCGGCAAGAACGGCGGCAACCGCTTCGTGAATGCGTTGATCAAGAACTACGCCGTCTCCGGAATCTATCGCTACACCTCCGGATATCCCATCGTCCCCACCTCCACCGGCTGCACGCAACCCTTCTCGGGAACGTGCATGCCCAGCGTCAACCCGAACTTCTCCGGTTCCGCCCGCATCAACGGAGGCTACGGAAACGCGCTCTACAAAGTCGCCACCACGACGCGCTACTTCGATCCGAACGCGTTCCTCGCACCCGGCTCCGGCTCTACCTATACCACCGGCGTCGCTGGAACCAACTCGGGAACCTACCCCGCCTATCTCATCGGCAACGCGCCCCGTACCTATCCCTTCGCCCTTCGCGCACCGGGCGGCGACGATACGGACGTAAGCCTTCGCCGTACGTTCGGCATCTACGAACGGCTCAACCTCACCATGCAGGCCGACGTCTTCAACCTGACCAACAACGTCCGCTTCTCAGCACCGGGATCGTCGGTCGGAAGCAGCAGCTTCGGTCTCATCACCGGAACTGCCAACTCCTCCCGCGATATCCAGTTCTCGGGCCGCGTCGACTTCTAACCATCCTCATCCTGATCCGTCCGGGCCGGGCGCACTCTGCTTTTGTAGAGATTGCGTCTGGTCCGGACATTTTTTGTTACCACGCTGGAGCATCTTCGATTCAGGGGGGAACAAGTCTCGTGTGCGCCATCCTTTCGCAGACTCATCGCGAAAGGGTGGGAGACCACAAAGATCCATCTCGACGAGATGCAGCAGGCAAAGTGCAGTTTTAAGAGCAAAGACGTCCAGCCAGCGGCACAAAAACCCACAGATTAACGAATTCTGGCATCTAAACCCGTATAAATAAGATGGATCATCGTAAACTCCCCTACGGAAGGAACATCTTTGTCTATTCCTGCTCCCGGCGCCGCCACGCTCCCCGCGCTCTGCGTCGACCTTGACGGTACCTTGGTCAAATCCGATACGCTCGTCGACTCGACCCTGGCCCTTGCGCGCCAGAATCCCGCCGCACTTCTCCAACTTCCGCGCTGGCTGGCAGAGGGCAAGGCAGCCCTGAAGCGCCATATCACCAGCAAGGTAGAGCTGGACGTCGCTCATCTCCCCTACAATCGCGAACTTTTGCAATATCTTGAGCAGCAGAAAGCCGCCGGGCGCTCCATCTATCTCGCCACCGCAGCCGACTCCGCCCTGGCCCACCGCATCGCCGCCCATCTTAATCTCTTCACCGGCGTTCTCGCCTCCGATGGGTCGACCAACCTCGCCGGACCCAACAAGCTTGCCGCCTTCCGGCAGAGCTTCGGCGACGACTTCTGCTACATCGGTAATGCCAGCCCTGACCTCACCTTGCTCCAGCACTGCAAAGAACCGATGGTCGCCAACCCCACGGCAGGGCTGCGTGCCGCGCTCCGCGCCAAGGGCATCGTTCCCGTTCGTTCGTTCAATGAGCGTGTCTCCCCGCTGCGCGCGTGGCCAAAGGCCATCCGCATCCATCAGTGGGCAAAGAACACCCTGATCTTCCTTCCGCTGCTACTTGCCCATGCCTGGGACAAAGCGCTCTTCGCTGCAGCGTTCATCGCGTTTCTCAGCTTTGGCTTGTGCGCCTCAGGCACATACATTGTCAATGATTTGTTGGATTTAGAGGCCGACCGTCAGCATCCTCGCAAGCGCCGACGGCCCTTCGCTTCGGGAGACTTGTCGGCGATCAGCGGCGTCTTCGTCGTCGCGCTCTTCCTCGCCGCCTCCGTCTGCCTGGCAATCCTTCTGCCTCACGTCATTAGCCTCATCACGCCTTCGCTCGGGCTGGCTCGTCCCTACCACTTCCTCGAATGGCTCGGAATCTATGCCGTGACGACACTGGCCTACTCGCTTCGCCTCAAGCGGGCCGTTATGGTCGATGTCATTGTTCTCTCAGGGCTTTATACGATCCGCATCCTGGCCGGCTCAGCCGCTACCGGGGTGGCTGTCTCCACCTGGCTCGCCAGCTTCAGCATCTTCTTCTTCCTGTCGCTGGCCTTCGTCAAGCGCTATGCAGAGCTGGAAAATCTACGCGAGCGCGGTGGCGTAACCGCCGGGGGACGTGGCTACCATATCTCTGATATCGAGCAGCTTCGCAGCTTCGGTTCAGCCAGCGGTTATGTCTCGGTCGCCGTCCTCACGCTCTATATCTCCAACCTCCAGGCAGCAGAGCTCTACCGTCACACCAACCGGCTCTGGCTGCTGGTGCCGGTGCTCCTGCTTTGGATAAGTCTTCTATGGCTGCGAGCCTCGCGCGGCGAACTTGACGAAGACCCGGTGGTCTACGCCATCACCGACCGGCGCAGCCTGCTGCTCGGTCTGGCGGTAGTAGCAGTCGTTCTTCTGGCGCTGTAAATCGAATCAAGTTGTTCCGATGAGTCTAAGGAAGCTCTGATTAAGTCCTGGGTTTGCTTAAGGGCACGGCTTCAGCCGTGCCGTAAGTCTAATAAAATCAATAGGGCTTTAGCCCCTGAGGAATGTCTCTGGGAATAAATCAGAGCATCCCTAAGGGGCAGTTTTCCCGAACCTCAGGCCATCTACTCGCTTCCAGGGCCATGGCGGGGCTTGCCTTCCTGCACATAGTTCCGGTTCCACTTGGGAATCTCGACCACGTAGGTTCCCGGCTTCTCAATCACAGCCTGGCATCCAAGCCGCGAGTTCAACTGGATATCGGCGGCGGTCTCCATACGGTCAAGCTCTAAATCTTCAGGTTCGCTCACGCCCGGCATCCCTTCCTTCACCCACAGGTGACAGGTCGTACAGGCGCACACGCCGCCGCAGGCGTGATCGAGAAAGATGTCATAGTTCTCCGCGACATCCAGAAACGACATGGGCTGCCCATGGCCTTCGTACGGCAGCGAGTCGAACGGAAACTCCACCGTCCGTCCCTCCGGCTCAAACGTAACCCGAACCATCCCTTCGCCCGCAGGCTTCGACAAATCCACGACTTCATTTTGCTTGTTGTTTTCAGACATAATCAATCTTCCGTTGACTCTCCGGCCGTAGCCACATCGTTTATAGAATCTTCAATTTTCGCGGTCTCGGCCTCAGCTTCAGACTTCGAATCCAGCACCTGCGCCTTCGCAAAGGGATGTGGCGCCGTCGGCCCCTCCCCCATGCTTTCACTGGCGGCTCCCATGGTCTTGCCCTTCATGGCGCCGGAGACGGCAGTGTCCATCATCAACTCCGCAAACCGTCGCGTCGCCTGATCCAGCCCTTCAATCGACTTGCGGATGAGCTTGTAATCTCCGCCCATCACCGCAGCCTTCAGCTCGTTGATCGCCTGTTCGATCTTCGCAATCTCGTCGGAGCTCAGCTTCTGCCATGCCTCGTGGCCTCTGCCCTTTTCTACCGCCGTCAGAATGGTCTCGGCCTCGTTCTTCGCTTCGATGACCTGCCGCTCCTGAATGTCCTGCTCGGCAAAGTCGAACGAGGCCAGAATCATCGACTCCACCTGTTCATCCGTCAGCCCATAGGTTGGCTTCACCTCGACCTCAGCCTCTTTGCCGCTGCGCTGCTCGCGTGCGCTGACGTGCAGAATGCCATTCGCGTCGATCAGGAACTTCACCTCGATGCGCGGCAGTCCAGCCACCATGGGAGGAATCCCTTTCAGATCGAACCGCGCCAGCGACCGGCAATCCTTGGCCAGTTCGCGCTCGCCCTGCACCACATGGATGGCAACATTCGTCTGCCCGTCTACCCCAGTCGTAAAGTGCTCGGTCGCGCTCGCCGGAATGGTCGAGTTGCGTTGAATGATCTTCGCGACCACGCCGCCCAGCGCCTCGATTCCCAGCGAGAGCGGAGTCACATCGAGCAGCAGCAAATCCTCCGTAGCCGCTGAGCCACCAGCCAGAATCTGCGCCTGCACCGCCGCACCCAGAGCCACAACCTCATCCGGATTCAGCTCCGTGTGCGGCTTCTTGCCGCGCAGGCCTAGTCCAAATAACTCATCCACCAGCCGCCGCACCGCGGGAATCCGCGTCGATCCGCCAACCAGCACCACTTCGTCGATCTGCTCCACCGACAAACCTGCGTCCTTCAAAGCCTGTTTGCAGGGGCCAGCGGTTCGCGCAATCACACCCGCCGACAACTCCTCAAACTGGCTGCGTGTAATCTCGCGCAGATATCGCTTGCCGCTGGGGAGCAGCACATTCAGCATCGCCGTCTCAGTCGCCGACAGCAGAATCTTTGCCTCGATCACCGCCCTGCGAATCTCCTGCACGGCCTCACCGTTGCCGCGCACATCCTCGCCCAGATCACCGGCAATATCGTCCAGTGCGATCGCAATCAGCAGGTTGTCGATATCGTCGCCGCCAAGGTGAGTGTCGCCACCCGTGGCGATCACCTCGAAGATCCCCTCATGCAACTTCAGGATCGAGATATCGAAGGTGCCGCCGCCAAAGTCATACACAGCGATCAGTCCATCTTTATTTTTGTTCAGCCCATAGGCCAGCGCTGCGGCCGTCGGCTCATTCACCAGCCGCAAAACTTCAAGCCCGGCAATCCGTCCTGCGTCCTTCGTAGCCTGGCGCTGGGCGTCGTTGAAGTAGGCAGGAACCGTAATCACCGCCTTCGTCACCGGACCGCCAAAAAACCGCTCCGCATTCTTCTTCAACTGCATCAGCACGTAGGCCGAAATCTCTGGCGGCGTCATGGTCAACCCGCCCACGTTCAGCCGCAGCACCTCACCGGGTTGCAATCCCTCGGCGAGCTTGAAGGGAAAAAGCTTCAACTCCTCCTGCACATCGGCGAGGTCGCGCCCCATCAATCTCTTGGCCGAATAGACCGCACTTGCCGAATCCTCCAGCAGGGTTCCCCGCGCCGCATTTCCTACGGCGACGCCCTCGTCGGTCCATGCCACGACCGACGGCACCAGCCGCTCGCCGTCCTCGCCCGGAATGACGACCGGCGTCTCCCCCTCCATAAACGCCACCAGCGAATTCGTCGTTCCCAGATCAATGCCTACAACACGTTGCTCAGCCATAACCTGCAAATCCTCTATTGTTCCAATGTCTTATCTCTATTGTCCTACAAACGACGACGAAGGTATGCGCTGGTTGCTTTAGATGCGATCTCGGAGAACTTACTTTTTCCGCATTTTCTTACGACAACCTCCTCCATTGCCGTGGCATCCTTGCAAGCATGAGCCATCAGGTCAGAAGCAACGCATCCACGCTTATCCCGAGTCTCCGCTATCGGGACGCCGTCGCCGCTATCGATTGGCTTGGCCGCGCCTTCGGGTTTCAGAAGCATGCTGTCCACATGGGCCCGAACAACACCGTTGCCCATGCTCAACTCACCTTCGGCGGTGGCATGATCATGCTCGGCTCGGTCGATAACGGCAGCGAATACGGTAAGAACATCGTTCAACCCGATGAGATTAATCTCCGCGAGACCCAGACTACCTATTTTGTCGTCCCGGATGCAGATGCAGTCTATGCGACGGCCAAAGCCGCCGGTGCGACCATCGTCGCCGATATTGTGGACATGGATTACGGTGGTCGGGCGTTTAGCTGCCGCGACCTCGAAGGCCATCTCTGGAGCATCGGCACCTACGACCCCTGGAAGGTCGAAACACAGGTTTAAAATCGCTTCAATCCTCCACCGCGCCGTGATACGTTCTCTCCATGGAACTCAACCCCTACGAGAAATTCCTGGCCGGTCAGGAACCAATT
>JBEPUY010000011.1:0-95523 GCA_041691255.1 Granulicella sp. | reverse complement strand
CTGATGCAGACCGCGGCCAGCCTGCCCGTGCTTATCCTCGGCCTGCTCGCCGGTGCCACCGCCGACATCTTCGACCGCCGCAAGCTGCTCATCTTCTGGCAAGCCTGGATGCTTGGCTCGGTCGGCATCCTCGCCATCCTCACCTTCCTCGGCTACGTCTCTCCGTGGACGCTGCTCGCGCTCACCTTCATGCTCAACATCGGCTCTGCCATGAACAACCCCGCATGGCAGGCCATCATTCCCGAGCTGGTCCCCCGCGAGCTTATCCCCGACACCATCTCGCTCAACTCCGCCAGCAACAATCTAGCGCGCGCCGTCGGCCCTGCTCTCGGCGGATTCATGGTCGCCGCCTTCAAGCGCATCGACAGTGGCGCAGGCTTCGTCTTCCTGCTCAACGCCGTCTCCTACGCCGCCGTCATCTGGGTGCTGGTCAACTGGAAGCGCATCCCGCTCTTCAAATCGACTCTTCCCTCCGAGCGCATCGCCGCCTCCATCCGCTCCGGCCTGCGCTACGTCCGCTACTCGCCCGAGCTGCAATCGGCGCTCGTCCGCACCTTTACCTTCACCTTTTTTCTCTCCGCCATCTGGGCGTTGCTCGCCGTCGTCGCCAGCCACGTCCTCCATCAGGGAGCGCTCGGCTACGGCATCCTCAACGGCTCGCTCGGCGTAGGCGCGCTGGTCGGAGCCACCACGCTGCCTCGCATCCGCCGCCGCTTCTCCGCCGACCACATCATCGTCGCCGCGACTCTTTACAACGTCGTCACCCTGCTCATCCTCGCCTTCGCGCACATCCCCTGGCTTATCATCCTCGCCCTCATCCTCTCCGGCTTCGCCTGGACCAGCACCCTCTCCAGCCTCAATACCTCGGTCCAGCTCGCCGTGCCGGCGTGGGTGCAAGCCCGCGCTCTCGGCACGTATCTGATGACCTTTCAGGGCGGCATGGCGCTCGGCTCGGTGCTCTGGGGAGCGCTCGCCGAACACACTTCCACTCCCATCGCGCTCGCTGTCGCTGCCGGCGGCCTCCTGGTTACGCTTCCCATCGTCAGCCGCTTCCACATCCTGCAAGGCCCCGTCCCCGACCACACTCCCTACCAGTGGAAGCGCCCCGCGCCGATTCCCGTTCCCTCCATGGACTCCGAGCCAGCCGACGACCTCGACTCCGCCGGGCCCGTCCGCATCTCGATCGAATACAACATCCCCGCCGAGAACTACGCCGAGTTCACCCACGCCATCCACGAGCTGCGCGGCGTCCGTCTCCGTGACGGCGCCATCCGCTGGGGCATCTACCGCGAGGCCACCAACCCCGAGCACCTCAACGAGACCTTCATCATGGAGTCGTGGCTCGACTACCTCCGCTCCCGCGAGCGAGTCACCGCCGCCGACGAGGCCGGCCGCGAGCGCGTCCGCGCCCTCCACCGCGGCCCCGAACCACCCCGCACCACGCACCAGATCTACGCCAAAGAGATCACCCACCCCAACTCATAACCGATACCCCACGTCATCTCGACCGGAGCGCAGCGTAGTGGAGAGACCCCTGTATTTGCCTTGGCTCTTGCCGTTGCCTCTGGGTACGCCAAGGCTTCAGCCTTGGCTTCTATAAACAGTCCTTACCCAAGCTCGAAGACGTAGTAAATTGATTCTGTCAAAATGGGGGCGCAGAATATGGTTTCGAGCGCCAAAACTCGATGAATCTCCTCACGCGCATTGGCCTTTGGTTCGGCTGCCTATTACTCGCCGTCGGCCTCTTCAGTGTGCTCTTCATCCGATTTTTCAGCCCGGGCGGCGAAGTGATGTTTATCTTCCGCATCACCATGATGTTTGCATTTCCGGTCTGGCTGTTATGCCTGCCCCTCATAGTCAAGCTTAGAGACGCCGAGGACAATAGAATCTGGATCATCCTGGCAAGTGGGATTCTGATCGGGCCTTTAGCCCTTACCATTTGGTGTCTCATCCTTCAACTCTTCGGCGGCGATGCTCATGCCATCTGGCACGCCGACGATCTCGCTCCAGGCACTGGCATATGCATGATCTTCGCTTCAGTTGTAGGCTTCCTGACAACTCTGCTCTACGGAATCGCCTTGAAGATTCTTTATCGCCAGTCTGTAGTTGCAACCGGCAAATTCACTTGAACGTAAAGTCGCCGTCTCGTACATTCAACAAGGCCGCGCATCGGGTATTCGGAGGTTTTAGCCGACGATGTATTTGCTCCCCGGCAACAGCGATATCAGCTTGACCCCCAGATAGGTGATGACGAAGGTAGTGATCGCGATCGCTGGTATGCGCAAATATGCATTCCCAAGCAGAGGCGCCAGGTGAGAATGAACCGCGTTGAGTACGATGATGTGCGCCAGATACATGCCATAGCTCAAGCGCGAAAGATCGTCGATCCATCGCCATACGCGACTGTCGCTGCCATGAATATTTCGGAAGAGCAGGAATAGTCCTGCCGTCATGACTGCAACGTTCAGAATGGTGAAGTTCCACGTTAATTCGAGGCTCTGTACGGAGTGCTCGTAACCAAGCCGATAGAGAAATCCTCCAGCGGTAGCGGCGTAACCCACAACCACCAGACCGATGGCGAGCCAGTCGACACGCAACGACGGCGCCATCCAGAATCGCCGGATATAGGCGGCTAACACCGCATAGCCGATGAAGCCTGAGAAGTAGTAGAGGGTCGGCGTTGCGTTCCAATAACACTCGCCCCATACCGCTGAGAAGAAGAGATGAATGAAGGGCAGCGTCAGGGTGACGCCCCACAGCGCCAGGAAGAGCTCCATGCTCTTCCGGCTCGCAGAAACGATCCACGGCGAAAGCACAGGTGCGATGAGATAGATCGCCATCAGCATATAGACAAACCACAGATGGCCGACCTCCGTGCCGTAGTTGACGGCAATCTTCGCGACATTGAGGAAGGCGGTCTGAAGAGAGATCGCTCCTTGTGCGTAGTAATAGAACGAGTAGACGACGCACCAGACCACGAACGGAATCAACACGCGAGTGAAGCGCTTGCGGAAAAATTTGCGCTCGTCCCCGACGGGGAAGAGGAAGAATCCGGAGATCATGACGAAGAGCGGCACGCAGACGCGCAGGAGCGAGTTTGTCCATCCCACTGCCCAGGACCCCGGCGTGTGCAGCACCGAGCCGTCTGTTCCGATGTATTCGAACTCACCGGTGTGGATCTGCATGACCATGTAAATGGCGATGACGCGCAGGAGATCGAAGCCGCGATGCCGTGTGTGCGTGGGAGAAGCTGCGAGGTTCACGAGGTATGGGTTCCAGTCGTTTGAAGATGAAGATGATCGCGAAAGCACCGTTCGCGAAAAACGGTGTCATGGAAAGCTACCAGAGAAGTTGCACAGACCGCATGCTGCCCCGTTGCTAAACCAGATGATGATAAATCGCCAATGCGCTCACCGACCCGCATTAGTAGCGGCATCTCGAAAGTAATTTCACTTGTCTATAAAACGGGCTTTTCGGACACTCTGTGCCCGGGCTGCCCGAGCAAAAAAATGAGGAGTGCTACCATCCCACATGTTCAACTTCGGCAAACCGAAAACTGCAGGCGACTGGATTATCCACGCCATCGGAGCTCTTATCGCACTATTCCTTATCTGGTGGATGCTGCATTATCTTCTTGGCTTATGAAGCGCAAATCCCATGCAAAAACTATTTGCCTGCCTCGCACCCTCTTGGAATCACTTGTGGGATATACCAACTTATCGTCCAAGTGACGAGAAGCGCGTTTAGCATTCCCTGCTCGAACGTCTCTTCACCGCGAACCATCCGGCAGCTTCCCCATCCCCGGCACAATCGTGCTCGTGACTTTGAACTTCCGATAGCCCGAATCGACCTCGCGAAACGTTCCATTGAATTTGAAGAGCAGAAGCAGCCGCGCCGTTCCCCGCCCATTCGCCTCGACCGGCAGCCATACTTCGTCGTTCACTTTGCGCTGCTCCAGCGAAAAGCTCGTCCCCTTCTGGATATTCGCCACCAATCCCGCGCCGATCTTGAACGTATCCAGAAAATGCCCTTCCAGCCTTGCAATGGCGCGGTCGTTCTCATCCACCCAGATCGTTCCCGCCATGTCGCGGATCACTCCCTCCAGCCGGTTGCGGGTCTTCGCCTTCGGATCGCCCGCATAGTCCACCGCAATCGTCGCGCGCCCATTCATCATCACGCGCCGCGCATTGCTGAAGCTGCCCAGCTCCAGCAGCCGCGATACGGTGACTTCATCGTTGCCCCGCGGATCGGTCGGCTTGCCTTTGGCATCGGCCTTCGACCGCCGCTGCGTGGCTTTGGCCACTTCCTTGTCGATCCGTTCGTTCTGCTTCTTCTGATCCTGCGGGCTTAGCTCTCTGCCATCCTTCCTGGTCAGCTTTTGGATCGGCACGCCTTCTACCCAAAAGCGGTCAAATTCCTGGGTCTGGGTCTTCTTCATCCGGCCATGCCCGTCCAGCTCCTGAATCGTGTCCACGGCATGGTAGAGATAGTCCCTTTGAACCGCCTCGGCCGTTCTCTCGTGCTCTTCGACCTCGTGCATCAGTTTGGGGATGTCTGGCAGCGGATGCTTATCCACCCCAACAGGCACAGCTTCGGCTGTAACCTGAGAAATGACTTTATACAGGTTACGCATCGGACTTGTAACCTGAAAACTGGCAAGATAACGGTTACAAGTTCGATTGCCGGAATTTTGGGCGTGCGCCTTTGTCCCATCGACAAGGCATCCCAGAGCCACTACCAGAACCAAAATTCTCGAAGCGCGACTTGCCATGTTTCCATCTTAGTTGCCATGGACAATAACGCTAACTATGGTGGTTCCAGAGAGATTGTTCTTCTGTAATAGAGTAGAATTTGGTCTTACCATTCATTCGGCTTTGTGCAATCTCGGTGGCCGCGCTGAGGAAAAGAAAAGGTTTATGCCCAAGATGCTCATCCTCGGCAACTCGGACGACGTCGCCGTCGCCCTCGACCCGGTCGATGCAAATACCTTCCTTTCCGAATTGAAGATCACGGCGCTCTCCGATATTCCCGCTGGCCACAAGATCGCTCTGCGCGCCATTCCGGCAGGCCACCCAATCCGCAAGTTCAATCAGATCATAGGTTTCGCGACTAAGCCTCTTGCTGCAGGCGAGCATGTTCACACCCATAACCTCGTCACTGGAAACTTTGAGCGCGAGTACTCCATCGGGACCGAAGCCCATCCGACCGAGCTGGTCGATCCTTCTCAAGCATCCACCTTTCGCGGAATCATTCGCCCAGATGGCCGCGTCGGCACCCGCAACTACGTCGGCGTTCTGACGACTGTAAACTGCTCGGCCACGGTAGCGCGCCGCATCGCCGCCCACTTTACTCCTGAAGTCCTCAGCGCCTATCCCAACGTCGATGGCGTGGTCGCCATCACCCATGGCACCGGCTGCGGCATGGCCGAGCACGGCGAGCCAGCCGACCTGATCCGCCGCGTCTTCGCGGGCTATGCGACGCACCCCAACTTCGCCTCCGTTTTGCTGCTCGGTCTCGGCTGCGAGACCAACCAGATTGACAGCCTGATTCCCCTGACCGGAAGCTCCGCCAACCTGCGCACCAGCACCATTCAGGGGGAGGGCGGCACCGCGGCGGCCATCCGCAGTGGCATCGTCACGGTGCGGGAGATGCTGGAGCAGGCCAACCAGGTCAGCCGCACCACCGTCTCCGCTTCGAACCTGATCGTCGGCCTTCAGTGCGGCGGCTCGGACGCCTACTCCGGCATCAGCGCCAACCCCGCGCTGGGAGCGGCGGTCGACCTGCTCGTGCGGAACGGTGGCACCGCCATTTTGTCAGAGACGCCCGAGATTTACGGGGCGGAGCACCTGCTCACCCGGCGCTCCGACAGCCCCAATGTCGCCGCGCGCCTGATCGAGCGCATCCACTGGTGGGAGGAGTACACCGCGCGCCACAAGGGCTCGATCGACAACAACCCCCAGCCCGGAAACAAGACCGGCGGCCTGACGACGATCCTCGAAAAGTCGCTGGGAGCGATCTCGAAGGGTGGAACCACCAACCTGGTCGAGGTCTATCGTTACGCCGAGCCCATCCATAAAAAGGGACTGGTCTTCATGGACTCCCCCGGCTTCGATCCGGTCTCAGCCACTGGACAGGTCGCCAGCGGGGCGAATCTTCTCTGCTTCACGACGGGCCGGGGCTCGGTCTTCGGCTGCAAGCCAACCCCGTCGATCAAGCTGGCCTCGAACACCTCTCTTTACAACCGGATGGCCGACGATATGGACATCAACTGCGGCACCATCATCGACGGCGAAGAGACGGTGCAACAAGCTGGATTGAGAATCTTTGAAGCCATGCTCGCCACCGCGTCGGGCAGGCAGACCCGGAGCGAAGAGCTGGGCTTTGGCGAAGAGGAGTTTCAACCCTGGTTACAGAGTGCAACTTTGTAGTCGGGTATCGCACAAGATGCACTGATGGAGATGCGGCGCGCCGCCGAAAGGTCTAGCATAAAAGCAGCACGATATTTTCGCTTTCGCGAATAGACCTGGAGTGAGGACTCAATGGCCACCAAGGCAGGGGTAGTGACCCCACCGGCTTCCGCAGTAGAACAGCAAGACCGTGAAACAGTTTTCGATATCTTCCGCCGCTGGGGATATCTTCAAGCTTCCCTCGATCCACTCGGTCAATATCTTCCACCCGAACCCTTCCCGACGCCTGCTCCCGAAGGCGAAGCCGCAGCCGAGGCCCGCAGGTACTATTGCAGCACCATCGCTGCCGAGTTCATGCATATCCCCAGCCCGGAGCAGCGGCAGTGGCTGCAGGAGCGCATGGAGCAGACCGCTCCCGCTGCTGACCAGAAGCTCATCCTCACGCAACTAATCCGCGCCGAGATCTTCGAGCAGGTCATTCAATCGCGCTACCTGGGGACGAAGCGTTTCTCGCTCGAAGGGCTGACCTCCCTGATTCCCTTCCTCGATCGCATTCTCGCCGTCAGCGCAGGGTATGGCGTTACCAAGAGCGTGATGGGCATGAGCCATCGTGGACGCCTGAACGTGATGACCAACACCATTGGCCGCAACGCAACTGAGATCTTCACCAAGTTCGAAGACGTCGATCCGCGCAGCACCATGGGCGGCGGCGACGTGAAGTACCACATCGGCGCGACCGGCGAATACCGCTCTCCCAAGGGCGAGGTCATCTCGCTGCATCTTGCGTCGAACCCCAGCCATCTCGAAGCGGTCGATCCCGTCGTTCTGGGTCGCGCCCGCGCCAAGCAGGAGCGCATCGGCAAGGGCGGCAAAGACGCCGTGCTTCCGCTGATTATCCATGGCGACGCTGCCTTCGCAGGACAGGGCATTCTGGCCGAGTCGCTGAACATGGCGACGCTGCATGGCTATAACGTCGGCGGCACCATTCACGTCATTGTGAATAACCTGCTCGGCTTCACCGCGCTTCCCGAGGAGTCGAACTCTTCGCGCTTCTCGTCCGACATCGCCAAGCGGCTGCCGATTCCCATCTTCCATGTGAACGCGGAAGACCCGGATGCCGTGGTCAGGATTGCTGCGATTGCAGCGGAGTATCGCCATCGCTTTCACTCCGACGTCGTGGTCGACCTGGTGGGCTATCGCCGCCATGGCCACAGCGAGGTCGATGATCCTACGGTCACGCAGCCGCGCCGCTACGCCATCATCAAGGACCATGCTCCGCTCTACCAGATCTACGCCAAGCGCATCGGCACCGATCCGGCGAGCGAAGTGCAGCAGATTCAGCAGGAGTTTCTCGACGACCAGAAGGCCGCGACCAAGGCCGAGCATGTGCCGCTGCTGCGCACCATGCCCGACTACTGGGACGCCTACAAGGGCGGCGAACTGTTGCCGGGAGACGAGGTTTCGACCGGACTATCGAGCGAGCGCATCAAGGAACTGGCGCTTGCGCTGACCAGATATCCGAGCGACTTCCATATCCATCCCAAGGTGAAGAAGCTGTTTGAGCAGCGGGCAGAGATGGGCGCCGGGTCGAAGCCCTTCGACTATGGCATGGCCGAACTGGTGGCGTATGCCTCCCTGCTCGAAGCGGGTACGCTGGTGCGGTTGACCGGACAGGACTCGCAGCGGGGAACGTTCAACCAGCGCCACTCGGTGATGGTGGATACGGAGACCGAGCTGAAGTACTCGCCGCTGGCGCACCTGAGCAAGGACCAGGGGCGGTTCGAGGTCTACAACTCGCTGCTGTCTGAAGCGGCTGTGCTCGGCTTCGAGTACGGCTTCGCGAGGGACTATCCCGAGGCGCTGGTGCTTTGGGAGGCGCAGTTCGGCGACTTTGCCAACGGCGCGCAGGTCATCATCGACCAGTTCATCGCGTCGAGCGAGATGAAGTGGGGGCTGCTCTCGGGCATCGTGATGCTGCTGCCGCACGGCTACGAAGGACAGGGGCCGGAGCACTCGAGCGCACGCATCGAGCGCTATCTGCAACTGGCGGCCAACGACAATATGCAGATCTGCCAGCCTTCGACGGCGGCGCAGTACTTCCACCTGCTGCGGCGTCAGGCGATGCGGTCATGGCGCAAGCCGCTGATCGTGTTTACGCCGAAGAGCATGCTGCGGCACCCAGATGCTTCTTCGTCGCTGGCCGAGTTTGCCCTCGACCGCTTTCAGAATGTGCTGCCCGACAACGAGGTGGTGAATCCGCGGCGACTGCTGGTTTGCAGCGGCAAGGTCGGGCACAACCTGCGCATGGAGCGGGCGAAACGCAAAGATATGGGCGTCGGCATCATCTTTGTCGAACAGCTCTATCCATGGCCGAAGCAGGAGTTGCAGGCCGCGCTCGACCAGCATCCCGGAGCCGAGGAGATCGTCTGGGTGCAGGAGGAGCCGGCGAACATGGGCGCGCTGTTCTATGTGAAGCCTCTGCTGCGGCGTCTTGCCGGGGACCGCGCGGTGCTGAGCGTAAAGCGCAGCCCGAGCGCAACGCCAGCCACAGGATCGGCCAAGGCCCACGACATGGAAGAGAAGACCCTGATCGATCTTGCCTTCGGAGCTTAGCTCTGCTTCGTTGGACAAAGCCCCATCTCTCGCGAGTTGGGGGCTTTTTACTTCTTGAACGATTAAACACCGATGGCAGAGTAGGCGGGAGGAAGTTGTTCCTGTCCCGACTGCTCTGCCATCTTTTCAACCTTGGGACTTTGGCTTCGTTGACGCAACGGACAAATTAGACGCCCATGCGACGGCGAACCAGGCCGACCATTCCAAGCAAGCCGCTGCCAAGCAGGATGATGCTGCTGGGTTCCGGGGTGGTGGCAACCAGGTTGGAGGTAAGGACGGCAGGTGCTCCGTTTACCTCGGCATAGAGGAGGTCAACCGAGAAGGTTCCGGTGGCGCCTGCGACGAAGCTGGAGACTTCAGCCGAGGTAGGTGCGCCCGCATTGATCACGGCTACGCCATTGATATAGAGGATGGCTCCGTCATCGTGGGTGACCGAATAGGTCTGTCCGGCAACGAGGTTGGTGTAGCCGGTAAACTCAAAGACGGTGTTGTTCAGAGTATTGCCTGAGAGGCCGGCGAAGCTTGCTGACTCGTTGCTGAGCGTGTTGCCGCCTGAGGCAAGGAAGCTGCCGATGGTGTAATCAGCCGATCCGTTGGAGTTGAAGTTGATACCGTCCACATCGAACGTCGCGGAGGGCGTACCCAGTGCAGAGGTATTGGCAGGCAGAGAGTTGGGATAAGAGCTGGCACCTTCCCAGACAGAACCGGTGAAGGTGGATGCATGGGCAGCGCCCGTCACAGCGAGGAAGGCTGCCAGGCAAGGAATAGCAAACAGAATACGTGTCTTGAGTTTCATGAGGCCTCTTTGATGAAGCTTTTAAATTTTTGATAATTCTTAATGCATCTCTCCTTATGCATGTAGATAGCCATACTTCATCTTGAAGTATAATTATTAACTCATTTATTTTCAACAGTTTGGCGAGTGTTTGGCTTGTATCAATGTCCTCTGTCTTGGACAGCTTGTGCAAATCTCTGCCGGGTATTTGGGAATTTGCCTTCGCACTGCGGTACGAATGAGAAAAAAATCCTCTCCTTTGAGATCGCACCCTTTACGTTTGTGAGATTAATAAGGTAAAGATTGACGGCTCGGCGACACGGGAGCGATGACAAAAGAGGGGCTCCCCCTTCGGCTAAAGCGAAGGGCGGACTTGTGACCGGCATCATCTTAATTCGGACGAGGGATCTTGCAGAGCGTTTTAAACGCGGAAGGGGACAGCCTAAGCCGTCCCCTTCGCAAATCTTTTGGTGACTGTGGTGCTCTAAAGACTAGAGAGGCTGGACGTCAGACGCCTGCCATCCCTTAGGTCCCTTGACCACGTTGAATTGTACGGCCTGGCCTTCCTGAAGGCTTTTGAAACCGTTTGAATTGATCGCCGAGTAGTGTACGAATACATCCTCGCCGTTCTGACGGCTGATAAAGCCAAACCCCTTGGCATCGTTAAACCACTTCACTGTTCCTTGTTCCATTTTGAGTCTTTCCTTAATACTGCTGATGAATTACGTAGATCCAAATCGGGGTTCTTACATTGGCTAGCGCTGCAGAAAACCAATCTGTTTCAAACGATGTGAGAAGGTTAGCACATCCGGTAAGTTTTTTTGGTGAAAACAGATAAATACTTTACTTGCACTATTTTCGGTGCAGCCCTTTTGATGAGGCAAATAAAGCTATTTATCAGCTGGAAGATGGGAATGGACGATCTGTTCAGCCCGAACCAGCACCTCTTCGAGCGTCATCGCCGTGGAGTCCAGAATGACCGCGTCGGCGGCGGGCTGGAGCGGGGATTCGGCACGGTGACGGTCGCGGTAGTCGCGCTCTTTGAGGTCGCGGAGGATAGCCTCTTCGGTGGCGCGGCGCTGCTCCGCCGATTGCGGCTCCGGGGCCTGGCGGTCTGAATTCTGCTCGATGACCGAGGGCTCGGTGGGAATCGTCTGGCGGAACCGGCGGTTGCCGCGAACCTCGGGTGCGGCGTCGAGGAAGATCTTTACTTCTGCGTCGGGAAAGACGGCGGTTCCGATGTCACGGCCTTCCATGACCACTCCGCCCTGCTGGCCGAGGGCGCGCTGCTGGAGCACCATCCAGGCGCGGAGATTGTGGTGGATGGAGATTTGCGAGGCGGCGGAGGTGACATCCTGGTCGCGGATGCGGCGGGAGACGTCGATCCCGTCGAGTAGCACGCGGTTGCCTTCGAGCTGCGGCTCGAGCGTGATGCGGGTGTGGCTGGCCAGATCGAGCAGGGGCGCCTCTTCATCGAAGGCGAAGTCATTTTCGATGGCTTTGAGCGCGAGGGCGCGGTACATGGCCCCGGTTTCGAGGTTGAGGAAGCCGAAGCGACGGGCAAGATGAGCGGCAAGGGTGCTTTTGCCCGCGCCAGCGGGGCCGTCGATGGCGATGACGGGCCGCTGGCGTTTAGTCTGCTCAGGCTGCGGAGTTCCATGGGAAAGCGTCATTCGGCGGAGCCACCTTTTTCAGGTTTGAATTTACGCGCTGGAGCCCGCTTTCCGAAGGGTTTTTTGTTGCCCTTGAATTTATCGAAGGTATTGACAGGTTTACCGGATGCGTCCGCTCCCGATTTTCCGTAGAGCTTTTTTCCGGCGAAGCTACCACCGCTGGATTTTCCGGCGTAGCCACCGGAAGATTTGCCGTAGGGCTTCTTCGCTCCGAAACCGCCGGAGGGCTTGCCTGCGTAGCCGCCGGAACCTTCAGGACGGCTGGGACGGGCAGGACGATCCGAAGAAAAGGGACGCGCGGGACGATCGCCACGGTCGGAAGAGTACGGACGCGCCGGACGATCTGAGGAGAAAGGACGAGCCGGACGGTCTGAGGAGAAAGGACGAGCCGGACGGTCGCCGCGATCTGAGGAGAAAGGGCGAGTTGGACGGTCGCCACGGTCAGAGGAGTACGGACGCGCGGGACGGTCGGAGGAAAAAGGACGAGATGGGCGGTCGCCTCGATCCGAGGAGAAGGGGCGCGCCGGACGATCTCCGCGATCGGACGAGTATGGCCGAGCGGGACGGTCGCCACGATCGGAAGAAAAGGGGCGGGCCGGACGGTCGGACGCAGGACGATCCGAGAAGGTACGCGCAGGGCGGTCGCCTCGGGGAGCGTCGAATTTGCGGAAAGGCGGTCCGCTGCGTGGGCCACGCTCGCCACGGTCGCCACCACGGTCATCGCGGGAGAAGCCGGGCTTGCTGCCGTAGCGGGACGCTCCGCCTTCGCGAGGAGGACGAGGGCTGAAGCTGCCGGGGGTGCGTGGGCCACCGAAGGCGGGCTTGTCGCCAAAGGTGCGGCGCGGAGGACGGCTGTCGTTGTCGCCCTCGGGGCGAGGAGTGAACTCGCGGCGCGGGGGACGCGAATCGCCAAAGTCGCGGCGAGGGGGACGCGAATCGCCGAAGTCGCGACGGGGCGGACGGGAGTCGCCAAAATCGCGGCGGGGTGGGCGGCTGTCACCGAAGTCGCGGCGCGGTGGGCGGGAATCGCCCGATGCGTTGTCGCGGCGGAAGGCGGGCCGGTCGCTGCCGAAGCTGGGCTTGCTGCCATAGGCTGGCTTGCTGCCGAAGGATGGACGCGGGGTATAAGGACGCTTCTCTCCCCGGTCGAAGCTGGGTCTTGGGGTGTAGGGGCGAGGTGTGTCCTGACGGCGCTCGCTGGAGCCGGTCTCGTCTTCGCCGCCTACGTTCGAGGGCGTGCGCGATGCGGCGAGGCGGTCGGCCTTCTCTTCTGCCCAGGGCTTGGTGAAGCTGGGACGGTCAGGCCGGTTGGACTCGCGGGTGAAGGGGCGGCGCTCACGGCTGGAGCCTTCCGTGGAGTACGGCTTTGCGCCGGGTTTGGCGATATATCCGGTGCCGGTCTTGCGGGGCTTGGGAACAAACTTCTTGATGCGGGCGTCGGAATGGGATTCCGTTTCGGTTCCGCCTTCGCCTTCAGCAGCCACGTCGATGGTCTCTCCCTCTTCCGAAGGAGGTACAGCGGCGGCGAGGAACTCGGGGAGTTCTCCGTTGACGTAAAGGACGGTGCGGCCTTCGATGGCGATGGTCTCGAGCTGGCGCGCCGACATCAGCGCGTGCACCACGTCGCGGATGCGCGAGCGCCCGGCCAGCGGCGAGAGGAAGGTCTCGACGTCGTCTTCGGTGGCGACGATGGCCTGTCCGAGATAGAGCGAGGCAAGCG
Source organism: Granulicella sp. (assembly GCA_041691255.1). Classification (GTDB taxonomy): domain Bacteria; phylum Acidobacteriota; class Terriglobia; order Terriglobales; family Acidobacteriaceae; genus Edaphobacter. The sequence continues at coordinate 82,335 of JBEPUY010000011.1, read as the reverse complement.
CGGAGAGCGCGGTGGGCTGGCCAGCGTTGGCTCCGGCCTTGATCTGCTTGGTGAAGCGGGTGGTGGTCAGCTCCCAGAGGGTGGCTGCGCCGTCTGGCTGCGGAATGGGCAGGACGCGGAGATGCTGCCAGAGTTCGGTGAGGGCGCGCAGGACGGCTGCCTCGGTGACCTCTTTGCCGAGCTGGGTGGTGAGGTCATAGGCAGACATGGTGATGCGCTCGACCAGGACGTTGTAAGTTGCCAGGGCAAGCGGGGAGACCTTGGCGGCTCCGCTGGTGGTGGGGGGCTGCTTCCAGGCCTTGTCGCCGCGCAGGGTGAAGAGGTAGGGGAAGGCCAGCGGGGAGACGATGAAGTCCGGGGTCTCGGTGCCGGTGCCGGAGGGCGAGCCGAGCAGGTTGAGAGGAACGGCTCCGCCGTCGGCGATGAGGCGGGCGAGCAGGCTGCGCGGCTCGTCGGTCTCGGCCAGCGTGGGCGCGGCGTTGGGAGTGCCAAGGATCGCCTCGACAAAGGACGGCGCGGGGGAGGGGATCTGCTGGGCGCGAGGAGTATAGAGGACCAGGCCGGAGGTGTTGAGCCAGTCGCGGAGCATGTTGATGGTGAGGATGGGCTGGGCGTCCTGGTGCCAATGGGTGAGGCGGGCGGCGGCGAGCTGGTCAGCCGTAGGGTTGCTTAGGTTACTCAAGGTGTTGCCTTCCTGCTGGGCGAAGCTACCGCACGCAGCAATCGTTCAGCCTGGGCTGAACGAGGATAATTCTTCTGGTTCGATGGAACAGCATGATTCGATTGGTTTGAAGTCCCTGCCGCTGCTTCAAGGATACCCTAAAAACGGGGTGAAAAGTTAGGGATTAGCCCTCGTTTCTGACGTCTGATCGAAAGAGCTTCCTCTATGCCATGATCTAAAATTCGCGGCGCGACAGCACAACCACAGGTCCCTCGACCGCGCCCCTCGCGAGAAAGCCACGAGAGTCTTCGTTCAGGAAGAAATTTCCAGAAATCAGCTAAAAGCTCTTTCACCACCCCAACTACGTCATCGCAACCGGAGCCCCACTCAACCCTAAACTCACGTCATCTCGACCGGAGCGTAGCGGAGTGGAGAGACCCCTGTATTTCGCCTTTTCCCGGAATCGGCAAGGTCTTGCGTCCTTTGCAAAAACACCTGGTCCATCATCTCTTCCGGCAGCCCTGATCGCGGGGTTGGGTTAAACCCGGGCAACTGCAAAAACAAAGGCGAAATACAGGGGTCTCTCCACTGCGGCGGCAAAAGCGCCGCCTTCGGTCGAGATGACGTGAGTGTTGCTGCCGACGCTATTTTAGAGTAATACAGGCGTTATTTTAGAGTTACTCCAGAATAGCGTCTGTATTTTGTGGGGCCTTTTAGGCCGCTCCAGCCTGCTCAGGAGCCGAGGTCCCGGACGTCGCAGATGACCCCAAATACACCCGCAGACCCATACCAGACATGCCCCTCGCCGTCCTCAAAAGAGGTCAAGGTATTGAGGTCTCCATCCACATAGCATTCCTTCTGGCCATGGCAGTCATTATCTGTGATCTGGAAGCTGTTCGCCCCGATCATTGTCTGTAGCGTAGTGGCCGTCAGGAAGTTCGGTGGAAGGGGCAGTTTGCCGCCCTGAAGGATCGTCGTCAGGTTGGTCGCTGGATAGTGTCGAGGCAACACGCCAGCAGCCCGCGCATCAAGAATACTGAAGCCAGCGGCGAGGAAGGTTCTGCCGCTGGCCAGCGGGATCGAAATCCATCCATTTGGGGTCTTCGTGACCGTCCCCATATTGTTCAGGTAGCCGAAATAGAAGAACTGCGATGGGCCTTCCCAGGTATTGTTCGAGCCGTCCCAGTAGTAATGATGAACGCTATTATCTGTGCCGACATAGGCCCCAAAGCCGTGCGCAGGATGTCCGCTATCTCCTGCCGTGTAAGGAAAGGCCAGCATGATCGACTGGGCCGCCGTATAACCAGATGGAATCACGGCAGCTCCCGCTGTCCCGATGATGCCCTGACCCCAGCAGACTTTCTCGCCTCCTGAGAGCGTCAACTCCGCAAAACTGCAACCGCCCTGGCTAAAGGTACGAACCGAGTGAAGCGAACGCCATGTGAGCGCGGCGAAGTTGAGATCACCGTTCCAGCGCCCTCCATCGCTGTCGTCGTAGATAAGGTGGAGCAGCCGCGTCGGATCGACCTGACATTCGACGATGTAATGGAGATGGGCATTTCCCTCAATGAAGCCTTGCGGGGAGCACCACGCCAACAGATCGGAAGGGTTGAAGCCAGCGTCGGGCATGCTGAACGTAGAAGAATCAGCGCCGCTGCCGGAGAAGAATGCAGCAACGCCGTCCTGTAAATCAATCGTAGAGTAGCTGCTGGTGTTACCGGGCTTCGAGCCGGGAACATCTTCCCATCCTGCCTCTTCGGGGTTACTCGCGTCGAAGAAATTACTGTCGCTGTATGGCCCCAGCGTGAGGTGCATCGTCCCAGCCACTGGGGTTCGTGCGATGCTATCGTCGCTGCCTGGCGTGCTGGAGGCAAACTGGGGCGTTGCCGTAAGAACTTCATATTCCCCCGCGTATACAGGGCTGAGTGTGTCGTCGACGGTGATGTGATTTCCCGGCTCAATCTCAATGGCGATACCGCCGCTGCCCGCCTCGTCCAGTGCAAAGAGCGGCGCGGTCAGTTCTGCTGCCACGGGCGTTATGTAGGGAACGGCGTCGGCACCCAGGGCGCGAGCGCGCTGATAGTAGCTGATACGTGCGATTTGGTCGTAGGTCGAGGTTGCGAAGTCAGTCTCTACTTTGACCTTGTTACGCTGCCTTGGCAGGCCCAGACCAATCGCACCCTTCGCCAATTGGTTGCGATGGTGATTGAACTCCGGGGCGCGGTCCTTGAAGCGAGAGTAGAGCAGCCCCATCTTTCCACCAGCGCCGACATACGATGGGTAGTTCGAACCCCGAGAGACCAGGGTCAGGCTGTATGCCTCATCCACGCTCGGAACAGTGCTGACAACCCAGTTGCTGTCATATTTTGTGTTTGTTCCACCAATAACGACTCGGTCGCCCGCCGCGAACGGATGGGGATTCAGAGTGTTAACAACCGGGTTCGTGTGATCGGGCGCGGAGATCGAGGCGATATCGGCGGCGCTGGGAATGAGGATGTCGCGGAATTTTGCGACGTAGCGATTAGCTGCATTATGCAGGTCGGAGTCGTTTGCGCTGAAGCTGTCGGCGTTCTTACGGCTGAAAGTGAAGACACTGGCGCGCGGCTGATCGGGATAGAGACCAATCTGGCCATTGCGCTCCTTCATATAAGAACGGCACACCTGAAGCACCTGTGAAAGCACGGCCTGCAGGCTGGTTTGTTGCGAGAAGCTATAGTTCCCCTCGAACCTGCGATTGCCATCGGGAAGTATCCCGTCAAAGTAATTGGCCGCTGCGAAGATCGCTCCCCAGTCAAAGCGCTTCCGCACTGAGGCGGTAAGATCGTCAGGCCCATTATTGATGTCGAGCAGGTACTCAGGCATCACCTTGCGGCGCAGAATGATATCGACGAAGTGCCAGGCCGGATTAGTGGTGAAGGCATAGCCAAGCATCTGGCCAGTAGCGTCGAACAGGCGGCAGCGAATTCCACGCCACAGCCCGACCGGGTTCAGTTCCGCCCAAGCGTTCGGATCATTCTGAAAGACAGCGCCACTGGGGTTGTTGATGACCAGCTTCAAAAACAGCGAGTAATAAGCAATACGGTGATAGTGCAGCGGCTGGAGACCGGCAGGCATCCACTGCCAGAAGCTATCAACGCCCTGGTCAGGGCCGCTCGACGAAAAGGCCGTTCCGCTGCCGATGACCGCATCGCAGCCACGATGAAAATGAAAGGTAGTTGGCGAATCATTCTCGCTGGTATATAGCAGGCGTTCAAGGCCGGAGTCCCAAAGCTCCTCGCAGCCATCCATCTCGCCCTCGCCCAGCGCCCACATGCCCACCTTGGTCCAGTCCAGGTGGTCATTGTTCGTATTCTGCAGCGTGCGATAGTTCAGCTTTTGCCCAGTGATCCAGCAGTAGCCATAGTTCAGCGCGATAGCTTGCCCAGTTGCGGTGGCCATTAGAGTGCCCTCCGGCGATTGATGACCTGCGTTGGTACTGCCGCAATTGTCTCGGAGAAATTCTTCTCGAAGTTATTCAGGATGCCGACGTAGTGCTCTGTAACCTGACAGGTGCGATAGCTATAAAGGCACTCTGTATTTCCCGTCGCTCCACAGCGCTTTTCGCCCCATATAAGCTGGCAGCTCTCAGAGTAAGTCCCAGCGGGAGTATCGTCCTGGCCAGAGAAGAGTTGAGACGCTCCGAGCTGGGCGATGCGCGATGGAACACCAGTAACGGTCAGCGTTCCGTGTACTTCAATCCACGCAAATTCGCCGCCCACATCCCAATAGCGATAGATAAAGAAGGCACCTTCGAGTGCGCTACGACGAGTTACTTTTTCAAAGTCGCGAGATATCGAATCGCCGCTCACATTTTGCAGCGTGAAGCTACCCACGTCGGTCTGCATCGAGCGGTTGAAGGTGAAGGTCGGGGCGGACATCAGCCACGCCTCATAAGTCACACTCTGCGCACTCCCGTCTACTGTAATCGCTGCTGGAAGGCCAGAGAGCGCACGATCAGACCAGTAATAGATATTTCCGTCCACCGTCTGCACGTCGAGAAGTGAGCAGGGAGCGATGCGGGAGCGCGAGCCGCCATTGGATATGTCCGCTGCATTAAATGTAACAACGCCGTTCCCTTGGGATGATGGACTCAACGCATCACCTCCAACATGCACCATATTGCGGAGGCTGAACTGGAGGCGCCGTTCTTCGTGCCCAGTATTACAACTTTCACGCGGTGAAGATCGAGCGATACCGCCCCATGCTCAAAGACGATCTGAGGGCCAAGGTCCTGCGCTGCATAAAGATCGACCGTGCCCAGGACAGCCCCGTCGAGTTGCACCTGCACCTGGCCGCTCGCCGGATTCTGGCGCATGTAGAGCCGGAACCCATAGCCGCGATATTCGTAGGTGGCCCAGCCGCCCGCCACGGTGCCGTCGTTATACAAGATAGCGACAGTGACATTATCGGAATCGGTCTGTTGCTGCTGCACCCACGTCCCGGAAACGCTGAGCATCTGGTCGCCGTAATCGTTGATAGGCCGCAACGCAACGGCGTCGGCATCCCAGTCATCGGGGTATTCGATCATGGGGACGCCGGGGATCTCTTCGAACGTCAAGCCCTGTACGTCGTAGCGGTCGTTGCCCTGCTGCACCATCGGGAACTTACCCACGAAGTGACCGACATAATGGCGGCCGCCTCCGTCGTGATCGATCAGGGTGAAGAAACCATCCTCATATTGCTCGAAGAACTGCTTGAGCCGCTGCACGCACTTGAAGCTGCGGCTGATCCACGAGAGCTGGAAGGTGTGGCCAGTGTTCGAAGTCTCTACGCTCCATGGGCGGCCGCCAGCGGGCTTAGCCACCGCGCGAGTGCTCTGCCTGTCGCGCTCGAAGCCATAGTCCGGCGTCGTCGAGTCCTGAATATCCTCGTTCCACGAGGGATCTTCATTGAGGATCGTGGTCTCAGGCAAAGTCGGCTCCTCCCGAGTTCTCGGCGTAGCTCTGATTGAGCGCGGCTCGAATGTGGTGCTTGTTGTCCATAAAGAGCTGGTATGCGCCCTTGGAGTCGTGCGAGTGGAAGTGGAGGTTCACATCGCCGCCGCCGCTGCTGGCAACCGGCGCTTTATTCGCGCCATAGTAAGCAGCCATCTGCGAGTGCGATGCGCCGCTGTTGATGAGCTGAGCGGCCGCCGTATGAGACATGGCAGCCTGCTGGTTGAGCATGAACTCACCCTGCTGCGCGTGGATCCATCCCTGCCCGTCGTTCGTCCCCATTGAGCCAAAGCCATTGATGAAGCCGCCATTGTGGAACTGCGCGGCCGTCATGCCGAATTCGCTGCGGCCAGCCTTCTGTTCGCGGGTCAGGCGCGTCTGCGCGGCAGTGATCTCGCCCTTGATGCTGTCGTTATAAACATCCTTGCCTGCGCTGCCCCACTGTCGCGTGGTGATCTTCGCCTCGCGGCTCAACGCGTCGAAATCATCGAATGCGGTTTGATAGTCCATCGCGCCAGCCTCGTAGGCTTGCAGATCGTCGGCAATGCGCTTGCGCACCTGGTGCTTGTCATAGTCCTCGGCCTTCTTGCGTCCACCGAAACCGAGGAAGCCGAAGACCGCTCCGCCGATAGCGCCGATCGCCGCTCCAATGGGACCGCCGATCTCCGCGCCGATCTTCGCTCCGCCGAGTGCTCCCTGAAATGCGCCACCGACGCCGCCATTACTCTTGAAGGCGGAGAACAAGCCCAGCGCTCCGCTGCCGATGCCGCCGAGCTTTCCCATCGCTCCGTCCGATCCGCTGTTTCCTCCCAGACCGAGCTTCTTGAGACCAGGAACTTTACTGGTGATATTTCCCTTCGCGCCCAGCTCTTTGCCGAGCGTGTTCGCGGAATTCGCCATATCAGGAAGTGCGGAGACCGTGCTCGATATATCTGAGACTGCGCCCGGTCCAGACGCTGCCCGCGTGGCCCCGCTCTGCAACCAGGGCTCCGTAATCAACGATGCGCCGTCCGCACCGCTGCCGGTTCTGCCGCCATATGGACCGACGCTATCGCCTGCACCGCCTACGGAGCCGCCAAAGCTTCCGCCGCCAGAACCGCCAAAGCCACTGAAGCCGCCACCGGCGAAGCTACCGCCTCCGTTGGACGCTGTAGACTGGCCGCCGCCGCTGAACATCGCATTCTGCACATTGATGGTCGCGTTGGTCGCATTCATCGTAGAGCTGGCTGCGCTGATACTGGCCGTGTGCGATACCGTGTGCTGGGTTGACCCGGCATGCCCCTTCGGATTGAAGATGCTGCCGAGGCCCCCGAGAACGCCGCCATGGACCCCGCCGATGCCGGGATCGCCATAACCGCCGCTCAGGCCGGTGCGGTCCTTCATCTTTAGAAGGAAGCTGGCTGCGATCTTTGAGGCAGCCTCTTCGCCCTGCTTTTGCAGCTCCTGCAGTGGGTTGGTCAGGAACCCTTTGAGCTTGCCGGCAAGCCTGTCGCGCATCTCGCGCTGCTGGTCTACCAGCTTGCCATTCTTGATCTCTTCAGCAGCGATCTCCTGACGGCGATACTTGTCGGCGTTGTCGGCATCCTGGGCGCGCAGCTCTTCGAGCTGCTGATAGCGCTCGTTATATTCGTCGATAATTTCCTGCGTGCGCTCTTTGTCACGGTTCTGGCCGCCGCGTGTGCCAGCGGCCTCCATCTTCTCCGTCTGGTCTTCGAGCTTTTGTCCGGCTTCCTGCTTTTGCCGCGCCGCGTCCTGCTGGATCTTCGTGATCTCAGCATTCAAAGCCTGTTGGCTCTGCACCCGGCGCTGGTCCATCGCATCGAGCTGGCCGTAGGTCTCCGTCCATGCGCGGGTAATCTCAGAGACGGTGCGATTCGCCGCGGACTGGATGCGCTGATTTTCACTCTCGTAGCGATCGCTGCGGGCGGCATCCATCTGCGCCAAGCGGTCGTTGTATTGGCTGATGATCTCCTGATTCTTCGATGTCCAGGTGACGGCGGCTGCCTGCCGCTCGGTTGCAGCGGCGGTGGGATCGAGAGTCCGGTTGGTGTTGATGTTCTCGATCCCCGCGTTGTGCTGCGCGTCGTTCGCAGCCAGTCCCTTCAGCCCGGCCTCCTTCGCCTGGCTAAGCATCTTCATGGCTGCAAGATTCTGCTGCGCTATCCGCGAATCGCGCTCGTTGTCGAACTTCTCGCTGATCGACGCTGTCTCCGCACGGGCTGTACGAACGGTAATGTCCCCGTCGAATTCTTTGCGTGTGATGGCGTCGATCGCCTGCTTGCGCTCAGCTTCATATCTGGCATCGCCGTCAAGCCCGGAGAGGACCGCTGCATTCTGGGCGGCGATGCGTTCGTCGCGCTCATGCCGATCTAATTGGACGATCTCCGCGCTGGCTTTGGCGCGGGCATCGCGGCTCTGCTGGTCTGCGAGAGCATCTCCTGCGTTTGATGGAGATCCATTCCCGAGAGACATTTCGACTTTGCGGCTGTAGGTACTATTCTCCTTGGCAATTGCCACCTGCTTGCTCAATTCAGCCGTGATCTGCGCACGCTTCCCCATCTCCGAATCAGAGGCATGGTCTGCCTCGATGCGCGCCAGCGCAATCTGATGCTGCTGGTCCAGCTCCTGCTTACTGAGAGCCAATATCCGCTCACCGGCCTGAACACCTAACGACGCAATATCATGCGATCCAATGAAGCTGCCTACTGCCCCACCTATATCGCCATTCGCCAATGACTCGAAGGCTGACCTGCGCGTAGATTGCGACACGCCAGATGCAGTCCCATAGGTTCTTTGCGCGCTACCCTGCCTCACTTGTGACGTCTCCAGCGAGTGCGTATTGTTGAAGTCAACCTGCGACGTCTTCTTCAACGTCTCATAAAATTTGTCGGCCTCCGCGTTGAGGCTGATGTATTGCTCGTAGAGTTTGTAACCTTCCTGCGCAACCCGCACGAAGACTTCGGCAGCGGCGATCCCCGCCATGACGCCAAGGAACCCACTGAGCGCATTCGTAATTGCAGGAATCCTCGCCAGCATCGACTCCAGGGCGCGTGGCAGCCGGAAGCCAAACTCCTGCGATAGAAGTCGGACGCTATCGAGTGATGTGGTGATGTGGCCCTTCGCGCCATCCATCCCCTGGCTGATTTTCTGCCCAGCCTTGGTGCCTGCCTCGCCAGCCGCGTTGAAACCCTCAGCTACTTTTTTGCCGCTGCCCGCGCCAGCGCTGCCAAAGTCGTTGAGGTTCTTCGTGACTTTGTTGATGACCTCGCCGGAGTTGCCGTCGACGACGTTGATGGTGATTTGTACGGCGGAACTGTCGGTCGCTGGCATCTACTTCTTCCTCCGCGTGAACTTGGCGCCGCACCCGTGGCACTCGACGCCGTAACGGCTGGTCTGACGGGCTCCACAGGCCCCACAGGGCGGGTGCTTGCCCTCGAAGGCGGCGCGGGCCTGTGAGAGACACATCAGCCCAGTAGCCTCGTAGCTGGCCATCGTCAATGGATTGAAGACGACGCCCACTTTGTGAAGCGCCTCCAACTGCATCAGGTGGTAGCAGAACTGGTGGTAGCCAGGGGAGAGCACGAGCGGAGATACGGTGGCTTGCAGGCGCTCGCGGGTCGCCTCGGACGCGGACTCAGACGAGCGCGAGATCCGCGCCCGGTCGAAGTCCTGCTCGAATATCTCCGCGAACGCCATTCGCAAGCCTTCCGTATCTCGTGCCACGTCGATCAATGCGTGCAAATCTCCCAAACCAGCCCGAGCGCTACAAAGATCGCAATGACCGGTGAAAATGACAGCGTTCCCAAAAAGACGAACAAAAGCAGGTCGCCGACGAAACCGAGTAGCGTCGGCTCTTTCTTATGCGTCGGCATCGGCGTCCTCGACGGCGGCAGCGACCGGCGTAAACAGCGCCTCGGCGGCGGCGACCTTGTGATATGTGTCCATGCAGGCGACGATCTCGTCGCGGTTATCGCCGAGCGGCTCGCCGTCGGCGGTGTAACCCTCGACCGAGAGAATCAGCTCGTCGTAAAGATCGGCCAGCGTGGACTGCGCACCCAGCCAGCGCGTCTTTCCGTTGCGGCTGCCGCCGATGACCTGCGACCGGCTCATGTCGCGGCTGTAGCGGCGCTGCTGCTCGACCGATGGCATCGTGAAGTTGTGGCGCAGGCCAGTCACCTTCAGCATTGAGCTGCGGCCGCTGCGGCCCCACACGGCATCGAGCCGGACGGATTCGCAGCCCAGTGTGATCGGGTCTGCATCGTCTGTCGTCGATCGCTCGACGCTGATGAGCACGTTGCCTGCGGCGATGCGATGATTGGCCGGGATCAGATCTTTCCAGCCGCTGAGGTCGAAGATGCGCCCGTCGCCGGTCACCTTGTAGCCGTCAGCGTCAATCAACGTTTCATTGACCAGGGCGAGCCGTGCGCCGGTGGAGTCGAACGAATCGACGCGGCGGCCATTGAGGTTCTCGCTGGTCGAGACGATGCCTTCGAAGTATTTGAGCCAGTGTTTTTTGCTGACCGGCAGGATGGTCAGGGTGTAATTGTGGCCGCGATCCGCGATAACGATGATGCGCGGCTTTTTGAGATCGATAGTGTGCATGGAATTCCCTTCAGGGTGATGGATGGAGTTTTTTTGCTGCCCAGGGTGAAGGACCCTGCCCATCTCGAAGACCGCGTAGGGGGTGCGGTACTTCCTCGCCGCGAAGGGGTGAAGCGAGTGAAAAAGAAGGTGGAGCGTGCCCACGCCCCACCTGGAGGAAATTTAGGCCGTCAGCAGATACGCTGCGACGTCGTTGATGATGGTGGCCGTGATCGGTTGCACGCCCGCTTCCTGATAGCACGTCGTCTCATCGAACTCGATGTTCCAGATAGTCATATCGCCGTCGAAGCCCATCTTGGTCGTCTTGAGGTTGACCGCTGGCACATCGATGGTGAGCTGCGCATCCGCGCCGGAGTTGATGGGGATACGAACCGCCGTCTGGGTGTTATTAATCATGCGCGTGAAGACATCGTCGGTGTCCTTCGAGGCGACTGTCGACTGGAAGGAGAACTTCGGATCGCCCTTACGGATGAACCCGGCATTCAGGCCGAGGCCGGTGGCGCGATGCGCGATGAGCTGGTGATCGACCTTCAAGGTGGTCGAGGTATGGCGTCCGAGGATCGAGACCGGTGCGCCGACTGGACCCCACAGGAAGTCGGCATCGCTGCCCAGGATGTACTCCTCGACGGGAACAGTCGGAGGCGTCACTAGAGTGCCGAGCGTGTAACGTCCGGTGCCAATCATGTTGTAATCGGCCATCACCGCTCCCTTGTCGTTGACGGTCAGCGTGAAGTCATTGAGCGCCATATCGACGAGCGTATAGGCGAGATCGTCGGTGTCCTTCAGGTAGACGCTGGTGGCAACGGCCTGCCGCGTCGACTGGTCGAAGTTGCAGACGTGGGTATACGGGGAGGCCGCGCCGGTCACGGTCTCTTTCCCCATTGCGAACGCGAAGAGCCAACCCGCCAGCCATGGAGAAAGCTCCGACTTCAGGCCCGAGAGCTTCAGCTCAATGTCGGTGATCTGTCCGTTGGTGGCAAACCACGAGCCCTTACCCGAATACTCCTTGTCCGAGCGGCGGCCGGGAGTGAAGTCCAGCGTGGCTGCGCCGTCGAAGCGCTGGATGCGCGTGAGCGCCGTGACATCGAGAGCGCCGTTCCATGCCGCCTGGCGCTTTTCCGAGAGGACCAGCGTGCGGAGAAGTTTACTTTGTGGCTCAAAATTGGTGGGCGGCATTTATTTCTCCTGGGTGGCGACGGCCACGGTCTGTACTGCGGGCTGAGATTCGGTGGTTGCTGGCTTCGCGGCGGCGGCGGCCGGAGTTGCGGGAGGCGCGGCCTTCGTCACTGGAAAAACGACCGGCGCTACAGGCTCCAGCTCAAACATCATGCCGCCCTCGCATCGCTCGATGGCGAAGATCTTCGTCCACTCGCTGGTGAGGACGCGCTGGGATGCGTTGTCGCGGAACGTATAGTCCATGTGCGCGTTGGCGATGCGGACTTTGCCGTTCGATCCGGCGAAGGTGCGACCGGCATCGGAGAGGCGAACGTTGACGAAATCGGATTTCACTTGTGCTGGACTCATTTCGCTCCAAAGTTGGCGTTGACGCCACTGAACTGCGCGATGCCGCTGACGGCGAAGGTGACGGCATAACACTGGTCGACCGGGCCTGCGGCGTCGATGACCTGGCTAACGCCGACGAGACGGATGGGAAGGGTATAGACACCGGCTTCGAGCAGCAGCCGCGTGCCCGCCAGTTCGTCCTTCACCGTGCCAAGGAGGACGAGGGAGCGGGTGCGCTCGTCAGCCTTCGACTTAAGGCTCTCTTCGTAGCAGACGGCATCCCATAGCTGCTCGGCTTCCATCGTGAGGCGCTGGCTGTCGCGCAACGCATCCATGTGCTCTGAACCGAAACGGATGCGGACAGCCGGAGACTTCAGCACGAGCTGGCCATCATCGTCGAAGTCCTTGCCAGAGATGTTCTGAACATCGACGTTCTTCGCATAGCTGATCTTCAGCCGTGCAGGCAGCAATGCCAGCAGCGCAGCTTCGACGAGGTGAATCTGGACCTTGGTCGCCATCAGACGCCCCCTGGGCCAGCGAGACCGGCTTCACGCTTGGATTTATTGACATAGACGACAACGAGGCCGCGGAGCCGCTGAGGATCTTCGGGACGGAAGACGAGGTAAGGACGCGGCGGGATGTTCTGATACCGGTCATGCGCCTTCACGTTGGTGGTGCCGATGCTGATGCCGGAGACAAGCTTGCGGCGTTTGCCTTTGATTTTGAAGCCTTCCGAGGTATAGCGGTCGATCCTGCCGAACTTATCGCCCTGTCTGCGGCGGCGCACACTCATATAGCTATAACGGCCTACCTTCACACTGCGACCGTCGACCTTTGCCTGTGGTCCGATGGCAGCGCCGCGACGATCTGCGGAGCCTTCCTGCTGTACGCGGGCGTAGACGAGATTGGTGCCGATCACTACGCCGCCGGTAAAAGGCGCATAGGTGATGGAGTTGATGAGGTCGCCCTTATCGATTAGGAGCTTGTGGCCGGAGCCGTACTTCTTGGGGTCGCGCTTGATGGTGTTGGGCGAGAGCGGTGCCCAGGAGTTCGCCGGAGATCCCTGATCGCGGAAGGTGCGACGTACCGAGACGAGCTGGGACGCGCCGAGGATGCGCATCAGCTCCTCGTTCTCGCGCAGATTCAGGCTAAGATGCCCGAGCGCTGCAACGACGCGGTCCTTCTCGACTTGTACGATCTCAGTGCTCATCAGTTGCTCCAGCCGCAGAGGTTGTCGTCAGAGAAACTCTGCGGGTTCGCGGTGACCAGGGCTTCCCCCGAGGACGTCTGCGGTTGCGTCGCGCCGACTGGTTGATCGAGCGAAGCTTTGCCCGCAGCGATGTCCTTGAGGAAGCTGATTGCGTCCAGATACCGCTCCGCGACTGTCTCGTTGGGCTTGGTTGTGCGCCGACGAGTGAAGAGCAGATACTGCGCGATATCGAGCGTAAGTCCCTTGATGGTGTCGCTGGGCTGCAAGGGCGTGATGTACCGCTGCCGACAGTAGCTGTCGATCCGAGCCGAGGCTTCCGTCAATGCGCCGGTAACTATGGCGGCGTTGACCTGGCCAGCACCGGGATCGGTGTCGACCTCGGAGTCGTCGGTCAGCTCGACCAGCTCCTGCTGGGTCATGCGCAGCGGTACAAGATCGTCCTGGGTCGCGTAGGGCAAGGTTTACTCGGCCGCTTTCTTGTCCGCATCGGTGATGGGGCGAACGTTGCTGTCGAGGTTGTCGGCCTGCTCGTCGGTAAGTGCGATTTCGTCGCCGAGATTGTAGTATTCGCCATCGTGCTTAATGGGGCGAAGCGCGATATGCGTGGCGTTGGCTGGTTGCTTTTTCTTCGTTGCCATTGCTTCTCCTGTCTCTGTAAAGACCGGGCGGAAGAATCTCCGCCCGGCCGGGGTTGAGGTGCGGGGAGGACTGCTTAGGCGATGGGCGTGGTCCAGAGGAACCCGCAATCGGAGCCGGTGATGCGGTCGTCGGAGTACCAGTCCACGCCGACGATGTCGGACTTGGCCGTAGGGTCTGCTGCGCGGGCGATGACGACGCCATAGCCGTCGATGGTGCCGGGAGCGGTTGTCCAGGTGAACGCCTTGCCGAACGAGAGCTGCTTCGGCCCGACACGACCTTCGGAACCAACGCCGCCCAGGACACCCGGCGTACCCACGGAAGGCGGAACATAGCCGACCCAGGCGAACTTGTTCCACAGGAAGGAATTCTGGCTGGTGCCGTCATTGGTGATTGCGGAGCAGACAAAAATCTGATCCAGCCCCAACGCGGTTGCAACCTGCGCCTTGTCCAGCGGACCCGTCACCTGCGTGTACTTGAACTTTTCCTGCAGCTTCGGATGCGCGCTCAGAATGGTAAATACGTCGTCGCTGAAGACTCCGTAGTTGGCATTCTGGCCCGTGAGCCGGATCTGCCGCTTGGCCTTGACAATATCGCCCTGCGGATCGCTGTTGACGCCATCGCTCCACTGTGAGGTGCCGCTAAGGGAAAGCGTGTTCCCGCTGGCATAGTTGGCGGCGTTCGAGGCAAGGGCCATGACACGCGCCTCGCGGGCGAGCAGGTTCTTGTCCTGCAGCATCGCGACGGTGTCCATGTTCAGATCGCCCACGGTGTAGGTGTCGCGGTCCTCATCGGCGACGACGCCCTTGAGCGCATACGACTTGACCGAGTAGTTCTCCGTCGACATCGTGAAGCGGGCTTCCTGAGCGGACGCGCCGAATGCGCGGAGCGTGGATTCCGTGAGCTGAATGTTCTCACGGCCATAGACCCAGTAGACATCCGTCCGGCGAAGCACCGGGAGGCGAGGGAAGAGGATGTCCTGCGCCAGCGGTGCCTGGCGATAGCCCTTGAGGAAGTTCGAGAGGGCCATGTCCAGATGGCCAGTAAGAGGGGGAACGACTCGCATTGCTTATGACCTCCGAGGTCAGATATCTACCGACTGTGTTAGTTGGTGGTGAGCGTGAACGGGTCGACGAAGATGATGCACTCGTCGAGTAGAGCGGTGGGGTTGGACTCGAAGCGGCCAATGACCTCTTCCGTCGTAGTCGCGCCGCGAACAACAGGAATTACCTGGCCAGCAGCGTTGAACTTCGCGAGCTGCCCCTGGGTTGCTGCGCTGCCTGCGATCGCAACCACATCGCCCTGCCGTACAACCACCAGTGCATCGCCAGCCGCTGCGGCTTCCGCAGCAATACCGATCCCGGCAGCGCCTGCAGCCGCAACAACGGTCGCGCCGCCTTCATTCGCGCCAACCTTGACGCCATAACCACGGGAGACAGCCGCTTCGGCAAGATATGTCTTAGTGCTTGCCGGGCCGACTGGGCCAACCTTACGAAGTGCCATGCTGAATTCCTTCCTGTGCTGCGAATTTTGAAAGTCTGCGGGCGGCTCCGATGCTCCGGTGGCCGCCCTTCTCTATGGGTAAATCTGGCTAGACCGCCCCTGCGGAGGTTGCGCCCGACTCTGGACGCTTGCCCTGGCGGACCAGCTCGCGATACGCCTCGGTGAACTCCACCTTGTTTTCCTTCGCGTAAGCCTCGACCTGCTCATTGAAGGTGACGGATGAAGGGTCGAGCGTGCCGCCGTTGGTCTCGGGAGTCTTCGGCGTCTTCGTACCCGGCTCCTTCACCGAGAAGGCCATACCCTCGGGAACGATCTGGCCGATGCCGTTGAGGATGTCGGCGAACAACTGCACGGCATCTTTCTTGACCTGCTTGTCGCCATCCGCGAACTCGATCTCGGTGGGCGCGCTGGCCAGCGCTGCGAACAACGCCGGAACGCCCATCTTGTCGTAGGCCGGAATCCAGCGCTTGCTGGCCTTGAGGCCGCCGATCAGGGCGTCGACGCGGGCAGTGGCGCTGCTGGCGCTGAAAGTCTTGGTGTGGTCGGCGAGCTGGGTTTCCAGTACCGTGCGAGCATCCTTCTCAGTCTTGAGCTGGTCCGCGAACTTCGCCTCGACTGTAGCGGTCGCACGATTGACTGCAGCATCGATATCGACCTGCGAGATGCCGCCACTGTTATCTGGCTTTTTGCCAATGAGGTTTGCGAAATACTCAGTGATCGCCTGAGCGACCGTCTTCTTTACCTGTGCCTCGTCCATTTCTTCTCCCTCTGAAAAATCGATTGCATCGTATTCATCTGCGCCGAACTGCGCATCGCGCAGACCTTCGACATGCGGTGGCATCGCGCCGAGCCAGCCGAGATGGCGCAGCTTGAGCGCACCCGTCTCTTTATTTCGGACGAATGCCACCGACCGCTTTTTGTACTTCTTCGCTTTGACCGCAGCGTCGAAATCGGGGTCCACGTCGCCGAGCTGCGCCTGTAACGTATCTCCATCCATGCGCAGCGCCTTTACCCAGCCGAACGCTGGCGCGTCAATCTTGGGGTGCCCGACGACAATGGGCGCTTCCTGCTTGGCCGGATCATAAGAGGCAGCGAGTGCCGCGAGCTGCGGAGTCGTGAAGACGCCCTTTTCGCCGTAATCGCCTGCGCGGAATATGTCCAGCCATTGCCCGTTGAGAGTGCTCACAAACGAGACGATAAAGCGGCGCAGTAAATATCTACTGCGCCGCTAACGCTGCCTGTGCAGGCTTGGCCGATGAGTTGGAATTATGAGGGGAGTGGTGCGGGAAGGGGCATAAACACTAGGCCGCTGCGGCAATAATACTATGAAACCCCGTCGTTGGAACCTTCGCAATCGTAATAAGCGGAAGCCGCAACAGACCACCGTCTCCCGCGTTCTTGTCGATATCGAGCGCTTCTTCCTGCGTGATCGGCACGACAGAGCAACGGCAGTTGAACCCACTTGGAGGGTAAATCTTATGCCATACCGGGTCAATTGCGCGAGCGACAAAGCCATCAATCGCCGCATGTTCAGGGCGCACGCGATCATCGCCGACCGTCCAGTATTGCCAGAACGGGAGCGCGTCCATCACGCTCTCATCGGTCATCTGCTCATAGCGACCGGCTGAATACGCCTTCTGCACATTGGTGTTGAAGACGGTATCGATCTCGAACGCCGCAAGCCGCGCAGCTCCGGCCTCGTCGGTGATGTGGTTGACGATCTTGCGGAAGTCCGCAGGCGTACCGCCCTCGGTGACGACGACGCCCAGGGCATCGCGCACCTTCTGGATGATGCGCTGATCGTTGACGCCCGCGACGGTGATGGCGTCATTGCGATATTGCTTCGTCAGGCCGTCGAAGAGATCCTTGGTGACCGGCGTGAGATTGCGCAGATAGTCGATGGCCCCGGTCGACGGCAGATCGAAGCCGGTATAGATCCCGAGGTCGACGCTGGTGTTGTCCTGGGCGTCGGCGAAGTTGACCAGGCGCGAACTCGTCGCAAAGCGCAACGGCTTATCCGTCTTCTTCACGCCGCCCTGGAGGACGGTCAGGCGTCCGAGGATATTGAAGCCTGCCTGATACTCCGCCAGTCGGTCACCGATATATTTCTGCGAAGGATTAGGCATCAGTGATTCGTCCACACATCACGCTTGCAAGTGGGACATTCGACCCTCAGTAAATCACCGTCTCGCTGATCGCTGAGATACTCCGCTTCTGCCCGCGTGAACTCCATGTGGCAATGACAATGCGAGCAGGTAGAGGTATAGGTTTTGGTTTCAGGTAGCGTCCCATGCTTGAGTATCTTCATGATCCCGGCCTCACATGCGCCCGCTCTGCGCCCTGGGCGATCTGAGTAATGCGCTCGCGGTAGTCGGCCTGTGCTTCGTCCTTGAGTTGGCCGAAGAGATTGTCGAATGCTTCGATCTCCAGCTTGACCTGCGCCTCGCGCTCGGCCGAGAACTGCGGGTGGTCAGGCTTCCCGGCAGGGGTGTTGATCGGAAGCGCCGGAGCTGCGGGACGTTCCAGCAGCTCCTCACCTTCCTCCGGAACATCGACGCCGTAGCGGGCGTAGACATACTTCTTTGTGATCGGCAGGCCCATGCCCTGCAGCGTGTCGTCGACCGTGACGCGAGCGCCGAGGTCCTCTTTGTTCGAGACGTCATGAGTGATCGTCGGTACCGGGCAGTCAGGCCCGAAGTTCCAGAGCACCAGGGGCCGCACGAGCTGGCGATTGAGCACGGCGTCGATCTGCATGGTCAACTCGACACTGCGGTCCTCCTTCGTCTGCGCATGCACATTGCCGAGCGCCTGCGTGCCCTTGCCGCCGTCGCTGCCGTGGCTGGTAAGCGTGGAGCCGACGATACGGCGATAGATCTTCGATTCGAGCGCGGAGTAGAGCTGCTCATAGGTCGAAGGATCAGCCGTGCGGGTGCTCTTGAGCAACTCCTCCATCACCTGAAAGTTATCCGGCACCGCCATGGCGACATTGCTGATGAGCGCCTCGGCTGCCGCGAGTGCCTGTCGCTTCTCATCGTCGGTTGCGCCCTGTTGATAGGTGACGACGGCTGTGCCGGGCCCGCGCTCTGCCAGGCGAACCCAGAAGCGCTGCACGTTGCGCTTGAACCAACTCGACCAGTAGACCGAGCGCAGCAGCGGACGCCCCATGCGGTTCTTCGACCGGCTGCGACTGGTAAAGGTGATGAACTTCGACTCCGGCATCAGATCGCCGTCATAGCTGCCGATGTACTGCTTGAGCCGGAGCTGGCCGATCTGGGGATAGCTGGTTGGCGCGAAGGCGAACAGCTCCTGCGGACAATCGCTGATGTCCAACAGCGAAGCCTGCCCGGCACTGACATCGAAGATCAGCTCCGACACCGAGTAGCCATAGAACGGGCCATCTAGCAGCGCATCGAAGGAGTTGCGCCAGTCGGGCAGCGCCTGGAGCTGCTGCTCGACGAAGTTGGCGGCGTCGATAGCCTTCGCCGAATCGTCAGCGGGCGTGATCTGCATCTGGCGCTTGAGCACCGAGAGCTTCATCTCCGCAATGGCATCGCCGACGTCCTCGTCCTTCTCCTCCAGCTCGCGGTAGTAGAGGATCGCCTGGGGGCTGTTGTCGATCATCTGTTGCCATACGACCGTAGGATTGGCGACACCGGCGAACGCGGCCGCGAGGCGG
The DNA here is from genome assembly GCA_041691255.1 of Granulicella sp. Lineage (GTDB taxonomy): Bacteria > Acidobacteriota > Terriglobia > Terriglobales > Acidobacteriaceae > Edaphobacter. The sequence goes on along the minus strand of JBEPUY010000011.1, from coordinate 63,571 downwards.
TAGGTCGATGACTGATTGAGAAACAGGATCTCCGGCGTGACCAGGCTGCCCTTCTCCGGCAGCGGCGGGTTGGGGTCATTGGGCGGTGGTGCAAGACTTGGATTGATATCGGGCATTAGAGGTATCCTCCGGCCCCGGAGAAGACAGACGGATTCTGGGGCGCAGTGTAGTCGGTGGAGATCTTGTTACCATCGGCGGCCATCAGCGCCAGGGCAAGCGCCCAGAACTCGTCGGAGTGGCCTGCCTCGCTGCGTTCGGCGTCGAAGCGGAAGTGTCCGGCAGCGGTCGGGATGCGACGGATGCCGTGGATCGCCGAGCGGAGCGCGCGGTCCTCGGGGATGCGGATGGTCGATTGCTCGAAGTTGCGCCTGGTGCGGACGGCGAGGTCTTCTTTCACAGCCATGTTGAACGTGATGCCTTCGACGCGGGAGGTTCCATACTTGGTCGTCAGCTCCTCAGCAAGCTGCATCCCGAGACCGCTGGCGTCCTGGCAGAGACGCCGGATGGGATACCGGCTCATCAGGTCCTCGACGACGAAGCGCTGCTCGCTGAAGGAGCGGCCACGCATCCGAATAATGCCGCGCACCCAGTACACGTCTCCCAGCTTCTCCAGCAGCACAAAGACGGTGAGGTCTTTGCGGCGTCCGATATCGCCACCCAGGTAAAGTTCCCCGCGAGGAACGAAGTTCAGCGGCAGATCGCTATAGGCATCGATCGACTCCGCGGACTGGATCAGCTCCCAGGGGATGTAGCTGGTCGCGTCGGAGATGAACTTGCAGCAATACTCCTGCTCCCAGATGTCGTCATCGGGGCAGCCGTCGCGCAGCATGGCGATGAACTCTTCATCCGGCATACCGATGGAGTTCGCCAGGCCATCGGCGACAGCGTCATAGATCGTAGTGGTGTGGACAGAGAAGCCGTTCTTCTTCGTCGCCAGCTCGTAGAACATTCCGCTCTCGCCAAACGGCGTCGAGCCCAGGTGCAGGCTGTATCCGCGAGTGATCGATGGATAGATCGCAGCGTAAATTCGCTTCGCATCCTTATGGAAGGCGAACTCATCGCCCATCACATTGCCGGAGTAGCCGCGTGCCGTGTCGGGGTTCGACGGCAGGAAGATGGCTCGGGCCTTGGTGTGCGGCAGGTAGATCGTGGTCTGCGTGATCTCCACGCCGTCCACCACGCCATAGCGCTCGTCGCTGATGGTCGCCCCACGCGCCGCCAGCTCGATGGCACGCATCGCGTCCAGATGGTCCTTCGCTTTGCGGGCCAGCTCTATACTCTGCCGCTGCCCCGACGAGAGGAAGATCCAGAGCGTCTTATGGTCGATGCATTCAAGCATCGGCCCCAGCGTGCCGCAGAAGCTGAAGCCGATCTGCCGGGCCTTCACCCACAGCTTCAGCTTGGCGCGGTCGTTGATCCATTTCTGCTGGTAGCGGAGGAGGAGTGTCTTAGGCGACGCCATAGATTTCACGCACCGCCTTGATAACGTCCTCTCTGCTCATCGGCGTAGCTGTGCCGGATGCTTCGCCTTCGACTGCCTGGATAACACTGGCTGCCTTGTTCTTGATTGCGTCGAGCTTCATCTGCAGCGCCTGCTCGTCGACGGCAACCTTGCGGTCGCGTATCGAGTTCGTCTTCGCCTTCTGCATCAGCTCGCCGAGCTTGATGAGTCCCTTAGTAGCGTTCAGACGTCCGGCCTCGGAGCCGTCCTCACTGAGAACGCCCATCAGCGTATCTCTCGCGGCATTGATGACAGCTTCGTCGCCGTTGACAAGGTTCGACTTCGCAAACGATTCTGCGATTGCACGCGCCTGCCCGGAGCGGACCAGCACATCTTTACGCACCTGGTCGACGCGAATGTCGAACCATCGTTGCAGATTACTGTGCGGCAGCCGCATATGCGGGAACAGTTCGAGGACGGGAGTGGGCAGGTTCTCCCACTCCACAAATCCTCCCTTGTCCGCCGGCAATGCCGACAACTCCTCGATCTCCAGCCAGGTCTTACCGGCCTTATTACGCAGGATCAGAATGGCATCATGCACCACAGGCGGAAGGCGGTCGATCTTCAGGGGCTGATTGGTCGCCCGCTTCTCCCCGGTCTTCGGTCGAGATTTCTGAGGTCTGAGCTTGGCCATCGGCTAAAACTCCACGGCGGGATTCGTCGTCGTCTGATCGACCAGGTCCTGGCCATCGGGCAGTATCTCGATCAGCGAGATCTCGGCACGACGGTTATAGATGCTTTTGATCTGCCGGAAGTTGACCCAGTCGCGTCCCTTCATCTCCTGCAGGATGGTGACGACATCGTTGATGTCGATCTCCCACGCCAGGCTGCGCAGAGCGTGGCACAGGGCGACATCGTCCATCCGCGACTGCTGTTGCCCATGGCGGACCGAAAGCATGCGCAGTACCTCTCCACGGAAACGCTTCTTCAGGTCGGGGTGCCAGTTCTTCATTGCTGCTCACTTTCGATTGAGGGTCTGTTGATCTTGAGCGCGTCCTCTATCCGCTCCAACGCTCTGTTCTGTCGCTTCTGTTCATCGAGCGTCTGTTCTACCTTGCTATTGACCACGCCGATCAGTATCTGCATCTCCTGCTTTTCGCGATCATCTTTATCCGCTGTGGCCTGTAGCGCCATTGCCTGCGCGTGGCCAGCTTCAGCAAGGCTCTGTTGCTGACCAGCGATATTCTCCATTGATCCAGCCATGCGATCGCCGACACGCTCCGCCATATCCAGCGCGCGATCTACCAGGCGGCTGACTGCCCAGGCGACGAACATGGCCAGGAAGAACCACGGCCCCCACGCCTGGAGAAGCTTGAATGCCCGGTCAGGCTCCGCACGGATCAGTTCGAAGCAGGCGAAGACGACCGAGCCGCCGCCGACAAACGAAGTGCTGAGCAGAAGAAGGTTGGCTATCCCGGACGGTCCCTGCTTGGCAGGCGTCTGTGGCTGCTGTGTCAGTCCTATCGAGTCCATCAGGAGTTGTTCTCCTTAGCCAAAGCGGCTCCCTGTTCGGCTGCCTTCATCAGGCTGTCAATCTCGGCCTGCTTGTTGTGCTCCTTCGCTGCGACCCCGGCGCTCCCGATAGCGACCATCAAAGCCAGCGCCTCGCCATGATGCTTTTCGAGGACGTTGCGGAAGCCGAAGGCGAATCCTGCGACCGTCAGAAGTGGCAGTGCCCCGGTGGGCGTCAGCCGCCCCAGAAAGATCAGGAGCAGCACCCCCGAAAAGAGGATGCCGGAGACCAGATACATCTTGCGCCCGTCCAGAACCTTCAAAAATGACCCCATAACCCGTACCCCTGATGCGCCAAATTCGCGCAGAATAAATTCATGCCACGCGTGGCAGCAATTAGCCCTACCCCTAGTACCCCTCAAACTGTCCTGGGGCGTCCTGGGCGTTTTCGACCCCGGAGCCCCAAACCGGGTGTCACCCCGCCTGCGCGACCTGCTGTTCGCGGTGCAATGCGATGGACCTGTTTGCCGTCATCCTGGCGTCCCGAATCTGGCGGCAGGCGAAGGTCCGATCAGCCGATGCCGGGCAGTTCTCAATCACGACTCGCTCGAACGCTTTTGCCGCTTCGTTGATCGCCGCATACTTCTCGATCTGTTCGGCAGTCGGCGCATGATACCCATACGCGTGGTCGAGCTCGTCGAGCTGCTGCTGTGTGAGTTGCTTCACGCTGCCTCCGCTTGTTTCGTTGCAGTGCTCGCAGTCTGGGCCATGGCGTCCTCACACTCGGTTCGCCTGGTCGACCAGCAGTTGGCGCAGAAGTGGAAGACGAGCTTCAGGAAGACTCGCGTCGTTCCATAGCTGCATCTCCCACCACAGTTCGAGCAGGTCAGAATCCTCATTTCGGAGCGTCCGCGCCATCCGACTCCGCGATAGCGATTGCCGCCTTGTCGTCTTCCGAGGCCGCCGCCAAAATCTCTGGATCAGTCAGCCCGCGCAGTGCGAGCAGCTTCGGCACCAGTACCGAGCCCGCCGAGATGGCCAGCGCGATCAGCTCCTCGATCTCGGCAGCGGAGAGCGTCAGCGCGAACATCGGAGCCAGCGGATGCTTGCCCGGAGAATGATTCTGAGCAGTCGGTACACCGATCAGCGATTCGATAGTGGCGATCTCGGCCTGGATGGAACTGATGGCGAGGGAGAAGTCGGCCTGGGCCTGCGCATTCTTAATGTGCAGAATGCCCTGCTCGTTGAGCTGGTCGACCTGGGTAATGACCTTGTCGAAGGCCGCCACGGCAGTCGCGGTATCGATCTGGCCGCCGTTGTTCTGCGCTGCCTGCAGCACGCCGATGAAGGTCTCGTTCGCCGTCGCCGCCTCAGTGATGTAGGTGGCGATCAGCGCCCGTTCGTCAGCCGTCTCAAGCTGGTTGGTATGGTTCACCGTAGCCATCGAGTGCAGGCTGGCCGCAACGGCCCCCGACGCGACGGTCGCCTTGTGCAACTTGGAACCGCAACCACCCGACGCTGCCATCAGCATCACCGTGGCACCGATGCAACCTACCGTTACAAGCAATCTATGCCTCATCCGTTCTCCTCTTTCCACGTTCATGGTGCTAAATAATTACTCGACCCCGAGCCACTGTTTGATCTGCCCCTCGACGTAACTGAGCGGGATCAACATCGGCTTCTTTACAACGTCGACCGTCAATTCGTCGCCGTCGAACTCATAGTGTGCGGTGACTCCGCTTCTTTGCAGGTCTCCCGAATGCCCCGTCAAATAGACTCCCTGCGCAGCCTCGACCTTCGCTGCGGCGGCATCGAACTGGGCTTGCGTCATAGGTACTCGAATCATGCTGCCTCCCTGGGATTTCCTTTTTTCATGAAAAGTGCGGCTACACCTAACAAAGGGGCGGCTACGATGGCAAGTGGAAGAGTTACTGCCACCGGAATACCTATATCGTTCGGCTTTGCAGCATCTGAGATCGCGCTTCCCATGAGTTTGAAAGGGTTAATCATGCTGCCTCCTTCGCGGCGGCCGGTTCATCCGGCTGCGGCGGTGTGTCGTACTGCTCAAGAGCAAATTGGTAGATCAGGTTCGTCAGCTCAAAGGCGTAGGTCGGTTCAGTCGAATAGCCGTCCAACTTGAGCCCGGCACAGAACGAGGCCATGTCGTCGACATACTTCATCGCAGTGGGATAGTGCGCCGACAACAGCCGCGCATGCGCCTCGAAGCTCTCAATGACAGACGGGTACTTCGCAAACCGGGCCAACTCACTCACGCTGCGGCCCGTCACCACTTCGCGGGTGGTGAACTGCTCATACGGCTGACCAGCGACGGCCTTGATGCCGAAGTAGTTATTGCAGCGCCGCGCAAGCTGCGACGTTCCCCAGGCGCTCTCAAGAATGCACTGCGCCAGCGTGACCGATGCCGGGACGCCATGCTTGCGCTGGGTCATCTGCGCGGGTGCCACCATCGTCTTCAGCCACGCTAATTGGAGCTTCGATGCCATACGCCTGCCTGCCTCTGAATTTTGGGGCTGGACAGGTTTATCGCCCGCACAGCCCCGCTCTGGGATTTTCCGCAGTCCTTTCATAAGAGGAATCTCGGATACCCGACCGTAAGGTCTGAACGCAGACTATGGGCGCGGCGGCGCTATACGATGCGCTGCCAGCGCTGCCCTTGCAGGCTTGGCCGATGAGATGTTTGGAGTGTTGCCGCACCCACCCGTGCGGCATAAATGCTGGTTGTTTCGATGCTAGGCTGCTGGCTTCAGCGCCTTGTTTGAGATCAGCAACTCACCGGCATTGCGTCGGTTCGCAGCGGAGCTTGCAAGAGTATAGCCCACCTCGACGCGGCGGAGATGGAACTTGTGCAGGCGACTCAGCGCACGCACCTCATGGCAATCGTCGAAGCTCAGAAGAAAGGAGCCCCTCAGCTCTGCGAGCAACGTGAAGAGATGCTCCCGCTGCTCCTGCCCCAGCGCCGTGTAGCGCCCGTTCGACTGGAAGTGGACGTAGGGAGGATCGAGATAGAACCACGTCTCCGCCGAGTCGTAACGCGCAAGGATCTCCTCGAAGCTCCGCTGCTCGATCAGGACGTTCCGCAGCCGCGCCGCCGTCGCGTCCAGCAGATCGCGCACGCGGTCGAGCGACCGCTTCAACTTCGTCCCAGCTCCGGCCAGTTGCTTCGCATTGGCTCCGGCGAAGTGTTCCCCTTTTGCGCCATAGGAATACCAGACCAGGTAAGCGAACCGCAGAGCGCGGTGCAGCTCGTCGTCGGGAGTGGCCGTATGGCGCAGATCGCGGAAGCGCTCGGCGTGGACGATCTCATGGTCGAACAACTCGGCCAGCGCGGCAGGCCGGTGCTTGGCGACGCGAAAGAAGTTGGTGACGTCGCCGTTGATGTCGTTCATGATCTCGCAGCGCGAGAGCGGCTTGGCAAACAGCAGCTTCGCCGAACCGGCAAAGACCTCGACGTAAATCTCATGTTCAGGAATCAGCGACAGCAGCGTCTTTTTCAGATTGCGCTTGCCGCCAGGCCATGCAAAAGGGGAGTTCATATCCAGCAGCGTAGCTCGAACACGAAGGCGAACACAAGGCGAAACTAAGAAGTGAGAGAAATCCTCGACGTTTCCTCGATTGGTCTATTCGCCGACCTATCGATATTGTCGAGTCGGAGTGCCTGCAATGCATGGATACGGAGGAAGCTGACTGTAACGATGGACAATGCATAGCCGATGAAAATCCCTATGACAGCAAGGGTAGATGCAATCGGAAAAGCAAGATCACCAAGAATTGAGCTGAAAGTAAACGGGATGGTGAATCCGGCAGAAATCCCGCCAAGAATGAATAATGGCCAGAAGATCGGGGCAGTTTTGTAAAGAAACTCGGCCGACGATCTAAGTTCAGTGCTTTCGTAGTTCATATTCCCTCGTTCTATTCAGCGTGCAGCATCGCTGGTGGATCACCGATGCGCCTTGTGATTGTTGCTGCCTTCACCGTCTTCCACGCGTCTAGGCGATCTATCAGCCGCCGCACGTCTTCATCATCCTTCTCGAACTCCCTAGGGGGAAGGTGGCGGATCTCAGGCCGGAGCGCCTTAGCCACCGTGCTGATGAGATAGTGCGCTGTCGTCCACTCGTGGAGATCGGCTCCCTGGATATTGGCGTAGGGCTTCCCTAAGTCAACCGGCTTTACGCCGCCAATGCAGAGTGGGATCAGGCACTTGTTGCGATGGAACCATGCGCCGCCCGCCTCGAAGTGAACCCATTGCCGACTAGCGGCTTCCAGACTGAAGAGTGCGATCACCACTGAGGCGGCCGTGAAGGCTTTCCCAATCGTTTGCAGCCATTCCGTCCCCAGTTCGATCTGCTGGTTCGAGGAGACGAATATGTCCTCGTGGCGCACATCCAGTTTTTTCTGAAGGAACTCCACGAGGTAAAGCGCCGGGAGATCATCTTCGTGAATGTGGCTGATAAATATCTTCGGCATTCTCGATCCTCCTATTTCCGGGCTGGCTGCCCGATCCATTTCACGACTTCGCCGACAATCCCGAATCCGCTATCGCTACTCAGCACTCGGACCTGATGGCGAGGTGAGACGTTTTGCGGGATCAAGAGATATAGACCGACGTCTCGGCGTAGCCACTTGATGGTGACGCCATCGCCGTCGCGCGCCGCAACCATCTTGTTCACCAGTTTTTTAGGATCACGTTGGGAGGTATCTACGACGACAATATAGCCCTCCTCAATAATCGGGGCCATTGAGTCGCCCGTAACCTTCAGGCCGAATAGTTCCCCGCCGCGATGGAACCACTCCCTTGGGAGCAGTAGAACCTTCTCAATTTCGCGCTCGTCGACTACGCGATTGGTGCCTGCGGCAGCCGAATCAGACAACAGGCTGATCGCTCTAAATTCCTCCTGGTGCGGAGGCCCACTTGTTCGTTTCTCTCTAAATCCTGCTCTTTCGAGGAATTCCGCCCTGAGCACGGGGTCGGATGTCATTTCCGCTAACACTGCGAGGGTCTTTGGTGCGGGTGTGTCCCCGCTCTCCTTTTCCCAATTCGATACCGCAACCTGTGTAACAGCCAAGGCATGGCCAAATTCAGTTTGATTCATTCCCAGTGACTTTCTCAATTGACGAATACGCGCAGCAAGGGTCGGAGACGCAATCTCTATAACCTCACTTTTACGCTTGACATTCATATAAGTTGGCTTATATTTGGAACCTGTAAAGGACAAAACTTGAAGCTCCAAACTCAAACTAACAGACCTCGCGGGAAAGTTCACCGATTCAAGGTGATTCACCCCATTTACGCACATCCTCCTTACGGGATCTTCAGCCGCGTAGCGCGAGAGGTTGGGGTCTCTCCCAGCTTCGTCCGAAAGGTAGCGCTGGGACTTCATACCTCGAAGCGCGTGGCGACGGTGCTGATCGCCGAAGGGAAGCGCGTATCGAGCGATCTGCAGCGGGCGGAACAGCGGGCGCGAGGTAAGGCGGCATGAATTCATCACGCACCCAGTCTCCCAGCAGCAATGGCTTCAAGTCACTGGAAGAGTTAAATTGGTTTTCTTCCTCCAATGCCCAACGCAGTCTCTTCCAATCCCCCATTCCGGGCAGCATGAACGATGAGTTGATGGTACGGAGCGTCCTCACTTCTTCCATCAAGCTCAGCGGAAAGAGCCGAGAGCAGATCGCCGACGAAATGAGCGAGCTGCTTGGGATCACCGTCACGGCGCGGATGATTACCGCGTTCACGGCTGAATCAAAGGAGCTGCACCGCTGGCCTGGGGCGTGGGACAGGGCATTCTGCCATGCGACGGGCGATACGAGATTGCTTCTCTGCCGTGTTCACATTGCCGGGTTCCGGGTCGTCACCCCCGAAGAAGAGAAGCTGCTCGACCTTGGCCGCCAATACCTCCGCCGTAAGCAGGCTGAAAAATCAATATCTGTAATTGAGCAGGAATTTGATGGGGTGGATCTATGACCTCATGGCTCAACGCACAACAGGTTTCGGGCCTCACCGGGTGGTCAGATCGGCACATCCGCCGCATGGCCTCCAGCGGCGAACTCATCGCCCGCGACACCGCCGCACTCGCGCCGAATGGCCGACCGATTAAGGAATATGCGGCCGCCTCGCTTCCAGCCGAGGCCCGCGCCAAGTTGGACAGCCAGCAAACAAAGAGAGCCGAGACGGTGCCCGTAGCCATAGCGGATTCGCTGGCTCCTCTCTTTGCGGGGGTTGACGCTCCTGCTGCTGTCCAAACCCAGCGCATCGCTCTCTCGCCGGAGAGCGAGCGCCAGGCAGGGGAGCGGCTGCAGATGATTCAGCCGCTCCTCGACTTCATCTGCAATCCGGGCAGCCGCCTCCGCTTCGCCCAGCTCCGCCTGACAGACGGCACGCCAGTCAGCAACTCCGACCGCATGGCCACCTATCTGGCCGAGACCCACAGCATCAACGGCAAAAAGATCAGCCGCGCCACTATCTGGAACTGGAAGAAGGCATACGCGACGGGCGGCTTCAACGCCCTGGCGCGTGGCATCCGCAGCGATAAGGGCCAGTCGAAGTTCTTCTCGCGCTACCCCGAGGCGGCCCAGCTCGTGGCCAGCGTCTATCTCAAGCCTTACCAGACCGTCTCCCGCGCCTACGACAATCTCCTCCGCGACCATGTGCTGCTGAACGTCCCGGCACATGAGCTGCCCAGTTACGAGACTGTCCGCACCTTCCTCGAATCGCTGCCCAAGCCCATCACTGTTCTCGCCCGTCAGGGCGAACGCGCCTACTCGGAGCGCATGACACCCTACCTCCAGCGTGGTTACGAGGACGTCCCGGCCAACCACATCTGGGTGGCCGACCACATGATTCACGACGTCGAGGTCCGCAACGATTGCTTCGAGGGAGTACCTGAGAACGCGCCCATGCGGCTCCGCTTCTCGGCCTTCATCGACATGCGGACGCGCAAGTTCGTCGGCTACTGCTGGGCACCCGAGGGCAACAGCCGCGTCATCACGACGGCAGTGCGGCGCGGCATCGAGCGCTTCGGGCCACCGGCCATCGTCTATTGCGACAACGGCAAGGACTACCAGAAGGTAGCTCGTGGTGCGCGGGCAGCGGCAAAGGAATGGATTGAGCAGGAGTATACGGCGCTCGAGCGCACCGGCGTCCTGCAGCGGCTCGATGTCGCCGTCCAGTTTTGCATGCCCTACCACCCTCAGTCGAAGCTGATCGAACGGGCCTTCCGCACCGTTCACCAGAAGTTCGACGCGCTCTTTCCTCACTACACCACCGGCAACGCCTATCTGCGGCCTGACCAGACGACGATGGCGATGGCGCACCACCGCAAGCTGCTCAAGATGGACCGGGGCGGTGAGTCACCTCTGGTCCCCGCCAGCCACTTCATCCGTATGGCCACGGTCTGGATCGAGCAGGACTATAACGCCGGGCATTGCCACAGTGGCAAGGGAATGAAAGGACGTACTCCCGACCAGGTCTTCGATGCACTCTATCCGCTGGCCGAACGCCGCAGCTCCGACCCGGCCATCCTCGCCCAGCTCCTGCTGGAGACAGCCAGGCGCCGCGTCCGCGAGTGCGCCGTCACCCTCAACAACCGCCGTTTTACTGCGGTCAACCCGGAATCAAGCGCCACGCTCCACCTGGCGAACGAGACCGACGTCCTGATCTGCTACGACCCCCACGATCTCGACCGCGCCGTGATCGCCGATCTGGACGGACGCCCCATCGCCCAGGTGCAGTCGGAGGTCTTATCGCTGCACTCGGTTGAGGCCAACGAGTCCATCGCGGCCAGCATGCAGCAACGCCGCCGCCTGCGCAACGCGACGGTCGGCACCGTCCGCCAGATCCACACCAACGTCGCCATGATGGGCCATAAGAGCGACCTCCAGATCCTCCACGAGCGGGCGCTGCCCGCCGCCGTGGGAGATTCCATCGTCCACCGCATGACGTCGTCAACGTCTGCGCCAACCCCCACTGTCACACCTCGCTATTCGCACGACATTGCTGCTGAGTTTCTTTCGGAGGAAGCATGAAGAACCTGGAACGTACCGAGGCACGCCGCCTCCAGCTCGAAGCGGAGATCCCGCTCTACAAGACAACCATCGCCCTCGTCCGCGATTACCTGGCTAAATCCCAGTTCACTATCGACCAACTCGGCTTTCACATCGGCTACAGCGGTCAGACCGTCGACCGCTTCCTGCAGGGTCGTTATCACGAAGGAACTTCCCGCTCCATCAAGCCCATCGCCGCGGTCCTCGTGAAATTCATAGAGGAGCATCCTGCCGGTGCCGTCGAAGAGGTCCACGGCAAGCTCTACCGTACTGAGAATTACGACATCCTGGTGCGTTGGTTCGACTACTGCCAGCAGCGCGGTAAGATGTGCTGTGCCTATGGGCCTCCCGGCTCGCAGAAGACGTACGCCATCGAGCACATCATCGCCGAGCAGCGGCGCGCCGATCTCCTCCAGGGCAATACCCTTCCCCGCGCCTTCTACGTGTACTGCAGCGAAGGGCTCACGCCGACCGAGCTGGTGCGCAAGCTGATCGAGGCCGCCGCACTTCCGATCAGCGGCCGCGCCCAGCGCAATCTGGCTACGGTTCGGTTCTCGCTCCGCGCCCGGCGCACCATCTTCGTCTTCGACGAGGCCCAGCACCTCAGCACGCAATGCCTGGAGATCATCCGCGAACTCAATGACCTGCGCCCGCACTTCGGCGTGATGCTGCTGGGCAGCCACGGCCTGCAGCGCCGGTTCACCGAGAAGGCCGCCGAGCTGGAGCAGTGGAACTCGCGCATCGCCCAATCGATCGAGCTTCCCGGCATCAGCAACGAGACCGCCGCGCAGATCGTCCGCGAGGAGCTGGGCGCGCTGGCCGAGAAGTCGAGCAAAGTGCAGGGTCTGCTCGATGGCTGCATGGCGGTCGATATCTACGCCCGCAAGGGACAGAAGACGTACCGCTCCGCACGCAAGCTCTTCAACTCGCTCGAAGTCATCAAGGAACGCGCAGCGGCCCAGGTCACTGCGGGAGGTGTCCAGTGAGACAGACCAACGGAACCTATGAGGTCAACGAAGGCGTCCTGATGGCCGATCAGGACCAGTGCATCAGCATCGCCAACTGCCGCGTCATCATTCAGCCGCTCAGCCAGCAGCCCATCGTCCCCCGCGTTGAAGTTACCGTGCAGGCGCGGCAGAAGGGGAAGTGGGAGCGCATGGCCGATGCCATCGTCCGCGTCGGCGTCACCCTCATTGCCCTCTATCTCGTCGGCGAAGTTGCCTACGCCTTCTGGACCGGCGCAGTCGCCAGGGCGGTGCGCTAGTGAACGGCAAGCGCTGGTGCTACGCCTGCGGCAAGGTCGAGGAGTTCGACGGCAACTGGTTCGAGGTCTGGATCGACACCAAAGGCCAGTGCGTCGTGACGCCGGTTGTAGACCCTGCCGAATACCACAACGAGTTTCGCGGCGATATCTTCGCCTGCGGCCAGCTCACCGCTCTCATCCTGCTCGAACGCTATCTCCACACCCGCACGTTCGATCTTCCCGTCCCCGCGCCTGACTACACGCCCGATCAGGTCGCCTACGAACTCAATCGCATCGCTGAACTCACTTAGGAGAAAACATGGAAATGCCCACTGCCGAACAAACGAAAACGCGCAAACCGCCTACCCCCCGCGAGATCGACGTGCTTGTCGAATGCTTTGAAGAGGTCCGCGACAAGGTGGAACTTGCCGACGAAGACTTCGAGAACGCCAAGCTCGAACTGATTCAACTGGTCCAGCAGTTCGGAGCTGTCCCGGCCAAGGCAGAATCATCTGTCCGGCTGGAAGGTGCTCTTACTTTCGCCACGGTAACTACCGCGTCCACCATGACGCTCAAGGATGATCGGGTTGCCACGCTGAAGAGCGCGATGGAGGCCAATGGCCATGAAGCCATCTTCGAGGAGATGTTCAGTGAGCGCACTAAATATGCGCTGAACAAGGGAGCAGCGATAAAGCTCAAAGCTGCGAAGCTCTCCCAGCGTCTCAGCGAGAAGTACACCAGGCTTTATGCACTGTGCTTCGACGTGAAAAAGAAATCGCCGTCGCTGACTGTGGATCGCTTTGAAGACGTGGAGAAAAAAGCCTCCAAGAAGGGAGGCCGTTAGTGACGCGTCTTGGCATCCGCACCAGAAACATCGCCTATCCCGGCCTGCGCCAGCGCATCGCCGATCTGCAGAGCGAGATCGATCTTTTCGCGGACGAGTGCCGCCCCATGTCCACCATGGATGGCGCGGCCATCGTCGAGCACATGAAAAAGATTGATCGTCGCGTCGCCACCATCCGCCTGGGCGTTCACGTCGTTCGCTACGAGGCGAAGAATATCGCCCGCGCTGAAAGCCGCCGCGCGGCAGCCACGGCGGTGCAGGCATGAGCGTAGTCAAGCAACTCAATCAGCGCATGAAAGCGAAGGGCATCAAGCGGTCGAAGGATTCGATTTACGCTATCGCCCTCGACGACCACAACGTTCACTGCATGACGGAAGAGATGCTCGACGAATGGTGGGTCAGCCTGCCGCCCGAGCGGAAGGCTGTCTTGTACGAAGCCGATCTCGATGGCGTTCTCGATGAGACGGTCGCCCTTGCCAACCCCAACGTCTCGGAGTTTCAGTGCCACGTAGACCGGTTCTTCGCCGACATGCAGCTCATTCAGAAGTCGCCCTTCACGGGCCTGACCAGGGAGGTCGCCAATGGAAACGCCCATCTCTAACACCGCGCTGCAGAGCGGCACGAAGATTTACCCCAATGGCACCAGCGATGTGCTCGGCATCGCCCGCCCTGGCGAACCGCTGCCGCGCCCCTTCGTCGTCGCCGTGCTGCCCTATGCAAAGTGGCTCATCCTCGAATCCTCCGCACAGCGGGTCGAGTCCGCCGAGGCCGAGCTGGCCGCCATGACCGCATCTTCCGAGCGCAACGCCGCACTCGCCGACAGCTTTGAAAAGCAGCTCGTCGCCGAGCGCGCCAAGCACACGCCTTCAACCTAAACGCAACCTCAACCACTGAACCATTGGAGTCTGCCATGTACCTGCTCTTCGCCCCTGCCATCCTTTCCGTCCTCATCATCGGATTCATCTCCCTCCGCAACGACCTCGGACAACAGAAGTAACTCAATCGCCCTGGAGATCATCATGCCGAACAATCTCTTCACCACCTTCGCCGACCGCGTCATGGACCGTGTAGACGAGGTGCTCTCGAATCGCGAATGCAAGTGGCCTCCCAGCGAAGACCAGCGCTCCCTGCTGGGAATACTGAAGGCACATCGCGGCGTGGAACGCGCCAAGCCTCTGGGCGAGATCTGCGAGCGCATGAAGCTGACGCCTCGTGCAGTCAAAGACCTGGTGCAGGATCTCCGGCTCAACTTCCGCGTCCAGATCGGCGCTTCCCGCGAGGCCAATGGCGGTGGCTACTTCCTCGGCACCAACCGCGCCGAGATGGAGCAGGCATCGCAGCAGATGCTCCATCAGGCCATCACCATGCTCCGCGTCGTCAGGGTGATGCGTGCCGAGCATAACAGCGAGGACATGCTGCACCAGGTGCGCCTCGCTCTTATGGAGGCCGAATGAGCGACCCCATCACAACCCGCTATGAGATGGAGCGTGCCGGGTACAAGTTCCTGAGTAAGTCGAAGTGCAAGGGCTGCGACGCTGCTATCGAGTGGTGGAAGACGAGCCGGGGCAAGAACCTTCCGTTCAACCCCCGACCCGAGACCGAGCACCACCCGATGAAGCCTCACTGGGCGACATGCCCCAAGAGCGACGACTTCCGGCAGGGTGCCACACCAAAGGCTCCGTCTCCAGCGCCGACGATCGATGCCCATCAGAAGTACCTCGCCGCCTTCCGCGCCAGCAGCAACGCCCGCGTCATCATCGCCATCTACGACGACGGGACGGCAGCGGCATGGCGCAAGGGACTCTCCGGCGAAGATCTCCGCCACGAACTCATCACCGAGGCCAACAGTCTCCGCAACCACATAGAGAAGGAGCAGTAATGAACGTTCCCGCCTATCCCCTCAAATGGCCGAGCACCACCCCACGTACTAAGGTGTCTAGCCGTAAACGTTCAGCGTTCGGCTCCTCGACATGGCATACGACACTACAGCGCCTGAGGCATGAGTTGCAGCTTCTCGGTGCAGCTCTAGTCACTATCTCCACGAATCAACCGGTACGTAAAGATGGTGAGCCTTATGCTCAGGAGCGTCGCATCGACGATCCCGGTGTGGCCGTGTACTTCTCTCTGAATCAAATGCCGGTATGTTTCCCCTGTGACCGTTACCTCACGATTGCAGAGAATCTACGTGCCATCACCAAACACATCGAGGCGATGCGTGGGATGGAACGCTGGGGCGTCGGTAAATCAAATCAGGCATTCGCCGGATACAAGGCGCTGGCCTCGTCGAACGATGTTGCTGATGAGGATTGGTGGGCCGTCCTCGGCGTCAAAGAAACGGCGACCGTGGAGCAGATACAGGAAGCCTTTCGCCACGCTGCCCGCGCCAAACATCCAGACCGCGAGGGCGGCTCTCTTGAAGCGATGCAGCGAATCAATAGTGCTCGTGACCGTGCGATGGCAGCGAGGCAGGCATGAACTCCGTCCGCGAGGCCGCGCACGATGGCAAGATCGATCCCATCCTGAAGGAGCTGGTTTCAGAAGCCGCTGCCAACCTTCGCGACCGGCATCGCTCTCAGGTTCTGGGTGCATGCATTGGTGAGCCGTTGAACGATGCGCCACTGCCGAAGCGCATCTTCGACGGTCCCACCTATGACGGCAAGCAATGCGCCGTCTGTAAGCGCCACTTCAAGTCCTCGGCCGAGTACGTCACTTGCCGCCTCTGCAAAGCATCCGTCTGCCGCCGCAGGGGCGACTGCAAGAACGTCCACCACGCCGAACATCGCATCGCCGCCAAGAAGGCTCAGACTGGCGGTGCCGCATGATTTGGCCAATTGGTCCAATCGATAAGTGGGAGCATGACCTCGCGAAGATGAGCCGAGCCGCATTGGTTGAGGTGGTCACCGAGTTGCAATGGCGATTACAGCTAAGCAGGGATGGGTTCGACCGCGAGTCTATGGCCGAACTACTCGCGACGGGGAAACAGCGTGGCCGCTGGGCCAATCTAGAGGCCCGCCATAAACGCTTCATGGCAGATCCCGACAAAGCAGCAGACCAATACATTCGCCGCCAGAAATCGGCAAAGGCCGCAGCGCGACGCAAGAAGAGAGCCGCTCAATCGACAAAAAGGAAGCAAGCATGAAGACACTCCAACAACTCGGCACCGACCTGGGCGAGCTGCTCGAAGAGAAGAACGCCGCCTATGGCAGCAGCTTCTCCAAGGCAGGCGACTTCCTACGGCTGCTTTGGCCGGGCGGCGTTCCCGCTGATCGCTATGACGACGCGCTTCTCCTGGTGCGGATCTTCGATAAGCAGATGCGCATCGCCACCGACAAAGATGCCTTCGGCGAATCCCCTTATCAGGACATCGCGGGATACGGTATCTGCGGCGTCCAGCTCCACCAGCAAAGGAAAGACAGCACGACATGGCCAGATACTGCCAGCGCGGATGCGGCAACACAGTCAAAGGCACAGCCCGTTTCTGCAGCGCAGCCCACAAGCGCGAAGACTACAACGAGCGCAAGCGCGACGACCGCAAACGGGCCATCGCCGCGGCCCGGAAGCTGCTCCGCAGCATTGGAGACTGTGGCTGTGCCAACTGCGACGGAGCTTGCAAACGCAAGCGAGGACGCCCTAAGACTTCTAAAAAATGAGCAGCTTCTGTGTGCTTTTTCGGGTTGTGATCGGGGATTCGTATCATGGCCCCGTTCTTACTGCACCAATATCCGAAACATGTTCTACAGATATTGCAGCTACGAACATGCAGCTTCCGATATCGACGGCCACCGGGAGAAAACACAATGAACATCACCACGCCCCAGCCTGACCCAACGAAGCCGTGTGCCTTTTGCGGAAAAGAATATCCCGGAGTGGGTCGTTGGTTCAAAAACGATTCATATCCCTACGAACCACACTTCTGCTCCTATGCGCATGCGCATAGTTATATAGGTGCGAATTTAGATCGTCCCTTTCGCCATATCGAGGAGATCGAACTATGAACATCACCACGCCCCAGCTCCGCCGCCTTCAGGTGCTCTACAAGCAATACGAGGCGCACTCGCTCGACACCGGCACCACACGCGAGGACCGTCTCACCTGGGCGAGCGCCCGGATCGGTCGCACCATCGCCAGCTTCAGCCAGCTTGACCTGGACGAAGCAAAGAAGCTGATCGACGGCCTGCAGAATGCCCTCGGCGTGAAGCTGCCGTCGAAGACGCCGCGCCGCCGTCAGACGCGCCGCGATGGCGAGAAGGCAGGCACCGAAGGCCGCAACGACCAGATCCACAACGAGACCACGCTGGTGGGCGACAAAGACATCCGCCGCATCCAGGGGGAGATGGGCCGCCTCGGATGGGATCAGGCCCGTCTGGACGCCTTTCTGGCCTCGCCACGCGGCCCCAATAACCGGCGCACCACCATCCACACCCTGGGCGATGCCAATCGCGTCTACTGGGCGCTGAAGCGCATGGGCCACATCTCACAAAGGAAATCGGCATGAGCAAAGGCAGCGATACCCGCGACCGCCGCGACCGCAACCAGTTTCTCTTTCCCTGGTCTCCGGGCCGCACCGTCAGCACCACGCGAGCAGCTAGGATGCTTGCCGTCTCCGACACCACGATCCGCATGATGATCGAGGCTGGTGAACTCCGCGCCACAAAGATGCGTCCTAAATCTCCGAAGAGTCCTTACCGAGTTCTGTTATCCTCTCTCGAAGAACACATGGCGCTGCTCCGCGTCGAACTTGATCTCCCGGCACAACCTAATAGCTCATCGGCCAACCCAGCCAAAGGTGCAAGGACAGCGCAGTAAGATCGACGCGCCCGCATCTAGGCTGCGAGTATGCGTCGCGCCGTCTATCTCCTCCTCTTCGTTCTATTCGCATCACGCGCCTTCGCGGCCTGCACCACCGGCTACTCCAGCGTCCAGGCATCCAAGATCATCGATCTCGCCGGCGCTCCGCTGGTCTCCGGCACACTCTCCATCACCGGCGTAGATGCCACTCGCAAGATCATCAACTTCGGCGCACCAGGCGGCGGCGCTGTGATGATGGCCACCAGAAAAGCCGCCGTCGCGAACGGCGCTCTGGTCGGCACTCTCTGCGTACCCCGCAGCGACATGGCGACGGTCTATGTCCGCTATCACATCGTCATCACCGACAACAGCTCCAGCGGCACCCACGCCGTCGTGCTCGATGCCAACGACATCGCCATCACCGCCGATATCTTCTCGCTCGACGCCTACCCTTTTCCAGCAGATGCCTATGCGAACCCGCCCAATATCTTCAGCTCCGGCAATGTCACTGGCGACCTGCACGTAACCGGAACCATCTACGCTGGGACCATCGAAGGCGCGACCGTAGCCAACGCTACGCACGCTATCAGCGCCGACTCCGCGACCTCGGCAACGACGGCGACCAACGCAGGTCACGCCACAACTGCCGACTCCGCCACCACGGCAACCAGCGCGACGACGGCCACGACAGCAGCATCAGCCACCACCGCCGCCACGGCCACAGTCGCCAATGCTCTCGCCGCGACTCCTGCTGACTGCGGCACCGCGGCGATCAACGGAATCAACGCCGATGGCAGCCCCAAGAGTTGCATCGCAGCGGGCAGCGGCGGTGCCACGCCTGTTGGCGATACGTATGAACTGCAGACAAAGGCTACTTCTACGACTCTTGGCGGATCAGGCATCCTCTCAAATGGAAGCGTTGTCACCTCGACGATCCCTCTCGTCGCTATTCAGACCAACGGCTCGATCAACACCGATCTCTTGCGCAGCAGCAGCGGCACAGGGATGGACGGAATTGCGAATGCCTACGCCGACCCGAAGTGCGCTACGAATTGCACCGTCACGGTACCACCGACGAGCACAAGTACGGAGATCCCTGCCGCGCCTCCTTCCGGCAGCGAACTGATCGATCAGCGCGGCAATAAGGACATCACCGTTTGGCACAATCCGGGAGTCATATCAAATAGCTACTCTCCATGTAATAACATCGCAACTCCACATTGCAATGCCGTTTTATTCGACACCACTCCAACCTCGACACATAGCGGACAGGAGGCGGATTACGCTAACAATGTATGGTCCTCTCCTGGCTGCTGGGACTATGGCAACGCCTACAACGTGACTGGCTCAGGATGGTGCGTCGGGCATACTTCTGTCCGATACACCACGTTCAATAATCGCGGCATCGGCCAAAATCAGGTGGGATTCTTTCAGAAATATGCGACTGGCGATGCAGCCACGATGGGCTACTTCTACGGCGCCAGCGATGGAGGCTCCCGCGATTCATCGGCTGAGGGGACGACCGGGCTCTCGATGCAGACCGGGCAGAACTCGAACTATTTCCACGGCACCGTGGGAACGGGTGCAACGACAGGGACTCAATCGCTTCCCATGGTCTATGCCAGCGGGATCAGCACAGCCAACCGTAACGCCACTACTGACGGTGGCAACATGATCGACATTACTCGGGGCACCGTCGCTGGCAATTTCTCCGGCGCGTCGGTAGCCAGTGGAGTGAACTGGGTGTGGTCAGTTCCCGTCACAGCGACGTTGGTTCCGTCGACGGCGTATGCTTCGATCCCCTGCGAAATTGTTGGACCTGTGCCTGCACAGACGCCCGGCTCCATGACCTGCACCCTGACCGGGATTCAGGGTTCTACCGGGGCGTTTGTGACTGGCATCGCAAGACTCAACGGACAATTCCCCGAGCAGGTAAACATCACAGCCGTCGGTACGGCCTCTGGTGGTTCGCAGTCGGTCACCTTTACCTATCTCCACCCTAACCATCCGGCTTCTTCCTCGTTGTGGCAGGGAGGGACACAAGGATATGTGAGCCTCGACCAGAGCATGGCCATCAATAGTTTCCGCACGAACGGCATCGCAGTTGGGGCAATCGATGCCAGCCATTTAGCGTTAGAGGGCACTCGTAATGGAAGCGCTCCTATCACGAACTACTATCCACCGAGCAGCGTCACCAATCTCTCAAAGAGTGGAACGACTGTCACGGCCACAATTACTGGATCGTCGATGGCGTTAGGAGGCCTCAACGGTTTAGCGACGGCGACAATTGCCGGTTGCTCAGATACCAACCTGAACGGTGGTGTCACCAACGTCTCGTTTTCTAATGGAATTGTGGCTACGGGGAACCTCACCTGGACGCAATCTGGCGCGGGCGTAAGCTGCCCCACGGCGACGATTGCCTTCCCTTCAGTTTGGAGCGCGTTTCATATTTATCCCGGCGCTGAGGTTCGCAATGTTTCGGTAGCAGCCCCCGGACCGGTGGCACTCGAACCAAACAATGTCGCTTGGACTGCAGGAGATACCATCGAGGAGCCTCTGCCGGAATTTACGGCGGGGGATGCCGTCCGGTTCACCCACTCCATTTACAACACCCTCGGACAAAACAGCACGACACGAGGATTAGTGTTTGATTTTATCGGGGCTGGGATATCGAATGCCTACACTCCAGAGTATTTCTGGAACCAAAATCCATGCAACCTATATATCGGGTGCGGTGGAATCAACAGCGCTCCACCTTGGATCACGCTTCAAGGCCCGAACACTGGTGGGATCACCCTCATGGAAGAGCCGTTATCCAGTGGGGCGGTTATTGCTGTTGGATGTCCCAACGCTGGAGTTGGTGGGTGCAATAGCACGCAACTGCTGACACTCTTTTCGCTCAGTGACGGCAGCGGCGGCGGCAAGTTCACATGGAACCCAGCCACGCGTGAACTTGGCGGCGCGAGCTATAACGCTGGCGGCGGCTCCGTAAAAGGCAATACGATAAGTGCCTTATCTACCCTGACGCTGGGAGGGGCGAACCATCTTTCCAACATCGTCTTCACCCGCGATGGCGTAACGTTGGCCGATCAGTTTTCGCTCTGCAACGCCTTCAACAGTACGAACAATATCAGCCTGGGGAACTGTAACTTCGGCACAGGGGGAGGGGGCAGCACTGCCGCAGCCCCTGATGGGGAGCTTGACGCTGGCATCCTGACCGCGCAATATTCAGCCACGCTCAACTCGCTGTCGGTAGGGCTTGAACTTCCGATCTGGGCTCCCACTGGAATCACTTATACCGGCACAGTAGGCAGCACGGTGCGCCAGTATTTCTTCACTGCGATGAGCCCAATCGGTATCGAAGGGCCAGCCTTCCGCTCAGTCCTCGCGCAGATCTCTGCAACAGCAGCGACGCTCGATAGCTCCGACTATGTGACCGTACCTTGCCCAACCGCTCTGCAATATGGATATCCGGCAGGAACGACGTACATTGCATGGACATCGAATGCAACAAGTGGCGGAGTCAGAAGGTTAGGGACTTGCGCTCTCGGGACCAGCCTGAAGGACGATTACACGATCACCGCAACTTCGACGCTGCCTTCAAACACATGGAACGCTTCGATGGGCGCGGGGCAGTACCTCATCAATGCGGGCGGAGCGATCGGTGCCGTGCCGACGACGGCGACCGCAACCCCTGATAGTTGGATCTCGCGGCTGGCAGTGAATACGTGGGGCTTCGGCTCTACAGTTGGCGGTCACGATGGCACAATTCATGCAGCGACAGGCGTATTCGACACCGCAGTTACATCCGCCTTATTCAATGGGAGCGGCGCTGGCTTGACGGGTGTTTGTCTATCGGGCGGCACAAACTGTCCAGCGGCTGGCGCGGCGGCGGCGGGAACCCTCACCGGGGCAACACTCAACTCCACTGTCATCACTTCGTCTCTTACTTCTCTCGGCACGCTCGATCACCTGAACGTCACCAACGCTGTTGCCGCAGGCTCTGTCACCGCAGGGAACGGATTCTCAGGGATAAAGACGGCGGGAACATGCGTCCTTACTATCGTCAGCGGCATCATCACCCACGTCACCGGCTGCTAAGCCGCCAAGGAGCACCATGAAGCGCATTCTCTCTCTCGTCCTATTTGTTGCCTTCGCGGCCACAGCGCACGCGACCACCTGGTACATCCGCGCCGATGGAGGCACACTCGGGCAGTGCACAGGGCAGACCGATGCACCGTACTCAGCTACCGTGGTGGCGAAAGCTTGTGGCCTGAACGACTATCGACTGCTCGCCTTTCCCGGCGCTGGCGGCTACGTCACCACTGGCACATGGAAAGTGCAGGGCGGCGACACCATTCGCATCCATGCTGGGCAATATCGCGTCGGCTACAACGGACCAAACCCTGCCGACCATGACGGCCTTGAGATCGCTGGTAATCCGTTTGCATCGGCAATGCCGTCGATCCCGTCTGGGACCGCAGCAAATCCCACGCGCATCATCGGCGACGGAAGTGCAACCACGCAGCTATATGGCGGCTACGGCGCTGGCAATGTGATCTCGCTCAGTGGGTCATCTTTCGTACAAATTTCGGGGCTGGAGTTGACCGATCACGGTCAATGTACTCGCGTCGGAGTGAGCTATACCGCTCCTGTCGTGGCTTGCTATCCGGGATATCCACTCTCCGACTATGCGGCCATTGGCATCTATACCAATGCGAGTACGCACGATATCACGCTCACTGACCTCAACATTCACGGATTCACATCTGATGGCATCAAGGGAGCGATTGGCGGCCTGATAACGGTCTCTCACGTCCGCCTTGGCTTCAATGCATCGGCAGGGTGGGACTTCGACGACGGTTCAGGCACTCAGAGCATCAACGGCTCTGTAGTTGCGGATCATCTCACGATCGAGGGAAGTGGCTGCAACGAGGAGTATCCCATCGTCCACACTGGATTTCCAGCCTTTTCCTGCTTCGACCAAAGCAGCGCCGGTTATGGCGACGGCGTAGGGACTCCCGGCACGCCGCTGAACTTTACCTGCGACTATTGCACCTTCCGCTACAACACCCAGGACGGCCTCGACCTGCTCCACACTCACGGCAGCATCATCAGGGTCACGAATAGTCAGTCCTATGGCAACATGGGCCAGCAGTGGAAGATGGGGGCAATGAAGCAAGTCGTCTTCCAGAACAACATCACTAATCACAACTGCCAGCGCATGAAATACCCCATTGCCGGGAACACTGCCTACTCGCTCTACCTGTCTAACTTCTGCCGCGCCGCTGGAGATGGAATCGCTCTAGCCATAAACGACGACTCGCAGTACACCTGGACGAACAATAGTTATGCAGGTTACGGCGCGACCAGCTACGACATATCGTGTAGTGGAGCCTGCACGAAGCCTGTCATTACCTATGAAAACAACCTCAACATTGGCTACACTGCTTCTGGGCTGGCGGGTTCTCAGACGCCGGGAATCTTCTACTACACGATGACCTACAACCCGTTCGTCGCTAACGATCACAACATCTTCTACCAGATGCGAACGTGTCCTACGACGGGAGGAGTCTGTACTAATCCCATGATCGCCAATGAGCCCACCGACGCCCAGGTGACGTCCGATGAGACTGTGCTGGACAACCTCGATTTCCACCTGACCACCGCGAGCGCAAACGCCATCCAGCAAGGCACAGCCGGAGCCGATATTGGAGCCTTCACCTCGGCCATGGTTGCACCTCCTATCGGCGGTAGTGGCACCCCTGGCGATGGCACCACAATCACCCCGCCACCATCCCCCACACCCACCGCTTTTGACATCGTAATCAACCTCACCTGCACCCCAACCGGCACAGCCTATAACTGCGCTTCCAAATAGCACTCTGGCTGACTCTCGACACGCTCTAACTCCCTGCTATGGGCCAGATCGCCGATGTCCGTTGGATTGAGGCGATCTGGTTTATGTCCGTTGGGCCGAGGATGATGAAACAGCCAATGGAGACGCGGATCTAAAGGATGTGCGACGGCTCACCTTTAGATCATGTCCGCTGGATACTGAAATGTCCGTTATATTTTTACGTGAAATCAGTAACTTACAAAGAATGTCCAACGGACATAGTGTGCTCCACTCTCAGATAGCGTCTGTATCCCACCATACGCATTCGACGCCGAAACGAAGCGAAAACCCGCGCTCCGCCCGCAATATCCCACCATCGCCCGCTCTATCCCGTTACTCTAAGATATCTCCTGTACTCACAGTGAGTTTAGGGTTGAGTGGGGCTTCGGTCGAGATGACGTAAGTTTGTGGCTGAGTGAGTCTGCGGCCGAAATGACGTTACTCGTTCAGAGGACAGTGTTTAGAGCTCTTGAATAGATCACTAGATGCGCTGGAAGGCTTTGGCAATGTCTTTGTGGGAGTAGCGGAGGGCGATGGGGCGGCCGTGGGGGCAGCTTGTGGGGTGCTCGGTTTTTCCCAGTTCGGCGAGCAGCCAGTCGATCTTTGCTGGCTCGAGCGGCATGTTGATCTTGATGGCGGCGTGGCAGGCGATGCTGGCGGCGATGCGGCGACGGCGGGTCTCGGAGTTCTCTGCCTGCTGCTCGCGGTCCGGTACGGCGAGCACCTCTTCCAGCATGCGTTCGAGTTCGCGGCCTTCTAAGCCTACGGGCGCGGCTTTGATGGCGATGGTGTTGGGGCCGAAGGGTTCGGCCTCGAAGCCGTTGCGGTCGAGCTCGTCGGCGAGGCGGGCGAAGGAGACCATCTGCGCGGGGAGGAGGTCGATCAGGACGGGCATCAGCAGGCGCTGGCGTTGGACGCTCTCTGTGTCGCGGGCGCGGAGGATTTTTTCGAAGAGGACGCGCTCGTGGGCGACGTGCTGGTCGACGATCCAGAGTCCCTCGTCGTTGACGGCGAGGATGAAGGAGTCGCGGAGCTGGCCGAGCGGCTTCAGGGTAGCGAGGGCGTTGAGGGTTTCGTTCTCGTTGGGGGTAGGTGCTTCGTAGCCTACGGGAATTTGCGCATCGGGAAAGCTGAGGCGTCCGGGAGATTCGGGGATTTGTGGGGAGGCGAGGTTGAAGGGCGCGGTGTCGGCTGCGTTGGGATCGGCTTCGGATTGGGGCTCCCCCCTTGGTTCCCCCCTTGATTCGAAGACGGGTTGAGCCGGGCCGTTGGACTCGGGGCTTACGGCGATGAGCAGAGATGCGCTGGCGTGGGGAGTGTTGTGCAACGCGGCGGCGAAGCTGGCTACGGGACGGCTCTGCATCAGCGTGGTGCGAACGGTGTCGCGGATGAAGTCGTGCACGAAGCTGGATTGGCGGAAGCGGACTTCGGTCTTTGCGGGATGGACGTTGACGTCGACCTCCTGCGGCGGCATCTCGAGAAAGAGCAGGACGACGGGGAACGACGTTGGCGGGATGATGTTGCGGTAGGCTTCGCCGAGTGCGTGCAGCACGAGCTTGTCGCGAACGAGGCGGTGGTTGACGAAGACGTAGACGGAGTTGCGGTTGAGCTTTTGCAGCTCGGGCTTGGAGACGAAGCCGGTGATGCGGAGGTAGCCGGGATCGGGCGGGGTATAGTCCTGCTCGCGCTTCCACGGTGGCGGCTCGGGCAGGCCGGCGCGGGCGAAGTCCATCTCGGCGGTGGTCGGGAGCATGAGGCCGGAGGTCTCGCGGCCAAAGATCTGGAAGAGGCGGTCGGCGCTGTTGCTGACGGCGGGCGCGATGAGCAGCGCCTGGGTTGCCGAGTGCAGCTCGAAGTGTTTGGTGGGGTGAGCGAGCGCGTAGTGCGTGACCAGCGCGGCGATGTGCGAGAGCTCGGTCTGCTCGGAGCGGAGAAATTTGCGACGGGCGGGAGTGTTGAAGAAGAGGTCGCGGATGGTGATCGTGGTTCCGGCGGGAAGGCCGGCCTCTTCGACGCGGAGGATGTTGCCCCCGGCGATCTCGACCAGGGTTCCAGACTCTTCTGGCGTTCCATCTGCCGCGGCGCTTGCGCGGGTTTCGAGGGTGAGGCGGGAGACGCTGGCTATGCTGGGCAGCGCCTCGCCGCGGAAGCCGAGGGTGGAGATGGAGAGCAGGTCGTCGGAGGTGCGAAGTTTGCTGGTGGCGTGGCGCTCGAAGGCGAGCAGAGCGTCGTCCTTGACCATGCCGTGGCCGTTGTCGATGATGCGGATGAGCTTGCGGCCACCGGCTTCGACCTCGATGCGGATGCGGGTGGCGGCGGCGTCGATGGAGTTTTCGAGCAGCTCTTTGACGACCGAGGCTGGGCGCTCGACGACTTCTCCGGCGGCTATCTGGTTGGCTACCAGGTCAGAGAGGATGCGGATACGGCCCATAGAGAGCGATTGTACGGGAGTGGAACGTGGATGTGGCCGCATGCGGTCCCACCCTTTGCGAGGAAGCTGCAAAGGATGGGGCACCCGAGAGGTTGGGGGTGGATAAAAAAATGGCCGCCTCCATGAGAGGCGGCCATGCGCAAAGTTTCTACAGGTACTGCAACTCATCAGGCCGGTTGCGGCCTGGATGAGATCTCGTTAGCAGCTCTTGGCGCTGGCGGTTTGCACGCCCATGCGGAAGTAGAGGAGGCCTGCCGCTCCGAGGAGGCCGGTGGCAAACAGCAGAAGCGATGAAGGCTCGGGAACGGGAGACGGTGAAGAGTCGGAGGTCCCGGCGACGGTGAAGGTTCCGTAGGATGCGGCCTGGCCGTCGTTGAAGTAGAAGGCATAGCCTGCGGTGGAATCGAGGGTAAAGCGTGCAGGTGTGGTTCCGATGGTCTCGGCAAAGGTGATGTCGTTGATCTGCCCGTTGTAGAAGCGGACGAGGGTGGTTCCGGTCGCTCCGGCGAGTGAGAAGTTCTGGCCGTCGATGTTGAAGGTGACGTCGAGCAGACCGCCGTTGGCCTGGGTGTAGTCCACCTGCCCGGTCGAGGGGACGGCATTGTTGAGCGTGATCGTTCCGGTACCACCATAGAGCGAGCCAGCGCCGGGGGTGAGGGTCAGGTTGTAGGTGATAGGCGAGGCGTGCAGCGTGGCCGGCACAACCAAGGTAAGGACGGCAGCACAGAGAGTAACGAAAGCGGCTTTAATGATGGTTGCTTTACGGGTCCGGAGAGTTCCTGGCAGAGAGAGCATTGAGAGTCCTTCAAAACAAGATAGGTACAAATCACGATCGACGTTTAGTTAGTAAGCATTTGGGTCGCCAAACTGCTTTTGAGCCGATTTCAAGGAAAATTTGCCGAAGCGGCTGTTGTCACTCCGATGGATGGCTGGAAGATGTCCGTTCGTTTACCCATATGTGCATTTTTTTGCCACTATGAAGTCGATGAAGTTTCCTCTTCTTTTCGAGTGAGGAAATCGATGGTGGCCAGACCACTTCAAAGTTGTGTACACTTCGCTGGCCGACAGAGTCGCTAATTTCCTGTGACTCTGTTTTTTGTCTATAAATGGCACAACCACATCGAGGAGATACGCATGGCATCGCAGGATACGAACAGAAGAAATTTCTTGAAGATAGGCAGCTCGGCGCTGGCGGCCACCGCCGTCTCGTGGAACGCGACCAGCTACGCCAGTATTGTGGGCGCGAACGACCGGGTGAAGGTCGGCATCGTGGGCTGCGGAGACCGGATGAAGGGCGCCTTGATTCCTGCGTTTCAGGAAAATGCAAAGGACATGAACTTCGAGATCGTTGCCGTGTCAGACATCTGGAACCGGCGGCGGGAAGAAGGCGCGGCCTATATTCAGAAGCTCAGCGGCAACCAGATTGCTTCGGTACGCAACAACGACGAGCTGTATGCGCGCAAGGACATCGATGCCGTACTGGTGGCGACGGCAGACTTCCAGCATGCGCGGCATGGCACCGAGGCCGTCAATGCTGGACGCGATGCCTATGTCGAGAAGCCGACCGCCCACACCATGGAAGATGCACGGCTGTTTCGCGCCGCGGTGCATAAGACGGGAAAGATTGTGCAGGTGGGAACGCAGCGGCGCAGCACTCCCAGCTATATGAAGGCGGCGGAGTACATCAAGTCGGGCAAGTTCGGCGACATCGTGATGGTGGAGATGACGTGGAACGTGAACCAGCCGGGACGGTGGCGCAGGCCGGACGTGGTGCCGCTGCTGAAGGAGCAGGACACCGACTGGAAGCGCTACCTGATGAACCGTCCTTATGAGCCGTTCGATGCGCGCAAGTATCTTGAGTTCCGCCTGTTCTGGCCTTACTCCTCGGGGATTCCCGACCAGTGGCTGGTACACCAGATCGATACCGTGCACTGGTTCAGCGGTCTGCCGCATCCGCGCAGCGTTGTGGCCAATGGTGGCATTTACCTGTGGAAGGACGGCCGCAAGAATTGGGACACGATGACGGCGGTCTTCGACTATGGCCCGCTCGATGACCTGAGCAAAGGATTCCAGGTGCAGTACACGTCGCGCTTTACCAACTCGGCTGGCGGCGTGAAAGAACTCTATTACTCGAATGGCGGCATGCTGGATATGTCGAAGCAGACGGTGACGCCGACGGGTGGGTTGACGGCGAAGTCGGCGGCGGAGATGAAGATGCAGGCGAACCTGCTGCCCAGCTTTCCACTGGTAGAAAAGGCGGAGGCGATGGAGACGGGCCTCGGCACGCACGTCGATGCCGAGACCTCGGCGAACATGCGCAACTGGATGGAGTGCGTGCGGTCGCGCAAGACGCCGAATGCCAGCATCGAGGCGGGTTACAGCCACTCGATCGCGCTGTGCATGAATATCGCCGCCATCCAGACGGGGGAGAAGGTGACCTTCGACGACAAGACGCAGCAGGTGATGGCGGGGGGAAAGGTGCATGCATAAGCTGGTCTTGTACGGTGTGATGGCCATGGTTGGATTGGGAAGCTCGGCTCAGGTCTTTGCCAAGGATGCAGGGCACGGCGTTAAGGTCACGACGGATAAGGCAGGGCGGCGTGTCGATGTCACCATCGACGGCAAGCCGTTCACCTCGTACGTGTGGCCGACGACGCTGAAGAAGCCGGTGCTGTTTCCGCTGATCGCGGCGGATGGAGTGACGGTGACGCGTGGCTATCCGCTGTCTCCGCGAGCGGGAGAGCGCGTGGACCATCCGCACCATGCGGGCCTGTGGTTCAACTATGGCAATGTGAATGGGTTCGACTTCTGGAACAACTCCGACGCGATCAAGCCGGAGAACCGCGAGAAGATGGGCAGCATCTACCTGCAGAAGATCGTGTCTGCGAAGAGTGGGCGCGATCATGGGGAGCTGACCGTCGATTCGGTCTGGGTTACAGGCAAGGACCAGAAGATCATCAACGAGACGACGCGCTACGTGTTTTCGCAGCACGGCGATGAACGGGCGATCGATTTCGTCACCACGCTGCATGCACTGGATAAGGTGGTCTTCAACGACGACAAGGAAGGCGTGCTCGGAATTCGCGTCGCGCATTTCCTTGAGTCGGCGACTGAGAAGGGCGGCATCTTCGCCGATGCCAGTGGGCGTCCGACCAAGGTTGCGGCTGGCAATACTGCGGGTGCTACTGGAGTCTATCTGACCAGCGAAGGCAAGAAGGGCGATGCGGTGTGGTCAACGCGTGGACGCTGGTGCGAGCTGACCGGCACCAACGCGGACGGAAAGACGGAGTCGGTGGCGATCATCGACAATCCAAAAAATCCGGGGTATCCGACTTACTGGCATGCTCGCGGATATGGACTGTTCGCCGCGAATCCGCTGGGAAGGAAGATCTTCGATCCGACACAGTCGGCGTTTGATTTCACCATCGACAAAGGACAGAGCGCGACGTTCAAGTACAGAGTCATTCTGTTCTCTCATGCGGCCACGCCTGAGGAGATGAATCGGGCGGCTGACCAGTTTGCCGCAGAGTCCAAGTAACTCAGTAAGTCATCTGTAAATAGGAGTTACAACACAAAGTAGAAAGTAACTTCCCTTAGTTATGCAAACTAATGCATGGCTAAGGGATTATTTTTTACTTTTAATATTAAATAAGAAAACTACTAAATCTCTCCAAGGAATTGCGGCGTACCGAGTAAGTACGACCAGTAACACTCCCAGGAGAATTATGAAAAAATCTAGTGTCCTTATCTGCGGCCTCGCATTAGCAGCGTTCGCATCCACACCCATGTTTGCCGATACCTTCAACTTCAGCTTCATAGGAAACAACAGTGCCAGCGGTATTCCCGGCACACCGTTTTCGGGAGCTGGACAGTTTGACGCACAAGCTACCAGCACGACCGGCAAGTTTCTGATCACGGGAGTTACTGGAACAACCGATGGACAATCAATTTCCAATGTTCTGTCGCCAGGCAGCTATGGATTCAACGACAATTTCCTTTTCTTTACAAGCGGCGATAGCATGGCCTCGCTGGACAACGCCGGCGTTTCCTACCAGCTTGCGAATGGCGTGGATGTGAATCTCTTTCTAGGCGTTCCTTCGCAGTACCAGCAGACGCTGTTCGGTTCGCCGAGCACCGGCTTTGTGGTTGAAGCGCAGACCTCTCCGATCAGCATTACTCCTGGTGGTCTTTCTGCTGTTCCGGAGCCGGGGACGATTGCGCTGCTAGGCACTGGCATGCTCGGATTGGCCGGAATGGTTCGGAGACGAATCTCTCTCTAGTCGTAGACGCTTAAACAAAAGAGCCGCCTGAATATTCAGGCGGCTCTTTTTGCTTCCCACTTTCTGAAAATGAAATCCGGTCAGAAATAAGCCGTACTATTTTTTCTTGCCAGCCTTCTTGCTTCCAGTCTTGCCGGATTTCTTCGTGCCTGTCTTTCGTGACGAGGATGCCGTGTCGCGGTCACCTACCATGTGCAGACGCATGAAGTTGGTTGCGCCGGATTTGGTGCGGGTTCCGGCGACGATGCCGACGATCTGGCGAGGCTGAACGTGGCCGCCTTTTTCAAGGACCTCTTCGGCCATGTTGACCAGCTTGTCGGTGTCGCGGAAGCGGTCGCAGAGGATGGGGTAGGTGCCCCACAGGAGCATGGAGCGGTTGATGACCTTCTCGAAGGGCGAGAGGGCGAAGATGGGCGGCTCGGGGTGGTACTTCGAGAGCAGGCGTGCGGTCATGCCGGTCTCGGTAAAGATGGCGATGGCGGCGACATCGAGATCATCCGCCGCGTGCGACATGCACTCGCAGATGGTCTCGGCGATGGAGAGGCGGACGCTGTGCGAGCGGCCGAGAGCGGGACGAGGATCGAGGCGAATCTGGTGCTCGGTCTCGGTGACGATCTTGGCCATCATGGCGACGGACTCGACGGGATACTTGCCGGCGGCGCTTTCGGCTGAGAGCATGACGGCGTCGGTGCCGTCATAGATGGCGTTGGCGACGTCTGAGGCTTCGGCGCGGGTCGGGCGCGGATTGTCGATCATGGATTCGAGCATCTGCGTCGCCGTGATGACGGGCTTGCGGTACTCGGCGGCACGGCGGATGATGTGCTTCTGAATGGCCGGAACTTTTTCCGGTGGAACTTCGACGCCGAGGTCGCCGCGGGCCACCATGATGGCATCGGTGACTTCGAGGATGCTGTCGAGGTGCTCGATGGCCTGAGGTTTTTCTAGCTTGGCGATGATCCAGGCGTCGGACTTGAGCGCGGTGAGACGGTTCTTGACGTGGCGAACGTCGTCGGCAGTGCGGACGAAAGAGACGGCCACGGTATCGACGCCCTGGGCGACAGCGAAGATGAGGTCCTCTTCGTCCTTCTCGGTGAGTGAGGGAACCTTGACCGGGATGCCGGGCAGGTTGATGCCCTTGTTCTCGCCGAGGGTGCCGCCGTTGACGATCTCGCAGACGACATCGAGACCTTTGACCTGCTCGACGCGCAGCTCGATGAGGCCGTCGGAGAGGAGGATGCGGGAGCCGGGCTCGAGGTTCTCGGCGAGCGTCTTGAAGGTGGTGCCGACGAGGGCGGCGGTGCCTTCGATCTCGCGTGGCGTGATGGTGAGGCGCTTGCCCGCTATGAGTTGGACGGGCTTGTGGCCCTTGAGCTTGCCAGTGCGAATCTTTGGCCCCTGCAGGTCGGCGAGGATGCAGATGGGCTTGCCCTCTTCGCGGGCGACGGTGCGGACCATCTTGATCAGCTCGGCCTTTTGCGCGTGGCTGCCGTGGGAGAAGTTGAGGCGGGCGACGTCGAGTCCAGCTCGGACAAGTTGACGGAAGACTTCGGGAGTGCTGGAGGCAGGCCCCAGAGTAGCAACGATCTTGGCGCGGCGTAGGCGCTCGGTTCCGATAAATGAGGGGTCGTTCGGGAGGGGATTTGGAGAATTCGTCATGAAATCGTTTGCCGCATTCTTTCTACCCCGCGGTGAACGCAAGGTATGACCAGTGAGTTTTGCTACCGATGGCAATTTTACCCGGTAGCAGGAGTCTGTGCGTTGGAAAGGGATGAATCAGTTGGAACAGGAGGAAAAAAATGAGCGTTGCACTGCGCGTTGAACTCGGCTCCGCAGAGAACGCTGAGGGAGATGATGTAGAGCCAGAAGAGCAGGGCGATGCCTGCGCCGAGCGAACCATAGACCTGGGAGTAGTTGGCGAAACGGGTGACGTACCAGCCGAAGGCCAGCGTAGTGAGGAACCACATGGCGGTGGCAAGGACCGCTCCGGGGATGGTTCGCTTCCAGGACTGCCGCATGGGCGTTCCCATGTGATAGATGAGAGCGACAATGCCGATGCTGCCCGCGAAGGCAATCACCCAGCGGACGATGAGAGCAATGACGTAAACCGGGGTGCGGATGGATGGCATGATATGCATCGCCATCCATGTGGCGACGATGAAGTGCCCGAAGACGATGAGCAGGCTCGCTATCGCAAGAGGAATCAGCGAGAGAGGAACCAGGGCGAAGGCACGGACGCGGCGCTGCAGGAAGGTCCAGCAGTCGGGCGGCAGACTGTGGGCGCGGCGAAAACCTTCCATGAAGGTGGCGATGACACTGGACGCTCCGGTGACGCTGACCAGGGTAGCGACGATGAGGGCGCGAATGGATTTGGGATTGTGGTGGGTGGTGGCGAAGTAGCTCTGCAGGATCGGGGTGACGTCAGAGGGGAGGATGCTGTTGAAGAACAGAGCGAGCTGGAAGCGAAGCGGGGCCATACCGGGCAGGAAGCCGATGAAGGCGGCGGCGATGATGAGCGCGGGAAAGAGCGAGATCATCGCAGAGTAGGCGGCCGACTGCGCGACGTTGAAGCAGTCGTTCTCCACTACGCTGAGCAGTGTGCGATGGAAGACCGAGGAGATGCGAAGAAATCTTCTCAAGATGGACGCCTGCGCGGTGCGATGGAATTAGTGCAAGGGAGAGTCGATCGCTGAATCAGGCCTTCCACTGGTTGAGGAACGCGGTCACGTCGCTGGAGCTCATGTTGCGCATGTTCTCGAACTGGCCGGTCTGCTGAGAATAGAGCAGCTTGCCGTGGGCATCGATGACGGCGAGCGCGGGAACACCCTTGTTGATCGGAACGTTGTACTTCCGGGGGATATCGAGGTTCTGGTCCATGTGGCCGATGTAGACGTGGACGACGACGAAGTGTTTGGCGAGCAGAGCAGCGTTGGGTTGCTGGCGGAAATAGACGTCGAGGACCTGGCAGTCGGGGCACCAGTCGCCACCGAAGTCGAGGAGGACGCGCTTGTGCTCGACGCGTGCCTTTTTGAGGGCGGCGGCGATGTCGGCGGTGGGGTTCGCAGTCTCGGAGTAGATGTGCTGCTTGACGAAGGGCGTCGTGAGCTGGGCCTGGGCCCGGCCTGGCATGGCTGCTGCCATCGCGATAAGGGCGAACGAGAGCAAAGCTGTGCAGAGTTTGAAGATTGCGTTCGAGCTCTTTGAATTCTTAAGGATCATCTTGTGGATCATAGGTACACGCCTTCCTTGCTGACACCGCCGCTAATGAGGGTCACTGTAGATGATGCACGAAGAGGACGGAAGGACGCAAAGACGGTTTCAATTCATCTTGCGCGGTGCCGCGTCTGCACTGCCGGTGTAGTAGCCGTCGCGAGTCTGCACGGTGAGGCCCTTGCGGTTCACAGTGAGATCGATCTGATGGTATCCGTCAGAGGCGGTGGCCTGATCGGGCGTATAGCCGAGGCGATACTGGGCGCGAAGCTCTTCGGCGATCTGGTCGTAGACCTGCGCTACGGTCTGCTTTTTGCTGACTTCGAAGAGGCGTCCTCCGGTCTCCTGCGCCATGCGCTCCAGGATTTTTTTGCCGTCGACATGGTTTGTGCTGCTTCCACTGGGATTATTGCCACCGCGACCTCCGCCACCGCCGGGGTATCCTCCTCCACCGCCGCCCGGATAGCCTCCACCACCACCTGGGTAGCCACCGCCGGGAAAACGGCCTCCTCCGGGAAAGCCGCCGCCGCGACCCCCGGGGGAGCCTCCGCGGGAGCGGCTGTTATCGGAGCCGGACTCCTCTCCTTTGAAGTAGATGGCGTAGAGGATGGTGTCCGCACGCTGGGCGGCCTCGATGGCGCTGGTCAGGTTTTCCTTGCTGCCCCGGTCGACACCGTCGGAGAGGAGAATGAGGGCCTTGCGGCCCTTCTGCTTGCTCATCAATTCGTCGGAGGCAAGGAAAATTGCGTCGTAGAGGGTGGTGCCTCCGCGGGCGCGATGCCCGCTGCTGGAGTCATCGGGGTCAGTGCTCGAGTTGGCGTTTGGACTGGGAGTATCGATCTCTTTGAGGGCGGCCTGCAGTTTTGGCTTGGAGGGCGTAAGGTCCTGCAAAAGCTCAGTTTGGCGGGCAAACTGGATGACAAATGCCTGGTCGGGAGGGCGGTTGGCGGGAGCCGTGAGCATTTGCTCCAGAAAGGTTCCGCTGGCGGTACGCTCATCATCGAGAACCTTGCGCTGGGAGGCACTGACGTCCACCAGCAGGCCGAGCGTAAGTGGAAGATTCGAATCGAGATCGAAGTAACGGATGGTCTGGGGATGGCCATCGACCTGAAGCGTAAAGTCTGCTTTGGTAAGGTTTTGCACCAGAGAGCCCTTCTTATCGCGGACAACGACAGGAAGGTTGACGAGACGGGCGTCGACCGATAGTGTTGCTGCGGTAGAAACTGTTGCAGTAGCTGGGGATACCGGTTTCTGCTGAGCGAAGAGAGGCAACGCAAGAAAAAGGCTTCCGAGCAGGGTAAGCCGAGTAGAACAAGGAGCGACCATGCGGTGTTAGACGGGTACGCCTGGCGCAGGTCTCAAATATCACAGAGGCGATAGGAGGGTCGGATTCCACCATCCGTCGGCGGGAACACGAAATGGAACCTTCCAGCAGAAAAAATCCTTTAAATATCGCTCACTACTGCGAATTAGACGTTACTCTCGTAACGGGAAGTAACTTTTCCTGTTTAGCATTTCCTTCCTATTGAATGCTCTATTGAGGTTTTACTTGAAGGCTCAGGTTCTCCCGCACTTGCGGGCATGGAAGATTGGCTTGCTCGCAGTGGCTTTGGGCCTGATGCTAACGGAGTTTTTGCGCTTAAGTAATTGCAATTACTTGGCTACGGTCGTGGGAGTCACCCTGGCGATGGGGGGAACCATGTTCGCCCTGGGGATTTTATGGCGAGAACATGACCGCGAGATTCGGCGCAAAGCCACTGAAGAAGCCCAGTCTAAATTCCTTGCCGCGGCAGAGACCAGCATGGACGCGTTCGTAATTTTTGACGCTGTCCGCGACCAGTCCGGCGAAGTCATCGATTTTCGTTTTCAGTATGTGAACGCGAATTTTGAACGGATGATGGGAAAGTCGAGATCGGAGCTGCTCGGCCAGCTAAGGTCAACTGTAACGTCGGTCCCAAACAAGAGTGGACTGTTCGAGCGCCTGTGCACAGTGGTGATGACTGGCGAATCGATGTGCGAAGAGTTTTTGATCGTCGATCCCGCGATCAAAGCTACATGGCTGCGGCTGCAGGTTACGAAGCTGGGAGACGGCATCGCGATGACCTGCTGCGATATCAGCGGGATCAAAGCGGCGCAGGAACGCTACAAGCACCTGCTGGAGTTCACCGACTCCGTCTTTCAGAATGCTCCCTTCAGTATTGTTGCAACGGACATGAAGGGAGTCATCACGGCGATGAACGTGGCGGCGGAGAAGCTCTCGGGCTATCACCGCGATGAGCTGGTCGGCAAGGCTCCGTTGACCATCCTCCATGATGAAGCTGAGTTGCTGGCCAGGAGCGGCAAGAGCGATCCGGAGATGGTAACGGACAGCGACCGCTTCCACCTGTTAACTGCCACGGCTGCCGCCGGCGAGTTGGAGGAGCAGGAGTGGACGCTGGTTCGGAGGGACGGCTCGCAAATTCCTATCAGCCTGGCGATGAGAGCAATGCGGTCGGACGAGGGCGAGGTAACCGGCTTTGTCGGCATTGCCGTCGACATTACGGAACGCCAGCAGATGCTGGACTATGTGACGCACCTGGCGACCCACGACCAGTTGACCGGGCTGATGGGGCGCGCGCTGCTTCGAGATAAGACGGTAGAGGCGGTGGAGCGGGCCAGGCGGTATGGCACCAAGGTCGCCGTCTTCATGCTCGATCTCGATCACTTCAAGCGCATCAACGACTCGCTGGGGCATACGTCGGGAGACCAGATTCTGGTGGAGGCAGCCAATCGCCTGCGCCGGTCGGTACGCAGCACCGATATCGTGGCGCGGGCCGGCGGCGATGAGTTTGTGGTGGTGATGCCAGATATCACCAGCGTCGCGGATGTGGAGCAGTGCGCGGCCAACCTGGTGCTCAAGCTGTCGCCCGAGATCTCGGTCGACGAGCAGCTGGTGAAGGTGACGACGAGTGTAGGGGTCTGCATCTATCCCGACTTTGCGTCCGACGTGAAACATCTGTTCAAACGCGCGGATGCCGCGATGTATGCTGCCAAGGAGAACGGCCGCAACCAGCACCAGATCTTCAGCGAAGGCATGATGAAGGAGACCGCCGACCGGCTGATGATGGAACACGCTCTTCGTCACGCGATTGCGAATGGAGAGATGGAGATGCACTATCAGCCCCAGGTGTCGCTGGCGACGGGAGCCATCACCGGCATGGAGGCGTTGCTGCGGTGGACGCACCCGCGGCTGGGCAAGATCTCTCCGGCCCAGTTCATTCCTTTGGCGGAAGAGACAGGCTTGATCGTGCCCATCGGCGAATGGGCCTTTATGACGTCGTGCTGCGAGGGCAAGGCCCTGCAGGAAGAACTGGGAGTGGACCTTACGGTATCGGTGAATCTGTCGCCCCGCCAGTTTCAGCAGAAGAACCTGGTTCAGGTGATTGAACACTGCCTGGCGAAGAGTGGCCTGTCCGCGTCTCACCTGGAGATCGAGATCACCGAAGGAATGTTGATGGTCAACTCTCACGACAATCTCGACAAGTTGCAGAAGATACGGGAACTCGGCGCAAAGATCTCGATCGATGACTTTGGTACGGGGTTCTGCAGCTTCTCGTACCTGCTGCAATATCAGGTAGACCGGCTGAAGATCGATCAGAGTTTTGTAAGGCAGGCCGAGACAGACGTGAATGCCGCTTCAGTGGTGCGGACCATCATTGCGATGTCGCACGGGTTGAACATCAAGGTAGTCGCAGAAGGCGTCGAAACCGACGAGCAGTTGCGCTTTCTGTTGCGCAGAAAGTGCGATGACGCGCAGGGTAATTTTCTTGGCGTTCCGGTGGCGGCAAGGGATTTTGCGGCAGCCGCAAGGGCTTATGCCCAAAACATGGGCTCTCTGCAAGCCCTGGAAACGCGATAAAGGATGCCCAATGTGGAGATCGAACATCCTTCGCCTGCGTCAAGCCGTCTGGCTGCGTTTAATCAGATGGTAGATGCCGAGCAGGATCAGCGCTCCGACGAGCGACATGAGGAAGCCAGCGGACTGGTCCGGTTGATAGTGACCGATGGCGCGGCCAATCCAGGTTCCCAGAAAAGCGCCCGCGATGCCGATGAGCATAGTGACAAAGATGCCGCCAGGCTCCTTGCCGGGTATGACCAGTTTGGCAAGCGCACCGACAACAAGACCAATAATTGCCGTCCACAGCAGATGAAGCATAGGTATTCCTCCGTAATTTCCCGGGGTTGCCGGGTGGTTTACAAATGGTGCGGAAAGCATACTCCAGCTTTTGAAAGATGTGGAACATTTGTTTTTGTCTTCAGAACGATTGAAGATCGAAAGAGGATTGCCGATACCTTCAGTAATCCGAAACAAGAAGGACACACAATACCTTTGATCTCAGACGCGGTTACTTTTCAGGTTTGAACGATTTTTCCTCCCCCCTTGCCGTTGAAGATCGATTGGCAGCCTCCCCATCTGCTGTTGCCACTAAACCCAGGAGAGACGTCGCAGCATGAAATTTCCCTACGGTGCAGTTCTATCCCTCTTGCCTCTCCTCGTCCTTTCGGCCCATGCACAAACGGCTCCGGTCTTCCGACTTTCCTCTTCCTCTCGGTTCGTGGCCTCGGCTGCCGGAGCTAGTTCCAGCACGGACGGCAACGAGACCCAGCCATCTGCTTCTCATCCACTTGCAGCAGCGACAACTTCCGGCGCAGTTGCCACGCGTGCCCCTGGCCGCATCGGTGTCGATGTGCATGCGGGCATCAACGGCATTGGCGCTGATGTGGCTCTCGCCGTTGCGCCGCATTTCAATGTGCGAGTGGGTGGGCAGTTCTTCGGCTACTCCACTTCGTTCCAGGAAGAGGGTGCCAATGTGAATGCGAAATTGAGGCTGGGTGGCGGCCGGGCGTCGCTCGACTGGTTTCCGTTTCATAACGGATTTCACGTCAGCCCGCTGCTTGTCTTTCTCAACCAGACCAATGTACGAGCCACGGTCATCGTGCCGCCGGGGGAGACGATCTCGTTGGATAACGGAGACTACGTCAGCAGCCAGGCCGACCCGCTGCATGGGAGCGCCTCCA
Source organism: Granulicella sp. (assembly GCA_041691255.1). Taxonomy (GTDB): domain Bacteria; phylum Acidobacteriota; class Terriglobia; order Terriglobales; family Acidobacteriaceae; genus Edaphobacter. The sequence goes on along the minus strand of JBEPUY010000011.1, from coordinate 24,810 downwards.
TCGGAGTATGGAAGACCTCGCCCGGCCTGATGATCGGCTATGGCAATATCATTCCTCGCAGCGGAAAGCACTTCAGCTTTCCGGTCGAGGTTGGCTTTTACTACGTTGGCCAGCCAACGCTGAAGGTTGACTTCAGCGGAAGCGCCTGCGACCCGTCGGAGCCGCAACCTCTCGGGTGCCAGCCGGTGCAAGACGATGCCGGTTTTCAGCACGATCTTGCAGCATTTATCCGACGCAACAATAACAACCTGAGCTATGCCTCTTTCCTCCCGGTTGCCTCATTCGGCGTTGGCTATAGTTTTTGAGGGTCACAGAGATATTGCAAAAGATTTGAGCAATTCCTCAGTCTTCTTTCTGCAATCTCGGTAGAAGAACAACAAACTAATGGACGAGCACGGGTGGCGGCTTCAAGGTGAAGTCGACATAGACTGTCGTGACAACGTCCTGAGGATTCCCATCGACCGAGTACGGCCTGTAGCGCCAGTTACGTACAGCAGCGACTGCAGCGCTCAGCAACGATGGAGGCCCCTTGATGACATGCAGGCTGGTAATTGCGCCGGACTTTGAGATGGTGGCTTGCAGCGCAACTTGTCCCTCGACGTGATCCGCTCTGGCCTGAGTGGGATATTCGGGCCTCGGCGCGGAGAGCAGATAGCCTTCCATGACATTGGCGGGGACGTGCCTGAACTTCTGATTATTCGGGGCTGGTGGAGCATCGGATGGCGCAGGCGTGGTTGCGGCTTCGCTGGCGGGGGCTGGTGGAGTTGGGATAGACGAAGTGGCAGCCGCGTTTGAAACAACGGGCGAAGCTGGGAGCGGAATAGCTGGGGTTGTAGAGGAGGCAGGGAGAGATTGCTTTCCTTCGATACGCGCCAACTCTGCTTTCAGGAAAGACCGATTCCCTGCGGAGTGGAGGTAGAAGAACGCAGCAGCCACGATCGCCGCCAGAATGACAAAGAGGACGACAGGAATGATGACTCGTCTTTTCTCAGAGCCGTAGGCGAACGTTGGTGCCGAGAAGTCGTCATCTTCGTCGGTCGCAGGCTCATTGAGATGAAGTGGACCCGCGAAGACCGCACGGCCTCGGGTAGGCAGCGATGGCTCGATTGGAGCAATCTCTTCGGCCACTGGCATCACGACACTGCGTGGAGGAGCGTCCGTGGCACCACGATGCAGAAGAGGTTCGAGTCCTGTCGCTGTATCCGGGGAAATAGTCTTTGGCGAAGTTTCCATCTCGCCGATGCGGCGTTCAATGGAATCGAGGTGAAGCTTGACCTGTTGGGTATTGCTCTCGAGGCGAGAGAGCGTCTGGCGAAGCTCGTGCGATATATCGAGCAGGCTGGCTTTATCTTCGGGCACCTCGGCGGCGCTTTTCGCAAGCGAAGCGGGGAGAGAGATCCGGATGGGCTCAGGCTCTTCGGCGCGAACGTCAGGTTTAGACGGTTGTGCTGTGCGTGGAGCGACGGGGCGCGGTGAACCGAAGTGCTTCCAGCACCCGGTGCCCAACAGAAACTCCAGCAGCGTGTTGGTCGGCCCAGTGATGTCGGCCGTTGTGTCCGTAACCGACCGGCCACCAACCGAGGCAGCGATAATGCTCATCATGTCGGTGAGGAGCAACTCGTCCCTCTCCTTGTTCACGATGGATTTCACCAGCGCGGAGAGGTCCATTCGAAACTGATTGCTGTGCTCGAGCGTCCTGGTAAATCCGAAGAGGTCGTTCGGCGAGCCGTAACGAACGTGATTGGCGTCGAACAGCGAACGGAACTCCGCGATGGCGCTGCCAAAGCGCTGAACCGTCTCCTGCGTATCTAGAAAGAAAGGCATCCCCTCTATGATGGACACCGCTTTTGCAATGGTTGCGTGCCAGGCCCAGTGAATTCGACCGTCGCTGTAACTCAAGATATATCAGCAAATAAAATTGGACCGAATCTGCAAAAGAGAGTTCGACGGACTACTGTTGCCACAAGAGGCCCGTTGAAGAAGTTCAGGCCAACGCTGAAATCTCAGCGTTGGCCTGCATTCTTGAGTGGTACGCTCCAGTTCTACTTCAGTTCTAGTAGACATCCCTCTGGTAGCGCTTCTGCTTCTTCATCGCCGCGAGGTACTCCGTCGCGTGCTCGAGCGTGCCGTTCGATCCCTTGGCAATTACATCCAGCAGCGCAGTCTCCACGTCCTTTGCCATACGCGTTGCGTCGCCGCAGACATAGAAGTAGGCTCCACGCTCGAGCCATGCGTAGAGGTCCTTCGCCTTCTCCTGCATACGGTCCTGCACATAAATTTTCTTCGCCTGATCGCGCGAAAATGCCGTATCGAGATGCGTCAACACACCGTCTTTGTGCATCTCCTGCAGTTGTTCCTTGTAGAGGAAGTCCATCGTCTCGCGCTGTTCGCCGAAGAAGAGCCAGTTATCGCCGGGTTCGCCCTTGGCCTGACGCTCTTCGAGGAAGGAGCGGAACGGCGCAATTCCTGTTCCCGGACCGATCATGATCACCGGAGCCGAGGTGTCCTCCGGCAGCCGGAAGTTTCCATTCGCATGGAGGAAGATCGGCATCGTGATGCCAACGCCTGCGCGGTCGCCGAGATGTCCGCTGGCCACGCCCTGGCGGCTGCGGCCATGCGCGTCATACCGCACCACGCGCACCGTGGTCTGCACATTGTCCTTGTGCATCGCCTGGCTCGACGCGATGGAGTACATGCGCGGCGTCAACCGCTGCAACACATGAAACAGCTCCTGCGGATCTTTCACCACACCTGGGAATTCCGTCGCGAGATCGACAAACTCGCGGCCCCAGCAATACTCTTCGGCGCGGGCCTTGTGCTCGGGGCCGACCATCACCTTCAGCCCTTCAATCTCGGGGGCCAGCTTCGCGTACTGGTTCACACTGCCGCGTGCAAGCTTGCCGATACCGAGCCGCGTCCGCAGCGCCTCGTCGAGGCTGATCTCTACCTTGTAGTGGTCGAGCACACGCTCGTCACCCTTGAAGCCAAGAGCGGTCAATACCTCTGCAACCGCCTCGGCGCGGTTTTCGGGGAGAATCCCGACCGCATCCCCGGGGGTGTAGATCATGCCATCTTCGAGCGATAGCTCCACATGCCGGGTCTCTTTTTCCGATCCCTCAGCGGTCAATAGCTCGTTGACAGTAACCGTCGAAAAATACGGGTTATTGCGTGTGTACTTCGCCGCGTGCGCCGGCGCTGACTTAGCTTCCTGCTCCAAAACCTCACTCATCCTTTAATGATAAAAGGTAATGGCCATTCCGCAAAATACATTCGTACGAGGCGGCAACCTTCTTAAGGCAGTCGAAATACAATTCCCGTACTCAGCGTCTTGGGAACGAAGCTGTCGCTAAGCCCCGCAAGCCGCCCATAGCTGAACTCCACCACCCGCCAATCGACGCGGGGCAAGATCGTAAAGTCAACACCACCAACAAACTGATAGGCGAATTTGGTCGACGAAGTGCGCGCCGACCCTTGTCCGACCTTCAAATGTCCGAGGCCGCCCAGTATCTCTCCATAGGGCTTGAAGGGCAAAACACGGGGCGTCACCGCAAGCCGCACCCCGCCCAGCAGGGTGTCGAGCGTCTGGTTGGTGTAGGCTCCCTTGGTGTTGCCACTGCCCGCAAATGTTCCGCGAACGTCCAGCCCGGTGGCGAACAATCCATGCTCCGAATCGTGATACAGGCCCACGGTCGGTCCATACATCCATGATGTGTTTGGTGCACTCAACTTGGCTGCGGTGAACTCACCATAGATGGCGGTCTGCGCCTGTGCTGCACCCACCAGTCCCGACGCCACCATTCCCAGCAAACAAATTCTGACGAAACGCATATACATCTGCCAAGTTTAAGCCTCTCGTCGCAGCTTGTCCTGTGCGCGAACCTGATGGATAAACCTCTTCCGCAAGGTGCAAGAGATTTTTCGATAAGCGCACGCATCCCAAGGACGCATCGACCTTCAGCTACAATCGCAGTGTGCGACGCCTGCTGGCACTTTCGCTGTTGCTGCTCTTCAGCTTTCCGCTGGTGTCGCCGCTGCTCGCGCTCTCCGCGAACTCTGACGCGAACCTGCCAGCGTGCTGTCGACGCAACGGAGTCCACCACTGCGAGATGAAGGTGCAGCGGCCGGACGCCTCCGCGCATCAGGTCACGGTCTCCACCATTTCAACGAAGTGCCCTTTTTATCCCCGACCAGCAACGCTGGTCCGGCACAACGACGCACGGCTTCATGCCAGCACGCGCCTGCATGCTCAGTTGGTCCGTCATGCGACAGTGAAAGCGCAGCCCTACGCTTCTGTCCGGACTGCGCTCGATATGGCATGGCAAAAGCGCGGCCCTCCTACCTGCATCTCCTAGCCCTAAAACCGATCTGACATCGTTCGCTTCGCGCCAATAGCTTGCAGTTCCTCTTTTCTGTGGGAAGGCAGCGAATCCGAACAATCTCCGGTCATGGCTTAAAGCCGCTCTCTCACCATTGCTACATCAGGCCGCTCGTGCGCCGGATTCTCTCCATCTCGCTGTTGCTGCTGCTCACGCTGCCGCTGGTCTCGCCGCTCTTTGCGTCGTCCGCCGCAGACGCAAGCGTGCCTGCCTGTTGTCGGAGAGACGGCAAGCACCACTGCCTGATGATGATGGATGCCATGGCGCGGAGTTCCTCCAGCGATGCCGCCCAAACGAAATCCGCAACGGTGCAGGAGAGCTGCCCTTATACTCTGGTCGCTTCCGTCGCTATCAATCTCCCCTTCGTTCCTGACGAAGTCCGCACAGCGATCTCTGCAAGCACACTCAGCTCCGCCGCCGATCCCATCCCAACCGAGGTCGCGCGCCAAATCTCGCTTGACCGCTCCCACCCAAAGCGCGGTCCTCCTTCACTGAACCTCTCTCACTCCTGAGCAAAAGAAAAACAGTGCGGCATAGCGCAGTCGCTTTGTACCGCACCCATACTCTCGGAGGAATCAGTGCAGCTTCCCAAGCACCATCTTGCAGTCATCGTCTTTACCCTTGCCGCTCTCTCCATTGCCAGTGCGCAGCAGACCGTGAACAACGCATCCCTCAGCGGCCGAGTCGTCGATCCATCGGGCGCCGTTATCGCCGATGCACAGGTCACGGCAACCCAGATCGCGACCAACATCTCTCGCACCACCTCGACCAGCAAGGACGGGCGTTTCCGCTTCCCCTATCTCTCTCTCGGCGCTTATAACGTCCACATCCACCAACAGGGATTCGCCGCAGCCGACCACTCCATCACCCTTACCGTAGGCGCGGATTTCGATCTGCAGATTTCGCTGCCTCTGGCCGGAACCAGGACGTCGGTCAACGTATCCAGCCAGCCCACACTTCTTGAAACCAATCGCAGCGAGGTCGCCAATACTATCTCGCCGCAGGAGATCGAAAACCTCTCGCTGCTGGGCCGCAACTTCCTCGACCTCGCCCTTCTCGTTCCCGGCGTCTCGCCCACCAACACCGCCAGCACGCAGCTCTTCGCCGAAACCTCCGCCGTCTCCGGCCAGGGAATCTCCATCGGCAGCCAGAGAAACTTCTCCAACAGCTTCGTCGTCGATGGCCTCTCTGCCAACGACGATGCTGCGGGACTCACCGGAACCTTCTACGGCCTCGATGTCGTCCGCGAGTTCCAAGTCGTCACCTCCGGCGGTCAGGCCGAGTTTGGCCGCGCACTCGGCGGCTACATCAACATGGTCACCAAGAGCGGCACCAATGCGCTGCACGGCAGCCTCTATGGCTTTCTGCGTAACCAGCGCCTCAACGCAGACAACGCTCTCTCGCAAAGCAAACTCCCCATCACTCAGGCCCAGTATGGAGCCAGCCTCGGCGGCCCAATCGTACGCAACCGTACCTTCTACTTCGCCAACTTCGAACGCAAGCAGCTCAATCAAGACGGGCTCATCACCATCGCACCTGCCAACGTCGCCGCCATCAACAGCCGTCTTCAAGCCATTGGCTATCAAGGCCCCCAGATCACGACCGGCCTTTACTCCAATCCGGTTCACACCAATAACTTCTTCGCCAAGATCGACCATCACCTCAACGATCGCGACCAACTCAGCGCTCGTTACAGTCTCTATGAAGTGGACAGCAAGAACTCGCGCGGCGTCGGTGGACTAAGCGCTGTCAGCGCCGCGGCTGGGCTCCACGATCTCGACCAGACCATCGCCGTCAGCAACATCTTCACCATCTCTCCCCGCACCGTGAACGAGACTCGCGGCCAGTTCACGCGCAGCAACCTGGCTGCTTTACCGAACGACTCCGTCGGCCCTGCTGTCAGCATCTCCGGCGTCGCCTCCTTCGGCAAACTCTCCGGCTCGCCAACCGGACGTCTCGACAATCTCTACGAAGTCGTCGACAACCTCTCACATCAGGCAGGCAATCACTCGCTGCGTGTCGGTGCAGATTTTCTGTATAACGATCTGACCATCACCTTCCCCATGTCCAATCGCGGAAGCTACTCTTTCTCGTCTCTCAATAACTTTCTCAACGGCACCTACAACAACTCCGGCTATACCCAGTCCTTCGGCAATCCCATCACTCCGCAGACCAACCCCAACCTCGGCCTCTTCGCACAGGACGAGTGGAAGCTCGCTCCCTCGCTTACGCTCAACGCGGGCCTTCGCTACGATTTGCAATTTCTGAAATCGATCGCCACTGACACGAACAACATCTCTCCACGAATCGGATTCGCCTGGTCGCCCTATCGCACGACGGTAGTTCGCGGAAGCTACGGCCTCTTCTACGATCGCGTTCCTCTGCGTCCGCTCTCGAACGCGCTCCAGTCCAGCAACAACACGACCAACATCAACAGCTCCACCTTCGCCACCGTCAGCGTCTCGCCCACACAAACCGCAGCGCCCACCTTCCCCAACATTCTCGCCACACTCCCCATCGGAGTGCTGGTCAACTTCACTACGATGGCTCCGCACATCCAGAACGCATACTCTCAGCAAGCCAGTCTCGAAGTTGAGCAGCAGCTAAGCGGCAGCAGCAGTCTCAGCCTCAGCTATCAGCATCTGCGCGGGCTCCACCTGCTCGCCTCCGTGAACCAGAACACGCCGATCTGCATCGCGACTGGGTCTAACAACGGCTGCCGCCCCAACGCCGCCTACGGCAATAACAAGCAGTACCAGTCCGTCGGCGATTCCTACTACGACGCTCTCTCCGTATCCTTTCAGCAAAAGCCAACGCGCTGGGGAGCTTACCGCATCTCCTATAACTGGTCGAAGGCCATCGACGACGTTGGCGAATATTTCTTCAGTTCGCCCATCAATAACTTCGACATCGCCGAGGACCGCGGCCTCTCCGACGACGATCAACGCAATCGCCTGGTCTTCGACGGCACCATCCATACTTCGATGCAGCCCTCGCATGGCTTCTGGAGCCATCTCTCCAGTGGCTTCCTGCTGAGCACCATGCTCCAGTACTATTCGCCGTTGCCCTTCAACATCACCACGGGAACCAACAGCATTCAGGGCACAAGCCTGCGCCCCTGCATGCCCGGCGTCACCAACTGCACCCAGGCGCTGCCCGGAACCGTCATCGCGCGCAACGCCGGAACAGGCTTCAACTTCTTCAACATGAACACCCGTCTCAGCCGCACCTTTCCTCTTGGTGACCGCTTCCGGCTCGAAGCCATCGCAGAAGCCTTCAACGCACTCAACCATCGCGACGACCTCATTCCTAACGGAACCTTCGGAACCGGTGCTTACCCGAACGCAGCCAACTCCAGCTTCGGCCATGCCACCGCAGTTGGCGATCCGCGACAGGTTCAACTCGCAGCCCGCCTGACCTTCTAACAACCAAAGGAACCGTGATGACCAGAAGCTCGACGAACCGCTTCATTGCAATCAGCCTCACCACCGCCGCGCTGCTGGTCGTCTCGGTCCTCGTGTGGCAGCGGACCCGCCCGCTCATTCAAACCGGGCATGAGACCTTCCTCTTCGAGGAGCACCCACACGCTCTTGGCATCGAAGCAAAACGTCCTATCGTCGCTGCCACCGTCAGCGGAGGACTCTATCTCCTCGCCGTAGAAGACAACGCACTCGCCCTGCGCATGTCACACGACAGCGGGGAGCACTGGATGCCTGCCACCACTCTGAGCGCACCGGGCAACACGGTAAACACCTCCGCTGAAAATGCCCAACAGCTTGCGGCACATGGTATGTACGCCTTCGCGCTGTGGCAGCAGAAAGACGCATCCAGTCAAACACAACTTATGGAGGCCCGCTCCACCGGCATGGGCGCAGCGCCACCACTTACAACCGTCGTCACCGACAAGCCGGCAACGGACAAGTCCTACTCCGGCTTCGCAACTCTCGCTGTAGCACCCAACGGCGACGTCTACGCCGCATGGCTCGATGGCCGCGATAACACCTCAGCCTCTACCGGAACGTTCAACGTCTACCTCGCCCGCTCTACCGATCGCGGCGCGACCTTTCACCACAATGTAAAAGTTGCGACCCTCGCCTGTCCCTGCTGCCGTCCCTCTGTCACCATCGCAGCTAACGGCACTGTGTATGTTGCCTTCCGTCATGTCTATGGCGATAACGAGCGCGACATCGCCGTCGCCACCTCTACCGATCACGGCGAACACTTCGGCGCTCCGGTCCGCGTCGCCAACGACCGCTGGAAGCTCTTCGGCTGCCCGGAATCCGGCCCGGTCACAGCAGCCCAGGGCAACAAGCTCATCGTCGCGTGGTACACCGCCACCGGAGAACAGCCCGGTATCCGCGTGGCCGCTTCGCATGACGGCGGCCAAACGTTCTCCAAAGAAATCTCCGTCAGCAAGGGTATCGAAAACGCCAACCACCCCTACCTCTCCATGGCCGACGACGGCACCGTCGCCCTCGTCTTCTCGGGTCGTCAAACAACAAAAGGTGGCGACTGGAACAGCCTCACTCCCTACGCTCTACGCATCGACACCAAGGGCCACGTCTCGGCCACAACCCCCGTTCCGGCTGATGCCTCCGGCGAACGCTACCCCACCGCCAGCCTCTCTCCCGACGGCGATATCTATGTTGTCTGGAGCGGAGCCGACGCAACGCACGCCTCGCTCATTCGTGGCACCTCGCATTAGCCAACCGGCGCAATTTGACAAAGACCGGAAACGCAATCTATAAGCATCGTTGTCCGCTATAAGTGAAATTTTTTTACATGTAAATACATCTCTCCGGAGAATTCCATGCCACGTCAGCTTTGCGCTGCCGCGCTTCTCTTCAGCGCCAGCTTCATGCTTCCGTCCGCCATCGCTCAGCCCTCAAAAACTCCCGCATCTAAAAGCATCCTTGAAACCATCGAGTGGACATGGGCGGCCAAGCCTGACGCCCCCGATCCTGCGCTGCCCAACGTCCTGCTGCTTGGCGACTCCATCACTCGTGGCTACTATCCCGAGGTAACGAAGCTCCTCGCTGGGCGCGCCAACTGCTATCTCTTCGCAACCTCCGCCGCCTCGGGCGATCCACGGCTCATCCATCAGATTGGCGACTACTTCGCCATGATGCCGCTGAAGTTTGCCGTCATCCACTTCAACAATGGAATGCACGGATGGAAGTACACGGAGACGGCCTATGGCAGTTCCCTTCCCCTGTTAGTTGAAACGCTGCGCGCAAAATCGCACGGAGCAAAGCTGGTCTGGGCCACCACCACACCAGTCCAAGCGGCCGACTCAGGCGGAGCCACTAACCCGCGCATCGACCAGCGCAACGCTGAATCGCTCCACACGATGCAGCGTTTCCATATCCCCATCGACGACCAGCACGCGCTGATGGCCGCACACGACGACCTTCACAATGGCAGCGTTCACTACACCGAGGCAGGCAGCGCGGTGCAGGCAAAACAAGTCCAACAGATCATCGAGAAACTATTGCCAGCTCGCTAAGAGCTGGCAACTCTTACGAGACCTTCCACTTCGTAGACAGCAAATTCAATTTGTCGCTCATCGAGATTTCAGGCTTCTTCGGAGCTTCTTTCTGCACCCGCTGCGCAGGCCCCATCAATGCCTTCATCGACAAAGCAATCCGCTTCGTCTTAACATCCGCGCTTAGAACCTTAACCTTAACGATCTGTCCGGCCTTCACAGCCTCTGACGGATCTTTGATAAACCGGTTTGACAGCTCGCTGACATGCACCAGCCCATCCTGATGCACGCCGATGTCGACAAACGCGCCAAACTTGGTCACATTCGTCACCACACCTTCCAGCACCATCTCCGGCTGCACATCCGCAAACTCGCGCACGGTTTCGTTGAAGCTTGGCGCAACAAACTTATCGCGCGGATCGCGCCCCGGCTTCTTCAATTCTTCCAGAATGTCCTTCAGCGTGTAAGTCCCAGCGGCAAGCTGCTTCGCATCTACCTTCGCGAGCAGCTCCGGCCTGCGAATCAGCTCTCCTACTGGAGCATCCAGCGACTTTGCAATCTCCTCCACCACGCCATACGACTCAGGATGCACCGCCGTCATATCCAGCGGATTCTCTCCATTTCGTATCCGCAAAAATCCTGCCGCCTGCTCAAAGGTCTTCGCCCCGATGCCCGTAACTTTATTTAATTCAGCGCGCGAGCGAAACTGCCCATGCTCATCGCGGTAGCTCACAATATTCAACGCCGTGCGCTCGGTAATTCCCGAGACATATCGCAGCAGCGTCCACGAAGAGGTATTGAGATCAACGCCCACGCGGTTCACGCAGCTCTCGATCACCGTCTCCAGCGACTGCTGCAACTGCCGCTGATCGACGTCATGCTGATACTGTCCCACACCAATCGACTTCGGATCGACCTTCACCAGCTCTGACAGCGGGTCCTGTAACCGCCGCGCAATCGAGATCGCGCCACGTACCGTCAGATCAAGATCGGGAAACTCCTGCCGCGCAATATCCGAAGCGGAATAGATACTCGCGCCCGACTCGCTCACCGTGACAGAAAAGATGTTGTCCAATTTTCGCTCGCGTAGAAAATCCCGCACAAACGCATCGGTCTCTCGCGAGGCCGTGCCATTGCCAATCGCAATCGCGCGAACGTTGTGCTCGACCAGTAACTTCTCCAATACCTTGCCCGCGCCGTCCGCAGCGCCCTTCGACGTATGCAGATAGAGCACGTCATTCGCCAGAAACTTGCCCGTCTGATCCACCACGGCAACCTTGCAACCTGTACGCAGTCCAGGATCGATCCCCAGAATCGAAATCGGTCCGGCTGGCGGAGCCAACAGCAGATGATGAAGATTTTCTCGAAACACCTGAATCGCATCCGTATCCGAACGCTTCTTCAGCTCCAGCCGCAGCTCGCCCTGGATCGAAGGATTGAGCAGCCGCTTCCACGCATCCTCCATCGCCAGCGCAAGCTGCGCCGTCCAGTCGCCATCTCTTCGCAGCACTCGGGGCCGCATCACGCCCAACGCCCGCAGAGGTTTCATCTCGATCAGGAAGTAAAGCACCGACTCACTCTCACCCCGGCGAACCGCCAGCATTCGATGCGACGGAATCGTCTTCACCGGCTCGCGATACTCGTAGTACATCTTGAACTTTTCCTGCTCATCGACCGCGTCCATCGCCTTGCGGCTTACGATGATGCCCTCGTCGAACATCAACTGCCGCAGTGCCTTGCGCAGGTCTGCGTCCTCGCTCAACATCTCGGCTACGATATGTCGCGCACCCTCCAGCGCCTCTTCCACGCTGTTCACTTCCTTCGCTGCATCCACAAAACCTGCGGCCAGTTCAAGCAGCGATTGCGGCCCCGCCACCTGCGCCATTAGATAAAGCGCCAGCGGCTCCAGCCCCTTCTCGCGTGCAATCGTAGCCTTGGTGCGCCGCTTCGGCTTGTACGGAAGATAAAGATCTTCGAGCTCACTCTTATCGAGCGTGGCTTCAATGCGGCCCTTCAACTTATCGGTCAGCTTGCCCTGCTCCAGAATGGAGGCAAGAATCGTGTCCCGCCGGGACACGAGGTCACGATAGTAAGCCAGCTTCTCTTCGATATCGCGAATCTGAACTTCATCCAGATTTCCCGTGGCCTCTTTGCGATAGCGCGCAATAAAAGGAACGGTTCCCCCTTCATTGAGGAGTTCGATCACGGCAACCAGCCCGCGCATGGGCACATTTAACGAGGTGGCAATATGGAGGAGAATTTCAGGGGAGAGAACTTTAGGATCAGCCATGGATATCTTCCCATCCTAGCCGCAAATCATCTGGAAAAATCCATTCCAGCCCACCCGCGCTAAACTAAATCTATGCTCGACGAAACCACGTTCCGCCGCGAATCCGACCGCGCCCTCGAAGCCCTCAAGCAATCCCTCATCGTTGCCGAAGAGGAGTCCGAGACCTTTGAGGCCGAAGAGAACAACGGTGTCCTCAACATCGTCTTTGAGGATGGCACCAGCAAATTCGTGCTCACTCCGAATACCCCCGTCCGCCAGCTCTGGATCTCGGCCACCTCCACCAGCTTCAAACTGGAGTGGTCCGAGAGTGCAAGCGCCTTCGTCCTCCCCAAAACGGGAGAAGACCTGAAGACACTTACACAGCGCCTGCTGCGCGAGCACCTCAACGACGCAACCATCACGCTTGCCTAATCCTTCTTAAATAGAGATGCTAATGAAGCCGATGTTCCTCTCGCTCGCCTTGCTGGCCGCTATATCCGCCACCGCCCAGACCACAACCCACAAAGCCGTTGTGGCCCACCATCACGCCGCGACAACTGCCGTCTCCAAAATTCCGCGAGTACCGGGCATCCCCAAAGCGCTCTACACCCTGAAGTACGTCGACATCGTCGTCGGCAAGGGCCCGCTCGCGGAGACTCATAAGTGGTATACCGTCCGCTACACCGGCTGGCTTACCGATGGCACCAAGTTCGACTCCTCCTATGACCATCCCGGCGGCGAGCCCTTCACCTTCCCAGACGGAGCCAAGCGAGTCATCATCGGCTGGGATACGGGCTTCGAGGGCATGCACGTGGGCGGCAAGCGCCGCCTCTATGTCCCCTATCAGCTCGCCTACGGAGAACTAGGCCGCCCACCAGTCATTCCCGCCAAAGCTAACCTAGTCTTCGATATCGAGCTGGTAAGCATGTCCGACAACCCGCCGGAAGAGCCAGCCCCAACACCTGCGGAGGCACAGCCACCAACCCAGGAGACAAAGCCAGACACACCCACTGCTCCTGCTGCTCAACCGCAAACTTCTCCGCATCCGGAGAGCCTCTAGTCGCGTCTAATTTCCTGGCGACTTAGAACCAATCCTTTATATGCTCGATAGACTTAGACCGCTCTTCCCATACCTCAGGCGCTACTGGAAGAGCCTCGCCTGGGGCGGCATCGCTGTCATCTTCTATAACGTCGTCAAAATTCTTATCCCGCTGGTCATCGGCAGCGCAGTCGACGACATGCAGCACGGCCTCACCGAAGCCAAGGTCATTCACCACGCGCTGCGGCTGTTTGTCATCGCCATCTTTGCTGCAATCTTTCTTTACATCACCCGCGAAGTCATCATCGGCGCCTCACGCGACATCGAATACGATCTCCGCAACGATCTCTTCGCCAACCTCGAACGCCAGTCCGCCAATTTCTTCCACACTCACCGCACCGGCGACATCATGGCGCGCACCACCAACGATCTCAACGCCGTCCGCCAGCTTCTCGGCCCCGCCATCATGTACAGCGCCAACACTATCGTCTTCACCGCCGCCGCGCTGCCCTTCATGATTCGCATCAGTCCCAGGCTGACGCTCTGCGCCTTCGTCCCCCTCCCCATCGCCTCGGTCCTCGTCCAATACTTCGGCAACCGCATCCATCGCCGCTTCGAGCGCATTCAGGCCATGTTCTCCGACATCTCCGCCAAGGCGCAGGAGAACTTCTCCGGAGCCCGCCTCATCCGCGCCTTCGTCCAGGAAGAAGCCGAGATCGCCTCCTTCGAGACCGCCAATCAGGAGTACATTCGCCGCAGCCTTTACCTCGTCCGCCTCATGGCCATGCTCTGGCCCACGCTCGAGTTCGTCCTCGGCCTGTCGCTCATGATTACCTTGTTGGTGGGCGGTCACGAGGTCGTCGAACACCGCATCTCCGTCGGCCAGTTCACCGCGTTCATCGTGTACATGGTGCAGCTCACCTGGCCCATGATCGCGGTTGGCTGGGTCGTCAACCTCTTCCAGCGCGGTACCGCCTCGGTAGTCCGCATCGACGAGTTGCTTCAGCAAAAGCCGTCCATCGCAGATGCTCCCACTGCCGCCGACGATCCCATCACCGGCGATATCGAGTTCCGCAATCTCACCTTCGCGTACCCGAACGCGCCCGATGTTCTCCACAACATCAACCTTCACATCCCCGCGGGCACCAGCCTTGCGATCGTAGGTCCCACCGGCTCAGGCAAATCCACGCTGGTCAACCTCATCCCTCGTCTGCACGATGCGCCGCCCGGGACCGTTCTCATCGATGGCCAGCCCATCCGCCACTTCACGCTCGCAGAACTGCGCAAGAGCATCGGCTTTGTGCCGCAAGAGACCTTCCTCTTCTCCGAGACCATTCGCAAAAATATCGCCTTCGGCAGACCAGACGCAACCATGGAAGAGGTCGAAGAAGCGGCCAGCGTCGCTCACATCAGCACTGAAATTCTTGAGTTCCCCAAGGGCTTCGATACGATGGTCGGCGAGCGCGGCGTCACTCTTTCCGGCGGACAGAAACAGCGCACCTCCATCGCGCGCGCCGTCATCCGCGATCCCCGCATTCTCATCCTCGACGATGCTCTCGCCAGCGTTGATACCTACACCGAAGAGCGCATCCTGAGCGGTCTGCGCCAAGGAATGGGAGCCCGCACCACCGTCTTCATCTCACACCGCATTTCCACTGCGCGCAACGCCGATCAGATCGCCGTCCTGGTCAATGGCAGCATCGCAGAGCGTGGCACCCACGACGAGTTGCTCGCGCTAAACGGCTATTACACCAGCCTGTTCGAGAAGCAGCGCCTCGAAGAAGAGCTCTCGGTCGCAACCTAACTACACCGGATTACGCTACGCCAGCCACCGCGACACACTGGCCTCGCTATCGGCTGGGCGCATCTCGGTAACCGGCACAAATTTCTCTTCTCTCGTCCGCAGCTCTCTGGGCAGCACCCTTCCCGCCTCCGGATCACGAGCGACGATCACCCATGCGTCGCGAACATTCCGCACACAGCCAATTACCTCTTCAAACTGTTCCTTCGACGCAAAGTGCGATGCCTCCAGCGTCATCGTGAACATCGTCGCATAGAAATCGGCAAGCGACGTGGCAACGCTTCCGCCAACATCCGGGCGCAGCCGCGCCTGCAGGTACATCATGATGTCGACCACTTTCTTCACGGCAATGCGCCGTCCGCGAACATCATCCTCTTCCACGCATTGCATGGCCCTGTACAGAAAACGCAGCGCCGCATCATAGAGCGCCACCACAAGTTCAACGCCGGTCGCACCGACCAGGGCCTGCTGCTGATAACTCATCTCGCTCACTGGCTATCCTCCATTTTTACTGTTGTAGCCCGTCACGGCGCTATACATCTCGTTGACCTGATTTAGTTGAGCAGGGATTGACTGCAATACCTGGTTCGCCGTATTCAGTTCTGTTGTAAGCGAGGTCTTCTCCGATGCCAGAAGCGCTTCTTCGTTGCTGATACTTAGATTGAGTGAGGCCTCCTGCGCACTGTTCTGTTGCTGCGCAAGGTAAATGGACCCATTGGGTGCCTGCGTTCCGATATTATTCAATGTCGTGACGAAGCTCTGGCCGAAACTTTTTGAGTTTTGCAGGAATCCAGTCACGTCGGAGAAGTTGCTGTTCAGAACAGTGTTGAGAGTATCGCTGTTTAGGGTGAGCGTTCCGTCCTGGTTGAAGCCGATCCCCAATTGGGTGATGCTGCTGATCGAACCGCTGCTCGATCCTGTGATCAGAGCGCTCGATAGCTGATTTTGAAGCAGGGACAAGGTGGTACTTCCAAAAAGCGGCTCCGCATTTCCGCTCGAATCCTTTCCTTCCTGCCCATTGACGTCACTGATCACCTTGTTATAAGCAGAGACCAGGCTGCTCACCGCAGTCGAAATGGAGCTGGTGTCATTGGTGATCTGCACTTGTATGGGGGAGGCTGAGGTCGACAGCAGTTGGAAGGTAACTCCGGGAATCGCAGTCGTCACGGTATTCGAGCCGCTGGCAAGCGAAACTCCGTCAACCGTCAGATTGGCATCCTGACCAGTCTGACCGGTATGGAACCCGATGGTCGTACTCGTCGTTGCGTCCGTCAAACCGGTGGCAATCGTAAGCTGTCCGGCGGAGCCGCTCGTCCCACTCACCAGCGAGAGCCGCGAGCCCGAGACATCGGTGATGACACTGGCATTGACGCCGATTCCAGCTGCGTTGATCGCGCCTGCGAGCGTAGCCAGCGTGTTGTTGGTGCTGTCTATCGCGATCGTCTGGCTCGTTCCCGAACCCACCTGGATCGTCAACGATCCAGAGAGCGTATCCGATGCGTTGGTCAGCGTATCCGAGTAGTTCGACGAGGTCTGCGCCAGCTTGCTGACGACAATCGTGTGGCTGCCGGCAATGGAGTTGGTGGCAGCCGAAGTGAGCTCTAATACATTGGTATCGGAACTGGAGCCCCGTTTCGCCGACAACACGCCGCTGAAGTCGGTGAGCGACTGCATCGCCGTCGTCAGCGCCGACAGATCGGTCCCCAGGGTAGTGAAAACGGTGTCTTGCGCCTTCAGCGACGCCAGTTGCGTCTGCCAGGGCGATTCAATCGCCTGCTGGCTGCTTAAAATCGCAGTGACCGTGGACGCCACATCAAACCCCTGTCCACTGCTTGCTGCACCAAAATTTATTCCGACTGTGCCCATCACACCTTCCCATCACTGCTCCGCGCAGTCAGTAGCAATCGAGCGGCCAACCTGAACTTCGTCGAATTAGACGAAGCTAATCGTTCTCATCAAACAATGAGATCGCGGCGTCTGCGCCGGCAAAGCCGCAGTCGCCGCGATCTCCCTGCGACCTATTGCATCAGCTTGAGGATCTCCTGCTGAACGCTGTTGGCCTGTGCCAGTGCGCTGATACCGGTCTGGCTTAGCACCTGGAACTTGGCCATGTCGCTGGTTGCCTGGCCATAGTTGGTCGAGCGAACGCTGCTTTCGGCAGCGGTCAGGTTCACCGACTCCGCGCTGGCAACGTTGGAGGCAGCATTCAACTCGTTAATGCTGGCACCGATATTGCCTCGCTGATAAGCAACGTTCTGTAGCGCGTTGGTGACGTTGGTCAGTACGGCCGACGCTGTTCCCGCCGAAAGCGATGTTCCGGCAAGGTTCACGCCCGCGCCCGGTGTGGTCACCGAAGCGGTCGTATCGGTGAGCGCTGTTCCCGTCAGGGTGAGGGTGTTCGCCACGCCGGTTGGGCCGGTGATGATCAGGTTATTCGGAGACGTGGGGCTTTGGCTTGCGACCAATCCCGACGTTCTGAAGGCTACGTTGTCGTTCATCTGGCCCACGGCCTCGGCAAGCGTAGTCCCCACACCGAAGTTCTGTGTAATGGGCCCACCGGCGCCCACTGAGATCGTCAGAGAACCGGAGACCGTATCGTTCGATGAACTGAAGCCAAACGTCGCAGTCCCGGGGGTCGTCGCCGTCGGAGCTGCCACGACTGCAGCGCCCAGCGCCGAGGCCGTGCCGGCGGTGGTCGTTGCGGTCGATGTACCGACGCTTGCGTCGCTCAGCGAACCAACCAGTTCCTGGAAGGTCGTTGCGCCCGAAGCCGTACCGTCGCTGACAAACACGTTCGTTGCGGTGTTGGTAAAGACAGTGTTGCCGTTGAAGTTGGTGGTCGATCCGATATTGCCGATTTCGGACAGGATGTTCTGATACTCCTGGTTGGCGGAACTGATCTGGTTGCCGTTGAGAGTTCCGTTGGCCGCCTCGGTGGACAGGGTGACCGCACGGTTCAGCAGGTTGGTCACCTGCGAAAGCGCGCCGTCTGCGGTCTGCAACAGGCCAACGCCAGAGGCAGCGTTCTGCGAGGACTGCGTCAGGGCCGCTTCGTTTGCATGAAGGCCGTCTGCCAGGGCAAGACCGGCCGCATCGTCCGCGCCGCTGTTGATGCGCGAACCGGAGGAGAGCTGCTGGAGAACATTCTGAAGACTATTCTGCGTCTGGTTCAGATTGTTCTGCGCATAGATTGCTGCGATGTTGTTTAGGACACCCAAGGACATGGAAAGACGCTCCTGTATTGCTCGATTTGAACTACCGCGTCGCCTGTCCCCGGGTGTTGATCCGAAACCTCGCCCTGCCAGAACAGCAGCTGGAAGCTTCGGTTCACCTTGCGGAAGACTCCGCGTTCACAGCCCTCATCGGCCTCGCGGATGGGCACTTTAGTCGCTGCATTACCTTTGGTCAGTTCATTCTCCTCTCTCTATTGAGAACGGGCCTCTCTGCCGATGAAGCAAGCAGAGGGCCTCTCCCGCATGATCGAACTGACACGCCTCAACGGCAGTCGCCTCATCGTCAACTGCGACCTGATCAAATACGCCGAATCCGCACCCGACACCGTACTCACCCTCATTACTGGCGAGAAGCTGGTCGTCCTCGAGCCTTCAGGTGAAATCCTGCGGCGCACCCTCGAATACCGCGCCCGCGTACTTGCCGCAGCATGGCCCGAGGCTGCTCCATCGCTCAGCGCGAAGTCCGCCCACGATGCGCAAAAAGCCATGCGCGACATCGAACACCAAACGTCGAAAGACTAAGCCACTCGGAGAGGACTTCTTATGGACTTCGCCAGCATCGGTGGCATCGCCCTTGCCATCATCGGCATCATGGCCGGCATGATGATCGAGGGCGGCAGCATCTCCCAGATCACCCAGCCCACCGCAGCGATGATCGTCGTCGGAGGCACCGTCGGCGCAGTGCTGCTGCAGTTCCCCATGAATATCTTTGTGACCGCGCTGAAGCAGGCGATGACTATCTTCGTATCGCACGGCTCCGATGGCGAGGCTGTCGTAGCGCAGATCGTAAAGTTCGCCAACAAGGCGCGAAGAAGCGGAATCGTTTCGCTTGACCAGGATCTTGCCGGAGTAGAAGACCCCTTCCTCAAACAAGCCTTGATGCTCGCCATCGACGGCACCGAACCCTCCGAGGTCCGCAAAATCATGCAGATGGAGATCGACAACAAGAACGAGATGGAAGAAAAAATCCCTCAGGTCTTTGAGGCCGCTGGCGGATACTCCCCCACTGTCGGCATCATCGGAGCCGTCATCGGGCTGATCCAGGTGATGCAGCACCTCAACAACATCGACGAGGTCGGCCGAGGCATCGCCGTCGCCTTCGTCGCCACTATCTATGGGGTGGCGCTGGCAAACCTCGTCTTCCTTCCTGCCGCAGGCAAGCTCAAAATTCGTCAGCGCGAAGAGCAGATGATTAAGGAGATGGTGCTCGAAGGCGTGATCTCCATCCTCGAAGGCATGAACCCACGCATGATTGAGACCAAGCTCCGCACCTTTCTGTTCGACAGCAAACCGGAAAAGCCAGCCGAGGTCGTCGCAGCATGAGCCGCAAGAAAAAACACGAGCACGTCAATCACGAGCGCTGGCTGGTCTCCTACGCCGACTTCATCACGCTGCTCTTCGCATTTTTTGTCGTGCTCTTCGCCTCCAGTCAGGCGAACAAGGCAAAGCAAACCGAACTTTCAGAAGCAATGCAGAGCGCATTCACACCGATGGGCGTCTTTGAAGCCCATTCGAAGACGCCGCCATTAACAGACCGTCGCAGCGCTCCGGCCAACGCGGCCAACGCGACCCCCGCTGCCCTTCCCCTGCCGCTTCCATCGGTCAGAATCGAAACCGCGGAAGAGACCGAAAAGCATCTCAACAAACTTCTCGCCGAACAGGTAGCCGCGGGCCATATCCCCCCCGGAAGCGTAACCATGCGCATTACAACAGAGGGTCTCGTCATCTCGCTGCACGAGGCGGGCTTCTTTCCCTCGGGCTCCGCCGAAGTCCGCGCCGCCTCCATTCCCATGCTGTCGAGCCTGGCCGAGACGCTGCCATCAGGACCTCTGCGCATCGAAGGCCACACCGACAACGTTCCCATCCACACCGCACAGTTCGCCACCAACTGGGAGTTGTCCACGACACGCGCCACCGCCATCGCGCGCCTGCTCCTCGAACACGGCCCCATCGATCCCGCGAATCTCTCCGCCGCTGGTTATGCCGAATTTCATCCCGTCGCCAGCAACAACACTGCCGCAGGACGCGCTCAAAACCGCCGCGTCGACATCATCCTTTTGCGACGCCCAGCAGCTTCACGATGACGCGCTTGGGCCGCTGCCCATCGAACTCCGCATAAAAAATACGTTGCCACGTCCCCAGATCGAGCCGCCCTTTTGTGACCGGCAGCGTCGTCTCGTGATGCAGCAACAGCGCCTTCAAATGAGCATCGGCATTGTCTTCGCCGGTCTGATGATGCTTGTACCCCGGCCACGCCGGAGCAAGCTTCTCCAGCCACGTTCCGATGTCTTCGATCAGGCCATCCTCATGATCGTTCACATAGATCGCAGCCGTAATGTGCATCGGAGACACAAAGCAAAGTCCATCCTCGATGCCGCTGCGACGCACCACCTCCTCGACCTGCGGCGTAATGTGAACCATCTCATAACGTTCGTCCGTATGGAACGTCAGATATTCGGTATGTGCTTTCATCGTTGACATGGTGAACTCCGCTCTTCAATCTACCGTCAGCTTAATAGATAGGCCCTGACACATCCTTGCTGGATTTATACTGCAATAAGAACCGCCGCGCCGCATGAAACAAGTCTTTCGCAATCTCGCCGCTGTCCTCTGCATGCTGATGCTGATCGCCAGCTCCGCATCGTGCATGGAACTTGCGAGCCACAGCGCTGCCTCATGCAGCCATTGCACAAAGCACTCGCCGCTCAACCAGCAAGCTCCCGTATGCTGTGATGTGCATCATCAACCTTCGGCGACTGCAACAGCTATAACAATCGAGCAGCCGGCCCAAACTTCACTCGTTGAAGCCGCAGTCATCCACTTAAACGGCCTCGCGATCCTGTCGCCTCCCGACCGACACATCTGGCCCCCTCCGCTCTCGCCGCATCTTACGCTCCGCATCTGATTCCACTCCTACGATTGCCGCTATGCAGCGCAATCCGCGCTGCGCGCCGTTCAGCCGTTATCAGGAGAAGAATCCGTTATGCCCCGCACCTTAGCCACCGCTGTTTTCGCACTCATCCTCCTCCCTATCGCAGCCTCAGCGCAACCACCCGACATGCCCGGTATGGACATGGGCCCGAAGCCAATGAAGATGAGCATGATGCATCAGCCCACCACGCTCATCGAAGCCGAACTCAACCACGCCTCCTCTGGCACCAGCGCAGAGCCTGCCTCCACGCCAGCTCCCATGCTCATGTCGCATCACGGCGCATGGATGCTGATGCTGCACGGCACCGCCTTCCTCTCCGACACGCAGCAATCAGGCCGTCGCGGCAGCGACAAACTATTCTCCACCAACTGGCTGATGCCTATGGCGATGCGGCAACTTGGCCCGGGCCAGCTCACCGTGCGTGCGATGTTCTCGCTCGAACCCGCAACCGTCAGCAGCCGCCAATATCCCGAGCTCTTCCAGCAGGGCGAGACCGCCTTCGGCAAGCCCATCATCGACGGCCAGCACCCTCACAACTTCTTCATGGAAGTCGCCGCCCTCTACGACATTCGCCTTGGCAAACAAACCCTGCTCAGCTTCTACGCCGCTCCCATCGGCGATCCCGCCATCGGGCCCACTGCCTATCCGCATCGGCTCTCTGCATCAGAAGACCCCATCGCCGCCCTCGGCCACCATCAGGAAGACTCCACCCACATCGCCTACAACGTCCTCACCGCGGGCATCACATGGCGCGGCCTCCGCTTCGAAGAGTCCGGCTTCCACGGCGGCGAGCCCTCCGAGCAGCGCTGGGGATTCCAACCCTCCCCCAACGGCCACGCCATCGACAGCTACTCCTCGCGCCTCACCTTCTCGCCAACGCCAAACTGGAGCGGCCAATACTCCATCGCCCACATCGTCAGCCCCGAAGCCCTCTACCCCAACGAAGCACAGCAGCGCCAGACCGCATCCATCATGTACAACAAACCCTTCGGCGGCACAGGCCACACTGGCAACTGGTCAAACACACTCCTATGGGGACGCACTCTCTCCCTCACGGACAACAGCAAAGAAAACAGTTACCTCATCGAATCCCTCCTCCAGTTCCGCACCCGCAACTATCTCTGGACGCGCATCGAGAACGCAGGCCGCTCCAACGAACTCCTCATCTCTCCCGGCAGCCAGCTCCCACCCAACTTCGAAGAGTCCCCCATCGGCCACGTCCAGGCCTACACCGCCGGCTACGACCGCGACTTCCACCTAGCCCCGCATCTGCTCGCCGCACCCGGAGCGCAATTCACCACCTACACCGCACCGCAGGCCCTCAACCCCACCTACGGCCATCATCCCTTCGGAGTAGTAGCCTTCATCCGCTTCCGCCTCCATTAACTAAGCGCACGTCATCTCGGACTGAAGCAGCAACAAAACACACGTCATCTCGACCGGAGCGAAGCGGAGTGGAGAGACCCCTGTATTCCGTATTTGTCCCGCGTAAGATCTGCCATCTGTAAAAATCCTCTAGCATTACAGCAAGATAAGATGACCCTCTACATAGCCACCACCAACCCCGGCAAACTGCGCGACTTCGCCGCCGCAACAGCAGACATCGCACTCACACCATTACCTAACCTCAAAACCATCGAGGCCCCCGCCGAAGACGAACCCACCTTCGAGGGCAACGCCCAACTCAAAGCCATCTACTACTCCAGCCACGCTCCCGGCGCAATCGTCATCGCCGACGACTCCGGCCTCGAAGTAGACGCCCTCCACGGCGCACCCGGAGTCCGTTCCGCTCGCTACGCCGAAGACGAAAACTTTCCGCTTCACACTGAGCCGGACGAGCGCAATAACCTCTGCCTCCTCGCCGCCCTCGAAAACACCCCCGACGAGCACCGCCACGCCCGCTACCGCTGTGTTCTCGCAGCAGCCCGCGACGGAAAGATCCTCGCCACCGGCAACGGCACAGTCGAAGGCCAAATCCTCCGCGCACCCCGAGGCACCGAAGGCTTCGGTTACGACCCTCTCTTCTATCTCCCCGAACGGGCCAAAACTATGGCCGAACTCGATCCCGCAACTAAGCTATCCTTCAGCCACCGAGGCCGGGCCTTCAAAGCCCTCCTCGACGCCCTGAAGCCTCACATACCATAAATTCGCACAAACGCTACGATAACCGCACAAATTCAGCCGCTTTCCTTGACGCTGGCAAGACAGCAGCGGAATAATCACCATGCTGCACTATATCTACAGCAGTACCCTTTCTGATCTTCAAGGAGTCCTCATGGCCGCAGCCGCAACGCCAGCATCCCCACCCGCACCGTCCCCCCAGGGGATCAAGCCCGGCGTGCAACCGCTTCGTGCCGGTCAGGGTCATTCTTACTTCTGGCGCAAGCTGCACTCGCTCTCAGGAATCGTCCCCATCGGTGCCTTCCTCATCGAGCACATCATCTCCAACTTCGAGGCCATCAACGGCCCCCTCGCCTACGCCAAACAGGTCCTGTTCCTCAACAGCCTGCCGATGGTCCGCCTCCTCGAATGGGTCTTCATCTTCATTCCGCTGGCCTTCCATGCCGGATACGGCGTCTTCATCTGGCTGCGTGGCCGCTCCAACGTCAACGTATATCCCTGGGTCGGCAACAAGCTGTACCTCATGCAGCGCGTCACCGGCGTCATCGCGCTGGCTTACATCATCCAGCACGTCTGGCGACAGCGCTTCTCCGGCGTCAGCCTGCCCGAGCACCCCGGCGCAGCCTTCGCCAAGGTCCAGCACGAACTCCACAACCCCTGGATGCTGGCTATCTATATTATTGCGATGGTCGCGACCTGCTGGCACTTCTCCGCTGGAGTCTGGCTCTTCGCCGCCAAGTGGGGCATCACCCCCGGCGACCGCGCCCGCAAACGCTTCGGCTACGTATGCGCTGCGGCTGGCTCGGCACTCTGCATCATGGGACTCATTAGCATCTACGCCTTCGTCGGGCCGAAGTATCAGAACGCCCCCGCAGACGTTATGCCCACCCAGCCCGCAGTAACGATGCCTGCGCCCACAAACACGATCCCCGGATCAACCAATCCAGCGCCATCGTCTTTGCAACAGTAAGTTTTGTTAAGGGCACGGCTTCAGCCGTGCCACCGAACGCCATCCACGGAAAGGGGCTTTAGCCCCTGAGGTAAGAATCAAATGGCAGCAGCAACTCCCAGAATCATCGTTGTAGGCGGCGGCCTCGCCGGACTCTCCGCCGTCATCAAGATCGCCGAAGCCGGCGGCAAGGTCGACCTCTTCTCCATCGTCCCGGTCAAGCGTTCGCACTCGGTCTGCGCGCAGGGCGGCATCAACTCCGCCAAGAACCTCAAGGGCGAAGGCGACAGCACCTGGGCCCACTTCGACGACACCGTCTACGGCGGCGACTTCCTCGCCAACCAGACCCCGGTCAAGCTGATGTGCGAGCAAGGCCCCGCCATCATCGACCTGCTCGACAGAATGGGCGTCCCCTTCAACCGGACCCCTGAAGGTCTTTTGGACTTCCGTCGCTTCGGGGGCACCCTCTTCCACCGCACCGCCTTCGCCGGAGCCACCACCGGCCAGCAGCTCCTCTACGCACTCGACGAGCAGGTCCGCCGCTTCGAGGCCGAGGGCAAAGTCACCAAGTACGAGGGCTGGGAGTTCCTCTCCGCCGTCCTCGA
>JBEPUY010000010.1:0-98744 GCA_041691255.1 Granulicella sp. | reverse complement strand
CCCAAGCCCCGGCGGAGTCATCAACCGCGTCGTAGAGAAATTCAAAATCTATTGAGCGCAGTGAGCGCAGCTCTTCAGAAACACCAGTGCCGCCGATACACAGATACGCGGCCCTCTGCCTCGTGGAACTTTAATTTTGATTAGCTGACAGCCAAAGAAAGCAGCTGCTTAAGGTCCATCGGCGAGTCTGACTTTGCCCCCCTTGGCAGCGATGGGGCAATCACCAGGGCCTGACTATGGCCTTCAAACCAGACGAGGAAGGACGATTGTTCTGCTCCTTCCAAACGCTGCTGGTTGATCCAGTGATAGTAGGCACCCATGTCAGCATCGACGAGAGAGCCCTCGGGATCTAGCTCGGGATTTGCATTGGGATCAGAGAGCAATTCGTTCATCGGCCGCTGCCTTTGACGAGGAGCATACCGTACCAGAAGTGTCAGAGGTTGAGCGCGACGCAGCGCTTCACGAGTTGTCCACTGGGCAAAGGTGGTGCTGAAGATCTGCGTACCAGAACCCTCGGTAAACACCTTCACCTGAAAACGGTCGAGCACCGAATCTCCAGCCTTGTCCATCCCAAGGTCGGCAGGCAGCAGTCTAGCGAGGTTGGAGCGTAATTCTTCAGGCCCCATGCCCGGCTGCGTTACCTGAGTTTGAATGTATTTCAATAGATTGTTGCGGACAGGCTCGAGCCCTTGATAGCTCATGTTTGCTAAGAGTGGACTTTGCGCGGCGGCTCGCCCTCCATCGACATACCAATGGCCGTAGGCGACAGGGTGCGATTTTGCCCGTGCTTCGACCGCACTCAGAAGCAATTCGAGTCCATTGTCTGGCTTTACCTGACCAAAGTAGGTTCCGTGTGCGCGCAGGTTGCGAAACAGCGGCAGATCGTAGGACGCTACCCCTTGTCCTATGACTGCAATTCCAAGTCTGTGCACGGGAAGAGGTTCCGTCGAGACTGCAGATCGGAGCCGATTTCCATAGTCCGTTGCTGCCTGGCGAAAGGTATCGAGTTGATGAGTCGACCAGAGGTACGCCGATTCCTGCTCGATAAACTTCGCAGGTTGATTGACCCAATCAAGGTCTTCGAGCTTCGAAGAGAGAGACAAATCTGCGAACGGATGAAACCACTCCTTGATCTGCACCGACGAAAGAGAACTGAGATTATCGAGTTCCTTGTCAATCGCGGAGCGCTCTGCAGGAAACTTATAGTCATATTCGATCAATTCACGCAGTAGGGCAGCCAGAAAACTAAGTGGGAGTTGGCGAAATACTGCCAGGTGAGCAAGCGCCAGCTTCTTTGCGTCTTGAGGATATCGAGCAAATTGATCGGATTGGAGACTTTGGGGAAGCATAACTTAGAGCAGGTCCTTGATTGATTTGCCTTGAGCTTGGGCAGCGGAAAATCCCATCATTGATCCGATGGTTGGAACCAGGTCGATCGACTGCACCGGGTTGTCATAGACAACGCCAGAGCGGACACCAGCTCCGAGAGCCATCATCCAGGTGGTGCGTGAGGCGGGATCGCCAGTACGATGATGCTGAAAACCATTTCCACCGGCGTCCTGATCGGCGTCTCGCCCAAAATCAGGCAGGATGAGCAGGGTGGTATTACCGGCGTACTCCGGCTCCTCCTGAACGGCCTTCCAGAGCTCCGCACACAGCCGGTCGGTACGGCGAATCGCGTCTACGTAAAGCGAATATGCCCCGGAGTGGGCAACATCAATATCGTGCATCGTGATCCACAGCAAGCTGGGAGATTCCTGCTTCATCAGTCGCTTTGCGATGTATACCGAAAGTTCGTCAGGACTAGATAGCGTCTTCGCATGGCTTCTGAAGTCATCGACTGAGAGCTTGAGTATCTTATCAAGCTGCTGCAGTTCGAACTCTCCCCCACCAATCTGTGGCGCATAAAGCGGAGTTTCGTAGTTGTCGTTCAACAGGTGCCCGTATTGGGCAGTTGTGCCCGAAGTTGCGGCACTCAGAAGATGCTTTGGCAAAATAACCTGAGCCCCAAGCCCAGGGCCATAGGAGCGGCAGTCGCTCTCCCCAATTCGATTGAACCCATTGCTCGGCGCTACAACCCACGCATCTGAGACGGGACGTTTAAGGTCTTTGCGAAAATACTCGAAGACCGTAGGATGCTCCGGCGGAACTGCGGAGAAATTATTAAGGGTCTCGTATACTCCGGTGGCCAGACTTGCGGTTGCAACGTAATGGCCTAGAATTCCATGGTTTGTGACCTGGGTAAAGAAGCTCGATTGCGGAATCAGTTCACCCAGCATGTGCGGAATATTAATCTGTCCCTCAGGCGCAAAGGTCTCCTGATCGCGTGCACCACCGCCAAATGTAATGACGATGACCTTCCTCTTCTTTGCCGGAGTCGCTGCATGGACAAACGGACTTGCTCCCATGAGCGAGGCCCCCAAGGCCATCCCGGTCGCATCGCGCAAAAAATCACGCCTGGTGTGTCCAAGATGACGAGCAATCTCCTGAGGACTGAGCGTCCTTCTGTCTGGAGATTGCTTCGCAGATGCGTTACGGAATGATACTTGCCCCATCAAATCTCCCTTGGTCCCTCTTTGCGACTCGGTAACATCTGCAGCATATGATCAAACCTGGTTGTTTCAGCTCAGA
The DNA here is from genome assembly GCA_041691255.1 of Granulicella sp. Lineage (GTDB taxonomy): Bacteria > Acidobacteriota > Terriglobia > Terriglobales > Acidobacteriaceae > Edaphobacter. Next base: position 96,113 of record JBEPUY010000010.1, on the reverse strand, counting down.
CCGACAATCCTAATAACTCATGGCTTGGCAGGGGGCGTCTCTTTAGAGGAATAAATAAACAACTGCACCTCAGCACGCTCTTTATCAATTTCAGCCATATGTTGTGCCCGAAGTTTTTGGTAAATGGCAAACTCAGCTTGCGCTCGATCTTTTTGCCCCGCATGGACATAGTCCGTTCCCAGACGATAGTGCGCATCGGATAGATTTGGGTTCAGTTCAAGTGCTCGGACATATTCAGGAATCGATCTCTCGAACTGACGCTGATCTGCATAGAGATTGCCTAGCTGCATATGAGCTTCCGCAATCGAATCATCGAGCGCTAGCGATTTCTTGAGCAGAGCCTCGACCTCCTGGAAGTTCAGGCCTGAACCCGCAACCTGCTTGCCTTTCCATAAGCTCATCGCGTAATAGTATTGCGCCAAGGCATTGTTCGGTTCGAGAGCAGCGTATCGCTTAAACCTTTGGATCACATCATCGGCTTGCGTTGGAGAGCTATCGTACGCCTTGGATAAGAAGAGATAGCATCGAGGGTCGGAAGGGTTGAGATCAGCTGCCGTGAGCAGGGCCTTCACTGCATCTTCATAAAATCCGCGGGCATACAGTGCCATCCCCAGCCCGATCATCAGTCTTGGGGATTTCGGATAGTGCTTAGAAGCCGCACGAAACACCTCGATTGCAGGCTCGTAGGTGCGATGCAAAAGTAGCTCGCTTCCCCAGTCGAATAAGTTGTCTTCGCTCGGGTCCATGTGAGCGGCAACTTCAAACTCGTTTACCGCCGTCACGAACTTCCCGTCCTTCTCTTCTATCTGAGCGAGCAGGTTGTGAAGCTCTCCCGTGTTCTTCTTTTGGATCAGGCCCTGGACAAGTTGCCGTGCGTCGCTCAGATGGCCGGTGACAAGATCGGCCATTGCAAGGTCGTAGCCATTGTCATAGGAGGAAGGATCGATTGCCTGCGCCTGCTTTAGCAGTGGAAGCGCCTCCGGGATCTTTCCCGACTTAATATAGAACTCACCCAGATTATGGTTCGTCGTGTAGTCGCGAGGTGACAGTTCAAAGGCCTTTCGGAGCTGCTCCGCGGCTGTCTGGGCATCGCCCGTACGAGAGAGACTGGCTGCCAGATTAGTTCTTGCAGCCGCCAAGGTTGGCTTCAGGCGAACTGCTGCCTTGAGATGCGGGATTGCTTTTGCGTCCTGGGACATGGAAGCATAGACAAGACCCAGGAGTTCTTCGACCTCAAAATTGTTGGGAACATGAGGCAATAGCTGTTCAAGCTGTGCCGCTGCCTCTGGGTACTGTCCGGCGTCGTATTGCGCGACTGCCGATTGAAATTGACGATCTAATTTCTGCTGCTGACTGACTTCGGCTACCGCAAATGTCGTCCAGGCCAATAACGCAAGAACCAACGTGCGCCGGCACCAGGCCTTTCCGCTCACAATTCCGCCTCCATGATAGCCCCGTGAGCAAAGTGCTCTACAAAAGGATAAACCCCGGAAAGGTTGTTCACCTTTCCGGGGCATATCGATCCTGCGTTAGTAGTACAGCTTGAGAGCGAACTGGACTTGCCGGGGATCGTAAGGAGCATCCCTGGTAGACCCGATTTCTCCGAAGTTGCCATTGTTGAAGTTGGTCGATCCGGAGATTGATACAACGCCATTGCCGCCGAAGCCAGGGGCATTGAAGTTGGGGTGGTTGAAGATGTTGAAGACTTCCGTTCGGAATTGCATTGAGAAGCGATCGTTGATCGGAATTGCCTTGAACAACGAGAAGTCCAAACGATGGAATCCAGGACCGGTTGTGGTTGGGCCTGCAAATCCCAGAACTGCGCTACCGGTGTAGGGAATGCAACCACCAGGCGAGTTCGAGATCGTTCCGTCGGAACTGAGTTCGCAGGGCTGCTGAAATGCCTTAGCATTGCCTATCCAATTCACCGCACCCTGTGAGTCTTTATGGATCCCCAGCTTCGGACTCTGACCTGCGACGCGAACGTCGTTGCAGCCAGTTCCTGAAGTCGTTCCAGATGGGCAACCGAGGGATAGAGGCTGACCACCCTGAAGCGAAGCGATCCAGTTTGCCGACCATCCTCCAATTACGGCATTGGCCACTCTCCCGGAGTTACCGAGGAAGCGCTTATTCTTGCCGAATGGAAGTTCATATCCGCCGCTTAAGTGCACTACCTGACGGATATCGAAGTTGGCCAGACCCCAGTCGAACATAGGGCCAAGGCCCGGGACAGAGGGTGCGCGCAAGCCGCCTGTGCTTCCGCCATTCAGCAGGTCACCAGCGTCCGAGAGCGTCTTGGAGTAGGTGTAGGTAAGCAGGAAGCTGAGGCCACTCGAGTACTGCTGTTCGAGTGTCACCAGCAAGCCGTTATAGTCGCTTAGCCCATAGTTTGCCTGATAGCTTCCTCCTCCGAAGTCGGGGAACGGTTTCGTTCCTCCGGCGCCTGGATTCGCGAGGTTGGTGGTGCTCGCACCTTGAGGAAGAAGTGCGGTGACATTATTCGCGCCAATCCCTCCCTGAAGGTACTTCGCTTGAGTAAAGACGTATGCCGTGGTCAGGGACATGCTATGTGTTATCGAATACTGCAGGGTGGCGTTCACGCTGATCGTGCGGGGGGTCTGAGCGTTGAACTGAAGCCCCTGCAACCCCAGGCCCTTTGCATTCACAGCCAACGGCGAGAATTGCACACAAGAAAGTCCAGAACCAAGAGTTGCGACGCTACCTGGACCTGCGGTGGAACAGCCTGCCCAAGGAGTGTTGTAGCTGATTGGCGCCACCGTCGACAGACCCGTTGGGCTATTGTCAGGCACAACTGGCGAATAACCGAAGTTGAAGACAAATGGATAGTTTTCGCCGATGTTCGGACCATATCCCTGGTTTTCAAACGCGTTGTAGAAGAAGCCAAAGCCTCCTCGCGCGACCAGTCTTGGGCTAATCTGGTATGCAAATCCAACACGCGGCGAAAAATTATTCTTCGGTGTCTTTACCAGTCCCTGACCATATTGGTCGGTCTGGTCCAGGGCAATTCCATCCTTGGCAAGCTGATTGATAAAGCTGGTGGACAAGGCGCGATTGTCCTTTCCAGAGGCAGGTATAAGGAAGGTTGGAACGCCGTTTCCGGTTGGCCCGTTCGGCACAAAATTGGCCTGGCCGCCGTTGGTTTCCTTGATCGGGCTGAAGTAATCCCAGCGCAAGCCGAGATTGATAGTCAATTTCGGGCTTACCTTCCAATCGTCCTGGAGATAGGTCGCCAGATAAGTTCTCGCGTCGTAGGTCTTGTTGACGTTAGAAGCGTTGATCGCGTCGGAGCCGCCAGAGAAGTCGACTCCATTCGGAACAGACGCCGCTGTCGGAACAAGCAGGAGTTGCGCAAGACCCGTCCCGCCGTTATTTGCCTCCGGAACATCGGTGTACTGGCCGTTGAAGTCAAAGGTTCCACGCGAGTACGCGGGCTGAAGTACCGAGAACTTCACATGCTGGGACTCAATACCCACCTTGAAGCTGTGATTTCCCCAGATCTTGGTAAAGTCGTCCGTAAGCTGGAGGGTCTGGCTAACTTCGTCCGACGGCAGGAACGAGTTGCTGCCCAGGGTCGCCAAGCCGCCAATGGAGATAGCAGGGAGACCGCCGTTTTCAGCAAACTGCGGGATGCCCTGGATTCCATACTGATCCGGAATGCCGTTGGTGCCGCCTGCCGGGCCGAAACGGGTGGTGTGAAGGTGGTTGAGCCCAACATGGGCTACGTTGATGGTCTTCGGTGTGAATACGTGGGTATAACCGACGACCGACTGGCTGGACTTGGCTGTCTGAGTACCCTGCTGAAATCCGCCACCATCTGCAATCCCTTGAAAGATACTCGGAATGTATTGCGGATCATCGACGTAGCTGAATCGACCGAAGACCTGGTCACTCTGAGTAGGGTTGACGTCGATGCGAGCATCCATCGAGTTTTTATGCTCGAATAGTTTCGGGCTTCGCACATAGTTGTTTACAATGCCACTTCCCGTATTCGCAGCAGGGTAAAGGGTCAAAAGCTTGAGCGCAACTGGATCGAGCCTGCCTTGCGGCAACTGGTTCAGAGTACAGCCGCTCGTTGTGAAGTCCCTTGTGCCTGCGCCGCCGGAGCAAGATGCCATCCCAAAGGGATCGCGAACATATCCCGTCTTAGCTGCCGTGATACCGGTCACAGGATCGACTGAACCGGCTGTAACCAGACGCGTCGTCGCAGGATCGAAGACCGTTCCGAGTGCGATTGTGCGGCCAAGGTTGTCGCCTTGCGTTTTAGATTGGATCAACTGGCCAAGATTGGTGAAACCGCTGCTGACCTCAGTCGGAGTCGGCACGGAACCAGTGGAAACGGTTCCCTGGACGCGCCGGAAGCCCTCATAGTCGCCAAAGAAGAAGACCTTGTTTTTGATGATTGGACCACCAGCGGAAACACCGAACTGGTTCTGGCGCAAGGCACCTTTTTGAGTACCTGAAGTGGTGTGCTCAAAGTAATCGGCAGCATCGAGTTTATCGTTGCGGATGAACTCCCATGCGGCTCCATGGATGCTGTTGGTACCGGACTTGATGGTAGCGTTGAGAACGGCGCCAGCAGAACGGCCCAATTCAGCGCTGAAAGCTGCAGTCTGAACCTTGAATTGCGAGATTGCATCAACCGGAGGCAGAACAGCGAAGTTTGTTCCGTTCAGGAAGTCAACGGCGTTGGAGTTATTGTCGATGCCATCCAGCAGGTAGTTATTTTGCGAGGGCCGAAGGCCGTTGGCGGAAAAGGCGCCGGAGGCCGCGTTGCCACGGGTGTCGGCCTGGGGAGACTGAGCACCAGCACCGAGCTGGGCAAGGAAGGTAAAGTTGCGGCCATTGAGCGGAAGATCGTTGACGCTCTTTTCGGTAATGACCTGCCCGACGGAGGATTCATCCGTCTGTAGGAGCGGCGGAGCGGTGTTGACTTCGACTGTCTCGGCCGTGGAGCCCAGCTTGAGCTGAACATTGACCTGCAGGGACTGCCCAACGTTGACCGTCAGATTTGTTTGGGTCGTTGTCGAAAAGCCCGGGGCGGTGACCGTCACGGTATAGTGACCGATCCTGACAGGGGAGAAGGTATATTGGCCAGCGTTGTTCGACTTTACATCGAGCTTGATGCCCTGGTCGATGTTCAAAAGGTTGACTTGAGCGCCGGGAACAACCGCGCCGGTGGCATCCTGAATGACCCCGGTAATGGATCCTTCATCAACCTGAGCTGCGGCGTAATTGGTTGAGAGTAAGAGCAGGCAGAAGCACGCGAGTGCTAAGCAGCCACTTCTTTTCAACCACCTAAGGGTATTGCGATCAGTAGCCATCCGAATGTCCTCAAATTTCATCATTTTCTTCCAGTTCCGTTTTGTTTCTTCTAATCTTCTAGTCGCGGTAAGAAGCAGGGGCCCAAATTTGACTATGCTGTAAACGGTTGCATGTTATGCGACTGCTAACGTTAGAGCATGACTGAATCCATGTCAACAAAAAGATTTGAGGTGGAATCAACCCAATGATGGGTACCCAAAAGTAGTCCGCTAAAGCTGCCTGTACACTGGGTTACGAGCTCGGCCACGGAAGCTTGGATCGGCGTTTAGAGGGGATGGTATTCTGCGGGCATCTCTCCTGCTTCACCGCTCCCTGAAAACCATGCCAGATCAAAGCAATACAAAAGCGCTACTGTCTCGACGGAAACTCCTCAAAAGCGTCGGCCTCGCACCTCTTCTACTCCGCCCGGCTCCTTTTTGGGGATCATCCCTTCTATTTACTTCCCCCGGTGCCGTATCGGTACGCCCACCGCGCTTCCCCTTCACCGACATCCGCTTCAAGCCTCACTATCCAACAAAATCTCCGCTGGCAGGCGTTCTTGCTCTGGTAACCCCGGGGTCGGACGAATATTCGACCGAGAAGTACGCCGTCGAGATTGAATCGCTTCTTCGGCAATGGGGCCAGTCCCTTCAGGAATCAATCCACACCCTCCCGAGCTTATCGAAGCTCCTGTCTCCCTCCCTTAAGGCTTCGCTGCTCAATCCTATTAAAGAAGTCTCGTTGCGCTCAGGTTTTGGGATCGATGCGACGAAGAGACAGTTTAGTGGTGCGATACCGTCTCAACCCGAACGATTTATCAAAGAACTCCAGAATTGGCTTGGAACAATTTCAAAGATTGAGACTGCGGAGTTTGAGATCTATGGGATCAAGGAGATCAGCAGTGCTCCGCTCACCGTGCAACTAGAGATTCGATACGATCTCGTCGCTACCCGCAACGATACGCAGCGCGAGGAACGGGTTGGATCGTGGCAGACGGAGTGGTCGCGGAGCCAATCGAACGACTGGACAGCGCAGACATGGCAGGCCAGCGAAGAGATACTGAGCGTTGGAAGCCGAACCGCATTCCTCGACGTGACGGAACAGGCGCTAAAGGGTGCTGAGTCCTACAAGAGCCAGATGCTTCACGGAGCTGATTATTGGCGAACCATTCTGGATGGGGCTTGCGGCATCGATCTTTACGGCAACAACGGCATCGCTGCAGGGGACTACGACGGCGACGGATTCGATGATCTCTATATCTGTCAGCCAGCAGGATTGCCCAATCGGCTTTACCGCAACCGAGGCGACGGGACCTTTGAAGATGTGACGGAGAAGGCCGGAGTCGGTGCGCTCGACAACACTGCCTGCGCCCTGTTTGCAGATTTTGACAACAGAGGCCTGCAAGATCTACTCGTTGTTTGCGGCAGCGGCCCCTTGCTCTTCCAGAACAAGGGAGATGGAACGTTCTCACTCAAGCGCGACGCCTTCAAGTTCACGAGTCCACCGCAGGGGACGTTCACGCATGCCGCGATCGCCGACTACGATGGCGACGGTCGCCTCGACATCTATTTCTGCACCTACATGTACTATCTCGGTCTCGATCAGTATCACTACCCTGTTCCCTACTACGACGCGCGCAACGGGCCGCCGAACTGCCTATTTCACAACGAAGGCAATGGTCAGTTTGTAGAAAAGACAGAAGCTGCGGGATTGAACGTAGACAACAACCGATATAGCTTTGCGTGTGCCTGGGGAGAATCTCGCTCCAACGGACTGCCGGATATCTGCATTGCCAATGACTTCGGAAGCTCCCAGATCTATCGCAATAACGGAAGCGGGACGTTTACCGTCGCCTCGAAAGAGGCACACCTCGAGGATGTCGGCGCTGGAATGAGTGCCTGCTGGTCCGATTTTAATAATGATGGCCGCCAAGATATTTACATCACAAGCATGTGGGAGGCTGCCGGCCAGAGAGTTTCGGACCAGGCGCAGTTTCATCAGGAAGCTCCGCAAAGCATTCGCGCTCTCTACCAGCGACACGCGCGCGGCAATGCCTTGTATCGAAACCAGGGCGATGGAACCTTTCAAAACATCAGCCAGCAGGCTGGAGTGGCAATGGGTCGATGGTCGTGGTCGTCAGATTTTTGGGACTTCGATCACGATGGCTACTCCGATCTCTATGTCACGAACGGCTACATCTCTGCCGTGGACCGAACTGATATCGCAAGCTTTTTCTGGCGGCAGGTTGTCGCGAAATCGCCGGAAGACGCTACCTCGTCGCTGGCTTACGAGCATGGGTGGAATGCCATCAATGAATTAATCCGGGCAGATAGTTCCTGGAACGCCTATGAACGAAATGTAATGTTCGCGAACAATCGCGATGGTACGTTTTCCGAAGTCTCCGGCGTAGTGGGGTTAGATTTTCTCGAAGATAGCCGCTCCTTTGCCCTTGCCGATATCGATCACGACGGACGGCTGGAGGTCATCCTTAAGAACCGTAATGCTCCTCAGTTAAGGATTCTGCACAACGCGATGAATGACATTGGCGACTCGATCGCATTTAGATTGCGAGGCCACAAGAGCAACCGCGATGCAATTGGAACAGCAATTACCGTCGAGACGGAGGCCATCACACAAACCAAATATCTACAGGCAGGCTCCGGCTTTCTTGCGCAACACTCCAAAGAGGTCTTCTTCGGAATCGGCAAACCTAAAGGCGCGCTCAAAGCAACCGTTCGCTGGCCAAGCGGGATCGTTCAGAAGTTTGAATCGCTGCTGGCAAACCATCGCATTGAGATTGAAGAAGGGAATGAGTCGTACAAGGCCAAAGCCTTTGTTGCGACCCCTGAGACCTATACGCAGGAAGGACCTCCACCGCCGCCGTCAGAGTCGCTGCCTTCTCAGGTGGAGACCTGGTTGATCACTCCGCTGAAAGCTCCCGAATTTTCGTTGCCCGATTTGACTGGGAAGATGAGAGAGCTTCGAGAGTCGCGAGGCAGCTTCGTGCTACTTAACTTCTGGGCAACAAAGTCTCCCCTCTGCCGCGAACAGCTGCAACATTTTCGCCAGTACCAGTCGAAGTTTGCAGCCAGTCATCTTGAAGTAATTGCCGTCAACATCGACGAAGCTGTCGACATTCCGGCCGCCCGTTCCATGGCGACAGTAGAAAGGCTCTCCTTTCCTGTTTTGTTTGCAACAGAAGAGGTGGCGTGCATCTACAACATCATCTATCGCTACCTCTTTGATCGCCGTAGAGATCTTGGCATTCCCACCTCATTCTTGTTGGATGCAGAGGGAATGATTGTCAAGATCTATCAGGGAGCGATCGATCTCGAGCATGTGATGGAGGATGTTAAGACTGCGCCGCGAACCGCCGCCGAACGAAGTTCTCGTGCTCTTCCGCTGAAAGGCGAGCTATTTCAAGGATCATTCCAGCGCAACGATTTTACCTATGGCGTAGCACTGTTCCAACACGGATATCTCGATCAGGCTGCCGCTTCCTTTGAGCAGGTGATTGCGACCAAGCCCGATGACGCGGAAGGTTACTATAACCTGGGCACTCTCAATCTACGCAGAAACGATCTTCAACCAGCGCGCAGCTACCTCGAAAAAGCCCTGAAGCTTCGCCCGACTTATACAGAGGCATGGAGCAATCTGGGAATGATCAATGCACAGGAGGGCCATTCCGAAGATGCTATCGAAAACTTCCAGCAAGCGCTGCGGCTAAGGCCGGACTATGAGATTGCGCTGCTGAATTTAGGGAACGTCTACCGTCGACAGCGTGCCTTCGGAAAAGCGGAGGAGTGCCTGACTCATGCCCTTCGAATCCAGCCGGACGATCCAGAAGCAAACTATAGCCTTGGAATGCTGTATGCGCAGCAGAACCAGTTTCCGCACGCGGCAGACTATCTGCAAAAAGCAATTGCGCTTCGTCCTGCCTATCCCGAAGCCTTGAATAACCTTGGCATTATTTTTGTGCGTGAGCAAAATTACGAGAAAGCAGAGGAGCAGTTTAGGACTGGAATACGGCTCACCCCCGACAATGACCAGGCGTATCTCAATCTTGCTCGCCTTTATGCAGTGCAGAATCAAAGAGAAAAAGCAAAGCAGATTCTGCAGGAGCTGCTGCTCGTGCAGCCAGAGAATCCTGTAGCGAAGAAGGCGCTGGAGGTACTCCGATAGCTGTCATGAATAGTGCTCTCGTTTTGCTGAGAAACTTTCAGTTTCCATCACCTCAATGTGTATGTAGCAGTATTACTCGGTCAGAAGACTATCGCTATAATTGCACCCATCTATGATCTCCCCCCGACGGCGCTTTATTGGTTCTTCCCTTTTCCTGCTTGGTGGAGCACTCACCGACGCCCTTACAACTCCGCTTTGGAGATGGAAGCATTCCCTGACCGTCGAAGCCGCTGTTTCGAATCCTGAAACATCCCCTGTTCAGTTTGTCGACGTAGCCCAACAAGCCGGATTAACCGTTCCCAACGTATGGGGAGGCATTGAGCACAAGCGGTCCATTATTGAGACCAAGGGCAGCGGGTTGGCCTTCTTCGACTACGACAACGATGGATGGCTGGATATCTACCTGACAAATGGCAACCGCCTCGACGCGACGTGGCCGCCTGGTAAAGCTCCAACCTCGCATCTGTACAAGAACAACCGCGACGGCACCTTCACCGATGTTACCGAGAAGTCGGGGCTGGGGATTACAGGGTGGCAGACCGGCGTCTGCGTGGGCGACTACGATAACGATGGATGGGATGATCTGTTCTGCTGCTTCCTGGGGCACAACATGCTATTTCACAATAATGGAAATGGCACCTTCACCGATGTAGCTCGCAAAGCCGGCCTCTATCAGGAAAAGGGCCGCTGGGGCGCAGGCTGTACTTTTCTTGATTACGACCGTGATGGCCATCTTGATCTGTTCGTCTGCAACTACATCAAGCTGGACCTGGACCACATCCCTTCTGACAGCGCAACCCACTACTGCCAGTGGAAGGGCGTGCCCATTCTCTGTGGGCCGCGCGGTCTGCCCGGCGACACCAACATCTTGTATCACAACAATGGCGATGGCACCTTCACTGATGTCTCCGAACAATCGGGGATTCTAAAACCCGGGCCGCGCTATTCGATCACGCCTGTCTCCTACGACTTCGACAATGATGGATGGCCGGACATTTATATTGCCGTCGATTCGCAAGCCAGTATTCTGTTCAAAAATAATCATGACGGCACGTTCACCGATATCGCAGTAATGGCAGGTTGTGCCTACAACGATGATGGCCACGAGCAGGCCGGAATGGGTGTTGCGGTAGCCGACTATGATTGCGATGGATGGTTCGACATCTTTAAGACCAACTTCATCGACGATACCTGCAACCTGTATCACAACAATGGCGATGGAACCTTCACCGACGTCACCTCTCCTTCAGGCATTGCCGTAAACAATCGCTATGTGGCGTGGGGATGCGGCTTCATCGACTATGACAACGACGGCTGGCAGGACATTCTTCAGGTCAATGGACATGTTTATCCGGAGGTTGATCACTACAACCTGGGCGAACCATTCAAGAATCCCAGGCTGGTTTACAAAAACCTTGGGGATGGAACCTTTAAGGATGTTTCCTCCGAGATGGGCCCTGGAATCAGCGAGCGCTTTTCCAGTCGTGGCGCCGCGTTCGGAGACTACAACAACAACGGCAATATGGATGCCCTTGTACTTAATCTGAACGATCTGCCATCGCTTCTGCGCAATGACGGAGGCAATAAACAGAATTGGATCAAGATCAAGTTATTGGGAACGAAATGTAATCGCACTGCCATCGGCGCGCGCGTGCGAGTGATCACCGGCAAGCACGCGCAAATGGATGAAGTCCACGGCGGAACCAGCGTCATGTCACAAAGCGACCTGCGTCTTCACTTTGGCATTGGGAAGGCCGATGCCGTAGACCTCATCGAAGTGAAGTGGCCGACGACACAGAAGATCGAAAGATTCACCAAGGTGAAAGCGAATCAGATCATCACCATTCGCGAAGGGGATGGGATCGTTAAGTCCTTCAAGCCAACCTTGCCTTAACTTTTCCGCTTAGACTCTCAGGCATCTTCACTTAATTGCTGAAATTCCCGAGTCGCCCGGCTGAACAATCAAGAATTGTTTGACCTCTCGCCGTTGCCGGTCGATGGCTTCTGCCTGTTGCTGTTTAATCTGGTCGTGAAGCAGAAGCTCTTGTTTGGCCTTGGAGGGTTGACCAGTCCGGTCATAAGCCATCGCCAGGCGATAGTGAGCATCGGCGAGTTGTGGATTCGCTTCAATCGCTTTTTTGTAGAAGTCGATCGCGGTATCAAAGGATCGCTTCGACGAAGAGATGATTCCGAGCTGAAGGTAGGCTTCACCGCACTTAGGGTCAATCGCCACAGCCTTCTCAAATAAATCTGCCGCTTGCTGCAAGGCTTGCTTGTCCGGTGCTTGCTCCTGATGCTTCAAAATGGACATCGCATACAGGTAGTTGGCATCTGCGTTCTTAGGCTCTTGCTGCACGAAGCTGGCTAACTTCGGCTCGATGCATGCCAACGAGTTTGGCGCAGCCATCTGAACCTTTCCCATAAAGAGGTAGGGACTGGGGTCACTTGGATTTAAATCGGATGCAGCACAAAGATGGAGTGCCGCCTCATCATAGCGAGCGCCCGCAAACAGCGCAGTGCCCAGTGCCGTCTGCATTCTGGCAGATTTGGGATATGCCTCTGCACCTTTGCGAAAAACTTCCTGTGCCTGCCAAACGGCACGATGAAGCAGTAACTCGGAGCCCCAATCAAAGTAGTTTTGTTCGCCTGGACTAAGCTTTACCGCTTGCTCATATTCGTGAACTGCCGAAAGTGGATTGCCTGACCTTTCATCCAACTCTCCCATCAATCGATGTAACTCAGCGCTTTGATGATCTTCCAATAGTTCACGGATACGCCCGCGAGCCTTAGCGAGGTCTCCGCTTCCCACATACGCGAACCCCAGATCATTGAGATTCACCTCATTGCTCGAATCGATTCGGTAGGCCTTCTCCAACAACGGGATAGCTTCCTGATATCGCTTGCTGCTGAGATAAAACACCCCTAACAGGTGGTTTGTCTCAAAGCGATTGGGAGCACTGGTAAGTGCAGCGCGTAATTTGCCTTCAGACTCCTTCTCTGCTTTGGAGTCTCCCGTGACAGCCGCCGCCACATGGCCGACATCTCCCGGCTTAAGTGTGGCAGTCTCGCTGGCGAGAGACTCACTGGTCCGCAGGATCGAGTCCGACCCGTGACCGCCCACGGCAGTCCAATCGGTAACGCCCGCAACGGTAAAGTTGGGCTGATCGCTGAACTCCATAGCTTGCGCTCCAGACTTTGCCGGGGCTCCGGAACTCTGCGCCGGTCCATCCTTCTCAAGAATTAGATCTACTTTTTTCGTATCGCTCTCTCGAGATATGGTGACGGGAGCAACACGGCTGTGCGATCCCAATCGTCCCGCGCTGAGCTGGTAGCTGCCTGCCGAAACGGGCGAAAACGAGAAGGCACCATCCGCCTTGGTCTTAACCGCTAAATCATCCGAGCGATCTTTCTTCGCGAGCGTGACCGTAGCATCGTTCACCGGCTTTCCGTCGAAGCCGCGAACGAGGCCTGCTATCGTCGCACCCCCGGGGTACCCAGGAGATGCCTGCTGTGCAAACGCTGCCGGAAGCACAAACATCATGAGGGCGAAGAGGGCCGTAAGCACTTGGAGGAGCCTTCCGTGGACCTTGGGTTGCAGCGAGCGTAACTCGTGGAAATCTAACATGGCGGGATCACAGTGGCAGCTAAGAAAATAAGTGCAGGTCGGTGGCTAATGGTCCTGAATGCAGCGATCACTCTGCCCGTCATACCGCCAACATGTTACAGAGCAATCCTATTGTAAGGCCGCTGTCCGCTTCGCGGTGGGGACGTGGTACGCACAAAATGAGCGCGCGGCTGGCGACAAGACGCAAGCGATCAGTAGTATGGAGCAACTGTATTCTGCGCCGGGAGTGGGATGACGAAAACCTTCACAAAATCTGCCAATGCAAAACGACTCATCACGCTAGCCTTGTTTCGATGGCTCTCCTTAAGCCTGATGGTGGCGCTTGTCATTCTTCCATCTTCAACACGAATGCTGGCGCAAGATAATGCAGCCATCGTTTGGCAGGGGGTGCTTCACGATGCTGCTGGTTCCCCAATACAAGGAGCATCGGTCCATCTCAAAGGGATGAGCAGAAGCATAGAGGCCACCACTGGGGGCGACGGTCACTTTCGTGCGGAAGGAGTCGCGGCTGGATCGTACCAACTCTCAGTCGAGGTCGATCATTACACCGTTCGAGATGCTCGGCCAATCAACATCTCCGACCCAGCGCCGACAGTCACCATTACGCTTCTGGACCAGCAACATCTCTCCGTAAATTCATTGATCGAGCAACATACAGGCTCTGGTGGCGAAGCACTTTCCAGTCAGGCAGTAAGCGAGCTACCGCTGAACAAGCGTGATTTCAGCCAGCTATTGCTACTGGCTGCTGGAACCATGACAGACACGAACGGAGCCACCAACTTTACCCAGCAATTTGCCATCAACGGCCAGCGTGGCGTCGAGGCCGTCTTTGCAATGGACGGAGCTGATATCAGCGACCCCGAAATGGGCGGCTCCACCTTCTCCAACTTTAATGTAGACGCGGTGCAGGAAATTCGCTCAAGCTCCGGTTGGATGCCTGCAGAGATTGGCCGCGGTGCAGCAGGTTTCACCGACATCATCACTCGTTCAGGAAGCAGCGGATTTCATGGATCGGTATTTGAGTTTGTGCGAAATTCGGCGTTTGATGCCCGCAACTACTTTGATCATGCCTCGGCTGAGCATCCGGAACGGATTCCTCCCTTCCGCAGAAATGAATTTGGATTTACCAACGGTGGTCCTGTAAGGATTCCCGGTATTTATGACGGACGGGGCAAGACATATTACTTCGGACAGTATCAGGGCTTCCGCCAGGTCCTCGGAACGACCCAGGTATTCCCTGTGCCGACAGCAGAGGAGCGCACGGGAGTCGACACCACGGCCTTTCCCGGCGATACCTTGATTGTTCCCGTCGATCCTGGAATAGCTAAAGTGCTGGCGCGATACCCCTTACCGAATCTCCCAACTGGGTCCTACGGCGTGCACACCTATGCGATCTCGTCCAAGGTCGTCACCAATGCGGATCAGTTCTCCATCCGTTTGGACCACAATCTCTCGGAGAAAAATCATCTCCTGCTCCGGTTCAATCTCAACAACCTGACTGGACCCACCACGAATCCTGACCAGACTGCGATTGATCCTTCCTTCGGAGTGCAGTACATCGACAGGCAGAGAAATGTACTTGCAAAGTTCACGCGAGCGTTCTCGCCACGCTTTACGATGGAGTCTTCTCTTAGCATCACCCGCAGCACTCCGTCTTTCCCGACTCCGAATCGAACCGATCCGGCATTGAAGTTCAGCGATGGCTCCTTTGAGGCCTTCAATTCGGCTGCTGGATCGGTCATGACTGCCTACGGCAATTTATTTCAAGCCCAGCAAAATTTCGTTGTCACCATGGCTCGGCATACGTTTAAATTTGGCGGCGAAGTTCGCCTGAACCGAGATACAACTTACTACGGCACCAGTCCGAATGGCGAGTACGATTTCGGTGGAGGCACAGCCTATGCGAGATCCGACATACGCTCGCTGAGTGGAACGCACGATATCTACGCCGGGGACCCTCTGCCGGATACGTTGACAGGATTACTCTCGGGTAGCCCTTTTATCTATACCGTGGCGGTCGCACCGAGCTATTTCTCCAACGGAGAACATATTGGAGCAGCAGCGATCAATCGCAATGCGGGAGCCATCTATATACAAGATAGCTGGAAGCTGAGCGACCGCTTTCTTCTCGATTATGGCGTTCGCTGGGAGATCTATACGCCAATCGCAGAGCGTGCAAAACGCACCTCAGGGTTTTTGAATACAGCCGGTGCGCAAGAGTACGTCATCAATCCGCAACCGGCATATCACGATAGCCTCAATGGCTGGGGACCACGATTGCAGCTTACCTGGCGCGCATCATCGCAATTGCAATTTCATGCCGGTGGCGCCGTAACAGTCATACCGCCGAACATCTGGCAGGACAACTTCCTTACTGGCTCAACTCCTTTTGCTGTCTATCCCAGACTGACGGCAGCCAAAGGCGCTCCCGTTCCATTCGGGTTCACCATTTCACCGTCACAGTTGCCACGCGCCTACACGCCTGCAGGCGTAGATATCTTTGCAAGCGGCAATACCAAAGATATGGCTTCTAATACCGTGATGGACATTGACCGCTACCAAAAAGATGTTGCAGCACTGACACCGAGCCACGTCATCAGCCCTCTCGGCCTGAGCGGAATCGACCGATCCTTCGGGAACGGCACTCTGTACACATGGACAGCTGGCTTGGAGAGAGCCATCGGAAAACTGACGGCTGATGTGAACTACGTTGGTACTGCGGGTGTTAAGTTACCGCGCACAAGTTTCCCCAACGCCTACCCCGGGGCAGATCCAGAATTTGCTCGCTACACGCAGTTTGATTCCTCCGGCAATGTGATCGGTGGCTTCGGGCTCGAAAACATCATCACAGCGACGGCGCACTCTACGTATCACGCACTTCAATCTTCGCTCTCTGGAAATGTAGGCCACTATGGTCCCAGTCTTCAGGCCAGCTACACCTGGGGCAAGGCGATTGACGACACCAGCTCGGTCTCAGGCGGCCTCGGAGCAACAGGCGCTGTGGCCCAGGCCTATCCGCAAAATCCCTTCGATACACATTCCGAAAAAGGCCCAGCAAACTTCGACGTTGGACAGGCATTTACGTTGAGCGCCGTTCAGAATCTCCACGTCGAAGACTGGAGCTTTCTCCTCAACGCCAATCGTAAGCTGACCCATGGGTGGCAGGTTCTGGCGATCTCAACCATCACCAGCGGTTCACCCTTTACCGTCTACTCTGGAGTCCAGCAGACTGGCGCTGGCTCCAACGGTGCTGACCGCCCCGATCAGATCGCGAAGCCACATCTCTATGCGGCGAGAAAGGTTCGGGAAGACTACTTCGGAAGAGGGGCGAACAACGCTTCTTATTTCTCCATCCCCATCGATCTACCCAACGGCACAGGCCCGAACAAAGGCCGGTTCGGCACCTTGGGCAGAAATACCTTTCGCGGCCCAGCCTTCTACAACTACGACTTTGCCGTTATCAAAGACACGCCTTTCGGCAAACGAAAAAGCGGCTCCGAACTTGTCGATGTGCAGTTTCGCTCGGAGTTCTTCAACCTCTTCAACATCGTAACCATGGGGCTTCCCGCGAACACCCTTGAAGGAGCAGGCTTCGGCGTCATCAGCAAGACCGCAGGGAATTCACGCCAGATCCAGTTCTCGTTGAAACTCATCTACTGAGCCATCAGAATCAAAGAGCAACTGGTGGTGAGGAACGCCTCAACCTTTGAATTGTTTGAGGCGTCGCACGGCAGCGACCAACGCGTCGATATCGTCGAAGCTGTTGTAGAGCGCAAGCGATGGGCGAACCGTCGTCTCCACTCCGAATCTTCGCAGCGTAGGCTGTGCGCAATGATGCCCGGAGCGTACCGCGATGCCTTCACGATTCAGCGCAGAACCAACCTCCTCGGTACGGAAGCCGTCGAGTACGAACGAGAGAACGCCAGCCTTCTCCTTGGCAGTGCCAATCAGACGCAGCCCAGGGATCGTCAGCAACTCTTTCGTGGCATAGATCAGAAGCTCATGTTCATAGCGCTCGATATTTACCATGCCAATCCGATCGAGATAATCGATCGCGGCACCAAGCCCCACAGCATCGGCGATATTTCCCGTACCTGCTTCAAAGCGTGACGGAGGCGGCTGATAAATTGTCTTCTCAAACGTAACGTCGACAATCATGTTTCCTCCTCCTTGCCATGGGGGAGCCTCGGCCAGTGCATCCGGCTTTCCGTAAAGAACGCCGATACCTGTCGGCGCGAAGACCTTGTGGCCCGAGAAGACATAAAAATCGCAGTCAAGAGACTGCACATCAACAGGCATATGCGACACTGCCTGCGCTCCATCCACCAGAACGCGAGCTCCATATCGATGCGCCATCTGCACCATTTGATGAGCCGGTGTAATCGTCCCCAACGCATTGGAAACCTGCGTGATTGAGACCAGCCGCGTCCTTGAATTAAGCAGCTTCTCATATTCATCGAGAAGGATCTGGCCGTCATCGTCGACGGGAGCTACGCGCAGCCGCGCACCCTTCTCAGCGGCCAGCATCTGCCATGGAACAATGTTGGCGTGATGCTCGATCCAACTGATGACAATCTCGTCATCCTTGCCGATGTGCCTGCGGCCCCAGCTTTGCGCCACAAGATTGATGGCCTCAGTCGCGCCGCGAACGAAGACAATCTCCTTGCTGGAAGAAGCATTGAGAAAATGGGCAACCTTCGTGCGCGCATCTTCGTAAGCGTCAGTCGCGCGTGCGGCAAGCTCATGCGCTGCGCGATGAATGTTCGAATTCTCGTGCTCGTAAAAATACGAGATACGATCGATCACGCTCTGCGGCTTTTGCGTCGTCGCCGCGTTATCGAGCCAGATCAGCGGATGACCGTTGACACGCTCCTGGAGAATCGGGAAGTCTCGACGTATCGAGGCCACGTCAAACTGCTGGCGCGGCAGCTTCAGATCAGGCAACGCAGCCACGCGAAAATCCGGCGAGCCGGTACGAGAAGCCGGGAGTGGCTTCGACAGCGCACCCGCATCTTCGAGAAAATAGAATGACGCGGCTGAGCTTCGAGCTAAGGCCACATCTTCCTGAGTCGGGAAGGCCGGTGATAGCGGAACAGAAGAAAACGCTGGATCCAGCGAAGGAAACATCGTGTTAAAGTCCGGCAGCGGCAGCGAAAACGGAGAAGACGGAGAAGACGGAATCTCTATGGAAGTAGCTCGCCCGGCGATCAGTGCGAGCCCAGGCTCCGAAGGAATAGAGTCGGCGCCAGACGCAAAAGCAGGAACCGAATCTGCCCTGGCCTCCTGCGGCACGAAGGGCAGAGTAGCAGGAAATCGTTGCATTTCTGCTTCGCTGGGAAGCTTGTCCATAGATGGCAACGAGGGCATCGACGGAGCTGGTGTTCCAAACTGTGGAAGGCGGGTTTCGAAGTTTGATCCGATCGGTTGCACATTAGGCGAAGACTGCACCGGGGCAGGCGCAGATGTTTGCCCAGGCAACGCGCGGAAGAACTCATTCGCCATCTGCGTCAACGAGGCAACATCAGGCAGCAGCCCTCTGGCGGCACCGCTGCTTTCCTGCGCATGCGCCTCTTCAGCCGAACTCAGGCTGGCTATTCTGTTTTGCTCACTTGTACTCATGGTAGTGTCCGACCTCGACGTTTTCGAGCACACCAAGGGCATCCTCGGTCAGCACCGCTGCCGAACAGTAGAGAGAAACCAGATACGAGGCAATCGAGTTACGATCGATGCCCATAAAGCGAACGGAAAGCCCGGGAGTCTGTTCGCCCGGCAGCCCCGGCTGAAACAAGCCGACCACTCCCTGCTTCTTTTCTCCAGTGCGCATCAGCAGAATATTGGTCTTGCCCGCCGCGTCAATGCCTAACTTATCGGTTGGGATCAGCGGAATACCACGCCACGTCAGAAACGGCGAACCGAAGATTGTCGCCGTGGGCGGCGGAACCCCGCGCCGCGTGCACTCGCGGCCAAAGGCGGCAATGGCCCGTGGATGCGCCAGAAAGAACGCCGGCTCCTTCCACACAAGCGCAAGCAACTCATCAAGATCATCAGGAGTGGGTGCGGCCTTACGCACCTTGAGCCTGAAGTGCGATTTGATATTGTGCAGCAGGCCATAGTCCGCGTTATTGATGAGTTCGCTCTCCTGGCGCTCCTTCACCTTCTCCACCGTCAGGCGCAGCTGCTCGCGAATTTGATCATGAGGATGACTATAGAGATCGGAGACGCGCGTATGGACATCCACCACCGTCGATATCGCGCTCAGCGTATATTCACGAGGCTTCTCGACATAATCAACAAACGTCTCTGGCAACTTCCGCTCATCGCGCGACCCGCATGCGACTTCGATGTCGGCCTCATTCTTCACCTGGTTGACGCGATAGGTGCCCGACTCCACCGGAACCCACGAAAGCATTTGCACAAGCCAGCGCGGCGTAATCGCGGATAACTGTGGAAGCGTCTTGGTTGTATTCGCTAACTGACGCGCTGCTCCATCACTTACGGAACGTCGATTCTCGTTGGTAGCCACGGGCTTTACTCCTTTTAGTTCACAGGTATAAAAACCATGCCAGCTTCATCATTCAGCTGGCGTGGAAGAACCTGATTTCTTCTCGATCATAGCCTTCGCCCCAGAAGGATTGAATGACGATTGTGCGGTATTTTCCGAAAAGTATTCCATAATGAATGGGTAAGTCTCAGTTTTGCCTTAGATCCTAAGGAGCAAAGAAGACTTCGTCAGCAACACTCAGAAGGGAACCCATGACAGGATTCGACACACCATCCATCGATGACATTGATTGTGAAATTCTCGCGGAGCTTCAAACGAACGCACGCATTCCCTTTGCAGAGCTCGGTCGCCGCGTCGGTCTGTCAACGCCATCCGTAATCGAGCGTGTCCGCAGATTAGAAGAGAGTCATGTGATTATGGGTTACCGGGCTCTCGTCGATCCAAGCAGGGTCGGACTTCCGGTAAGAGCATTCGTCAAAGTAACAGTAGCTGGCGATAAGCTCACCAGGTTTGCCGCCCTGATCCGGGAGTTGCCTGAAGTACTGGAATGCCATCGCGTTACTGGCGCCGAGTCTTTCATGGTGCAGGTCGCGGTTCGTGACGTAAGCCACATGGAAGAGGTCATCGATTCGATGATGCCCTATGTGGCCACCAACACTTCGATGATTCTGGCCTCTCCCGTACCGTGGAATAAAGTGCTGCCGGCAGTTCGCCACACCAAAAAAACGCGGCCACAAAAGCAGACACGAAAATAGACCTGCTGCTCAGCGAAGATGCAGGTTTTCTCCCTTTCCGTTATCGGCAAAGACTACGTTCGTTCCATGAGGAAGAAGTTTCAAGGCGACTTAGCTCATGGTCCTTCCATCAAGAACAATTCGAGTTTTCCACCAAGGAGAGCATGCAAAACGTAATATAACGATGGGATACCGCTCCGCAATCAGGAATGGTCTCTTTACCTGGATTGGGCCAAGGTCATCCGATCATCCCTCAGGAACAACGTCGACTCGTGACAGGATCGATAGTCAGGGTTAGATTCACAGTTTTGGAGAGTTCATGCCCAGTTACGTTCCCAGCAAAAGCGCTTCCTCCGCGGTTCCCGATGCACACGCCGGATATGGCCGGTTTCTACTTCTGGTTGCAGGACTCGGCGGCCTCCTTTACGGAGTCGATGTAGGCATCATCGGAGGGGCGCTGCCCTATCTTGAGGCCACCTCCGGGCTCAATGCCGGGCAACTCTCCATTATTGTGGCGGCGGTATTGCTGGGCAGCGTCATCTCAACCCTCTTCGCAGGACTTCTGGCCGACTGGATGGGACGCCGTCCTTTAATGATTTTGAGTGGGGTAGCGTTTGTCCTCAGCATCCCCGTCATCGCGCTTTCGCATGGCTATGGCCCACTCTTTCTTGGCCGCCTGCTGCAAGGTATTAGCGGAGGCCTGATCGGCATGGTCGTCCCGCTGTACCTTGCCGAATGCCTCTCTGCCTCCAATCGCGGCAAAGGCACGGGCGTCTTTCAATGGCTGCTTACGCTGGGAATCGTGGCGGCGGCGCTCATCGGCATCTACTACAGCTATCGCGTCGAAGCGGTCGGTCGGGCATCGAGTGCTGCCGCTCTTTTTGCCTTCAAGGACCAGGCGTGGCGGCGCATCTTCTGGGTCTCTCTACCACCAGGCCTGCTTTTTGTTCTGGGCAGTTTCTTCGTGTCAGAATCACCTCGCTGGCTCTTTCGCAAGGGCAGGTATGAAGCCGCGAAGGCCGCGCTGATGCGCTCGCGCTCGGAAGAGCAGGCAGACATCGAGATGCAGGAGATGCGGGCGATCGCCGCTCCCAACGCGCAGTCCTCCGACGGAAAGAAGCTGGCTGGCTCGTTGCTGCAGCGCAAATATGTCGTTCCGTTCCTTCTGGCCTGCGTAATTCTCTTCTGCAATACGGCAACCGGTATCAACTCCATCATTGGCTACAACACCGGCATCCTGTTGCAGAGCGGCCTCTCCGACCTCTCGGCGCATTGGGGTTATGTCATCTTTACCATCGTCAACTTCACCATGACGATGATCGGCATGTCGCTGGTCGACAAGGTGGGGCGCAAGGTTCTCTTCATCGTGGGGACTGCCGGTATTATCTTGTCGCTCACCAGCGTCGGCCTCTTATTTTTGAAGTCGGAAAAGGTCAGCGTGGACCGCAGCAGCGCCATTCAGTCCATGGTGAAGCCCGACCAGACACTGTCCTTGAAGTTCACTCCCGCTCTGGCGCAGCAGCTTCTCTCCGCCGAGGCCCAGCCCCATCAGGAACTGGACAGCCATCGCGCTTCTCTGGTCGTGGTGTACTCCTGCGGCGACTTCACCGCGGCGACAAACTTTGTCCGCTCCGATGACGAAGCAACTCCGTTGACGATCTCTCGCAGCGACTGCCTCCCACAGACTAAATTCGACGCTTTCCTCAAAAACCCTTTTGCCAGCCTCGACAGCGCACGTTCAGCGCCGCTCAGGATTGAACACGCTCTCATCAGCAACGTTCCCGAAAAACAGCATGGCTGGCTGGTCGCCATCGCGCTTTACCTGTTTATGGCCTCCTACGCCGTGGGGCCGGGCGTCTGCGTGTGGCTTGCCCTCACCGAACTGATGCCGACGCGCATCCGCTCCAACGGCATGAGTATCGCGCTGGTCATCAACCAGTTGGTTTCGACCATCCTCGCCGGAATCTTCCTTCCCTTTGTCAGCAAATATGGTTACTCGACTATGTTTTTTGTCTTCGCCGGCTTCACCGTGATCTATATCCTGACCGCTGCCATCTTTTTGCCTGAGACAAAAGGAAAGACTCTGGAAGAAATTGAAGAGTATTTTGAAACCAGAGGCAAACGGGGGAAACCGCTCGCTTCCTTCTAATTCCCCAGCATTTTGGCTATTTTCCTTCGACCCGACGGCACGGAACCGGTCTGCGCTCCGCAGCGTCGAGGACCGTTCTGATATAAAAGGAAACGTCCTTGAACCAACTTTACAGAAACGCTCAAAGAGTAAGTCCTATCATCCATTGATATTGCTGCCGAGACCGCAGTGAATCAACCGCTCAGGAAAGTTCCCCGGCTAGCAGAGATAAAGACTTCCAATATGAAGACACGACACAAGTCACACGACACCCAACCCGACGCCAACAAGATGCTGATCGGCGAACGACGGCAGCATATCCTGGCGCTGATTCATCGGGACGGCCGCGTCCTGGTCTCCGAACTCTCGGAGTCGCTTGGCATCTCACCGATCACCATTCGGAAAGACCTCGATCATCTTGAGGCCCACGGTCTGGCCCAGCGAACCCACGGCGGCGCTCTCTCGCCCCAGGGCAGCACCATGACCGATCCGTCTCTGAAGGAGAAGGAGCAGCATCAGATCAAGGAGAAGCAGCGGATTGCGGCGGCTGCGGTCAAGCTGGTGAAGAACGGGCAGTGCATCCTTCTCGATTCAGGAACCACGGTTACTGCCATCGCGCGTTCGCTCCGAGAGTTCTCAAATCTGACCATCGTTACCAATGCCGTCAATGTCGCGGCAGAGTTGAGCGATACCAACTTCGAGATCATCCTCACCGGGGGCACGCTGCGTAAAAACTCCTTCTCGCTGGTCGGCCCGATGGCGGAAGACATGTTGACGCAGATACGCGCCGACATTCTCTTTTTAGCGGTCGATGGCTTCGATCCGAAGATCGGCATCACCACGCCCAATGTTCTGGAATCACGGGTCAATCGGGCCATGGTAAAGGCATCCCGGAAGGTTGTGGCCGTATGCGACTCTACGAAATTCGACCGCTCCAGCATGGCGCTGATCGTTCCACCTACAGCAGTCCACATCGTCATCACTGACGACCAAATTTCTGAGACAGCCGCCGACTCGCTGCGCAGCTCCGGCATCGAGCTCATCATCGCATAGGCTAAGGTGCTGGAGGGCTCTTTCCTATCGCCCCTGATATCGCTTCAGTACGTCAGGCATGGAGACAGAGCCTTCCAGCGCGCCGCGCATGGCGCGATTGCTGATGGGCAGCAAGGGCCATCGCTTGAAGTGGGGCAGTGTGCTGGCGAGAGGAAGATCGGGAAATAAGATCGGCGTCCGCTCCATTCCCAGCCGCACTTCAAGCAAGGCCTCCGAGTCTTCATCGGCTCCGGTAAAGATGGCTTTCAGCTCCTCATATTTTGCGACGTACCAGAGCCCTTCCCGGCAATGGACCAGTACTGCGGACGCGTCTTCCATGCCGCTGTATTGGGCCATCGACTTCGCCGCATCGGCAATCTTCTCCGATCCCTGCAGAATTGGCGCAACGACAGGCTGCATCGCATCCTCGATATGCAACTCGCTCTCCTCGCGCTGCTCCTCCATCGAAGGCAGATAAAGCCCATCCTGATGCGTCAGCATTTCAAATACGGGGACGGGCTGGAAGCTGCGCGAGATGACATACGCAATCGTGTTGGCGAGAATCACCGGAACGATGATCGAGTAGTTTCCACTAACCTCCAGCACCATGAAGACCGAGGTCAGCGGCGCGCGCAGAAAGGCCGCGAAGAGGACTCCCATGCCGACCAGAGCATACGATGCCAGCGATCCGGTGAGATGCAGGTGCGGAAAGTAGAGCTTCTCAAACGCCCCGATCGACGCGCCCAGCATCGCGCCGATAAAGAGCGTAGGAGCGAACATGCCGCCGGGCGTACCGCTCGAGAAGGACAGCGTCGTGGCGATGATCTTGAAGATCGCGAGCACCAGAAGCATCTTCCATGCGAACTGCGCATGCATCGCCTGGTCGATCACTTCATATCCGGCACCCATCACCTGCGGCAGGCCAAAGTAGCCGATGCCTCCCACCAGTAATCCGGCAAGCCCGGGCTGCAACATCTGCGCCCATGCCGGCTGGCTGCGCAGGCGAGGCCTGAGAAAGCCAAGCGCCTTGGAGAAGATCAGTGCTGCGACGCCGCCGAACACGCCGAGCACCGTGTAAGCGAGCAGTTCACGTGAATTAAAAGTAACCGTGGGGATGCGGAACATCGGTTCCGATCCCCAGAACGAACGCGCGACCACGACGCTCGAAACCGCGGACAGGACGATCGATCCAAGCACCGCGGCGTTCCACTGCCCGATGACCTCTTCAATGACGAACAGAATTGCCGAGATCGGCGCATTGAAGGCGGCAGCAAGGCCAGCCGCAGCGCCGATGGGAGCGAAGAGCCGTAGCCGCTCGCGCGACATGCCCATGCGGCGACTGATCAGCGATGCGACGCCGGCACCGATCTGCAGCGACGGGTCTTCGGGCCCCAGAGAGTGCCCTCCGCCGATAGCCAGCGAGGAGAGCAGAAACTTGCCGATGACGGTGCGAAACGAGATATAGCCATTGTTGATGTAGAGCGCGGCCTTGGTCTGATTGACGCCGCTGCCGCGGACCTGCGGGAAGACGTATCGCGTCAATACCGCGACCACCAGGCCGACTCCAGCCGGAATAAGGAACAGCCGAATCTGGTGCGGCCTGGGCGCAGAGCCGAGTAAGAGGACCTGCAGCCAGTCGATGGCCATACGGAACGAGACCACCAGGAGGCCCGAGATGATGCCGATAAAGATAGAGAGCAGCAGAAAGAGCCGCTCTTCGCGAGCAGGCGCAATGGCTGCCTTATCGGCGAGCGCGGCCGACGATACCTCTTTAAGTCCCGGGTCCTTCTCCATGAGGGGTACTTGTTTCATCGCTCGCTATCGCTCCGTCCCG
This sequence comes from Granulicella sp., assembly GCA_041691255.1. Classification (GTDB taxonomy): domain Bacteria; phylum Acidobacteriota; class Terriglobia; order Terriglobales; family Acidobacteriaceae; genus Edaphobacter. The sequence continues at coordinate 70,754 of JBEPUY010000010.1, read as the reverse complement.
TCGGGTGATTTCGCCAACAGCAGAAGCAAAGCGTCGTCTCCTGTCGGCGCGCCGCAAAACTGGCTGGTCTGCAGTTCCGTATCGAAGATCAATTGCACGGCAGCATCCTGTTGCACGAGACTTCGCAGAAGCACCGGCCTGCTCATCGCGGCAGCGCTGCTCGTCCATCGCAATTTGAGCTGCTGTAACGCAGGAGGCTGTCCATTTTTGGCGTCAACCTGGGCAATGCAACCATCGAAGCGCTTCTTCGCGATGACACTATCCCCAAGGATGCGGCGTACCCGCTCCACCGGCCGCAGCTTTCCGGACGGTCGCAGTTCAAGGATTCGCTTCGAGTTTTCGAGCATCGTGGCGAGGTCGCCGGAGGCGTTCTCCTTCTCCGGAGAGGCTTTGGACTCGAGCGCGCGTTCGAGCAACGAGTGTGCTTCCGCAAAATTTCCCAGTTCGTAAGCGGCACGCCCTGCACCCTCGAGCGCCGCCAGATTCTTCGGGGCATCCTGGAGCGCCTTCTTGTAATAGCTAAATCCATCGGCGATATCGCCCGTCTGTACCAGGAGGCTGGCCAAGGTAGTGTTGAGGCCCGGATCGCTCGGTGAATTTCCCGCGGCGATCAGCAATTCGATGCGGGCGGCGTTGAAGTATTTGTGATCGATCAGATAGCGCGCCAGTTCCAGTCGAACCTCGCGTCGGCGCACCACCCCATCTCCTTCCCAGGTGCCGTAAATCGACGCCCTGTAGTATTTGATGGCATTTGCCTGGTCATTCTTTTTGGCCGAGAGCCGCGCCAGTTCCAGGTTGATGAAGCCGTCTCCCGGCTGCGTCACCCAGAGGTTCATGAAGTAATTGGACGCTTCGTCGGTATGTCCCGCATCCGCCAGCGCCTGAGCCAGCAGCATCTCGTAAGAGCGCGTGCCCGGCGCATAGGACAACGCCGTCCTGAGAGCAACCATTGCCTGGTCAGGCTTTCCGGCATCGAGCGCAGCCTTTCCGCGTCCAGACCAGCGAACCGCCAGCTCTGCCCGATGGGAGGTAAAGGAGCGAAAGAGGAACAGAGTGACCAGAAAAAGCACGCCCGTGAGAAGAGTAAGTGCCAGAAATGTCAGCGAATCACGAAGAAAAAGTCGTCGCTTCGCGAGCGAAACTTCAGTTTTACTCATACTCCGACGTTGATCCTGACTGGCATCTCGATGAACACAACTCCCTCCTATTAGTCTATGACCTTTGTCGGGCTTCTGCTATTGAACTGAAATTTATAGAAAATGATGACCGAATCGGGAAACAGCGATCATGGCCTTCACGAAACTTAGCAGGAAGGAAAAATCTATCCCCGAAATACTGCAAAAGCGTGCAACATGGGCCTTCGCGGATGTGGAAATCTCCTGAGGAACAGGCAAAAGCGATTGGAAGCGCAATTGCATTAGTACGCACGCCGCTCGTTGGCTCGGCTCTTTTTTTTGAAACTACAGCGCGTGCCATGGACGATAGCACTCGCAAAGGCCCCTGTCCCAAAGTGAATTCTGCTGCGACAAAACGCAGTTCAGGTCTCGATACGTAAATAGATGTGATTAAGAGGCTCCGTACGAATTGGGTTGAAGACCGCGGTTGAATCGATCCATCCGCACATGTTGTTTTGAGTTCCGTTGCATTGCCTTTCGTTCAACCCGATTGGCCTCACTCCTATGAAGACGCAGTTTTTAACCACTTCTCTGTCCCGAGGAGTCTTTCAGACCTGTGTGCAACTGTCCCCGCGCAAGCCCTTGCGGCTGCGCGTACGGTCGAGTTCGTTTTCAACATGCCCATGGAGACAGCAATGAACAAGCTTATTTGCACTCTTATCACCGCTTCCGTCTTTACTGCCGGTGCAGCATACGGTCAGGCAAAACCTCAGCCGAATAGCAAAGCTCCGCAGGCCATCAGTGACAACCAGATGGACAATGTCACCGCAGGCCAAACCGAAACCAGCGGCTCTGCCGGATCGATCGCGGCGAACAACTCGTCCGTTACCACCACAGACAGTAGCAGCGTCAGCCTCTCGGGCAGCGCGCTGAACGGCGCTAAAGGCGTCAACGTCGTCAGCGCCTCTGGCAGCTCCGTAGCCAATGGCGTCAATGTCTATGATGGCAGCCTCACCACCGATGCCAAAGGCTCCAGTGCGACCGTCAACCAGGGCAACTCGGTAGACCAGTCCCAGACAACGGGAGCATCGCTCAATGGGTACAAGCGTGGCCAAAACTCGCAACTCACCGATACGGAATCGTCGAACGTCACCAAGAGCAGCACCAGTTCTTCGAGCCTGAACGGTTCCTTGAACCACACCGCGAGCGACAATACGGCCAACACCGAGAGCAATGCCAAGGCCAACAGCTCCTCTGACAGCGCTACTTCCAGCAAGAGCGCCGCTCAGAATGCAAGCGCGAGCAGCAGCAAAGCTACGACGGACATGTCTTCGGCTTCCAATAGCGCGAACAAGTCCGCCTCGACCACCAATGCTTCCACCTCCAGCAATGCGCAGAATGCCAGCAATGTGAAGTCGGCAGCCTCAACCGACAGCGCATCGGCAAGCAAGGGAAGTACCAGCAACAATGCGGCAAATGCAAGCGCGACGAACAGCGCCTCGGCAAACCAGGCCAAGAGCGCCAACGCGGCCAGCAATGCGACGTCAGCCAGCAACTCGTCCAAGGCGACTACCGCTGCCAGCAGCGCTGCAAGCCAAAGCGCTGGATCGACATGGGACAACGGCCAAGGCCCGACGGAGAACGATGGATCGAACAAGTCGGCCGCGGCCAACAACGCAGCCAATTCGTCGTTGAATAAGAGCGCAGCGGCCAATAGCGGCGATGCGGCCAACAACGCCAGTGCATCCAACAGCGCCTCTGCCAGCAACTCTGGCAAGAACAGCGCCAGCACCGATGCAGCAACGGCAAACAGCGCCAACCAGTCAGCGTCCAGCGACAACTCGGCCTCGAACGCAAGTTCAGCTTCGAACGCCTCCAAGTCGGAGAACGGAGCCACGAACTCCGCCTCTGCAAACGCAGCGCAGAATGCCAGCTCTTCAAGCCTCAACAAGGCTTCGAACAGCGCATCCGCGTCGAACAGCGCAAGCAACCACAGCACGAACTCTGCCAGCAACTCTTCGTCAAACCACAGCACGAGTTCGTCAGAGAACAAGGCAACCAGCACGGCGATCACACTTGCGACGACTGACTCCAGTTCGAGCAATAGCAGCGCCGTCAAGAACAGCAATGTCGTCAACAACGTCGAGGGTGCAGTCAGCTTCGACTCAGCCGCTGCGCAGAACATCGCCGTAGACGGTTCGACCCTTAGCGCAAGCAACTCTTCCAGCATCGACCTGTCAGGTTCCGCGCAACAGAATGTTGCTGCGATCAACCTGGTCAACGCGGCTGGCAGCATGGTGGCCAACGGCGTCAACATTGCCCGCACGACCAACATGAACTCGACCCCAACCCTCAACCAGATGAACGTTATTTCGCAGAGTCACTAAGGCAGCAAGCGGCGAGGTAGCTCAAACTTTTGAGCTGCCTCGCCGCCGCTGTTCGCGAGCGACAAGGAGGTTTTATGCATCGCAATTTAGTGATCGCGAGCCTGGTGCTGCTGACCCAGGTGGGAATCTCTCAAACCAGCAAAAAGGCAAAGCCAAAGGCGATGGACGACAGCACGCTCAGCCGCGTTACAGCAGCAGGCATCACAGCGAGTGCGACCAATGGCGTCGTCAACTTCCAAGGCCAGACAGCGACTCCAAACGGCCTGGTCTCAAGCGTCGGTTCGCTCGCCATGTCGAGCGGCCCCAATACCGGAACCTCGGTGGGCACGCTTACGCTCAACGGCAACGCGCAGCAGAATCTCAGTTCGCTGATCAACATCAACGCGGTCAACTCGAAGGTGAACGTGCTGCTGAATCTGAACGTCAATATCAACTCGACGGTCGGAACCATCATCCAGACGAACATCAACGGAAAACACTAATGATTTTGCGCGGCCCCATCCTTCACATTGTGCTCGCGGCACTGGCAGTCTGCCTTGCCCTGCCGTCGGCTCGCGCTCAGGCACAGGCCTCCATCAACATGCCGGAGACCCAGGGAAAGAAGCCCATCCGCACGTTGAAAGCGTTGCGCGATGAAGGCGTGGTGCGCCAGCGTTGGGACATGAGTTGCGGCGCGGCAGCTCTCAGCACCATCCTCACCTACGACTTCAACGACAACACGCCTGAGGCAGCCGTCGTCGTATGGATCCTGCACCGCAACGATCCTGCTCGCATTCGCGCCCGCGGCGGTTTTTCACTGCTGGAGCTGAAGCGCTTTGCCCAGGCACGCGGCTACAGCGCCGAAGGCTTCAGCGGCATGTCGCTCGAAGATCTTGCCACCGAGAAATCCTGGGTCATTACACCCATCCACTTCAAGACCTTCGATCACTTTGTCGTCGTGAAGGGGATCGTGGGAGACCGCGTCATCCTTGCCGATCCGGGATTTGGCAATGTCACCATGAAGACCACTCGCTTCGCGAAGATTTGGAAGAACGGAATTGTCTTTGTCATTCATCCTCCCGACCCCAGAATGCTGGCTCCCAAAAATGTCTCCGCAGCATCCCGTGTTATTCCCGACGAGACTCTCATCTCCCGCGGCATAGGAGTTGAGATTCCCGCCAACGCTCTCTACTAGGTGGAGGAGTTCAGGTCATGTTGCGACAGGTGTTATTTTTGGGCTCGATCGTTTTCTTTGCCACACTCTCGGCTTTGGCGCAGACCTCCTCCGCGCCTGCCGCCAATCCCCCAGAGCAGCGCCATTCGCTAACCGGGGTACCGGTGCAAGAGCCGCTCGACCCACGCATCGAACAGGCTCTGCGCGAACGCGATGCCATCATCCGCAACCTGCTCGAACGAGTGCAGCAGCTTGAAGACCGTTTGAACACGATAAATACCTCATCCGGCAGTTCGGCCAGCAGCCCGGCACGGGTTGCGCGCATCGCTGAGACGAAGGCTGCTCCTTCCACCACCAGAGTAGAAGCGATCGTCAACAACGCTACCTATGACGAGACCGAACGGCGCGCAACCGAATCGCTGGACCAGGCGCTGGTGGTTCGCGGCGGTTTGCTGCTGCCGCCGGGCACGCTTGAGATCGACAACACAACCTCTTATTTCAGCGCCTCCTCCGACCACGTCACCATCGACGGATTCGCGCTGCTGCCCATCCTGGTCGTTGGCGACATCACCTCGCAGCGAACCAGAGAGGACATTCTGCTGCCAACATTTACCACCAGGCTTGGCCTTCCGAAACGCTTCCAGATGGATTTCACCATTCCGTATGGATACGTGCTGAATCGCACCGTCGACGCGCTCGGCAACCAGACCTCGGCCAGCCAGTTTGGACTGGGCGACATTCAAGCCGGTGTCTCCCACCAATTGACCTTCGAGCATGGACACACGCCTGACCTGCTCGCGAATATTCGCTTTAAGTCCGTTACCGGGACCAACTCCTACGCTCTTTCCAGCAGCCAGACCAATCTCGGCTCGGGCTTCTACGCCGTTCAGGGGAACCTGACCGCCGCGAAGTCGAGCGATCCGGTTGTCTTCTTCGGCAACCTCTCGTACACCGAGAACCTCGCAGGCCGGCATACTATTCCATCCAACGATCCGAACAATCCCGGGGGGACCGAGGTGGGGCACTTCCGTCCCGGTAGTTCGTACGGATTCCAGATAGGTTCGATTCTCGCGCTCAACACCGAAACCTCCATGACGCTCGGCTGGGACCAGCGCTTTACCCGCGCCACGCAGTTGAATGGAGCAACTTTGCCGGGATCGTACCTGGTGGAGGGCACGCTTAGACTGGGCACCTCGTATCTCTATGCGCCGGGCAAGACCATCGATTTGAGCTTCGGTGTGGGGCTGACTCCCGATACCCCGAACCTGCAATTTTCGGTGGGACTGCCTTTCAGGCTGTCACTGTGGAAGCCGAAGGCGGGAGTTCGCTGAATGCTTTGTGCCCCACTCCCTAGGGGGACCCCCTATGTAGAGACTTCCTGTAAGGAATCTATATTTAGATACATAACGAGAACTGTGCTACTAAAATATTGCATTCAAATAATTTACGCGCAAAATATTGTTTCTAAAAGGGTTAGGCCAGTCAGATAGCTTCGCTGGTTTATTGACTATTTTTAAGGATACCGAATCGGGTAAAACTAATTTGCATTTTTTCGGTATTTATTCTCATGATGTAAGCTGCTGATACTTAGGTATTTATTCGCCAAGATTTGTCTTTTGGACGGTTTTGGGGGCTTGACAGGAAAATGAGCGACTCCAAAGTTCCGGCACAATCAAGCGTAAATCGGAGCGATGCCTCTTTGACGTTTCCAGAAAGCAGGCAATGGCAAAGCAGAAGCGAATACAGGGGTCTCTCCACTGCGCTTCGCTCCGGTCGAGATGACGTAGAGTTGTGTCTGGATGGGATTGGTCTAGTTGACCCCAGGGCGTGGATGGATGGGATTTGGCGGAGATGACGTTGTTCCAAAGCTTCGATAACGAGATTTTTAGACGACTCTTAAGGAAAAGCTCTGGTAATTTGTCACGGCAAATTGTGGTTGACCAACGCATGTCGGCTCGTCGGCATCAGACCAAACTATGTTCGTCGAATAGGACGAGCCTCTAATAGAGAGCTATGAGCGGAGCCCCCATCCATAAAAAAGTGGAAAGCCCTTGGCGCGACCGGTTAACCGCGTTGCGAAATCTTCCACCCGTGCTTCGCATTCTGTGGGATTCAGGTCCGGCGGTCGTGTCGTGGGGGCTGGGTCTGCGCGTCATCGTTGCTGCGCTGCCTATCGTGATTGCGAAGGTCGCCGCGCTGATTCTGTTGGACATTACCAACGTGCTAGGGAGCAGGCCGCTGGCGCACGACTTTTGGATACTGGTAGGCACCGAAATTGGCCTGAACGTTGCATTCGGTCTGCTGGTGCATGCGATCGATTATAGCGACTCGCTGCTGGCCAATCGCTATACGCAATACGTCAGCGTGCGGGTGATGGAGCAGGCCTCGCGGCTGGACCTGACCACCTACGAGAACCCAGTCTTCTATGACCGGTTGGAACGGGCGCGGGTTCAGGCGACGGATCGATTGGCGATGATTCAGATGATGGGCCGGCTGATACAGCAGCTGATTACCACGCTCACCTTTACTGCGGCGCTAGCTTGGGCCTCTCCGTGGCTGGTGCTGCTGCTGGCGGTGGGCGTGCTGCCGTCATTTCTGGGAGAGACGCACTTTGCCTTTCTGGGCTATGCCAAGAACTTTCGCCAGACACCGGCGAAGCGGCAGATGGACTATCTCCGCCAGGTAGCGGGAAGCCGCGAAGGAGCGAAAGAGGTAAAACTCTTTGGGCTGCATAAGTTCTTCACCAACAAGTTTGAGGTGCTTGCCCGCCAGATTTATGTCGAGGATGTTGCACTGTCGCGCTCGAAGCTGATCGTCGGTGGACTGCTCGGAGTGATTGGGACGCTGGGGTATTACGGCGCTTATGTTTACGTCATCTGGAGAACGCTGGGTGGCGGCTATGACATTGGGAAGTTCTCCTTTCTTACCGCGTCCATCCAGCAGGCTAGCTCGAACCTGCAACAGGTTTTCTCGACTGCTTCGGGCATCGCCGATCAAGCCTTGTTCCTTACCGATTTGATCGCCTTCTTCGAGATGGAGCCGACGGTGCACGCGAACCCGGACGGCAACAAGATGCCAGTGCCGATACGAAGCGGCTTTGAATTTCGCAATGTCTCGTTTACCTATCCGGGGACGAATCGTACGGTGCTGCATAACTTCAACTTCACGCTTTCGCCGGGAGAGCGGATTGCTCTGATCGGCGAGAACGGCCAGGGAAAGACAACCGTGGTGAAGTTGATTACACGGCTGTACGATCCGACCGAAGGCCAGATTCTGTTGGATGGCGTCGACCTGCGCGACTACTCGCTCGAAGACCTGCACCGGCACATCGGCGTGATCTTTCAGGACTTCATGCGCTTTGAGATGACCGCGCGGGAGAACATCGCTGTAGGCCGCGTCGATCAGCCACACAGCGAGAGCGATCTTGAAGATGCGGCGCATAAGAGTCTTGCTGATGAAGTCGTGAAAAAGCTTTCGGGTGGTTACGACCAGATTTTGGGACGACGCTTCGAAGGCGGCGTGGAGCTGTCGGGCGGTGAGTGGCAGAAGATCGCGCTTGCTCGCGCGTATCTGCGCGATGCGCAACTGCTTATACTGGACGAGCCTACGGCGGCGCTCGATGCCCGCAGCGAGCTGGAGGTCTTTGAACGTTTTGCCGAACTGACCCTGGGCAAGATGGCGCTGCTGATCTCGCATCGCTTCTCGACCGTTCGCATGGCAGACCGGATTGTGGTTCTCTCCGGCGGACGCCTGATCGAAGAAGGAAATCACGAACAACTGATGCGTGCGGGCGGCCTGTACGCTGAGATGTTTGAAATGCAGGCTGCGAGCTACCGGTAAACGCGGCGCGCTGAATCTGTCATCAGAACCTATGTCCCTGCAAGTCGTTGCAGCGAATGTCTTGCATCACCGATAAGGAAAGCTTCATGTCCCTGTTTCCAAATGATTCCACCTCCGAGAGCCTTCCGCCACCCACGGCTCCTGTGCTCGGTCTGCCGACCGAGGGGCTGCCGGAGAAGCCGACGATTCCTGACGAAGAGCTGCGACAACATGCGGACACGCTCATTCGGCACCTGGCAATCGTCGCTCCGGGAACGGGGAGTATTGATCTTGAAACGCGCTTGAAAAAAATGGCCGTTCGCCTCGACCAGCGTCTGGCGATCTGTCGCGAGCAGACGTCGGGCAATACCTTGACGCCGCAGCTGGAGATGCTGGAGAGCACGCGCATGTTGAAGGCGGTGCTTGTCGGCACCGAAAGCGCGCAGGAAGGATTCTCAGAGCTTCCGCAGGTTCGGCTTCCTTCAGGGGATGTGCTGCCGCAGGTCATTTTTCTAGCGGAGGGATACCTCTCGGCCGCGCGTATATGGTCGCCAGAATCGCTTGCCGTCTACGTGCAACAATTTCAGCGGCGCGATCCTTTGCTGCTGCAGGAGATCGGGCTACTGCCGCTGGCGCTGAAGCTGGCTCAACTGGAGTACATTCTCGACCGGGCAGACGAGGCCTTCGCCGCGGGCGAGCTGCCGCCTATCGAAGAGTCGCCCTTCTCTACTCCACTGCATGGATTGCGACGCATGGATCAGTGCGAATGGCGGCCCGTGCTCGAACCGCTGATCGCCTTTGACGCGATCCTCCGCGAAGACCCGGCGGGGGCCTTCGCAAAGATGGAGGATGAGACGCGGAGCATGTACCACCAGCGCGTCGCGACGATGGCGAGCCACGCAAATTTCAGCGAAGTAGAAACCGCACAGGCTGCGCTTGATCTTTCACGCGAGGCAACGAAGACACCGCACCCGGACCCTCGGCTGGCCCAGCGGCGAGCGCATATTGGCTACTACCTTTTAGCGGAAGGCGTGCCGCGACTGCACTATCGCATCGGCTATCATCCGCAGCCGATGGAGCGGCTGCGCGGGATGATGCGGCAATGGAATGAGGAGTTCTACATCCTCGGGACGTTCACGCTGGCGGTGCTGTTAATCACAGCGATTATTCTTCCGCTGGTTCCTCATCACGATTACTGGGCGGTCATTGGCGCGTTGCTGCTGGCTCTGCTGCCAGTGACGCAAGGCGCGGTCGATCTGGTCAATGGCAGTGTCACAGCCCTGATGAAGGCTGAACCGTTGCCGAAGTTGGATTTTTCGAAGGGCGTTCCTGCGGAGATGACGGCGCTGGTCATCGTGCCGACTCTTCTGATGAATGAGAAGCAGGTTACGGAGCTGTTTGAAGAACTAGAGGCACGATACCTCGCAAATCAAGATAAGAACATTCACTTTGGCTTGCTTACCGATTTGCCGGATACGACGACGCGTCCCTCGGATGAGGATGATAGCCCGCTGGTGATGCTGGCGCTTCGATTCGTGGACGAGTTGAATGAAAAATATGCTGGACAGAATGGCGGATCTTTTTTCCTGCTGCACCGTCACCGCGTCTTCAATGCTCGCCAGGGTGTATGGATGGGGTGGGAGCGCAAGCGCGGAAAATTGCTCGACCTCAACAAGCTGCTGGTCCATGCGCTCGATACGTTCCCGGTGAAGGCCGGGCCGCTCCACCTTCTCGATCGCGTTCGCTATGTGATTACGCTGGATTCGGATACGCAACTGCCTCGTGGCGCAGCGGCGAGGCTTACGGGAACGATTGCGCATCCCCTCAACCAGGCGATCATCGATCCACGCCTGCGTGTCGTGACGGCTGGGTACGGAATTCTGCAGCCGCGTGTTGGCGTCAGCGTTGGCTCAGCCTCGCGCTCGCGCATGGCGGCGCTGTATTCGGGCGAGACGGGTTTCGATATTTACACGCGCGCAGTGTCCGATGCCTACCAGGACCTGTTTGGCGAAGGCATCTTTACCGGCAAGGGAATCTATGAGGTTTCCGTGCTGCATGCGTTGCTGGAGAATCGTTTCCCGCGCAATGCGCTCCTGTCGCACGACCTGATCGAAGGCGCGTATGTACGCGCTGGACTGGCTACGGATATCGAGGTGATCGACGATTACCCGTCGCGCTACTCGGCCCACACGAAGCGCAAACATCGCTGGCTTCGCGGCGATTGGCAGATCATGCGGTGGCTCTTCAGCACGGTGCCTGATGAATCGGGGCGCTCTGTTGCCAACCCGATCAGCACCATCTCGCGCTGGAAGATCTTCGATAACCTGCGCCGTAGTCTCCTCGAGCCGGTTACATTTTTGCTGTTTCTGTTCGGTTGGCTCTTCCTTCCCGGCGGCCCTATCTATTGGACGATCGCAACCCTGATCGTCCTCCTGCTTCCGGGACTTGTTCAATTTGGCTTCAACCTCAGCAGGGCCGTGTTGAACGGAAGCGTTGTTGCATTGAAGGAGAGCTTCTCGACCTTCGCAGCTTCGTTCGGCATCACGATCCTTAATCTCATCTTCCTTGCACATCACATGCTGCTGTCGCTCGATGCGATTGTGCGGTCGTTGAATCGAACACTGATCTCGGGCAAGAATCTGCTGGACTGGGAGACAGCAGCGCAAGCCGAGGCTGGCACCTCGGTGAGTTCGCTTGATCGTTACCTCAATCTCTCGCCTGTAATTGCACTGCTGATTGCAGGACTTCTGGTCTGGAAACATCCTCATGCACTTCTGGCAGCGGCACCCGTATTGGTGCTTTGGGCGCTGGCACCGGTCGCTGTGTTCTGGCTCGATTCGCCTCCGCGGCGCGTAGAAGGCCCGCTGTCAGCAGAGGACAGATCGTTCCTGCAGCATCACGCATTACATATCTGGCGCTTCTTCTCGGAGTTTGGCGGTAAGGAAAATCACTGGCTGATTCCAGACAATGTAGAAGAAAAGGACACGCTACAGGTTGGTACTCTCTCGCCTACAAATTTGGGGATGCTGCTCAATTCGCGTCAGGCTGCGTACGAATTTGGATTCATTACGCTGCCCGAATTTACCGAACAGACATCGGGAACGCTCGACACCTACGATCGGCTCGAAAAACACCGGGGACACATTTATAACTGGAACAACATCGAGCGACTGGAGGCGATTGCCCCCAAGGTCGTCTCCACTGTAGATAGCGGCAACCTCGCAGCTTCGTTCTACACGCTGCACACCGGAGCACTCGATCTGCTGAAGCGGCCTCTACTTAATTCAAATACTTTTGCAGCGCTCGATGAGATGCTGCATGGAGGATTTGAATCAGGCAATCGCCGCCAGAGAGACAAGCAGCGTGCGAACGGCAGCGGATTAGAGACGATGCAGACGCTGGTTCGCAAGGTAATGGAGGAACAGTTGCCGTCTTCCAACACGGAAGGAGGAACACAGGGTTGGGTAGCGGAAGAGGCCTTGCGCCGCCGTAACGCTTTGGCGCAGTTCATCGAGGAATATACCCCTTGGCTTCTACCGCGCTTTGTTCCTTTGTTTGACTACTTCGGCCTGACTGCGTCAGAGAGCAAGACCGATGTAGCGGTCAAACAAGATAACAAGATTCCGACGTTGCAGGCGGCAGCACAATATGTTGCTACGCTCGAGAGACGCATTGTGGATACTCCGGTCACTCATGCGGAGGGATCGAGCCTCAGTGCCCTGACTACGGAGCTACGCTCGTTGCTGCCGGAGGCACGAGTGAGGCTGTCGCGGCTCCACGGCGATATTGCCCGTATCGCAGCGCGTGCCCAGCAGTGTGCCGAAGCGATGGAGTTCGGCTTTCTACTTGTCGAATCGCGCCAGCTTTTGTCCATCGCCTATGACGGCAATACCGGAGAGATTCATTCAGCGTGCTATGACCTGCTTGCCTCGGAGGCGCGCATCGCAGCACTGCTCGCGATTGCCAAAGGAGATGTGCCGCAACAATCATGGTTTCGGTTGAGCCGGTCGCATGTGATCGTCAACGGACGCGCTGCGTTGCTCTCGTGGACGGGGACGATGTTCGAGTACATGATGCCGGCCTTGTGGATGAAGACTTATCCCGACACGCTGATCGCTCGATCCCTACAAGCGGCAGTACGAATTCAGCGCGACTATGTGCGAGATATTCCATGGGGCATCTCGGAGTCCGGCTACGCAGAGACCGAGACATCGGGCCGCTATCGCTATAAGGCATGGGGGATTCCGTCGCTTGCACTGAAGTACGGCGCGGAGGATGGCCCGGTGATCTCTCCGTATTCGACTTTTCTTGCGATGCCACTTTTGCGAAATGATGCGCTGGCCAACCTTCGTCGCATGGCCTCGATGAATTGGACAGGAGCATATGGTTTCTACGAGGCGGCCGACTTTACAGAGGGCAAGCAGCCGCGCCTGGTGCGCTCTTGGATGGCCCACCACCAGGGCATGTCGCTGCTTGCGGTGGCCAACCTGCTACACGACAACATTGTGCAGGAGTGGTTCCACGCAAACCCGTGCGTGAGAGCGACACAACTTCTGCTGCATGAGAAGCCGCTGAGTAAGGACATGCTCAACTCGTTGAAGAAATAAATCGGTGAACCACGAAACGCGGTTTGACGTTGGGCGAGAGCACAACCTATGGTTGCTTCTGGGGAATTATCCGGGAGAATTTAATGCATCAGCCTGACACGAAGACACGACGGAAGTTTCTGCTCAACACGATGGCCGCTGGCGCGACGACCTTACTTGCAAGTGCTGGCAGCGCACAGACCAGAGGTGAACCGAGCGCCCCGGCCATGGTTTCGGGAGCAGAGGATCGAGCAGCCTGGCTTGCGCTGTTGGAACAGGTCTCGGAGCCTGTGCTGCATGCGCTCAGCGAGCGTCGGCTGCGCGCAACAATGCCGGTTGAAGCGGCGCCCGGGCAGGCTGCCGCGCGTGCAGTCGGTTCACCGCTGGAAGCGGTTGGGCGGCTTCTATCAGGCATCGCACCGTGGCTTGAATTGGAGCCATCTGCTCAGGAGCCGAAGCAGGAGACGGCGTTACGTATTCGCTATCGGAAGTGGGCACTCGCTGCTATCGCGTCTGCAGTTGATCCTGCCTCACCTGATTACATGCGCTTTGGTGCGTCTTCGCAGACCGTTGTCGATGCGTCGTTTCTTGCGCTGGCGTTGCTGCGTGCGCCGCGCCAGCTTATGCAGCCACTGGACACTACAACGAAGCAAAGACTGGTCGCTGCCCTGATCGGAGAACGCGTCGTGCTTCCCGGCTATAGCAACTGGCTGTTGTTTGCCGCGCTCAACGAAGCAGCGCTGATGATGCTGGGGGCCGACTGGGACCGCATGCGCGTTGACTATGCCTTGCGCAAACATATGGAGTGGTATGTTGGCGACGGCACCTACGGCGATGGGCCGCACTATCACGCAGACTACTACGACAGCTTCGTGATTCATCCTTATCTATTGCAACTGATCGAGACACTGGGCGATGCTGAGCCGGTGTGGAAGAATATGCGCCCTGAGATTCATGCGCGGGCACAGCGATACGCCGCGATTCAGGAGCGAGTCATCAGCCCCACAGGGGAGTATTCCATCGTGGGCCGCTCCATCACCTATCGCTGTGGAGCGTTTCATCTGCTCGCAGATTGCAGCCGTCGCCATATGTTGCCGGAGCCAGTTCTGCCGCAGCAGGTACGCTGTGCGCTCACTGCGGTTCAGCGGCGAACGCTTACTCCCACAGGAACATTTTCGGCAGACGGATGGTTGCAGATCGGACTTATGGGCCACCAGCCGTCACTGGGCGAGACTTACATCTCAACCGGAAGTCTCTACCTGGCCAGTGCAGTGTGGCTGCCACTCGGGCTGCCTGCAACCGATCCATTCTGGTCGGCGCCTGCGGCGCAGTGGACGCAGCAAAAAGCGTGGTCAGGGGTGGATATTCCCGTTGACCACGCTCATGATGTGTAGCCTCCGAATCCGATCAGGAAGCGAGGCTGGTCCAATCGAGAATGACTTTGCCGGTCATGCCCGACATCATTGCCTGAAAGCCCTGCTCGAAATCAGCATACGAGTAGCGGTGCGTGATCATGGGCGTGATATCCACGCCTGACTCGATGAGAACGCTCATCTTGTACCAGGTCTCGTACATCTCGCGGCCATAGATGCCTTTGATGGTGAGCATGTTGAAGACGACCTGACGCAGATCAATCTCCATCTCTTTGGAAGGAATGCCAAGAATCGCAATCTTTCCGCCATGGCTCATGTTCGAGATCATCTCTCGCAGCGCGGCGGCGTTTCCTGACATCTCCAGACCGACGTCGAAGCCCTCCTGCAATCCAAGCTGCTTTTGCACCTCAGCAATCGGAGTCTCCATGGGGTTGACCGCAAGAGTGGCTCCCATCTTTCGCGCGAGTTCGAGGCGGTAAGGATTGGGATCGGTGATGACGACGTGCCGCGCACCAGCGTGGCGAACGACCGGGATGCACATGATGCCGATCGGGCCTGCGCCGGTGATCAGAACATCTTCTGCGAGGACATCGAACGACAGTGCCGTATGAACCGCGTTGCCAAAAGGATCGAAGATGGCAGCAACTTCTTGGTTGATGTCCGGCTGATGTCGCCAGATATTCGTCATGGGCAGAGCGATGAACTCGGCGAAGGCGCCGGGGCGGTTTACGCCGACTCCCGATGTGGCCGCGCAGAGATGCCTTCTGCCTGCGAGACAATTTCTGCATCGCCCGCAGACGACATGGCCTTCACCACTGACGATATCTCCGGGGTGAAAGTCGTTGACGTTTGCGCCGACCTGCACGATCTCACCGACAAACTCGTGGCCGATGGTCATGGGCACAGGAATGGTGCGCTGCGCCCACTCGTCCCAGTTGTAGATATGGACATCGGTTCCGCAGATGCCGGTATACCGAACGCGAATGAGAACGTCGTTGATGCCAATCACCGGCTCGGGAACATCCTCAAGCCACAAACCTGATTTTGCATGAGCCTTTACAAGAGCCTTCATCTTAAATCTCCCGCTACCAGTGAAACATCTTTCGCAGCCACAATCTATTTTTCAGGCAGGAAGGATTGTGCTCGCATCTCCGGAATTAAACCGCGAAAACTACGGATGCGGTGAGCGGTGGGCAGGTATTTCGATTCAGTAGCGCGAAATGAGATTTTTTGCAGGCTGAGGAAGGGAAAGCTCTTGAAAGACAACGGCCTTAGATTTTATCCTGTGGAACTATTTTTCTATTGACAGAATTCACTTCATCCTCCTAGTATTCCTCCTGTAAAACTATTTCCATTCCGTAAAATAGGGGCCCTGAAGAATCCATGTCTGAAACCGTTCGCCCTCCCTGCTTTGCTGTAAGCCAGTATCTCGTCGCTGCCTTGCTGTCGATCTCCCTCCTGTTTCTTCCATGCACAGCCGCGGCACAGGTCAGCGGTGCTGGAGCAGTCTCCGGCACGGTTACGGACAGCACAGGCGCAGTCATTCCGGGCGCAACCGTTACCACGACCAACACGGCTACCTCGGTCAGCGTCGTTCGCAAATCGACATCAACCGGGTACTATGTGGTTTCGCCGCTGCTGCCCGGCAGCTACAGCATTGTGGTCAGCTCGCCCGGGTTCCAGGACCTGAAGCAGGAAAATGTCACCGTCAATGCGTTGCAGACGCTCAGCTTTAATCCAAAACTGGCAATCGGAAATGCGACGGAGACCGTAACGGTCTCTACGGCGCCGCCAGCCTTGCAGACCTCGAACGCTACCCTTGGCGCAGTGATGGAGAACAAAACCTACTCTGAGCTGCCGCTGCTGATGAGCCAGGCGCCTCGCGATCCGACCGCATTTGTGCAGCTTATGCCGGGAGTATCTGCCGGAGGACGCGCGGGAATCTTTGGCGGTGTTGGATCGGGAAACATGAATGAGATGTATATCGAGGGCGTGCCGCTGACCACCGTCGACTCCCAGGGCGACAACCGCAAGATCAACCAGAACCTTTCGGTCGATGCCGTCGATCAGTTCCAGGTACAGACCAGCGGATCGTCGGCCCAGTATCAGGGCATCGGTGTAGAGAACTTCTCGGTCAAGCAGGGTTCCAATACCTTCCACGGCAATGCCTCTGACTTTATCCGTAATACGGCGTTCGACTCCTGGGGCTTTCTTCAGAAGTCGGTCAAGATTCATAATGCTGACGGCTCGACCAGCTTTGCGCCCAAACCGCCAGAGCACCAGAACGAGTTGTCGGCCTCATTGTCCGGTCCGATTCACAAGGACAGGATCTTCTTCTTCGTAAACTACGACCGCTATCACTACAACGCGGTCTCCAGTCCTTCGTTGCAGACGATCCCCACGACAGACTTTCGCCAGGGAGACTTTTCGGCGCTGGTCGACTCCAAGGGCAAGCAGATTCCGATCTACGATCCAACCACGGTTGCAGCTTGTACCTCCGCAAATCACGGAACGACCTGCGCCTATCAATTCATGGGATTGAAGAATGGCATACCAACGCCTAACGTGATCCCTACCGGCCAGATCTCTTCGATCTCGCAGGCGATGCAGAAGTTTCTGCCCCCGGTCTCCAACTCGTCCATCAGCAACAACTATCTGTACGGCTATCCTACGGGCCGCGACAACTGGGAGTTTACCGGCCGCGTGGACTTCAACGTCGGCAACAAGCAGCAGATCACTCTGATTTCAACCTCGGGCGTTCGCAGCTTCACGCCGCTGGACTATGGCTCGACGACAACTCTTCCCGCGCCCTATACCAATGGCACCATCGTCTCTGAGCCAAACACGACGGCGATCATCAAGCACACCTATACCTTTACTCCACACGTTGTAAATCAATTTCGCTACGGCTACACGCGCTATTGGGCCACCATCAAAAATGCGACCGACGGAAACACCGCGTATGGGACCGGCGAGAGCCTGGGAATCGGGAACATTCCCGCGGGCCTCGCATCGACGACATTTCCAGGCGTTAAATTCTCCGGGCCTACAGATAACCCCTCCAGCTGGTCGGCTCCTGGCGGCAATCACGAAGCAGTCAACACCTACACCATTGCGGACGACCTGCAGTGGATTCACGGCAAGCACTCGTTCACCTTTGGTGGAGACTTCCAATGGCTGCAGTTCAACCAGTCGCCCTCGGATAGTCCCTCCAATCCTCTCTCTCTCAGCTTCAAGAACACCAGCACCTCGGGCTATGACGCCAAGGGGAATATCCTCAGCACCAACACCGGCTTCTCCTACGCCAGCTACCTTCTTGGCGCAGTTGATTCCAGTTCCCTCTACGTACAGAGCTTCTCGACGCTGGGTGCGCGCTACAAAGCGTTCTCTCCTTACATTCAGGATGACTACAAGGTCACGCAGAAGCTGACGTTGAACCTGGGCCTTCGTTGGGACCTCTACACGCCTTATCACGAGACTGGAAACCGTTGGTCTACCTTCAGCCCTACGCTCACCAATCCTGCCACCGGCACGCCAGGAGCAATCAGCTATATCGGTCATGGCGTGGGAACGTGTAACTGCACGACTCCTGTGCATACCTGGTACAAAAATTTTGGCCCGCGCATTGGCGGCGCCTATCAAATCACGCCTCGCGATGTAGTGCGCGGAGCCTTCTCGATCATGTACACGCACAACGGCGGCGTGGGCGGATCGAATGCCGGAAACTATAACGGAACCGGGCAGATCGGCCTTACTGCGAGTCCTAACTTTGCCGACTCCGGCCAGGGCGGCCAGCCGGCGTTCTATCTCAATAGCGCAATGGGAAATACCAGCTTCCCAAGCTACTCCGCAACGCCTGACATGACTGCCTCTGCCAATGCAGGAAATTATCTGACCGGCAGTGGAGCCGCCGTCACCGCGGCAGGAGCGAACTATGCCGATCCTTATCTGTCGGGACGTCCTCCTTATACAGAGAACTGGAACTTTGGCGTTCAGCATCTACTGACCAATGACCTGACCCTCAGCGTGGACTACGCCGGCAGCCAGTCGCACTTCCTAGTTGGCCAAAGCCGCGGCTACTATCAGAATCAGCTTGCTCCGGCTTACCAGGTGCTTGGTCCGCTACTCAAGCAGCTTCCGGGAAGCATCGACAAGGCTACTGGCAAGAGCTATCTACAAGAGGCGCAGGCCGTCATCCCCGGAATCCAGCTTCCCTATGCCAACTACGGTGGACCTTCCGCTACGATTGGCCAGATGCTGAAGCCGTTTCCCCAGTACTCCAGTGTGACCGATACCTGGGGCGACATCGGCAATGGGAACTACCACGCGCTCGAGATCACACTCAATCAACGGCAGTGGCATGGTCTTTCAGCGACGCTCAACTACACGTGGTCCAAACAGATCGACGATCTGGGCGGCTATCGTAGCGGCTATCCGATTCCCGGAAATGTCATCGATGGTGGTCACGCCCCGGCGCAGGCTAATCGCATCGATCGCGCCAACACCACCGTCGATCCGCAGTCGCTGCACATCTTTGGGGTATACGCCCTTCCGATCGGTGGCCCCGGACAGTTGGGTTCAGGCTCTCTGCCTGTGCGCATCCTGGCATCGGGATGGAAGCTCTCTTCCATCTTCAACAAGGTCGCGGGCGCGGGCCTGTCCGTCGCGGGAACAGGATGCAATACTCCGGGCTCGTGCTACCCAAGCTATAACCCGGCGTTCTCCGGACCAGAGCGCATCAATGGAGGATATGGTCATGGAGTGACGGCTGCGAACATCAACAGCATTCACTACCTCGACGCAAGTGGCTTCCTCGCGACTCCGAGAAATGCCGGATATAACTTCGGAGATGCTCCGCGGATGTCGCCTTATGGCATCCACAACATCGGAAACTATAGCTGGGACGCTGGCGTTCGGCGCGTCTTCCCCATTTACGAGCGTGTTAATTTCACCTTCCAGGCTGACTGCTCCAACGTCACCAACCACGTACAGTTCGGCGGCCTTGGTGTCTCGCTCGCCAGCAGCAGCTTCGGAACTCTCAGCAAGCAGAACAACAATCCGCGCGACTGGCAGTTCGCAGGCAAGATCAACTTCTAACGCAATTCAACCGTCTTACCTACACGGAGCGGGACAAGGCTTTCTGCCTTTGCCCGCTCCGCGGAGCATTTGAGTAACTTCTATCTATGACCTCCTTCTCCGGCTGGACGCGCCGCCGATTCCTCGCCCGTTCCGCTGCTGCTGCCGCGCTCTCTGTCAGTCCTTTGACGCATCTTCTTGCTCAGGGTGCTCCTGCAAAACGAGTGCGCTCCGCGGGTGCTTCTCCCGAGGTCATCTCAGGCGGCACACGACCGCTGCTCGAAAGCAATACGTCGCGGCCTCTTCGCTACACTCCAGACAACGGTGATTTTCTTATTACCAACGGCAAGGAGTTTTTCAACCGCCCGATTTACGGCCCGAACAATGCCTTTCGCGTCGACGCCGGAGACCTTCCGGAGTTCTCGCTCTACCTTCCAGGGCATGGCGGGAATCTCCGCATCGGTATAGCAGTTGGAGAAAACTCCAAATGGGCCTTCCAAGCGGATACAGTGAGTGCGCGCTATCGTCCCGGACGTATGATCTATGAAGTTCGAGACAGCCTGCTCGGTGGTGGCTCGTTAGAACTTGAACTCATGACGCAGGGTGAAGGCTCTGGCATTTACCTTGCGATTACTCCACGAGATATTTCTTCAGGCACCTTGCTTACATGGGTGTTTGGCGGCGTCAGCGGACACAAAGGCCGACGCGGCGGCGATATCGGCTGCGAAGTTGAACCGGTGAGCAATTTCTTTCAACTTCGCACTGAAGAATGTGCTGGCAACAGTTACGCAATAGAAAGCTCTACCGCTCATCAGCGAAGCCACGCTGCGAACCTGCAACTCAGCTTCCCTCCCGGCTCGAGACTCGGGATTGCCAACGCCACAGATTGGAATGCCGACTGGAAGACGCTTGCGAACTCGACTGCTGGCGAGCTTCCTATCCTGACAGGCTCGATTAAACTTGAGACGACTCCGCTCTATATCGCGATCCGCCGTATCCTGCCTGAGGAGGCCTCTTCGATATCGCAAGACTCTGCTGCGGCCTTCGCTGCTCGCAGCCAACAGGTTGCTGCGATTGCTTCCGCCGTTCAGTTCGCGACTTCCGATGCCTATATCAACGCTGCTATTCCAGCGTTGAACGTAGCTACGGATGCACTGTGGGACACACAACAACTATGCGTCATGCATGGAGCCGTCGCCTGGAGAAACCCACTGGCCGGTTGGCGCGGTCCGTATGCGCTCGATGCCCTCGGCAACCACGACCGCATGAAGCAGCAGCTGCGCCACTGGATCGCACGGCAGAATGATTCACCGATACAAATCGGGACGGATGATTCTCCAGCGACCGGGCCTGCCGATACCGGCACACATCTTAGCCGCAAAGAGTCGCTGCTCCACTCGAACGGCGACATCTCGCACAATCACTACGATATGAATCTCGTCTTCTTCGACGCGCTGCTGCGACATCTACGCTGGACGGGCGACCTCGAATTTGCGCGTGAGATATGGCCCGCGCTCAATCGCCATATCCAGTGGGAACAGCGCTTGTTTCGTCGGAGCTTCGCCGATCTGCGATCTCGTTCTGGCGAAAAAGAGCTTCCACTCTACGAAGCCTACGCCTGCATTTGGGCCAGCGATAACCTTCAATATAACGGCGGTGGCGCTGCTCACTCCACTGCATATAACTATTTTCTCAACAAGACTGCCGCTACCATTGCACGGCTTCTCAAAGAAGATCCCACACCCTATGTGGCCGAAGCCAGCCTTATTCATGAGGGGATGCAACAGCTTTTGTGGCTTCCGGAACAAGGTACCTTCGCCGAATCCAAAGACATTCTTAGTCTGCAAACGACTTACACCAATCCTGCTCTGTGGACCATGTATCACACCATCGATTCCGAGGTTCCGTCTGCTCGGCAGGCGTGGCAGATGGCCTCCGAGCGCCTTGCTGCACTTCGACATGTTCCCGTGCACGGCCCGAATGTTCCTTCCGGCGACTGGTTCCTTCTGCCCTGCTCTGACTGGCTGCCGTATGTGTGGTCCTTGAATCTCCTGCTGCTCGCTGAAAATAGCCATGCCGCTCTTGCGCTTTGGCAGACTGGCATGAGGGACGAGGCCTTTGCGCTCCTGAAAGGCAATCTGCTCGATTCGATGTTCATGGGCCTTTGCCCTGGCAACCTGCACATGACCTCGCAGCTCGACGTCCATCGTCAGGAGGCGCAGCGCGATTTCGGCGATCCTATCGGCATCACCTCCCGCGCTCTGATCGAAGGCCTCTACGGCATTCTGCCGGATCTTCTGCTCAACGTCCTAACCATCCGTCCCGGCTTTCCTTCATCCTGGAATGAAGCTGCGCTTCATCATCCCGATGTTGACTTTAACTGGCATCGCGAGGGACTTTACGAAACATTTGAGATTGTGAGTCATCTGCGAAGACCTGTGGATCTCACGCTCATCTTGCCAGCAAGCACCACGAGTCATCCTGCCGTCATCGCTAATGGGAGGTCCGTCGCGGCGCACTTCGATGCTGAAACCATTGGTTCGCCGCGCATTCGAATCGAACTTCCAGCAGCACCGACGTGGAAGATCAGCATTCACTGGCACGGCATCGCGCCTCTCGCACCGCCTCCACTCAGCACCTGCCGTCTCAACGAGCGTGTTCCGCTTTCGCACAGCATCGCTCCCGTTAACATCGACGATCCGCAATCGTGTCTGCGAGATGGCCTTGCAATCAAGCCGGGATATCACACCATCTTTGCGCAGATTCAGCAGCAGGATTGCCGGTACTGGCTTCCCATCAGTTTCCAGGTAATGGAGCCACAACTTCTTCTCACCGATACTGTCGCATCTGTTAGTGCCGCTGCGGCTATCGATCCAATCGAATTGGCGCCCTTCTTTGAGCACCATATCAACGATATCTTTACCCGTTCTTATGTTGCGCCTCGGTCGTCTTTCTGTTCACTTGCTCTGCCTGATACGCTTCTCGGCGGCTGGGCGAACTTCGATCTACACGCTACTATCGACGATGCCGGTTTGCGCAACGCAGGAGGAACGCTTCACACCGGCATCAATGTTCCCTTCCTTACACCGTCAGGAACCAGCGCGCCAAACTGTTCGTTCATCTCGCAATGGGAGCTCGATCAGCAGGCTATCGAATTCTCTGTTGCAGGCCACGCGCACACGCTCTGTCTGCTGATGACGGGAACAACCTATCCGCAGGCCAGCCACATGCAGCATGGGACGGTAACCGCCATTTACAAAGACGGCAGCAGCTCAAAGCTCGTCCTCCGCACACCGGAGACTTGGTGGCCTATCGAACAGGATTATCTGCTCGACGACTATCTGTTTATCAATGATGCTCCGCTGCCACCCCGGGTCGACCTGAGCACGGGACAAACGCGCCTGCTGAATCCTGCCGATTTCAAAGGGAAGGGAAGATCGATTCCTGGAGGCTCCGCAACCGTTCTCTCACTTGCTCTGCATCCCGAACGAGAGCTTGCCTCTATAAAGATTGAATGTGATCTCTATGGCGTCGTTTTAGCCTTGCTCGCAGCTACGCTCATCCGCTAGCGACAGTTCTTCAGGCACATAGATGGTTATTCACCTGTTTGCGTAGTGCCTTTCGATGTTGAGGAGAGGCCAGGTCATTGAGATATAGCTCGAGATGGCTGTAACCGCTCTTTGGATCTATCTGCTTCGCGTCGGAAGGATTGTGCGGATCGAGATGGTGACGTGTCTCCCACGAATCTGGAATCCCATCTCCATCGCTGTCCAATGCCGCCTTCTCCTCAGACGAAGGTGGAAGTCCGCCGACCTCGTTCTGATCTTTGATGAGCTGGCCCTTGGTTCCGAACGACAATAGATCATCGATCAGCCGAGCATCGACGGCATCCCGGCACAACGAATCACCCACCGTGCCTGCAACTTCTCGCACAATCTTCTTGGCCGGATCTACATGCACCGCGATCTGCGGATGGGCAAAAGGTGTCTGTACGACATCGGCGTTGACGTGCTCGAAGTCTTCCTTAGTAACTGGCTGGCCATCGAGCTTGCCGTTCAAATTCATGTCGGCAAAATTGCCTGCCTGATAGGTGTGGTCGGTTTTGGTGAACTCTCCAATAAATGAGCTCGAGGAATCAGGCCCCTTGATGAAGTAGTTTCCGACAAGATCGGCATAGTGGTCGGTTGCGGAATGGCCACCTACATATCCAGTGACGCCCCAGTTATAGATCACATTGTTGACATACTGAATATGCCCTTTGCCTTTAGGGTTTCGACTCTTGTTATTGATCCAAAGATTGTGGCTCAAGGTTAGATAATCACTCTCACAAAGGCATCCGAACTTCTGAGGATTGATCCCTTCGCCAATGACTGAGTTCTGGATCGTGGAATAATTGTTCCCGTTCGTCTGGATGTTATCCCAGCGTCCCCACTCGATGGAGAGGTGATCGAGCATGACGTGGCTGGCGTTGGCGAGATTGAGCGAGCTTACCTTTGGCGACTCCGCAATGCCACCGCGAAACCGCATGTAGCGAATAATGATGTTCGAGCTATTCGTCATGGAGACCTTCGCGTCTGCCACGGTAATTCCCGTGCCCGGTGCGCTTTGCCCAGCGATGGTCAGGTTGCTCCCCAAATTCATATTCGATTTCAGATGAATGACACCACTGACGGCAAACAGAATCATTGCATTGGAGCGCTGAGCCGCCTCGCGAAACGAGCCGGGACCATCGTCCTGCAGATTGGTCACGAGAACGATAGGTTTGCCACGACCGCCGGTGGCCGTAGCGCCAAATCCTTCAGCTCCCGGAAAAGCGGGCGGCTGCGCCTGCGCAAAGCAGATGCAACCTGCTATCGCAATGGTCACGCATACCTGAAAAAATTTCGACCGAGTAAATCTATTTCGGATGCCAAAGGCCCTATACAACTTCAAGTAATGCTCCTCATTCAAAGTCAGCGACTGCAAGCACCCTATGCAGGAGCATCAGGACATTGCAGCGAGTATTTCTATGCCTCTTTCAGTAAAGTCGAATGCCCAGATGACAGCAAATTCTTGCTGTTTTTCGCCCAAATACGAACTCCCCGAATATGCACAGATACCGCTATATATCGCGGTTGACGGAGCAGAGGGCGCTTGATATAGTCGTTTTACTTCAAGGCACCCAATTGCGAAATTGGGTTTAATAGGGAAGCCGGTGAGATTCCGGAACTGCCCCGCAGCGGTAAGCAGGAACGAACGTCCCGTAAGAGCACTGGTCCGATACCTAAAAGTCGGGCTGGGAAGCTGGGACAATTAGGTAGCCTGCAGAGTCCGAAGACCTGCCATGAGATGTGCCGAAATATGGCACAAATTTCACGCACCTCCGAGGGGAGGATGGGGTGATCGGCGTGTGTCTCGGCGATCCTTCCGTCTGTGCCTTCCCGGAGCGAAAGGATACCTCCCCGTGGCCACTCTACAGACGACGCTCTCTGACCTTGATCCACAATTCCCTGCTGCCGATGTTGCTCCGCAGATGCAGGTTCGTAAGCGTAGCGGCGCTTTGGAACCTGTCGATGTTAATAAGATTGTTCGCGCGGTGGAGCGGTGCTGCCATGGTTTGCCCCACGTGGACCCGATACGAGTTGCGAGTAAGACCATCGGCGGGTTGTTCGATGGCGCATCGACGAGAGAGCTGGATTCCATCTCAATTCAGACTGCGGCTGCGTTGATTGCAGAAGAACCGGAGTATTCGAAGCTCGCCGCGCGATTGCTGCTGGCAACGATCTCGAAGGAAGTGAGCGGGCAGAATATCTACTCGTTCTCGCAGTCGATTGAGGTTGGGCATCGCGAGGGCGTCATCTCAAAGGATGCGGCGGAGTTTGTTGGCGCGAATGTGCGGAAGCTGAACAGCGCTATCGACGACCGCTTCTCAGATCGTTTTGAATACTTCGGCCTGCGAACGGTATATGACCGCTATCTGCTGCGACATCCGATTACGCGGCAGGTGATTGAGACGCCGCAGCACTTCTTCATGCGGGTTTCTGCAGGTTTGTCGGTGCGAGTGAACGAAGCCATCGAGTTTTATAAGCTGCTCGCCTCGCACGACTATATGCCTAGCTCTCCGACGCTGTTCAACAGCGGCACGAAGCACTCGCAGATGTCTTCGTGCTATCTGCTGGACTCTCCAGCGGACTCGCTCGATTCGATCTATGACACCTATAAACAGGTCGCGCTGCTGTCGAAGTTTTCAGGCGGCATTGGGCTGGCGTTCCATCGCGTTCGCGCAGAGGGCTCCCTGATTCGAGCGACCAATGGAATTTCGAACGGCATTGTGCCGTGGCTACGAACACTTGATTCATCCGTCGCCGCAGTTAATCAAGGCGGCAAGCGGAAGGGTGCGTGCTGCGTGTACCTGGAGCCTTGGCACGCCGATATCGAGTCGTTTCTGGAGATGCGCGACAACACTGGCGATGCTGCACGCCGTGCGTACAACCTGAATCTGGCGAACTGGATTCCTGACCTGTTTATGCGTCGCTCGGATGAGGATGGCATGTGGTCGCTGTTTGATCCAAAAGATGTGCCGCACCTCACCGATCTGTATGGTGAAGATTTTGATAAAGCCTATGTGGAAGCTGAGGAAAAGCAACTCTATCGGCGGCAGATAAAAGCACGCGACCTGTATGCACGAATGATGCGCACGCTGGCAGAGACCGGCAATGGATGGATGGTCTTCAAGGACGCCTGCAACATCAAGAACAATCAGACGGGCGCCGCAGGAAATGTCGTTCACCTCTCCAACCTATGCACGGAGATTACAGAGGTGACTTCTTCGGCAGAGACAGCGGTGTGCAACCTTGGCTCCGTTAATCTTTCGCGGCACCTCACCGATGGCACGTTCGACTTTGAGAAGCTGGCCGCTACGGTGCGCCATGCGGTGCCGATGCTCGACCGCGTCATCGACATTAACTACTACCCCGTACCCCAGGCGGCGGTGGCGAACAGCCGCTGGAGACCTGTGGGATTGGGCGTGATGGGGTTGCAAGACGTGTTCTTCCAGATGCGGATTCCATTTGATTCCGCAGAGGCGCGAATGCTCTCTGCCAAGATTCAGGAAGAGATTTACTTCCATGCGTTGAGCGCATCGTGCGATCTGGCGGAGCAGCATGGACCTCATGCTGCCTTTCAGGAGACGCGGGCCGCAAAGGGTGAGTTCCAATTTGAGCTATGGGGGACAACCCCGACCGATAAAGAGCGCTGGGAGTTGTTGCGTGAACGGATGAAGACGGTGGGACTCCGCAACTCGTTGCTGATTGCGATTGCACCCACTGCGACGATCGCTTCGATTGTTGGCTGCTATGAGTGCATTGAGCCGCAGATCTCGAACATCTTCAAGCGCGAGACGCTCTCGGGCGAGTTTATGCAGATCAATAAATATCTCGTGACGGAGCTGCAGGCCCTTGGGCTGTGGTCAGAAGAAGTTCGCTCGCGAATCAAGATGGCGGAGGGGTCGATTCAGAAGATCGCTGAGATTCCCGAGGAGTTGAAGCTGATCTATCGCACCGTTTGGGAGATGCCGATGCGAGCTCTGATCGATATGGCAGCCGAGCGCGGTGCTTACATCGACCAGAGCCAGTCGCTAAACCTGTTTGCCGAGTCGCCCAATATTGGGCGGCTTAGCTCGATGTACATGTATGCGTGGAAGCGCGGAATCAAGACGACGTACTATCTGCGTTCGCGACCGGCGACGAAGATTGCAAAGACTACGGTTGCCGTCGGCAATCGCGTGGACCTACAAGCAACAGCGAGCGCGAACGTTAGCTGCTCGCTCGATAACCCCGAGTCCTGTGAGGCTTGCCAGTAAAGGCGGAAAATAATTATGTCATCAAAAGTACCCAGCTCTATTCTCGATCCAGGCCTGTCTCTTACGCTGCGACCGATGCAGTACCCCGTGTTCTTCGAGATGTTCAAGGACGGGATTAAAAACACATGGACCGTGGAAGAGGTTGATTTCTCAACCGACCTCGTCGATCTGCGCTCGCGGCTTACACCTGCCGAGATTCACCTGATTCAACGGCTGGTCGCCTTCTTTGCCACTGGCGATTCGATTGTCTCGAACAATCTTGTGCTGAACCTTTACAAGCACATCAACTCGCCCGAGGCGAGGCTTTACCTTTCACGGCAATTGTATGAAGAGGCCGTGCATGTGCAGTTTTACCTGACGCTGCTGGATAATTATGTTCCCGATCCCGATGCACGGGCAGCAGCGTTTGCAGCAGTGGAGAACATCCCTTCGATTACGAAGAAGGCGCAGTTTTGCATGCGCTGGATGGATTCGATCCAGAAGCTCGATGAGCTGCGCACACCGGAAGAGCAGAAGCAGTTTGTCTTGAACCTGATCTGCTTTGCCGGGTGCATTGAAGGATTGTTCTTCTTTGCGGCGTTTGCCTATGTGTATTTTCTGCGTTCGCGTGGACTGTTGAATGGACTGGCTTCGGGAACGAACTGGGTATTTCGCGACGAGAGCTGCCACCTGGAGTTCGCGTTTGAAGTAGTGAACGTTGTCCGGTCACAGCATCCGGAGCTCTTCGACGCGGAACTCGAGGCCGACGTTGTGGTGATGATGAAGGATGCGGTTGAGTGCGAGCTGCAGTTTGCCGAAGACCTGCTCTCCGGCGGTGTTGCAGGCTTGTCCGTACGCGAGATGCGGCAGTATCTGGAGTATGTGGCAGATTCGCGCGTGGTGCGGCTGGGGATGAAGCCCATCTTCGGCTCGAAGAATCCGTTTGCATTTATGGAACTACAAGATGTGCAGGAGCTGGCCAACTTCTTCGAGCGCCGGGTCTCTGCTTATCAGATTGCGGTACCGGGTGAAGTCGCCTTCCACGACGACTTCTAGTCGGGAGCAGACACCGCTTATTTTTGAAGAGCGGTGTCTGCTTTGCTGGGTGTTGCGGTGACCTGAGCTGGTGTGGGAAGCTGCGTCCTGTCCCATCCTCCGCCGAGTGCCTGAACCAGTTGCACCGATGAGGTCATGCTCTGAATCTGGAGCGTGGCCAGCGTACGCTGGTTGGTCAACAGCGTAGTCTGCGCAGTGACGACATCGACATAAGGATCGATGCCGGTCTTATATCGCTCCGTCTCCAGATCAACAAATCGTTGTGCCGATTGCACCGCTTCCTGCTCCTTGAGAATTTGTTGGGAGAGTATGCGGACCGAGGCAAGGTAGTCTTCAACCTGCTGGAAGGCAGTGAGAACGGTCTCGCGATAGGTGTCGACGCTGGCGTTATAAGTAGCTCTATATTGCTGCGCGCCGGCGCTGCGCAGGCCTACATCGAGGATAGTCTCCGAGACGGATGGACCAATCGACCAGAAGCGACTCGGCCAATCGAAGAGATGCCCGAGAGTAGAGCTGTTGAAGCCTCCCGAGGCGCTGAGAACAAGGTTGGGGTAAAAGGCTGCGTCAGCGATGCCAATCTCCGCATTGGCAACCGCCATGGCTCGCTCGGAGGAAGCGATATCGGGACGGCGCTCCAGAAGCTGCGTGGGCACACCGATGGGGATAGCAGGGGGCGCGGCGTTGAGAGGCTTGACCGGAATGGAAAAGCTGGATGGATTGGTGCCGATGAGGACCGCAATAGCGT
Organism: Granulicella sp.; assembly: GCA_041691255.1. GTDB lineage: Bacteria > Acidobacteriota > Terriglobia > Terriglobales > Acidobacteriaceae > Edaphobacter. The sequence continues at coordinate 41,625 of JBEPUY010000010.1, read as the reverse complement.
GCTCATACTGCGCACGGGCAACGCCGAGGTTGAGCGATTGTGATTCGGCGCTCTGCAAAGTGTTCTGTGCCTCGACGACAGAGATTTGGTCGTCGACGCCAGTCTCGTAGCGGGCACGGGCGAGATCAAGCGCTTTTTTATCGGATTCGATGGTGGCACTGTAGAGCGATTGCAAGGCATCCTGGCCGCGCAGTTCAAAGAAGAAGACGGCGAGATCAGCCTGTTCCGTGAGGCGCTCGTTCTCAAGATCGGCGGCGCTGATCTGCGCCTGAAACCGCGCGGCGTCGATGGTGTTGCGAATGCGGCCCCAGAGATCGGGCTCCCACGAGACATCGAGAGGCAGAGAGATGAGCGAACTCTGCGCTCCGGCGCTGGTACCACCTGTTCCCGTCGAATTTTTCAGATTGGCCGATGAGCGCGAACGCGTAAATCCAGCGCCGACGGTCGCTGTGGGGAAGAGCTGAGAGCGGGCTTCGCGAACCAGAGAGCGGGCCACCATGAAATTTTGAAAATACACTTTGATGTTCTGGTTATTAATGTTGACCTGGTCTTCCAGCGAGTTCAACTCGGGGTCGTTGTAGATCTCCCACCATTTGCCATGGAGCATGGCATCCTGGGGCTGGGCGACCTTCCAGCCATCGGCGTCCTTGAACTGCGTGGGCGATTCCTTGTAGGAGATAGGCGGAGCCTGCGCCGTTGCCGGAGGTGTGTGGTATTTGGGGCCAACGCGGCAGCCGGTAAGAAGCACAGCCGCTGCAATGGCGGGATAAATGGCGGCTTTGAAGCGAAGTGTAGTCATATGTTTAAACCGTGATGGCTCGCATTAATCGATTGCGGGGGTTGGACCGACCGCAGGATGAAAAGTGTGGCGCTTTCTGCCCTGGATGCGAAGTCGCAGGCGATCGAGGGTGAGATAGACGACGGGAGTGGTGTAAAGGGTAAGGAGTTGGCTCACAAGAAGACCTCCTACAATCGTGATGCCCAGCGGGCGGCGAAGCTCCGAGCCCATGCCGGTTCCAAACGCAAGCGGGATGGCCCCAAACATCGCAGCGGTCGTGGTCATCAAAATGGGACGAAAGCGAAGCATGCAGGCTTCAAAGATGGCTTCCTCAGGCGTTATTCCCTTCTCGCGCTCAACCTGAAGGGCAAAGTCGATCATCATGATGGCATTCTTTTTAACGATGCCGATCAACAATACGATGCCGATGATGGAGATGACGTTGAGATCTTCGTGAAAGAGCAGGAGTGCAAGCATCGCGCCAACGCTGGCAGACGGAAGCGTCGACAGAATAGTGATGGGATGCACGAGGCTCTCGTACAGAATTCCAAGAACGATGTAGACGGCGAAGAGAGCGGTCAATACGAGGATCGGCTCAGAGCCGAGAGAGTCCTGATAAGCCTGCAGCGTGCCGGCAAAGAAGCCATGAACCGTAGCAGGAATGCCCAGGCGATCCTGCATCTGGTTGATGGCAAGCGTCGCGTCGCTAAGCGAGACACCCGGAGCGAGATTGAATGAGATGGTGTTCGAAGGAAAGAGCCCGGTATGCGGCAGAGACAGAGGAATGGTGTCGGACCTGCTCGTCGCCATGGTGTAGAGAGGAACATTGCCGGTTACTGTTGTATTGGTCATTCCGCCGGGACGCAGGTAGATATTTTTCAGGCCTTCGGGGCTTTGCCAATACTGAGGCGCGACCTCGAGAACAACGTAGTACTGATTGAGCTGCGTGTAAATCACAGAGACTTCCGATTGGCCGAAGGCACTGTACAGAGACGAGTCCAGCGACTGCGCGGTCTGACCCAGACTGGCAGCCTTGACGCGATCATAGTTCAGCAGCAGGTCGAGGCCGCCGTTCTGCTGGTCGGTATTGACGTCCTGCAGCCCGGGCAGATGCTTCATATGCTCCAGCACAATCGGGCCCCATTTTGCGAGATCGGCAATGTTGTCGGCCTGAAGCGTGTACTGATACAGAGCGCTGCTCGATCGACCGCCGATGCGAAGATCCTGTGCAGCCTGGAGGAAGGCCGCCGCCCCGGTAAGCTTATTCAATTTCGGGCGCAGGCGGTCAATCACGGCCTCGGCACTGATCTTTCGTTCGCTCAGCGGCTTCAGGGTGGTATAGACGAAGCCTCCATTGCCGCCTCCCGTGAAGGCAATGACAGTCTGAACAGCAGGATCTTTCTCGATGACGTCCTGCACTTCTTTTACCGCTTTATCCATCGCCGGGAAGGAGGCATCCTGTGGGCCCTGGATTCCACCCGCGATCGAGCCCGTGTCCTGCTGGGGAAAGAAGCCTTTGGGAATCTTGATGACTATCGCGACATTCAGAAGAATCGTAAGGAAGAGAACGGTGAGCGTGAGGCCAGGGTTTTCGAGGACCCAATGCAGGGTGCGGCGGTAGAGGGAGAGAACCCAGTCAAAAAATCTCTCGTTCGCCATGTAGAGGCGCCCATGCTTTTGCTTGTGCTCATCTTTCAGGATGTAGGCGCACATGGTGGGCGTCGTGGTGAGCGAGATGACCATCGAAACCAGGATGGCCGTGGAGAGCGTGATCGCAAACTCGCGGAAGAGGCGGCCAACGATACCGCCCATCAGGATCAACGGGATGAAGACCGCGATGAGCGAGAAGCTGATTGACATGACGGTGAAGCCAATCTCTTGCGCACCTTTGATGGTCGCTGCAAATGAGCTCATACCGGCCTCGAGATGGCGCGTGATATTTTCCATCACGACGATCGCGTCGTCGACGACAAAGCCCGTGGAGATGGTGAGCGCCATCAGCGACAGGTTGTCGATGCTGTAGCCGCAGAGATACATCACCGCCAGGGTGCCGATGAGCGAGACCGGCACCGCGACCGCAGGAATAAGCGTGGCGCGCGCATTCCTCAGAAAGACGAAGACAACCAGGATGACGAGAACTATGGAAAGCAGCAGCGTCCATTCCACGTCGTGGACCGAAGCCCGAATGGTGGTCGTGCGGTCGAGCATGACCGTGATGTCGATTCCCTGCGGGATGGAAGCCTTCATCGAAGGAATCGCTGCGAGAATCCGGTCATTCGTGTCGATGATGTTGGCGCCCGGTTCGCGGTGAATGATGATGTTGATGGCGCGTTTGCCATTGAGATATCCACCGTTGCGAATGTTTTGCACAGAGTCGATAACGTCCGCGACATCGGACAGATGAATGGCGGCACCATTCTTGTAACCGACGATGAGTGGCTTGTAATCTTCAGCCTTTGAGATTTGATCGTTGGCCAGAATATCTGCGGTGATGTTGCCGTCAGTAATCTGTCCTTTGGCGAGGGCAGAGTTCTGCAGACTGAGCTGCGACTGAAGATTGGCCATCGTAAGGCCATAGCTCGCGAGCTTGGTGGGGTTCACTTCGACGCGGACAGAAGGTAGCGCACCGCCGCCCACGTTTACCTGGCCTACGCCCTCAATCTGCGAGAGCTTTTGCTGAAGCACGGTGGAGGCTTCGTCGTAGAGCTTTCCCGGATCGTACTTATCAGACGTCAGCGTAAGAATCATGATCGCAGCGTCAGCCGGATTGACCTTGCGATAAGTAGGGTTTCCCGGCAGGTTGGCCGGAAGATACGTACGGGCTGCGTTGATGGCTGCCTGGACATCGCGGGCCGCGCCATCGATGTTGCGGCTCAGATCAAATTGGATCGTAATCTGGGTCGAGCCGAGACTGCTCGAAGAGGTCATCTCGGTCACACCGGCGATATGGCCGAACTGCCGCTCAAGCGGAGTGGCCACAGAAGAGGCCATGATCTCGGCGCTGGCTCCTGGCAGACCCGCCTGAACCGAAATCGTAGGGAAATCTACCTGTGGTAATGGGGAAACAGGAAGGACAGTGAAAGCAATCCCGCCCACTACAGCAATCGCAATTGTTAGTAGGGTCGTAGCTACAGGCCGATGGATAAAGGGCGCGGAGATATTCATGGCTGCCCTGCGGATTGCGGCTCATTGCTGCCCGGGTGTGGGCTTCCTCGCTTGCTGGAGAAGCGCGTTGCGATGCCATCGAAGAAGATATAGATGACGGGGGTGGTGTAGAGCGTGAGAATCTGGCTGAGAAGCAGGCCGCCAACCATGGCGATACCGAGCGGCTTGCGCAGCTCAGAACCTTCGCCGGAACCAAAGGCCAGGGGGACACCAGCCAGCAGCGCGGCCATCGTCGTCATCATGATGGGACGGAAACGAAGCAGGCATGCCTCATAAATGGCGTCGGCCGCACTCTTCCCGCGTTCCCGCTCCGCTTCGAGGGCGAAGTCCACCATCATGATGCCATTCTTCTCCACAATACCTATCAGCAAAACAAGTCCTATGATCGCGACGATGCTGAGGGACTGGTGAAAGATAATGAGCGCGAGAAACGCACCGACCCCGGCAGAGGGAAGCGTGGAAAGAATCGTGATTGGATGAATGAAGCTCTCGTAGAGAACACCGAGCACGATATAGACGGTGATGAGGGCCGCAAGAATCAGAAGCGGTTCGTTCGAGAGCGAGTTGCGGAAAGACGCGGCTGTACCTTCAAAATCCGCCTGAAGGCTGGCCGGCATGTGCATGTCTTTTTGCACTTTGGTGATGGAATCAATCGCGCCGCCAAGCGAGCCGTTCGGAGCCAGATTGAACGAGACGGTGATCGCCGGGAACTGTCCCTGATGGGTAATCGAGAGTGGCTCCGTCGTGCGCTCAAAGTGCGAGAACGCGCTGAAGGGTACAGCATTACTCATCGCCGAGCTTGTGGCCCCTGCAGAACCGGAGCCACGGTTGATGGTAGCGGCACTGGAAGTAAGTGGGCTGGCGGGTGCAGCAAGCGTATTGGCGGATGCAGTGTAGAGAGCTGAGGTAGTCAGAGAATTTGAACCTGCCGAGGTGGACCCGCGTCCCGAGGCAGACGAGCCGCCAGCGCCGCTGGTTCCTGCAGCAGCATTTGACTGAATATAAAGATGGGTCAGCATGTTGGGGTCGAGCTGAAACTGCGGCTGCGCCTCAAGAATCACATGGTACTGATTCAGTTGCGTGTACATCGTGTTGATCTGGCGCTGACCAAAGGCGTCATAGAGTGTGTTGTCGATCGTAGTGGGAGCAATCCCAAGGCGGGACGCCGTTCCGCGATCAATGACGAGATCGACGGCGAGGCCGCCCATCTGCTGGTCGGTTGCAACGTCTTCAATCCCCGGCAACTGTCTCAGCTTATCGACAAAACGGGCTGTCCACTGGTTCAACTCATTCTGGTCGGGGTCTTCGAGCGTGTACTGATATTGCGTGCGGCTGACGCGGTCATCGACCGTGATGTTCTGCACAGGCTGCATATAAAGTTCCATGCCCTGCACATCTTTCATTTTCTTTTGCAGTCGGCGAATCACATCAGACGCACTGAGGCTGCGCTGCGACAACGGCTTGAGATTGATGGACATTCTGCCGCTGTTGAGCGTGGTATTGGTTCCGTCAGCGCCAATAAAGGATGAGAGGCTCTCGACCGCCGGGTCTTCAAGAATGATCTTTGCAAGCTCCTTCTGCTTGATCGCCATCGACTTGGAACCAATCGTCGGCGCGGCCTGCGAGATAGCCTGAATCACGCCCGTATCCTGCACGGGAAAGAAGCCCTTGGGAATGATGATGTAGAGAAAGACCGTAAGCACCAGCGTTGCGAGCGCAACCAGAAGCGTGATCGTCCGGTAGCGAAGAACGACCGTGAGCGTGCGCCCATAGAAGGCAATCATGCTCTCGAAGACACGTTCGGAAGACTTGAAGAAGCGCCCCTGCTGCTCCGGCGGAGTGTGCTTGAGGATGCGGGACGCCATCATCGGCGTCAGCGTGAGCGAGACGATGGCCGAGATGATGATGGTAACGGCCAGGGTAACGGCGAACTCGCGGAAGAGGCGGCCGACGATATCTCCCATGAAAAGCAGCGGAATCAAAACCGCGATCAGCGAGACCGTCAACGACATGATGGTGAAGCCGATCTGCTCGGCGCCCTTGAAGGCCGCCTCCATCGGCGAGTCACCAGCCTCCAGATAGCGCGAGATATTTTCGATCATGACGATGGCGTCGTCCACCACGAAGCCGGTGGAGATGGTAAGCGCCATGAGCGATAAGTTGTCGAGGCTGTAGCCAAGAGCGTACATCACCGCAAATGTTCCAACGAGAGACAACGGTACGGCCACACTGGGAATGATGGTGGCGTAGAGGTTCCGCAGAAAGAGAAAGATCACCATCACAACCAGGCCGACGGTGAGCAGCAACTCGAATTCGACGTCGTTGACCGAGGCCTGAATGCCGGTGGTAAGGTCGGTCAACGTCGTGATCTGAATGCCAGCAGGAAGGTCGGCCTGCAACTGCGGCAAGATCTTCTTGATGCTCTTGACGACGCTGATGGTATTGCCGCCGGGCTGTCGCTGAATATTAACGATGACCGCCGGCGTCTGGTCCATCCAGGCTGCCTGAACGCTGTTTTCAACACCATCCACAATTTTGGCAACATCGGTGAGCATCACTGGCGCGCCATTGCGATAGGCGACCACGACCTTTTTATAGTCTGCGCTGGTGACAAGCTGATCGTTCGCGTCGATCTGATAGTCCTGGCGCGGGCCATCGAAGTTACCTTTGGCGGCGTTGACGCTCGACTGCGAGACCGCGGTACGCAGGGCCTCGAGATCGATGCCGTACGAAGACAGCGCCGAAGGATTGACCTGAATGCGCACCGCAGGCTTCTGTCCGCCGCTGATACTGACCAGACCGACTCCGCTGAGCTGCGAGATCTTCGGCGCAAAGCGGGTGTCGATCAGGTCTTCGACCTGCGAGAGCGGAAGCGTCTTCGACGTAATGGCAAGCGTCAGAACCGGCGCGTCGGCCGGATTTGTCTTGCTGTAGATCGGCGGCGAGGGAAGGTTCGCCGGAAGGTAGCTTTGCGATGCGTTGATGCCCGACTGTACTTCTTCTTCGGCAACGTCGATGTCCAGATTGAGACTGAACTGGAGAACGATGACAGAGTTGCCGCCCGAACTGCTGGACGTCATCTGGCTAAGGCCCTGTAGTTGGCCAAACTGCCGCTCCAGCGGAGCCGTGACCGTAGTGGCGACGACCTCCGGGCTGGCTCCGGGATAAAAGGTGACGACCTGAATGGTCGGGTAATTCACCTCAGGCAGCGCGGAGACGGGCAACTGCGTATAGCCCACAAGGCCAACCAGCAGGATGGCCGCCATAAGCAGTGACGTTGCAACGGGACGAAGAATAAACGGGCGTGAGGGACTCAAGGAGCTTCACTCCCCGTGGTGCTGCTCGAAACCGGAGTTTTGGAGATGCTGACTTTCGCTTTGTCCTGCAGCTTTTCAAAGCTGCTGTCAGCAACCAAGTCGCCCGGATTGATGCCCTCGATCTGCGTAGTGTTGTCGTCGGTCACTCCCGGCTTCACACTGCGAACGGTGGCCGTATTGTTCTGGATGACGTAGACGAAGGCCTCCTGCCCATTGTGTTGAACCGCCGAGGAAGGAATGAGCGTCGCGTCGTGAAGCGTGTTGACCAGCAATCGCGTATTGACGAACTCGTTGGGAAAGAGCACGCCGTCCTTATTGTCGAACAGGGCGCGCGCTTTGACGGTTCCGGTCGTGGTGTCAATCAGATTGTCCAGCGTGAGCAGCGTGCCCGTGGCAATCTTATTCAGCGAAGTCCGGTCGAAGACATAGACGGGGAGCTTTGCCCGCTGACGCAAACGAGGCTGAACCTGTCCCAGATTATCTTCGGCAATCGTAAAGATGACCGTGATCGGCTGTATCTGGGTAACGACCGCAAGCGTTGTTCCCCCCGACGCCTGGACGACGTTGCCGGGGTCCACCAGTCGCAGGCCGATCCTGCCCGTAAAGGGTGCCGTGATGTGACAGTAGCCAACCTGGACCTGATCGTACTGGACAGTTCCCTGGTCGTTCTTGACTGTGCCTTCGTTCTGTAGGACGATCTTTTCCTGATCGTCGAGGGTCTGCTTTGGAATCGCATTGCGGCTCCAGGCATCGCGATACCGTACAAGGTCCATCCTGGCCTGAGCAAGGATATTTTCATCCCGCTCCAGAATGCCCTGCGCCTGCATCAGGGTGGCCTGATAAGTGCGCGAGTCGATGTCGATCAGCGGCGCGCCCTGGCGGACAACCTGTCCTTCCTGATAGTGAACGGCCGTCACCACCCCATTCACCTGGCTGGTAAGGGACGCGGTATGAACCGGCGTGACCGTACCGATGGCGTCGAGATAAACGCCGATGTCACCCTTCTGCGCCGTCACCGTGATGATCGTCGTCGTTCCGCCCGCACCGCGGCGCGAGGGCTTCTGCGCCGTATCGTCATGATGGCGCAGAATCAGATAGAACCCGATCGCAAAGATCAAGAGGATAACGACCCACACGATAATCCGGACAGATTTACTTTGCTGATGCTCCGGAGTAGGGGCCGGGAGTTGGTGGTCCGGACTGATGGTCGGGTGTTCGTTTGAATCGGGCGCCAATGTGTCTCCTGGCCAAAACGTTTAATTTCGGACTTGGATGCTGCCAGTCCGTCTACGTATGGACGTATCAGTACCCCGGTATAGACTCAGCCGGGGCAGAAGCATGTTATTTTATTGGCAATTACCTTAGAACCAGCCCTTTAACTGCCGAAAGAAAGCCGGATCTTCACAGCCTTGCTTATCCGATTATCAATCAAATCGGGCTGCCCTGAATTAGACACTTCGATGGTTTGTTCGCGAGCGCGAAAGTGCCGATCCTATTTCGCTATTCTTCCGCCTCGTCGTGCTCCATCTTCTTCGCCGTAGCCAGTATCTTCTCCGCGACAAGCTGGGGTACGACATCGTAATGGGCCATCTCCATGTGGAAGCTGCCGCGTCCCTGGGTGATGGAAATCAGCGTCGTTCCATAGCTAAGCATCTCAGCCATAGGGACTTCGGCGCGCACGATGGTCCCGGCACCACCGCTTTCCATGCCCTGCACCCGTCCGCGACGGCTGTTCAGATCGCCGATCAACGCCCCGGCAAACTCGTCGGGCGCCTCAATCTCGACGTGCATCACCGGCTCCAGAAGAGCGGGCTTTGCCAGCTCCATACATTTGCGGAAGGCAGCGCGGGCTGCCAGCTTGAAGGACATTTCGCTCGAATCGACGTCGTGGTAGCTGCCGTCGAAGAGCGACACCTTGAAGTCGACCACAGGATAGCCCGCCAGATAGCCGCGAGCCGCCGACTCATGGATTCCCTTCTCGACCGCCGGAACATACTGTCGCGGGATGGACCCGCCGAAGATATCGTTCACAAAGACGATGCCGCTGCCCCGGGCCAGCGGTTCCATGCGAATCTTGCAATCGCCAAACTGCCCATGCCCGCCAGTCTGCTTTTTATGACGTCCTTGCGCCTCGGCATGTCCGCGGATAGTCTCGCGGTACGGCACCTTCGGCGCCTTAAGCGTCACCTCCGTATGGTAGCGGCGCTTCAGCTTGGAGACGATGGCCTCAATATGCGGCTGCCCCGCCCCAGCGACCAGGAATTCATTCGTCTGCGGGTCGCGGAAGAACCGTATCATCTGGTCTTCTTCCATCAACTTGTGCAGGGCCGGGCCCAGCTTATCTTCATCGCCGCGAGTCTTCGGCTCAATGGCATACGTCATCGCCGGTTCCGGCAAGGAGACCGGCTCAATAAAGATCTCGCTCGCCTTGTCGCCGAGCGTGTCCCCGGTCAGCGTAACCCGCAGCTTGGCCACCGCCCCAAGATCGCCGGCGTGCAGCTCCGGCACTTCGACCGCCTTGCGACCCTGCATGATCGAGAGGTGAGCGAGCCGCTCCGGCTCCTGCCGGGTATAGTTCTGCACCGTCATGTCTGTCCTGACCATACCGCTGACGACCTTGAAGAACGAGATCCTCCCGGCAAACGGGTCGGTCATCGTCTTGTAGATATAGAGAGCAACCGGTTCAGTATCGTCGACCTTGCGCATGACGATCTCTTCGTGAACCTCCTCCGGCGCACTGGTGGCCTCGCCATTGCTCGCATGGGAGGGGATGGCAGGCAAGGTCAGGACTCCTCCGGCGGCCACCGGCTCGCGCTCGACCGGGGCCGGAGCGTAAACCTTTAAAAAATCAAGAAGATGGTCGGTGCCCACATTTCTCAGGCCGCTGGCATAGAGCACCGGAAAGATCCGGTCCTCCCGTATGGCCTCGTGCAGGGCGGCGATCAGGTGATGCTCGGGAATGGTGCCTTCCCGGAAAAACTCCTCCATCAATTCGTCTTTGCCCTCAGCAACCAATTCGACCAGCGCCTCGTGCGCTACCTTCGCGTCGGCAGATACCGATTCGGGAATCTTGCCTGCCTCCCCATGCCCGTCGCCATCCGGCTCATAGAGAAATGCCTTCATCGTCACCAGGTCCACCACACCGTGGAAGCCATGCTGATCGACGATGGGCAACTGCACCGGCACCACCTGCCGCCCCCACTTCTCCTGCATCAGCTCGATCATCCGCTGGCGCCCTATCCTGCTGTCCGCCTTGGGGTGGTCGACCTGGTTGATGACCAGAATGCGAGGCAGATTGACCTCCGCGGCATACTTCCAGACACGGTCGGTCACCGCTTCTACCCCGATCTGCGCATTCACAACGATGAGCGCGGCCTCAGCCGGCAGCATGGCCGCGCGCGCCTCGTGAACGAACATGTGAAAGCCGGGCGTGTCGATCAGGTTGATCTTCACACCGCTCCACTCGGCAAAGGCAACGGCATTGGCCATGGTGGTCCGGCGCGCAACCTCTTCTTCGTCGTAGGCGGTCACCGCCGAGCCATCCTCCACCCGCCCTTTGGATGGTGTCATCCTGGCGGCATAAAGCAGCGCGGAGATCAGGGTTGTTTTGCCGCTATGGGAATGTCCTGCGACAGCGACGTTGCGGATATCATTGCCCGAATAAATCTTCATCCGAAGAGTCCTCCTGCATCTGGTGGCTCATCACACTCTTCTGCTGCAACCTGGCCGCTTCTCCTCCGTTTGACGCTGCTCATGGCTGGCCGCGTCTGAATTCAGACCCGCTGAAGGCCCTCCTTCCGAGGAAGAGGGATGCTATCACAGAAAGAAATGCTGCTTTGTTTACTTCCCGCACGCAGATTTGGACTAAACTCCCGCTGTGCCCTGAATCGGGCTTTTTGGCGACGTAATCGGTAACGCCATCGGGGCGGCAAACTTTGATTTGACAGATGAATACTGGAGACCTGAACATGAGTCGGTGTGATAGCGCAATCATGTTTGGCCTTCCAAACTGCACAAGACGGGAAACGAAGCGTACATTTCAGAAGATTTCAGAAGCAATGGGACGGCGGTTGTCCAGGTTTGGCGCCCAGGTTCCAATCCTTCGCATTGATCACTGCATCAGAGACAACTCCGAAGCAGTGATGCCTGACGCGAAGGCGGTAATTGAAGCGAGACAGCCCGCTGCTGTCTCAAACGAACGGGTATCTATTAAGTAAGGAGTTGTACATGAACGTTTTTTCGCGTCTCCATACGGTACGCAACTACGCAGGAGGTCTACTGGCCTCCGCGATATTGCTAGCGCCGTTCTGCCTCGGCACCCCTGCCAGCGCCCAGCATCGCAGACATGGCCCTGAAATTCCCTCCACCCTTTCGCCTGAGTCGCAAAAGGTGGTCGAGCGACTCGGCTCCTTCGACTATCTGCCCGCCGACTCATGGCGCTCCCACGTCGGCAACGTCGCCCATGGCGAAGCCGCCGATCTTGACGACAGCAGCTGGCCAGTCGTCAAGCCGGGAAGCCAGGGCGGCACCGACGCAGTCTGGTATCGCCAGCTTGTGGAAATTCCCAAGACGCTCGATGGCTATGATCTGACCGGCGCACGCATCTGGTTCCAGTTCTACGCCCGCGGCGACCGCTCGATGCCGCAGATCATCTACTTCAACGGCCGCCGCGTCGCTCTCGGCGACGACCTTGAGCCCATCGTCCTGTTCGACAACGCTAAGCCCGGCGACAAGATTCTGGTCGCGGTCAAGCTTCTCCCCACAGTCGGCGAAAAGCGGTTCGGCGGCTCGATGATGAAGATTGACTTCGCCTCCAACCGGCCTGATCCTTCGGACCTTCAGCAGGAGTTCATCTCGACCGCTCTGCTGATCCCGTCGCTGTCTAAAAATCCTACTGAGGACATGGCCACGCTGCAGAAGGCGATCAACTCGGTCAATATCAGCGCGCTGGACGCGGACAACCAGAAGAAGTTCGACGCGTCTCTGACTGAAGCGAAGAATGAGATCGAGCCGCTCAAGCCCATGCTGCAGCAGGCGACCTTCCATCTCACCGGCAACTCGCACATCGACGCTGCCTGGCTGTGGCCGCGTAGCGAAACCGTGGACGTGGTGAAGCGGACTTTCGGCTCGGCATTGCAGTTGATGAGCGAATATCCGAACTACACTTACACGCAGTCCGCCTCGCAGTACAACGAGTGGATGCTCGAGAAGTATCCCGAGATGAACGCGGAGATCAAAAAGCGCATCAAGGAAGGCCGATGGGAGGTCGTCGGCGGCATGTGGGTCGAGCCCGACCTGAACATGCCCGACGGCGAATCACAGGTACGCTCCATCCTGCTCGGCAAACGCTGGTTCCAGAAAGAGTATGGAGTGGACGTTCGCATCGGCTGGAACCCCGACTCCTTCGGCTACAACTGGCAGCTTCCCCAGATCTACAAGCGCTCCGGCATTGACTACTTCGTCACCCAGAAGATGACATGGAACGACACCAACCAGCTTCCCCTCAAGCTCTTCTGGTGGGAGGCACCGGACGGCAGCAAGGTATTGACCTACTTCCCGGAGGGTTATGGAAACACCGACCTCGGTCCGGTGAGACTGTCCACCGACCTGGTTTCGGCGCGCAAGCGTTCTCCCGGCCTCGACGTGATGATGGACCTCTATGGCGTCGGCGATCATGGCGGCGGCGCAACCCGCTCCGTGCTGGACCAGGGCGACCACTGGATGGAGTCGAACAAGATCATTCCCAACATGAAGTATGGTCTCGCACAGCCTTTCTTCACTCACGTCGAGCAGGAGATTGCCAGCGATTCCCCCACGTGGGATTACAAATCCATCGCCAAGGGATATACCTACCCCACAGCCGAGGAAGGCAAGATCCACATCCCCACCTGGAACGATGAGCTGTATCTCGAATACCACCGCGGAGTCTTTACCACCCAGGCCAACCACAAGCGCAACATGCGCGACAGCGAAGAGTGGACGCTGAACGCAGAGAAGTACGCTTCGCTGGCATGGCTCAATGGCGACACCTATCCCAATAAGCGTTTCACCGACGCGTGGGAGAAGATCACCTTCAACCAGTTCCACGATCTAGCCGCAGGCTCCGGAATCGGCATCATCTACAAGGATGCCCAGAAGGACTACGATCAGGTTCGCTGGGAGACCAACGAAGCCTCAAACAAAGCTCTGCATACGCTCTCGTCTGAGGTCGATACGCACACCGCACTTGGTGTTCCCGTATTCGTCTTCAACCCGCTCGGCTGGCAGCGTTCGGGTGTCGCAGAGGTCGATGTTCAGTTGCCGGCAGCATCGGCGAACGGCGTCTCCGTTCTGGACGCGAGCAATCGCGTACTGCCGTCTGAAGTCGTATCGAAAGACGAGAAGACCCATACCTACAAGCTGCTGGTCCAGGCGAAGAACGTTCCTTCGATGGGCTACGAGGTATTGCACGTCGTCCCCGGTACCAAGCCGTTTGTCAGCGACCTGAAGGCCAGCGGATTCACTCTCGAAAACGCGGCGCTTCGCGTCGTCGTCGACCCATCGAACGGCTGCATCACCAGCATCTTCGACAAGAAGTCGAACTTTGAGACGCTTGCCAAGGGAGCCTGCGGCAACCAGCTGCAGACCTTCGTCGACAAGCCCAAGGACTACGACGCCTGGAACATCGATCCCGGCACGCTCGACCACAACACGCCAATCGAACAGGTGGACTCGGTCAAACTCGTCGACAAGGGCCCCATGCGCGCTACCATTCGCGTGAGCCGCACCTGGCAGAGTTCGAAGTTCGTGCAGGACATCACCCTCTACGCTGGCTCGGACAAGGTCGTCATCGGCAACGATATCGACTGGCACGAGACTCACGTCCTGTTGAAGGCAGCCTTCCCGCTTTCGGCATCCAGCCCCGAGGCAACGTACGAGATTCCCTACGGCACCATCCAGCGTGCCACCACGCGTAACAACAGCTGGGAGAAGGCCCGCTTCGAGGTTCCGGCGATTCGCTGGGCTGATCTCGGCGATGCGCAGCATGGCTTCAGCCTGATCAACGCAACCAAGTATGGATACGACGGACAGGACAACGTGCTGCGGCTCTCGCTGCTGCGTTCTCCCGTCTCGCCGGACCCTGATGCCGATCGTGGGCCGCACCACTTCAGCTATGAACTCTATCCTCACGCCGGAACATGGAAGAGCGCTTTGACCGAGCGTGCCGGATACGAGTTCAACTACAAGCTGCATGCGAGCCAGGTCGAATCGCACGCTGGCACCCTGCCTCGTGAACACTCCTATGTCTCGGTAAGCCCGGACAATGTCGTTCTGACCGCCGTCAAGAAGGCGGAAGATGACAACGGTCTGATCTTCCGTGTATTCGAGTGGGCGGGCAAGCAGTCTGACGTAGTATTCACCCTGCCCAAGGGCGCGACCTCGGCAACAGAGACCAACCTGATGGAGAAGCCGATCGGCTCTCCGTTGAGCATCTCTGGAGACAAGGTCACCGTTCCCATCCATCCCTACGAGATTCTGACCATCCGCGCCGACTATCCCCATGCGCAGATGGAGGCACAGAACACAAAGTAAGCGCTCAAAAGATAGCAACAGCGATGCCGCAGAGATCACTCTGCGGCATCGCTGTTTTAATAACTCACGTCAGGCCAATGTCATAGCGCAAAAACCCTTTCGCATTAATTTTCTGCGACGGACAAACTTCAGTAAACCTCTGGCATCACAACGCATGTCGGTGTTGCGTACGACTTCAGGCATTCTTCAATGCCGCTGTTGCCTTACCTCTCTTCCGGACCTGTGAGGAGCTTCGCGTTTAGGTAGCCCTCGAAACGGTGCAGGTCACAAAACGATACTTCGCAAGCAGCCGGGCGTCCGTTCTTCGAACGGACCACTTCTCGTCTGACAGAGAAATCCCCGCCAGCTCAGCGATAACACCGGCAGCAGGATAGAAGAATCAATCACTTCCTCGGAGGCAGTTCATGCACGCCAGATTCTCTCGTCTTCTCATGCGATCTCCCCTCATCGCACTGGCACTCTTGCTGTGCGTACCGGCCTACGGACAATTCAGCGCCAGCCTCTCCGGCACGGTGCAGGATCCGACCGGAGCCATCATTCCCAACGCGACCGTGACCTTGACCAACCCGGCCACGCATCAATCGCAGAAGGCGACTACCGGCGGCAACGGAGTCTACCACTTCAACGAACTTCCTCCGGCGCATTACTCCCTTGCCGTGGCCGCCACCGGATTCAAGGCGTCCACACTTGACGACGTCGCGCTTGCGGCAGAGACGCCGCGCAATTTAAATGTGACCCTCACCACCGGCGATGTCTCTCAAACCGTGACCGTCAACGCCGATGAAGTCTCTGCGCTGCAAAACGCAGACGCAAGCGTCGGCAGCACCATCTCCAGCGAAGCGATCCAGCGGCTGCCCGTCATCGGCGGGAACCCGTACGAGCTTCTGCGCACCGCTCCCGGCATCACCGGTGACGGCGCACGCGCAGGCAACGGTAATGCGGTCTATCTCCCCAACGGTGGAGGCCCCGGAGGATCGTCGCGCGGCATCTTCCAGACGGAGAACCAGACCCAAATCTCAGCCAACGGCCAGCCCGTCGCAGCCAACACCTATAGCGTCGATGGCGTCACCGTCGATTCGCTCACTCATGGCGGTTCCGCCGTCGTTACTCCCAATCAGGAGGCCATCGGCCAGATCACCGTCCTCTCTACCTCCTACGATGCATCCGACGGACGCAACTCCGGCGCACAGATTAAAGTCGTCACCAAAAGCGGCACCAACGACCTGCACGGTTCGCTCTACTTCCTCTACGACGAGCCCGGCCTGAACGCCTTTGCCAAGTATGGCGGCCCCGACGGCCAGAAGCCCCTGCGCGTCGAGACCAAGCAGCGCACCTACAACGCCTCCATCGGCGGCCCCATCCTCAAGGACAAGCTCTTCGGATTCGCCTCTTACGCCGGCTTCGGCTTCGGCGGAAATTCCACGGTCTCTCAATACGTCGAGACCCCTGATTACCGCGCGCTGGTTCCGACCGTTCGCCCCGGCGGCATCACCTCCAGCATTCTTACCTCGGCCGGTGTCACGCCACGCATCATCAATCTTCTTCCCATCGACTGCTCCGACTACGCCAACAATCAAGGCCTGTATGCTCCGGTCAACGGGGAGGTGCAGACCTCCGCAGGCGGCCCCTATTGCAAACCCGCAGGCACAGGTGTAGACATCGGCCAGCCCACGGCTGGTGGCGCGTCACAGCTCGGCGTCTACACTCCCTCCGCAGCTGACAATCTTGCAACCTATGTTGGCGGCGGTCTCGATGGCAAGCCGGATGTGCAATACGCCCAGCTTCTCGTCCCCAACCACTCTCGCGGAAATCAATTCAACGGCCGCATCGACTGGTACGCCTCCCAGAAGGACCAGTTCGCAGGCAGCTTCTACCTCACCAAACTGGACAACTACGGCACCAGCGGCTCAACCGACTCGCGGCCTCAATCCGACGTTCCCTTCAAGCCGCTGAATACTGCCGTGACCCTCATCTATATCCACACCTTCTCGCCAAGCTGGCTCAACGAACTGCGTGGCAACGTCACCCGCTTTGCAGAGAACGCGCTCCACGACGGTGCAGGGACGGTCAACTACGGCATCCCGTATATCAATGTTCAGGGGCTGCCCTTCTCCAACAACATCAACTTCGGCGTCAACCAGAGCAGCACCAACCCCGCGATCTTCGCAGAAAACACCTACGAGGTTCGCGATCAGGTCACGCACACCTTCGGCTCGCATGTCCTTCGCATCGGCGGCGAGATTCGTTTCGAACAGGATAACGACAAGCTCTCCGGAACCACACGCCCTGTCTACGCCATGCAGGGCCTGTGGAACTTCGCCAACGACGCTCCCATCTTCGAGGGCATCACGGCAAGCACGATTACCGGTGCGGCACCCAACACGCAGCTCTACCTTCGCTCCAAAGATATCGCCGGATATGTCCAGCACGACTGGAAGGTGACTCCCACCTTCACCCTCAACACCGGCTTTCGTTATGAGATCTATACGCCGCTCAGCAACAAGACCGGCAACGTCAGCAAGCCCGTTCTCGGGCCTTCCGGCTCCGAACTCTCCGACATGACGCTGGTTCCAACCCACGATCTCTACAACACCGACTACGGCCACTACGCGCCGAAGATCGGCTTCGCCTGGACCCCCGCCATCTACAACAACAACGTCGTTCTGCGCGGCGGATTCGCCGTTGCGTATAACCATCTCGATGCCGGACTCTTCAACACGCAGGCCATCGACAACGTTCCCGGCGCGGCCACCTTCAACGTCTGCTGCGGCCAGGACACCAGCCCCTATGCGGGCGGCCAGATCAAGTACGCTCTCGGCACCAGCGTCGCCGCCGACAGCTACCCCGCCAACCCAGCCTTCGCAGGTGGCGTCAACGCCAACGGCTTCCCCGCCAATGGAGCGCAGATTGAGCTGTACGGCGTCGGCCGCCGCATCAAGAATCCTGTCAGCTACCTCTACTCGCTTGAGACGCAAACCCAGTTGCCGTCGAAGATCGTGCTGACCGTCGGCTACGGCGGCAGTCTCGCTCGCCACAATCCTCGCCTGGTCAACCAGAACTTCCTCTACAACAACACCAAGTCGCCGACCTATGCGGCCTACTTCGCACAGACCGATTCCGTTCAGGCCTACAACTCGCTCAACGTTCGCATCGCCCGCACCCTCAGCCACGGCTTTCAGATCGAGGGCAGCTATACCTTCTCGAAGAACATGGACCAGGTCTCCAATGGCGACGGTGCCAACGCCAACGCCAACCAGACCAACCCTGCCAACAACAAGTCGGAGTATGGCCCGTCCGACTACGACACGCGCAATCGCGCCACCATCTCCGCTCTCTACACCACACCCAAGGTCCACTCCAGCAACTTCCTCGTCAAAGCCGTGGCCAATGGCTGGCAGGTAAACGGCATCGCCAGCCTGCACTCGGGCTTCCCGTGGACCCCCGTCACCTACAACCTGCAATCGAACATCGTTCCCAATGCAGCCGTAGTCTCGCCCACCCGTCCGCTGGCGATCCTCTACGGCTCCGGGTCCATCGGTCGAAGCTGCTCCAACAACGCCTATATCAGCGGCTCTAACTTCGCCAACCGCACGCTGCCCGGCGGAACAGCAGGAACGGCTGGCGGCCAGAACTACTTCAACACCACACCGCCGACGCTGCCTCCCGGACAGAACTACGTCTACACGCCCGGCATCGGCCGCAACAGCTTCACCGGCCCCTGCTATCGCGACGTCGACCTCAGCCTCGCCAAAGAAGTTCAGTTTGAAGGCCTCGGCCACACCGCCACGCTGCGCTTCCAGGCGAACCTGTTCAACGCCTTCAACCTGCTCAATCTGACGCCTATCAGCAACGGAAATGCCGACCCCGCCGCGAATATCCAGAACGCAGATTTTGGCAAAGCGACGAACGCCGATGCCGGACGCCAGATTGAATTCCTGATGCGACTAAACTTCTGACAGGCATACTTTGGGGGCGGAGCGATGCTCCGCCTCAACTCACGCTACCGGAGCGCTCGATGAACCTAACCTTCCGCCGTCTGCTGTCAGTCGGCTCTGCAATCCTCCTCTCTTTCTGTATTCCGTCTCCGGCACAAACATCTACACCCCAGATGACGACCCTCCGCATCAACGCGAACGCTTCCACCACGCCCTTCCCGCACTTCTGGGAGCAGACCTTCGGCTCGGGCCGCGCCATCCTCTCGCTGCGGCAGGACTATCGCGAAGACCTGCGCACCGTGAAGCACGCGACTGACTTCAAGTCCGTTCGCTTCCACGGCATCTTTATGGACGACGTGGGTCTCTACGATCCTGACCGCAGGCCCATCAAATTTGCCCAGATGACGAACGCCGACGTGGCCTCGTCCTCCGACTCAGGAAACTATAACTTCTCCTACGTCGATCAGATCTATGACGGTCTGCTCGCCAACGGCGTTCGTCCCTTCGTCGAACTCAGCTTCATGCCCAAGAAGATGGCGTCAGACCCTAACGCCCTGCATGCCTTCTGGTACAAGCAGAACGTCTCTCCGCCGAAGAACTACGCGGACTGGGACAACATGATTACCGCCTTCGCCCAGCACCTGGTCGCGCGCTATGGCATCGACGAAGTCGCGCAGTGGGACTTCGAAGTCTGGAACGAGCCCAACATCGACTTCTGGGGCGGCAATCCCAAGCAGCCGACTTACTTTGAGCTATACGACCACACCGCTCGCGCCATCAAGAAGGTCAACGCCCGCCTGCGCGTCGGTGGGCCGTCAACCGCGCAGGCCGCGTGGGTCGCAGACTTTCTCGCGCACTGCAAGAAGGACAACGTTCCCGTGGACTTCGTCAGCACCCATGTCTACGGCAACGACACTGCGAAGAACGTCCTCGGCACCGACGAGAACATCCCTCGCGAACACATGGTCGCCCGCGCCGTCAGGATGGTGCATGACGAGATCCTCGCCTCGCCCTATCCGAAGATTCCGCTCATCATGAGCGAGTACAACGCCAGCTACGCCAACGAGCCAGACGTCACCGACTCCGTCTACATGGGGCCGTGGCTCGCCAGCAACATCAGCCAGTGCGACGGCCTTACCGAGTCGATGAGCTACTGGTCGTTCTCCGACGTGTTTGAAGAGCAGGGCGTCACGCGCACACCGTTCTATGGAGGCTTCGGTCTCATCGCCGAAGACGACATCCCCAAGCCCGCGCTCAACGCCTTCGCCATGCTGCATCACCTTGGCGACCGCCGCATCAAGCTTGAATCTGACTCCGCACTCGCCACTCGCCGCGCTGACGGCTCGCTCGCCGTCGCGCTTTGGAACTACGCCGCACCTTACGGCATCGGCCCAGCCTACACGCCGCCACCGGCGAATCCCGGCCCATCCAAAACCTTCACGGTAAAACTTGAGGGCGTCTCTGCCAACGCGCCCGTAGAAATCTGGCGGGTCGACGCTGACCACGGCAACGTCATCAAGACCTACGACGCGATGGGACGCCCCGCATTCCCCACACGCGATCAGATTGCCAAACTCCGCGAAGCCGGCAAAGCCTCGCCGCCCGAAACCTCTGCATTAAAAAATGGCAGCCTGACCATCACCATTCCACCGCAAGGACTGGTCCTGGTCACGACTGGCAAATAGCTAACACGTCATCTCGACCGGAGCGGCGGACGGCTTTATTGTCCGTCGCGGAGCGGAGAGACCCCTGTATTTCTTCCTTTTATTGGATCGGCAATCCGGCAAGGTGAAAATACAGGGGTCTCTCCACTCCGCTGCGCTTCGGTCGAGATGACGTTTTTATGCTGTGGCTTAATATGCTGTGGCTTAAAGAGCAGGGCACGTCTTAAATCAGTGTCATCGGTGCAGATCGGTGTTAAGCATTAAGCCTGCGCCGCCGATTCCCCACTCTCCAGCAACTTCAGCAAACCAGCCTCATCCACCACTGCCACTCCAAGCGAATTGGCCTTGTCGAGCTTCGATCCGGCCTCTTCGCCTGCGACCACGTAGCTCGTCTTCTTGCTGACGCTGCCCGAGACCTTGCCACCGGCAGACTCTATCTTCTCCTTGGCGATCTCTCGCGTGAGGTTCGGCAGCGTTCCCGTCAGCACGAACGTCAACCCTTCCAGCGTAGAAGTAGTCACACGCTTCTCCGCGGTCATCGCCAACCCCAGCGATGCCAGATCCTTCACCAACTCACGGTTTTTCTCCACCGCAAAGAACTCAACGATCGCCTGCGCCACCTTGGGCCCAACCTCGTTGACCGCCTCCAACTCCTCGGCACCTGCACTCATCAACGCATCCATGGAGCCGAAGTGCTCGGCCAGAAGCTGCGCCGTCCGCTCGCCTACAAACCGTATCCCGAGACCAAGCAGCACACGCGCCAATCCGGCACTCTTCGACCGCTCGATCTCCGCCACGAGCGCATCGGCCGTCTTCTCGCCAACGCGCTCCAGCTCCAACAGATCTTTCTGCTGCAAGCGGTACAGGTCGCCAATGGTGTTAATCACCGGCTTGCGCGTAGCCACGGGCGCACTCTCTTCGGTCGCGACCTCCGCCGCGCCAAGTTCAGCACTTTGTCCCAGCAGTTGCGCCACCATCGCATCGCCGAGCCCTTCGATATTCATGACACCGCGGGCCGACCAGTGCAGCAGTTCTTCACGCACGCGAGCCGGACAGGAGTTATTCACACATCTCCAGTCGACCTCGCCCTCCACCTTCATCAGAGGGCTTCTGCATATCGGGCAGATCGTGGGAAAGGCAATCTCCTGCTCGCCTCGTGGATGCGCCGCATCGTCCACCACTTCCACGATCTTGGGGATGACATCGCCCCCGCGCTCCACCGAGACGAAGTCGCCGATGCGCACGCCCAGCCGCGCAATCGCGTCAGCGTTATGCAGCGTCGCGCGCGTCACGGTCGTTCCGCCAATCGACACCGCTTTCAACGCTGCTACCGGAGTCACCTTGCCCGTGCGCCCCACCTGAAACAACACATCCTCCAACTGCGTGATCCCCGCCCGCGCCGCAAACTTATACGCGATCGCCCATCGCGGAGCCTTGCCGGTAAATCCCAGCCGTCGCTGCTGCGCCGTGGCATCGACCTTGATGACGACGCCGTCGATCTCATAGCCCAGCGTGTCGCGCAGCGGCTCGGCATCGGCGATAAACTTCACCACGCCATCAATGTCCTTCACCGTCTTCGCATTCGGATTGACCCGGAAGCCCGCGCCCCGCAACGCCTCCAGCGTCTCCGATTGCGACGCCAGCAGCGTCTCGCCCTCCTGCAATAAAAAGTAGGCATAGAAATCGAGCCGCCGCTGCGCCACGATATTCGGCTCCAGCGTGCGAATAGTTCCTGCCGCAGCATTCCTGGGATTCGCAGCCGGAGTCAGCCCCTGCGCCTCGCGCTCCTCGTTCATCTTCACAAATGCCGTCTGCGGCAGCACCACCTCGCCACGCACCTCGAACTTCTGCGGCAGTCCCGCTGCCTTCAACTTCGCCGCCGAAACGCTCAGCGGCACCGACCGAATCGTGCGCACGTTGCTGGTAACATCCTCGCCAACCGTGCCATCTCCTCGCGTAAGTCCACGTTCGAGATACGCCGCGCTGTGAGCACCCGCAGCATAATGCAGAGCCAGCGAGAGACCGTCCAGCTTCAGCTCGCACACATACTGCACCTTCTCCGAGGTTGGCAGCGCCTCGCGCACGCGCAGGTCCCACGCCCGCAGCTCCTCTTCGTTGTAGGCGTTGTCGAGCGACAACATCGGCCGCGAGTGCGGCGTCTTCACAAATCCTTCGCGCGGCTTGCCGCCCACGCGCTGCGTCGGCGAATCCGCCGTCACCAGATCCGGATGCTCCGCCTCCAGCTTCTTCAGCCGGCTCATCAGCGCGTCGTACTGCGCATCGGTCAGCTCTGGTGCATCCAGAACGTAGTAGAGATGTTCATGATGGCGAAGCTCATCACGCAACGCCTGAATCTGTTGATCGGGAGTAAGAGCAGCCGCCATAGTCAGGATTATAAAGAGCGCCGCATCACCACACGAATGCCCTGCTCAACCCGCAAGATCAATAGTGGTAAAGCGCCGCCTTCTCAATCCTGACCGCCCGCTGGTCGAAGCGCCAGTAACTTCCCTGGTCGTTCTCATCGCCGTTCAGCCGCCGACCTGCGACCCACTTCCCATCCTCAAACTTGCCTTCGTCCACCGAAGCCAGTCCCACTCGCGACGTCGCCGACCGCTTGCGGAACGAGACCCGGAAGCCCTTTCCTGCGCCCACAAACTCGTCGGGTCCGGTCGCCATGATCAGCCCAAAACCTTTCTCTGTGCCTCGACCAAAGATCTCATCGAGGCTCACCTGGACGACATAGCCGTTCATCGCGAACTCCACCGACGGATGGCTCTTATCGAGCAGAAATCCATGCGCCTCGCCCTTGCTCTGCGCCTCCACCAGCATGGGAGTGAGTTGCTCCATCACCTTGTAGCTCTCGCCCAGCGCATCATCCTTATCGTTCCATCCATCGATGCCAAATGGCGAGAACCCAAGCGCCGCGTGTTCGCCGAACGCATAGAACATATTGGCTGCACCCGCTTCGCCGCCATTGGTCTCCGGAATCAACAGCGGATTGTCCGCGCGGTGATAGCGATTGCACCATCCCTCAAAGGGAGTTGCATAAAGATCGGGAGCGTAGATATCGATCGCCGATCCTGCTGCCTTCCATATATCGATCACCCTAGGCTGCGCGCCTCCGCTTGGATAATCTCCCGGCGTTACGTCTTCGCCTCCCAGCCACGCATTGACGTACATCGGTATGTCGTATGTCGTCTTGCCCTTGGCTGCGACTGCCTGCACATAGCGCGCATAGTGCCACGCCATAAAGATCTCATCGGCGCGCGAGGTATCGCCGAAGATCTGCGCCCACGTTCCGGTGGTCTTCTCTCCATTCTTTTCCCACAGGTCGCGCAGCTCCGGATCCAGCGAGTCGCGGTGCGCCTTCAGATAGCTGGTCAACTCCTCAGGGACTGCTCCGTCAAATGCCTTATTCGCAATCGCCGAGTGGTCGCGCGTATCGCCCAGCACTCCAACCTCGTTCTCCACCTGCATCATCAGAACGGTGTGGTCGCGGCCATCGACCTCCTGCAGATGCTTCATCAGCGCGGCATAGGCTCGCGCATCGGCATCGCGGGTCGCTTCGCCGAAGGTGCTCAGGATGTTGACCTCTTTCCCGTTCTCCACAACGCGAGGAAACCGCTTCGTATCCTGCTTCACCCAGGCCGGATCGTAGCTCGACATTCCGTTCTTCCACGAGGCCAGCCACAAGAAGACGATGTGCAGATGCTGCTCGCGTGCCTGCGCCAGCAATCCATCGACCAGCGAGAAGTCGAAGGTTCCTTCGGTCGGCTCGACCAACTCCCACGACAGCGGCGTCAGCACCGTATTCAGCGAAAGCGCAGCCAGCTTCGGCCACTCTGGCTTCATATAGTCCAGGCTCGACGAACTGGAGTTATGCAGCTCTCCTGCCAGCATCAGATACGGTTTGCCATCGACTACGAGTTGCGTGGTCACGCCACGCTTCTCGAGGTGAGGCTTTCCTGTCTGCTGTGCGTGAAGGCTGTTCGCACCGAGACCCGCCAAAGAGAAAACGATTGCCAGAGCAGAAATTCGTAGTCGCATATCGGCTGCCAATCTATCACAGCGCTTGCTTCACTCGATGCGACCGCGCTCACCGAAACCGGGGTACCCCACCCCCTGGCACTTTGTGCAAAGTCTTCAAAACAAAGACTTTAAGTCCAAATCGCAGAGCTAAAGTCTTGATTTTATTGATATAAATTATGCAAAGTCTTCCATCTACAGCACTTAGACGAGCCATGTGCGTAGTGGGCGATGCAGAATTCGGTTGTCCGCTGCATCAATTATTGGAGGTGGTGTCAAGCCTATTGAGTATGGAAGAGCTTGTGGTTGATGTCCGGCCAGAACTCTTTGAAGGTAAAGCTGGCACCGTCGATGATGTCACTGGTGAGCCACTTCTGGCCGACCTTGGTCCAGGTGCGGTACTTGGTGGGGTAGTAGAGCGAGGAGACGCCTGAGGCCGCTCCCGAGCCGATGACCTCGGAGAAGTTGAAGGTGTTGTCGCCGTCGTCTTTGCGAGTGATGAGCACGCGGCTGGCGGCATAGAGAGCGCGATGGCCGATGGAGCCGTGGCCGAGGGTATAGAAGCGGTTGTCCTGGTGGAAGAGGACGGGGCCGAGACCGCCGACCATGAAGTTTTCGTCAGCCGTATCGGCGAGGGTGTGCCAGTAGTAACGGGCGTATCCCTTCACCCCCTGATGGAACTCGGGGTAGGAGTCGCCGTTCATGGCGAAGCCTGCCTGCAACCCGGCGATGAGGAAGGAAGAGTAATCGAAGGTATCGCGACCGGCGGCGACGAACTTCTCCTTCGCCGATTGCGGCGGCAGCTTGGTGTCGGCGGAGACGGAGCGGAAGTTGGGCATGATGCCGAGGATGCGCTTGGTCTGCTGGGGATCGGTGGGAGCGGTTGCGGTTGCCGGCGTTGTCGCCTGACCGGCTTGCGAGGCGGGAACGGGAGCGTCGGGCAGCGAGTTGGGCAGCGAGTCCGTCACGGAGTCGGTGGCGGTGGCCAGCGAAGAGGAGGTTCCGGCGGTAAGTTGTTGAGCCTGAAGGGTGGCGGGAGTACACGCCAAAGTAGCCAGAAGTGCCGCAGCGAGACACACTGCTCCGAGCTTAGAGGTTTGAAGACAAGAGGGCATGTTTGATGAGACACAGATTGGGGCAATTCGATTCGTCATGCGGGAAGAATGTTCGACTTTCTTGCGACGGCGGTGAGAATTTCAAGAGCCTGGTCGATCTGTTCGCGGGTGTGTTCGCTGGTCATGATGGTGCGAATGCGGGCTTTGCCTTCGGGAACGGTGGGAAAGGCGATTCCAGTGGCCATGAGGCCTGCTTCGAAGAGGGCGCGTGAAAAGTCCATGGTGGCACGGCCATCGCCGATCAGGATAGGGGTGATGGGGGTTTCGCTGGCGGGTGTGGTGCGGCCTCCGGTGTCGAAGCCGGCGGCCGTGAGCTGCTGCTTGAAGTAGCTGGTGTTGTCCCACAGGCGCTGGATGCGCTCGGGTTCGTTTTCGAGGATATCGAACGCGGCGATGCAGGTGGCCGCGACCGAGGGCGGGTGCGAGGTGGAGAAGAGGAAGGGGCGGGCGCGGTGGTAGAGGTAGTCGATGAGGTCGCGGCTGCCGCAGACGTAGCCGCCGAGTGCGCCGATGGCCTTCGAGAGGGTGCCGACCTGCACGTCGACGCGCTGGGTGCAGTGGAAGTGATCGACCGAGCCGCGACCGTTACGGCCGAGGACACCGCTGGCGTGGGCGTCGTCGACCATCATGATGGCTCCGTATTTATCCGCGAGGTCGCAGAGCTTGTCGACCGGGCCGATGTCGCCGTCCATCGAAAAGACGCCGTCGGTGATGAGGAGCTTGCGGCCGGGCTCGTGCTGAATCTCCTTGAGGAGCTCTTCGGCGTGGGCAACATCTTTGTGGCGGAAGACTTTGATCTTTGCCTTCGAGAGGCGGGCTCCGTCGATGATGCTGGCGTGGTTGAGCTCGTCGGAGAGGATGAAGTCTTCTTTGCCGAGGATGGAAGAGACGGTGCCAGCGTTGGCGGCGAAGCCGGACTGGAAGACGACGCAGGCTTCGACGCCCTTGAAGGCAGCGATCTTTTCTTCAAGCTCCATATGGATGCGCATGGTTCCGGCGATGGTGCGGACGGCACCGGAGCCGACGCCGTATTTTTGCGTGGCGGCGATGGCGGCTTCGCGGAGCTTGGGGTGGTTGCAGAGGCCGAGATAGTTGTTGCTGGCGAGATTGATGACTCGCTTGCCGTCATAGGTACAGACGGGTGCCTGCTCGTCATCGAGAATGCGGAGTTTGAAGTGGGTGCCACGCTGACGGAGGTCTTCGAGCTGGGCGGTGAGATGCGCGAGCTGGGGGCGAGGGGTTTTATCGCTCATGGACTTGATCGTAAACCTTTTGCATCCAGACAGTAAGGCGGGGACGATGAGCATCTCAGTACGGTGTGATGGTGCTGGAGACGGCGCCACGGATGTACCAATAGTCTGATACGAAGGATGAGGGCCCAGAATGACGATTCAAGGAAAGCTTTTAAGGTTTACAGGGGCGATAGCGCTGGCGGCGGCTCTGCTGGTGGGATGCAATTCAAAGGAAGATGCGGCGATTGACACGGCGAAGAAGCAGGCGGCGGCCACAGGACAGGCACAGCAGGTCGTCTCCGTCGATAAAGAGGGAAACACCACTACGGTTACGGTGCAGCCCCCCACGCCCGGGCAGACAGCCCAGGCAATCACGACGACCGTGACTCCGGCGGCTTCGGCAAACAATGCGGCGTCTGCGCCTGCGGTAGCGCCGGGACAGCCTGCCATCGCTGGCCAGAATGGAGGAGCAGCGCAGCCAGTGGGGACGGCACCGCCTCCGGTGGCGACTCCCGGCGGCGCTCCGGTGATTCAGCCAGCGGACGTGAATGTTCCTGCGGGAACGAACCTGACCATCCGCATCAATCAGCACATCAGCGTAAAGACCAGCCGCGCGGGCGACCGTTTCGATGGCGAGATGGCTGAACCGGTGGTTGCTGAAAATGGCAACGTGATTATTATTCCCAAGGGCGCACCGGTGGGCGGGATTGTTGAGGTCTCGCATCGCCGTGGACACTTCAAAGGCGCTTCGATTCTGGAGCTGCGGCTTACTTCGCTGACGCTGAATGGCAATCAGTATCGGCTGGATACACGCGATCTGCGTAGGACGAAGAAAGGCAAGGGCAAACGGTCGGCTGCGTTTATCGGCGGCGGATCGGGACTGGGCATGCTGGTGGGCGGCGTCGCTACGGGCGGGGTTGGGTTGCTGGTCGGTGGACTCGCCGGTGCCGGTGCGGGAACCGCCGTGGCCGGGTTGACGGGCAACCGCGACATCGAGATTCCGTCGGAGTCGATTGTTCATTTCAGGCTGGCGAACGATCTTGTCGTGCAGCCCTGATGCGTGATGATGCAGACAATGCGAAGGCCCATCCTGATGGATGGGCCTTGCCGTGCGCCATACCTGCGTTTCTTTTATCTGCTGAGGCGAACGGCGAATTGCACGACGCGCGGGTCGGTCGTTGTGCTGGTAATGCTGCCGAACGCTGCCGATCCAAAGCTTCCGTTGGGCTGCGAGAACTCGGGAGTGTTAGTGATGTTGAAGAGCTCGCCGCGGAACTCCATGTCGGTTTCACCGGGCAGCTTTGTGTGCTTGATCAGCGCGATGTCGAGGTCCCGGTAAGCCGGTCCGCGCACAGGATTGCGAGAGGCGTCTCCTATGACGAACTGCGGAACCGTGGCAAACGCGCTGGTGTTGAAGAACTTCGCCGGAGTTCGCTTGTCAGCGGAAAGGTTCGGCTTGCCGACGAGGTTGGGCCGCTGCAGGGCGAATCCTGCGAAGGCATTGTTGTTGGTCGCTTGCGTCACCGTCACCGGCATCCCCGATTGCAGCGACATGATCGCGTTGAGCGCCCAGCCGCCGAGCAGCGCGTTGCCCATTCCGCTGGAGGCGAACCTGTGGCCGCGCCCGACCGGCAGATCGTAGATGCCGCTGAACGAGGTGACGTTGGGCATGTCGCCGTTGGATGAGTCACGTTCGAGATAGGGCCGGAAGGTATCGGCGGCAACGAGGCTGCTGCTGTTGGGCGACGAGAGTACGGTGGACGAGAAGACGGACGACGCATCGTCGATCAACTTCGAATGGGTATAGGCGAACAGCAGAGAAACGCCATGCGAAAACCGCTGCTCGACCTTGGCTTCGAGGGCGTTGTAGTTAGTTGTTCCGCTGTTGTTGCGATAGGTCGCAATGTTCAGGAAGCGCGGATACGGCTTCAGAAGTTGCGCCTGGCTGACGGTTTTGCCGCCGATCGAACTCGACTGCGGAAGCTGGCCATAGTACGGATTGGTGGTCTGCGTGAGCAGCGACGATCCCTGCGCGAGCTGCGATGCGGTGAGCTGGTTGAGGTTGGAATCGGGAATGCCGACGTGGACGATATGCGAGCCGACGTAGGCTACTTCGGCGGACAAGTTGGTCGTGATCTCTCGCTGCGCTGCGACGTTCCACTGCTGAACGTAACCTGAGCCAGCGGTCTTCTTCACGGTGTAGACGCTCTGCCCCAGACCAGCATCGGCGGTAAACGGAATCGGCGCGACGGAAGGTCCGTGCGACAAGGCGAAGGCAGCATTGACGCTGTCCTGCGTCTTCTGCTGGACGTTTTGAATGAACGGGAACTGCGGAGTGGTGAAGGGTGTGGTGATGCCGGACTGGTCGATGAAAACGATGCCAAATCCAGATCGGACAACTGTCGCAGGCGTTACCAGATAGGTGAAGCCGACACGGGGAGCGACGTTGGTGTAGTGCAACTCGCGAGCGCTGCGTGAGTTTCCATTCTGGCCGAGATACTCCAGTTGCTGGGTCTGCAGATTGAAGACGGCTCCCTCATTATTCTTCTCGGTCGAGGGGAAGTGGAGCGTCCAGCGTGCTCCGATATTGAGGGTCAGGCGGTTCGTTGCCTTCCAATCGTCTTGCAGGAAATACTCCTCGATGTGGTCGCGAGGACGAATCCTGTTCTGCTGGAGGTCGATCTGAAAAGTATCGACCTGGCCGAGCAAAAAGCTGGCGACGGAGTTGCCGCTATTCGTTACGCCTTGCTGGTTGGTACCCGTAGTCGTGAAGGCGAAGGAGCCAGTGGGATTGGGCGGAGAGATTGCATTGAGCTGGTACCAGCGGAAGTCGAGCCCAGCCTTGAAGGCGTGACGACCCCTGGTGAAGACGACCGTCTCGACCGGCTGCCACACCGCAGTCTGGTATTGAGAGAAGGTGCTGGCTGAGGGGCCAAGCTGCTGAAAGCCGGTAAAGGTAAACAGCGGCAGAGCATTGTTGAACGCTGCATTGGTGGGGATGCCGGGGATTCCCAGAGCGGCAGACGCGGTGTTATCGAGGCTTGTTCCAACGATGGTGTTGCCACGGCGCGTATATCCCAATCTGAAGTCATTGAGCAGGTGGGGAGAGAAGGTATGGGTCTCGTTGAAGACTGCCTGCTGGCCCAACACATTGGAGAGGCCGGGTACGCCGCCAGTGCCTAGCACCGATCCGCTGATAAGGCCGCTACCGTCAGGCAAAGGCGTTACCGGCTGCTCGACTTCACTGTAATAAGAGTAGCGTCCAAAGGCGCGGTCTTTGTTGCCGATGGCGCCATCGATGCGAATGTCGAATTGGTTCAGATGGTCCGCGTCGTTGGCAGTGCGGCTGTAGTTATTGGCCGCTGCGGTCAGATTGGTCGGTGCAGGAAAGCGCGCGAGAAGTGCCTTCGCCGTTGGGTCAAGAGGAGCGTTGATGACGTCGTTGGGAAACTCCTGCCGCACGAACTTTCCTCCAACGACTGTAGTCGACGCCGGATCGTAGATCTTCGAGACTCCGGTAAAGACGCCCTGTCGCTCGGCGAGCGTCGGTATCGTCGAGATGCGCGTGACGCCGATGAGCTGCTTCACTCCCTGGTAGTCACTGAAGAAGAACAGGCGGTCATGCAGAATCGGGCCGCCGAGGGTCGCACCGAAGAGGTTTCTGCGATACTCCGGCTTGCGCGCGGGCGCTTTGGAGAAGTAGTTGCGCGCGTTCAGGCTCTCGTTGCGGAAGAATTCAAACAGGCTTCCGTGGAAGGCGTTCGAGCCGGAGCGAGTAGCGACGTTGACGACGCCACCGTTGAAGCGGCCGAACTCCGCCGGGACGTTATCGCTTTCGACCGTGAACTCCTGAATGTCGTCGAGGATGGGGAAGAAGGCGACCTGGCCCGGCTCCGGCTGCAAGGCCGAGATGCCGTCGTAGAGATACTCATTCGTGCGAGGGCGACCGCCGTTGATGCGTGGCAGCAGCGTGCCCGGTGGCAGTTCCACGCCGGGAGCCAGCGTTGAGAGTTGGACGAAGTTTCGCGTGTTCAGAGGCATCGCCACGATGGTCTTGCCTGCAATGTTGGTTTGAATATTGCTCGTCTCAGACTGCAGCACCGGGGCATCGATGTTGACGGTCACGGTTTGCTGGTCGCCGCCGGGAGTGAGCGAGAGATCGGCGCTTACCGTCTGGCCAACGATGACGGTGACGCCAGTCCGACTGAGATGCTTGAAGCCGGGAGCGGTGACCTCAAGGCGATAGGAGCCGGGGTTGAGATGGGTGAAGAGATAATCGCCCGCGCCCGAGCTCACGGTCGTCTGGTGCAGGTTCGTCGAGGACTCGGTCAACTCGACCTGAGCATGCGCCACAGCCGCGCCCGAAGAGTCGAGCACGCGACCTCTAAGGTCTGCTGCGATTTGAGCAAAGGCAGATGCGCTGAACAAAACAATGAGAGCAAAAAAAGAAAAAGCACGACAAAGCTGCATGAAAATCACTCCTGAGGGGCAGGTCGTTATGGAGATGAAAGGAGAGCAGTGGACTGTTCGAACAGGGTGGACGCGGTCAAGGGAGCTGCGCGTTCAGCCAAAAACGCATCGTGGCGCTATAACGAACTTATTCAAATTGAAACGTATAGTCAAACGATTGGTGCTGAGACTCTCTCCCGACGCGATCCGGGGGAAAAGCGAAATACAGGGTCTCTCCACTGCGCCGCGCGATGAGACTGCGCGGCTTCCGTCGAGATGACGTCATTTTTTTTGGGGTTTGGAGATTGCGAAAACTTAAGGAAGTTCGTCGAGCCGCTCGATCATCACGTCGGTCGACTTGATGAGAGCGGCTGCGGTGTCGCCCTTCTTCAGCTGAAGCTCGCGCACGGCATTTGCCGTGATGATCGCCGTCATGTGCGAGTCTCCGACGGCGAGCACCACCTCGGCCATCAGGCCCTCGATGCGGATGCTGACGACCTTGCCGGGAAGCTGGTTCCGCCCGCTGACACGGCGATAGCGCTCGCGAGACTTCGCTTCCGGCTTGGTGCTGTCTTTGGCGAGAAACGGCCGCAGCGTAGCCTCGGCTACACGATGATGGCCGCCCGGAGTCTGGACAGTCTTCAGCTTGCCGCCCAGGATCCACTGCTTGATGGTGGGGTAGCTGATGCCCAGCATTCGCGCTGCTTCTCGCGGCGTCAACATGTTGCTCGTGGTTGGCATGGCTTATAGTTCTACCATTTTTATATGGCCCGCAGTTCTGCCATTTTTACTTTGTCATGCGGCGGACTTGCTAAGCCGATGGATGAAGTCGAGATAGACGAGCGCGGCAGGCGAGTAGCCGCTGGGGTCCGCCTGGGTAAAGTCTCCGGTGAGCGGGTCCATCTGCTGGCGAAACTCGGTGTGGCGGCTGATGGCCTCGCACCATTGCGTCATCAGGTGATTCAGCTCGGCCTGCTTGCCGTAGTAGGCCATCCAGCGGGGCGCGCGCAGAGCGGTGAGCGCCTGCGTCGCTCCTCCCCAACTGTTGCGCGGAATGGGGCGGACAAAGCTGGGATCGTCCATCGCAATGGACGTGAGCGGGTAGGGCGCCCAGAAGGCCTTGGGGTTGTGAATCT
Organism: Granulicella sp.; assembly: GCA_041691255.1. Classification (GTDB taxonomy): domain Bacteria; phylum Acidobacteriota; class Terriglobia; order Terriglobales; family Acidobacteriaceae; genus Edaphobacter. Next base: position 9,236 of record JBEPUY010000010.1, on the reverse strand, counting down.
GCCGCGTCCAGACGGCTTCGAAGATGGCGGCGTCTTTGGGGTCGGAGGGTTTGAGCACATGCTCGCCGAGGACGCGGCTGATGACGTCGGAGCGGACGCGAACAAAATTATTCTGCGCGTCGAGGTCGTAGAAGGCAGCGTCTTTGGGGTCGTAGAGCTTGTCGATGATGAGGCGACGGATGGCCTCGGCATCGGCCAGCCAGCGGTCGGCCTCGTTGTGTTTGGCAAGCGCTGTGGCCATCGCCGCTAACGCGATGCGCCCGCCGTAGACGGTGGCCGAAAGGTCGGGGCAGAGGCGCGGCATGGTCGGAATGTCGGGACACTTGCGCGCATCGGCATCGGGGCAGCGGTTGGGGATGCCCTTCCAGCGGGGGCTGTTGTCGTGGCCGGTGTCGTAGGTGCAGAAGCCTTCGACGAGACCGGTCTTGCGGGTGTCGCGGTACTCGCGGAGCCACGCGTCCCAGCGGCTGCACGCGAGGTAGGCCGAGACCAGCAGTTCATCGTCGCCGGTGAGCTGCGACAGCTCCCACGCGGTGGCGGCGATGGGGACGACCATCTGGATCTGACCGTAGCCACCGGCGTTCTGAATGGGGTCGGATAACTTGACCGAGGAAGGCAACTGACCGTCAGGACGCTGTAGAGCGAAGAAGGCCATGTGGTTGTTACGAGCCACCTGCAATGGCTCCGCATCTTTTGAAGCAGGGGTAATGTACTGGCTCAGCGTGCCATAGACGAGGCCTTCCTGCGGAGCGCACTCCTGCCAGATGCCCGGATAGACGCTGCCTTCGACGAGCACAGGATGCGGATATCGTGGCAGGGTGTGAATATTGCCAGCGAGCGCGGCAATTGCGGCGTCCCAGGTGCGCTGCCAAGGCGGATCGTTTGAAGGAAAAACAGGGGGCGAAGGGAAGGCAGGCGGCGCAGGCGAGGCGAGTGGCTTGGGGGCTTCGGCGAAAGCGAGTGGGGGGACCAGGCTTGCGCCGGTGGCCAGCGCGGTCAGCTTGAGAAAATCTCTTCGTTGGAGTGAGCGCTTCGGCTGCTGCATCATGACCTAAGTGTAGAGCGAAAGTATCGATCCGTCGCCGTAGACGATAGACTGGCAGCCATGCGTGAACATGAAAAGGCTGACCGCGCGAGCGATTCTGCACAGGCGCTGACGACCGTCGAAGAGCCCGAGTTGGATGCAGCCGTCTTTCGGCGCAAGCTGATGACGTGGTACCGCAGTCACGCCCGTGAGCTGCCGTGGCGTGGCGTCAACGATCCTTATCGTACGTGGGTGTCCGAGGTGATGTTGCAACAGACGCGAGTGGCCGCGGTGATCGAACACTACGTGAAATTTCTGCAGCGCTTTCCCTCAATGCTGGCTCTGGCGCTGGCGCCGGAGCCGGAGGTACTGGCGGCGTGGTCGGGGCTGGGCTATTATCGACGCGCGCGGATGCTGCACCGTGCGGCAAAGTTTGTGACGTCGGAGCTGGAAGGGGTACTGCCCGGCACTTCGACTGCGCTGCGAACGCTGCCTGGCATCGGCGAATATACCTGCGCGGCGATTGCCAGCATCGCATTCGGAGAGAGCATTGCCGTCGTCGATGGCAATGTGGAGCGTGTGCTGCTACGTCTGACCGGACGGCCCGAGCAGAATAGCGCCGCCGCGCGAACGTTTGTGCGGGAACAGGCTGCAGCACTGGTGCCACGACGACGTGTTGCCGAGCAGCATAACGCAGCGGGAGACCATAACCAGGCCATGATGGAGCTGGGCGCTACGATCTGCCTGCCGAAGGCTCCGCTGTGTTTGCATTGTCCGGTCTACGCGGTGTGCAAGACGCGGGGCGAGCATCTGACCCAGCCAAGAACCTTGCAGCGCAGCCGCCCCGCGGCCTATCTGCTGAGCCTGCGCAAGAGCGGCACGGCGACCGAAGTTCTGTTGGAGCAGCGTGACGCACAGGCGAGCCTGATGCCTGGGATGTATGAGCTGCCTCCGCTGCCGCAGGACGCGCTCGAAGGACGCGAACCGATTTTACGTCTGCGTCACTCGATTACAAACACGAACTATTATGTTCAGGTGTATGCCGCACGCGGCCCGCAGGACCGTGGACTGCGCAAGGCAGTTCCTGCGGCGAAGGGCGATCTTCATTGGACGCGGACGAGTAAATTAAGTTCAGTGCCGCTCACCGGACTGGCGCGCAAGGTGCTTCAACGCCTGGACGTGATGTCGGTCGAGCCATTGCAGATGCCGGACGAAGCAATTGCCGAAGATTCGCAGGGAAGATTTGGAGGAGGCCATCGATGAAGATGAGTAAAGGCTTGGCGGCTGGATTATTTCTGTTCGCGCTATCGGTGGGAGCTTTCGCACAGGTTGTTCCTCCAGCGGTGAAGAAAGCCGAGGCCTCCATCGACCCCGAGAAGATTCGTGCCAATGTAAAGTTTCTGTCCGACGATTTGCTGGAGGGCCGCTATCCCGGACTCCGCGGCGGCGACCTTGCGGCGAAGTATATTGCGACCCAGTTCGCTCTCGACGGGCTGAAGCCGGGCGGCGACGATGGCACTTATTTACAGTGGATTAACTTCGTCGGCATGAAGGTAATTCCCGAGCAGACGAGCTTTGCGCTGGCTCCGCAGAAGGGCAATGCGATTGACCTGAAGTTTGCCGACGACTACACGGTGCAGAACGAGAAGCTGACGCCGAGCGTGAACATCGACGCTCCGATTGTCTTTGTCGGGTATGGCGTGACTGCGCCGGAGTTCGGCTGGAACGACTACGCCGGCGTCGATGTCAAAGGAAAAGTCATCCTCTGCATCGTGGGCGATCCTCCCTCGACCGACCCGAAGTTTTTTGGCGGCAAGGCGCTCACCTACTACGGTCGATGGACGTACAAGTTCGAGCAGGCAGCGCGAATGGGCGCGGTGGGAGCGTTGATTATTCATCGCACAGACCTTGCCAGCTATGGATGGGATGTTGTGCGCAACTCGAACGCCAGCGAGAAGACCTACCTGCGCGACGACAAGATGCCGTCGCTTGAGGCAGCGAGCTGGATTCAGCTTGATGTAGCGCGAAAGCTCTTTGCCGCCAGCGGCCTCAATGTCGATGCCGAGATGACGGCCGCAGGCAAGCGCGGCTTCAAAGCGGTGGAGTTGCCGGTGCGGCTCAAGGCGCATATCGAGAGCACGGTCCGGCGCTTCCAATCGCCGAACGTCATCGGCATTGTGCAGGGAACAAAGACCGGCACGAATCAGGCGGCGATGTACACGGCGCACTACGATCATCTCGGCTTCGTCCCCGGCATGAAGGGCGACAACATCTACAACGGTGCTGCGGACAACGGCACCGGCTGCGGCATTCTGCTGGAGATGGCGCGTGCATGGAGCGCGATGACGGTGCGTCCACCGCACGATGTCATCTTTGCAGCAGTGACGGCGGAAGAGCAGGGCCTGCTCGGCAGCGAATACCTCGGACAGCATCCACCGGTTCCGGCAGGGCAGATTGCGCTGGACGTGAACTACGACATGATTCTGCCGATCGGCATTCCGCGCGAGATCAACGTGAATGGAGCGCAGCGGACGAGCTTCTATCCCGTGGTGCAGGCGACGGCAAAGCGCTTCGATCTCACGATCGTTCCTGACCCGAGGCCGGAGGCGGGCGGCTACTACCGCTCCGACCACTTCAGCCTTTCGCGGGTTGGCATTCCGGCGTTTTCTGTCGACCCGGGAAGCCTGTACGAAGGCCACGACCGCGTCTGGGGCGAGGCCCAGGAGAAGGACTATAACGAGCATCGTTATCACAACTTCAGCGACAACTATTCGCCGAGCATGGACTTTCGGGGCGACGCCAAACTCGCCCGGTTCGGCATGGAGTTGGGGTGGGAGGCTGTGTCGGCTCCTTCGACCATCCATTGGAACGCAGGCGACGAATTCGAGGCCGCACGAAAGGCCAGCCTTCGGTCGAAGTGATTGCAGCGGAGAAGATCCTGCGAGGCACAATTTCTCATGATGCCAAGAGAATCTCGTGCGCCCATCGGCGCAATAGACCTTCGTAAGGTCCTGTCATCTCAACGTCAAGTGGAACACGATCGCGACTTAGCCTGCATGCAGCAAGGAAAGTACGCGATATGGCCGTGATATCGTTTTTCTAGGCCCTGCTCACGGCCACACTGAGTCACTATCTATTCATAAAGGCAGAGGGCATAATGAAACGCATCCCGGAGTTGGACGGCTTGCGTGGGACGGCGATTTGCATGGTGGTCGCCCATCACTACATCTTTTACAAGTATGCAAATATTCTTGGGCCACGGTGGGGATGGGCTGGAGTCGATCTGTTCTTTGTGCTCTCCGGATTTCTGATTACCGGAATTCTGCTTAAGTCCGAGAAGAACGAAGAGGGGCTGGGGCACTTTTACATGCGGCGTGTGCTGCGTCTGTTCCCCATCTATTATCTTTGCCTTGCCATCTACTTCCTTGGCAACGCGATGGCGCACAGTCCTCTACCCTGGCAGTATCTCGCCACCTATGGGCTATATTTGCAGGCAATCTTTCCGCATTCGTGGATGGGCACCGACCATACTCAAGTAGTTTATTGGAGCAGTCCCGGCTTCTCTGTCATGTGGTCGCTCTCGATTGAAGAGTTCTTCTACCTGGCCTGGGCGCCCCTGGTCTTTCTGGTCAAAGGCAAAGACCGCATCCTGTTTCCGTTGCTGGGCGCAATCCTGCTGGTCGAGCCTGTCATTCGCTTTTTTGCTTATTCCGATCACGCTTCCGAACTGCGCCAGATGTTTTTCGCGCGCGCCGACTCGCTCGCTGCAGGCGCATTGATCGCGGTCTGCATGAGGAGCTATGGGCCGCAGGTCCTCGCATTCTGCCAACAGCGCTACGTGGCCATGTTGTCGTCTGCTGGCTTCCTTCTCGCGGCTGCGGTTGGCGGAGACCTGCTCTACACAAGCCTTCCCAATAATGTGTCCGGCGATATCCATGAGCGTACTTATAGCGCTTTGATGTACACGGTGCTGTGGATGGCATTTTCACTCATCCTTCTTCTCTGCATTACGCATAGCGGTTCTTCGCGCTGGCTGCCGAGAGCGCTTCGCAACCGTGGCCTGCGTTATATGGGAAAGATCAGCTACTGCCTCTATCTGATTCATTACCCGCTGCGGCAATTTATGATCGCCCACTTTGGCCGCGCTGCGGGGATATTGCTGGGCCTGATCGCTTCGCTTCTACTGGCTTCGCTCTCATGGAAGTACTTTGAGGGACCGATCGCACGCTGGAAGGAAAAACGGTTCGCCTACAAGAACGAAGAAGGCGCTCTTCTCACATCGAGATAAACGCTTTCTCCTGATAGACAGACTAAGGAGTGGCAGTCAAAGGAAGACGCTGTACGCGGATGTTCACGCGTACAGCGTCTTCTCTTTTAAGAACTTCGGCGGAGTGAGCGATACAGAACTACATTACTGCGGGGGGGCCGTCTGCTCAGGCGTCGTCTGACTTGGCTGCGTAGAGCCTTTGTGATGCTTGTGGGTCTTTTTCGTGGCTGGAGCTGTCGTGCTATCGCTCGGCATGGTGGTTGATCCCGGTTCCGTTGCTTTTGGCGTCTCGGGGGCGGTTGTGGCTGGGGCCTCTGGTGCGGTTTCAGCGGGCATCGCCGGTGTTGCTGGAGCGGTTGGCTCCGCCGGTGTTGCTGGCGCGGTTGGCTCCGTTGGTGTGGCGGGAGTCGTTGGCGCGGTTGGAGTGGATGGAGCCGTTGGGGTTGCCGGCTCCTGCGCGGCGGGTGGAGTCGCTGCAGGCTCCTGAGCCAGAATGGCGCCCGGAGAAAGCATGGCAAGCAGCGCCAGTTGGGTTGCGAGTGCTTGTTTACGGTTCATGAGGAGTTCTCCTAAAGAGCACGTACTGGCTGCGTTGGATGTGCAAACGCGCCGCGGAGATATCCCATCCGGAACGAAAACGCTGGTTCGCCTGGACAACCGCGCCGTCGCGCTCTCAACTGCTGATTTAGCTGTATTTATTGGGTAAAAACTTCGCCAGGCCGGGTCTTTTCTTCCCGGTACAGGCTTCGGATCTCAGGAGGGCTAGTAGAAGTCGGCACAGCTGAGAAAGAAGCCGCAGGTTCGGCAGACCAGCTTGCAGCGGCTGTCTTCGAGGCGCGAGCTGCAGGTCGGGCAGAAGCGGCTATGATGCTCCATTTCGAGCGGCTCGGTTTCGAGCGGGCACTCTTCGGAAAGCTGCTCCGTTGCCGTTTGCAGGGTGGAAGGAATCGGCATGAAGAGAGAGTAGCGCATAGGGCCTTCTATCGCCACAGCGTTGTGCAAGGAGCAGAACGAATCCCGCTTATAGTAAAAGATGATGCCTGAGCCGACTCCCACACCGCAACTTGCTGACTCCCGAATGCCATGGTCGCGCAGATTTTTTCGACGAATCAAGAGCAGCGCATTGCGGCCTGAGGCTGCCTATCGGCTCTATCTCAGGTTGAAGTTTGGAACAGGCCATCCCGCGTCGAAACCGAAGTTGCCGCTGCCGAATAGCGTGTTGAAGAACCGTGCTGAATGGCAACGGGCGTTTGAGCAGGCAAAGGCGGCGAGGCTTCCGCTGCACCGCGGCGAGGAGAAGAACTGGGACCATCTTGCCGCCGTATTTGCCATCCTTGGCGCAACCACGCCCTCGGCACGCGTACTCGACGCCGGTGCGGAGTTTTACGGCAACGTGCTGCCCACGCTATTTGCCTATGGGTATCGCGAGCTCTATGGGATCAACCTCTCGTTTACCGAAGAAGCGCGTCGCGGGCCGATTCGTTATCAGCCCGGCGACATTACGCAAACCGTCTTTGCTGACAGCTACTTCGACGCGGTCGCCTGCATGAGCGTCATAGAGCACGGAGTTCCGCTGGAGGGCTACCTCCGCGAGATGTACCGGGTGTTGAAACCGGGAGGGTTGTTGATTACTTCAACCGACTACTATCCGACCGCCATCGACACCGAGGGCAGGATGGCGCATGGAGCTACGATCAAAGTCTTTACCAAGGTGGAGATTCAGGAGATTCTGCGGCTGGCGCAAGAGGTTGGGTTCGAGAGCACCGGCGAGGTCGATCTCGACTGCAGCGAGCGGCCGATACGGTGGGAGCAGTTCGATCTGGACTATAGCTTTCTGATCTTCACGCTGCGCAAGCCGACGGCCTAACGCCGATTTCACCGATTTCACCGATTAGAGCTAATTCCTTAATGGTGAAGAGCGGGTCTATCGCATTGGAGCGCCAACGGCGCGGCTCATACCAGCCCAGGGCGAAGCCATGGGTATGCGTGCCCCGAAAGATGAGGGCTGAAGGCCCGATCGATAACCCTCTCCACCATCGGGCAATTTGCTATAGGAACAGGCAACAGTTACGACGAAATACAGAGGTCTCTCCACTGCATTGCGCTCCGGTCGAGATGACGTGCGGTTGAGATGGCCGAAAGAACCGACTACGCGTTCTGTCGGTTGGGCTGGTTGGCCTTGGTGATGCTGCCCTTGATCTGGTTCCAGGTGACGACCCATGGAACCAGCAATGAGAAGATGAGCCGCGCCGCCAGTATGCGGAAGGTGGCCCTTTGCAGGCTGCGCCAGTCGAAGTGGAAGGCGAAGTAGTTTTCGAGCACAAGAATGCAGAGCAGCGGGATAGGGGTCCAGCGCAGCGCGAGGAGTGCCAGCACCTCGACCACGCAGCGGGCCAGGTTGCGGAACAGTCGCGCCGGGCGGATGCCGAGAGCGCCGTCGGCCACGGCATAGCTGGCAAGCTGCCGGAGTGCGGACTGAAGCGCGTGGCGGGGCCGGTAGAAGGCCTTAGCGCGCTCGGCGAAGGCGGGGGTGACGAGCTTGCGCACGTTGGCGTCGAAGAGCGTGTCTTCGCCGAGAAGGACGGTCTGGGGAAAGCCGCCGACGCGCTGCCACAGCTCCTTGCGGAAGGCCATGGAGCGGGCGGTGCATGACTTTGTCGGCTCGTTGGGATTGAGCTTCACGCCGAAGAAGGGAGCAGAGGCTATGTCCCAGACAGTAGGCGAAGCGGGGTCGATGCACGAGCCGCCAACGGCGTACTCTGCCGCGCCGGAGAGGATGGATGCCGTGAGGTTGGCGAGCCAGTCGGGGCGGTAGGTGCATCCAGCGTCGGCGCAGGCGATGGTGTCGGAGGTTGCCGCAGCGATGGCGACGTTGCGCCCGCGGGCGATGGGGCCGGGCGACTGCTTGAGGTTGCAGCTCTCGTCGCGGATGGCGACCAGGGCGGGATATTGCGATCTGGCGTTGAGCAGCCACTCCCAGGTGCCGTCGGTCGAGCCTCCGTCGACGATGACCACCTCGGCAGCAATCAGCGTCTGATCGCTGAGGCTCGCTACCAGGTTGGGAATTTCGTCCACTTCGTTGAGGACGGTTGCGATGACGCTGACTGCCATATTTAACTATTAACGCACACGGGCGGCGGCTTTGCGGCAAAGAGCGGGTCATGAGTCCCGGGGGCGATAGCAAACATACGTCATCTCGACCGAAGCCGTGCAGTCGTATCGCACGGCGTAGCGGAGAGACCCCTGTATTTTCGCACTTTCATTGCACCCGGCAAGCCATACGCTGCGCTCCGGGCGAGATGACGTATGTTTTAGAGTAGATTGGACAGCTTTTGAGAAAGGCGTACATGATGGGTTCTGTTGCGACAGTTGAGGTTGAGTGTTTGCAGAGTGGTGTGAGTGAGTCTCCGAAGATCAGGGTTTTGAAGCTGCATCCCGCAGCTCAGTTGCCGAAGTACGCGCATACCGGGGCCTATGGCGATCTCGCCGCCGATGTTTATGCAGTGGAGGGCGTGGCGATTGCGGCCGGAGCTACCGTCCCCGTGCCTACCGGAATTGCGATGGAGTTTCCTTCGACGCATGGCGCGCTCGTCGAAGACCGGTCAGGGCTGGCGGTGCGTGGTGTGACGACGCTGGCTGGGGTCATCGATCCGGGTTATCGCGGGGAGTTGAAGATCGTGGTGACGAATCTCAGCGCCGCGACGGTTGAAGTAAAAGCCGGGGAGCGGATCGCCCAGCTTCGTATCGTGCAGCGGATCGAAGCACAGTTTGAAGAGGTTGCGGAGCTGACCGAAGCCGCACGAGGAGCAGGCGGATTCGGGAGCACCGGAGCTTAGCTCTATCCAATACCCTACTCATCGAATCAAAAACGTCATCTCGACATAGCCGTGCCACTGAATCACGTCATCTCGATATAGCCCCGTACCACTGAATCACGTCATCTCG
>JBEPUY010000009.1:0-100563 GCA_041691255.1 Granulicella sp. | reverse complement strand
TTGCCCGTTGCCCGTTGCCCGTTGCCCGTTGCCCGTTGCCCGTTGCCCGTTGCCCTGAACTCTAAACGCCATCGCTCTAACAGCTTTTAGACAGGTTCTCAGGTATGCTCTCCTTGCACCGCCGTCCGCAAAATGACCGCCCTCATCCTCCTGCTCATCGCCGCCACCTACATCCTTCTGGGAACCTTCCACCTCGCTGCACCGGGCAAAGTCCTTCCCATCTACCGCTTCCTGCTCGGCCGTCGTCTCTTCGCAAAAAACGCCAGCCGCTTCGAACAGGTCACCCGCACCAACTGGAAGCTCATGGGCGCGGCCTACATCCTCTTCGGTATGCTTCTGGTCTGGTCCCTGCGCGCCAGCTTCTGAACTTTGACACCGCAAAAACCTGTCAAGCCCCAAAACCTCTCAAAGTCTTAGAAACAAAAGAGATAGAGTTTGCAAATTAGTTTCACTCCAACCGCTATACTTGAAATAGCAGGGAAAGTCTGCGCTCTACGTACGATTTCTTATTTAGAATGAACACTTTAGCTGCAAACCTTTTAGATAGAAGACTTTACAAATAAACCCTTTCGATGCAAGACTTTGGGTACTTTACGGGGGGACGGGTACCCCTGAAATAGCAATGCAACAAACAGGTACACCACCATGACGACACCAAGCGACCAGAACTACCGCATGCCCGCCGAGTGGGCTCCCCACGCCGCCACCTGGATCGCCTGGCCGCATAACGCCGAAGACTGGCCGGGAAAATTTCAGCCCATTCCCTGGGTCTACGCCGAGATCGCTCGCCATCTCTCCTGCTGCGAGGACGTCCACATCCTCGTCAACGACCTCCCCGCCGAGCGCCGCGCCACCGGCCTGTGCCAGCGCGCCGGAGCCAACATGGCGCGACTGCACTTCCACCACTGGCCGACTGACCGGGTCTGGCTACGCGACTCCGGGCCGATCTTTGTGAAAAATCACAAAGGCGAACTGGCCATCACCAACTGGAAGTTCAACGCCTGGGCCAAATACGACAACTGGCGCCGCGACGACCAGATTCCAGAGCACGTAGCCAAACACTACGACATGCCCCAGTTCAAGCCCGAGATCGCGGTATCGAACGGCAAGCCTCATCGCCTCGTTCTCGAAGGCGGAAGCATCGACACCAACGGCGCGGGAATCCTGCTCACTACAGAAGAATGCCTGCTCTCCGAGATCCAGCAGCGCAATCCCGGACTCGGCGACGAAGAGTCCACGCGCAAGCAACTCGAAAGCGCCTTCCACGACTACCTCGGCATCGAAAAGACTATCTGGCTGCATCGCGGCTGCGCCGGAGACGACACGCACGGCCACGTCGACGACATCACCCGCTTCGTCGGCGAAAACCGCATCCTCACCGCCGTCGAGCCCAGCACCCACGACGAAAACCATCTCCCGCTCGCCGAGAATCTCGACCGCCTCCGCAACGCCCGCAACCTGAGCAACAAGCCCTTCGAGATCGTCGAACTCCCGATGCCTTCGCCCGTAGTCTTCGAGGGTCAGCGTCTTCCTGCAAGCTACGCCAACTTCTACATCGCCAACAATCTGGTCCTCGTCCCCACCTTCAATGACGCCAACGACCGCCATGCGCTCAACATCATCGCCTCCTGCTTCCCCGACCGCAACATCATAGGCATCCACGCCGTCGATCTCGTCTGGGGCCTCGGCACGCTCCACTGCCTCAGCCAGCAGGAACCTGCATGATAACGGCCACTGCAACCTCGGAGAATTGGCAAACAGAAACGATTGCGGCCTTTGTGGTCAAACAAAAGAAAGATCGTTATATAGAACAACTGGCGTCTGCCAAAAAGAGAAAGCAGTTTGTCACAAACCTAGCTCACTTTTCGGATTTTGACTCGCACTTCGTGGTGAAAATCCCCCCATCCTCACAGAATCCTGCTGGAATCGAATCTCTTTTGCGAAAACGAGGTGCTCCAGATATTTGCAACGCGATTTCAGAAATCAGCACAATGGATAACACCCATATTTCGCTCATCGATGCGCTCAAACGTATCGTGGGCTGTCAGATGGGCACAATTCTCTGTTGCATCCCCGGGCGCCTTGCTTATTTTGAAAATGAAGATGATCGCTTCATTCTGGAACGCAAAGCATGACCACCGACCTCGACTACCTACGCGCTGCCATCGCTGAAGCCCACACTGCCGAAAGCGCAGGCGAAGTTCCCGTTGGTGCAGTCGTCGTTCACAAAGGAAAGATCATAGGCCGCGGCCAGAACCGCGTCCTCCGCGACAGCGATCCCACCGCCCACGCCGAGGTCGTCGCCCTCCGCAAAGCAGGCCGTCACCTCGGCAACTACCGCATCGAAGACTGCACCCTTTACGTGACGCTCGAACCCTGCGCTATGTGCGCTGGAGCCATTCTCCATGCCCGTATTGCCCGTCTCGTGTACGCCGCGCTCGACCCCAAGGCTGGAGCCTGCGGCTCTGTGCTCGCCGTGATGAACCACCCGCAGCTGAACCACCGCGTCGAAGTCAGTCCTGGTCTGCTCGCCGAAGAGTGCGGCAGCCTGCTGACCAACTTTTTTCGCCAGCGCCGCCTGACCAAGGCCGCCACCCGCATCCTACAAAGCGGGGAGCCAGTGATGACGACGAAAAAGTGGTCGGCCAAAGTAGACACCGATTCCACCCATCCCGATGAGGGACTCTTCAACCAGAGCGCCTCCGCCATCGCCAAGGCGCTGGCATCGAAGAAGGTCTCGCCCAAGGGTTCGGCCTCGGGCATGAGGATGTTGAACTTCTACATTAACCGCGCCGGGAAAAACCTCTCCAGCGAGCGCCACGCCGAACTGGAGAAGGCGAAGGACAAGCTTTCCGCAATCATTGCAAAACAAAAGGCTAAAACGGAGAAACAAGTGCCAGGGAAACCGCATACATCCGCCAAATCTGCTACAAAAAAGGCAGCGAAGAAATCCGCTGCCAGGAAAACCGGCACCAAATCGAAGTAGACATCAGAAGGATCGAGGAAAGAAAATCATGTCAGGTCGTCTCGCAGGAAAAGTCGCTGTCATCAGCGGAGCAGGTTCAGGCATTGGGCAGGCCATCGCCATTCGTTTCGCCAGCGAAGGAGCATCGGTCGTTATCAACGACCTTAAGCTCGAGGGCGCGAATGAGACCAAGGCCAAAGCCGAGGCAGCAGGCGGAAAGGCCATCACCGTTCAGGGCGACGTCACCAAGACCGCCGACACGCACAACCTGATCGAAGAGGCCTATAAGCAGTTTGGCCGCTGCGACATCCTGGTCAACAACGCCGGTATCGAGATCGGCGCGGACTTCTGGGACGTCACCGAGAAGGACTATGACACCGTCCTCGACGTCAACCTCAAGGGTGCCTTCTTCCTTAGCCAGGCCTTCGTTCGCCGCCTGCGTGACGCCAAGCAACCGGGCCGCATCATCAACCTCAGCTCGGTCCACGAAGACATGGTCTTCCCGCACTTCGCCAGCTATTGCGCATCCAAGGGCGGCATCCGCATGTTGATGCGCAACCTCGCCGTCGAGCTTGGCCCGCTGGGCATCACGGTTAACAATATCGCCCCCGGCGCAGTCATCACTCCCATGAACACCAGCCTGCTCAACAACAAGCCCCAGCTTGAGGCGCTACTCGCCAATATTCCCCTGGGACGCCTGGGCACCGTTGACGATGTCTCCTCGGTCGCTCTGTTCCTCGCCTCCGAAGACGGAGCTTACGTCACCGGCTCCACCTACTTCACCGACGGCGGGCTGATCCGCAACTACCACGAACAGTAAGCAGCACAATAAGCGACAAAAGGCCTCGCGCAACACGGTAAAGGTAAAATAAACCCATGGAACTGACCGTTTACTCGGCCTCATGGTGCCGTGACTGCCGCGAGGCCAAGCGCTTTCTCACCAAACACAATATTCCCTTCACCGAAATCGACATTGAAGAGACGCCCGGCGCCGCCGACGAGGTGCTCGAAAATGTCGGCAAGCGCGCCATCCCGCAGTTCGTCCTCGACGGCAAATGGATCCAGCCCTATCGCCCCGGTCGCGGCTTCCTCCACGATGAAATGGCAGCGCTCTTTGGCGTCAGCAACTCGTAAGATCCCCCAAAGTTTAAAGAAGGAAACACTATGATCGCTCGTTATACACGCCCCGCGATGGGCAAAATCTGGTCTGACGAAAACAAGTACCGTTGCTGGCTCACCGTCGAAGCCGCCGCCTCGCAGGCGCTCGCCAAGTTCGGCCTGGTTCCGCAGGATGCCGCCGACACCATCCGCGACAAGGGCGACTTCACCGTGGCCCGCATCGACGAGATCGAGGCCGAAGTCCGCCACGACGTCATCGCCTTCACCACCACCGTCGCCGAGCACATCAACAACCCCGAGCACTCGCGCTGGCTGCACTACGGCCTCACCTCGACCGACGTCGTCGATACCGCGCAGGCGTTGCAACTCAAGGAAGCCTCCGCCATCATTCACACTGGCATCCTCGCTCTGATCGACGTGCTCAAGCGCCGCGCTGTTGAGTTCAAGCACACGCCGATCATCGGGCGCACGCACGGCGTCCACGCCGAGCCTTCGACCTTCGGGTTGAAATTGTTGCTGTGGTACGCCGAAGTCCAACGCAACCTTACCCGCTTCGATACCGCCGCTGAAGACCTCCGCGTCGGCAAGCTCTCCGGTGCGGTCGGGACATTCGGCCACCTCAAGCCCGAGCACGAAGAGGCCATCTGTGCCGGGCTGGATTTGAAGCCAGTGGCGATCGCGACCCAGGTCGTCCAGCGCGATCTGCACGCCGCTTACGTCGCCATGCTGGCCGTGCTCGCCAGCACGCTCGACAAGATCGCCACCGAAGTTCGCCACCTGCAACGCACCGAGGTCCGCGAAGCCGAAGAGTTCTTCTCCGAGAAGCAGAAGGGCTCGAGCGCGATGCCGCATAAGCGCAACCCCATCGTCTCCGAGCAGATCAGCGGACTCGCTCGCGTCGTCCGCTCCAACGCACAGACTGCGTTTGAGAACGTGGCCCTGTGGCACGAGCGCGACATCTCGCACTCGTCTGCCGAGCGCGTCATCCTGCCCGACTCCACCATCCTGATCGACTACCTTCTGGCCAAGACGACTAACCTGATCGACAAGCTGCTCGTCTACCCGGCGCGCATGTTGAAGAACCTCGAGTCCACCGGCGGCCTGATCTTCTCCGGTCAGCTTCTGCTCGATCTCACCGAGTCAGGAATGAGCCGCGAAGATGCTTATCGCCTGGTGCAGGGCCACGCGATGAACTCGTGGAAGAACGACCTCGTCTTCCGCGATGAAGTAGCTAAGGTGCCCGAGATTACGGCTCGGCTTACGCCGGAGAAGCTGGCTCGCGCGTTTGACTACAATCGTCAACTGGCGAATGTGGATGCTATCTTCGCCCGCGTCTTAGGCGCTTAAGCCACATCCATGTTCACCCTTGGCAAGTTCGCGCAGCATCATCAGCTAGTGCAGATTGTTGATGCCGCGCTCGCCGACTCTGTACTCCGTAGTGGCCACCATCTCGCCTGCAAGCCGGGCTGCTCGCAATGCTGTGTCGGCGTCTTTCCTATCGCTCATGAAGATGCAGCGCGTCTTCGTGAAGGTCTTGAAGCCCTTGCCCAAACCGATCCCGAACGCGCTGCAAGAATTCGCAAACGAGTCGCCGACTCGCTCACTCGCCTCGATCCGTGGTTTCCCGGCGACCTGCATAGCGGCATCCTCAACGAAGACCACGAGGCCGCCATCCTCTTTGAAGAGTTCGCCAACGACGAGCCGTGCCCGGTGCTCGACCTCGAACACGGCACCTGCGACCTCTACGAGCATCGCCCCATACTCTGTCGCACCTTTGGGCCGCCGATGCGGACGGCTGAGGACAACCTCGCGACCTGCGAGCTTTGCTTCATCCACGCCAGCACCGAAGAGATTGCCGCCTGCGAGCTTGACCCCACCATCCCCGAGCAGGAAGAGGCCAGCAACGAGGCCTTCAACGCTGAGCACGGTCTGCATGGCCAAACCCTGATTGCCTACGCGCTTCGCGAAGCTTAGGCGATAATCAATCCAGTGCCCGACGCCCGCAACATCACGCTAGCCGTTACCGGAGCCAGTGGCTCCATCTATGCCGCCGAGATGCTTCGCGCGCTTGCCGCCGATGCACGCGTGGCCAAGGTGAACTTCGTCGTCTCCGACAGCGCCCTGCGCGTCTTCGCCGAAGAGTTGCATATTGGCGGACGCAACGGACTTGCAGAAAAGCTTCTTGGTGCGCCAAACCCCAAGATCCAGCAGCATCCTGAGAGCGATATTGGCGCCAACATCGCCAGCGGCAGCTATCCCACGGATGCGATGGTCGTGCTCCCCTGCTCGATGGGGACGCTTGCCGCCATCGCCAACGGCCTTGCCTCGAATCTTATCCAGCGTGCTGCCGACGTCTGTCTCAAGGAACGCCGCCCTCTGCTGCTGTGCGTTCGCGAGACTCCACTCAACCGCATCCACCTGCGCAATATGCAGCTTGCATCGGACGCCGGAGCGGTCATCTTCCCGGTGATTCCCACGCTCTATAACCATCCGCAGGACACCACCGAGATGGCGCGCCAGTTCGTCAACCGGGTGCTCGCCCATATCGATCTGCCCCAGCAGGGCGCTTACCAGTGGCAACCCGACTGACGCTGCGCTAGAGAGAGGCCGGGCTTTCAGCCCTCCTATTTGCGGTGGTTTGGCAGCAGACCTGGGGCTTCACCCCAGGCTGGTATCGATCGCGCCCTTGGCGCTTCCCAGGCGAGTTTGCTCACACCACTACGGAATTGCTCTAATGCTCCGCAGCAAAGGTCTTCTCTCCACCCTGCATCGGTGGATTGGCGCGCAGAAAATCGACCGTGTTGCGCACCACCGGCTTTGCGCAGGTCGCGGGAGTGAGATGCCCGCAGCCCTCCATCACATTCAGCACCGAGTGGGGGATATCCTGATGGATCGTCTCCCCGGCAGAGAGCGGAATCAGCGTGTCCTGCGCTCCCCAGATGATCAGCGTGGGCGGCTGCATATTGTTCAGCCGAAAGTCGAGCAGATCGTGTCCGCTGGTCATGGATGCCACGCTGCGGCGAATGACCCACGCATTTCGTTGCAGCTTGCGCAACGCGGCCCTGGCCACGAAGTCTGGCATCGGGGCAGGATTAGGCGTCAACATCGCCAGCAATCGTCGTACTCCCGCAACGTCGTCGGGCGTAAACAGCTCCGGCCCAAAGGTCGCTGGGAAATAGACGCCTGCGCTGTCGTAGACCACCAGGCGGTTCACCAACTGTGGATGGTCCAGCGCCAGCTTCATGGCGATCCAGCCGCCCATCGACCAGCCGCCAACGTCGGCGCGCGGCAGATGGACGGCCTGCATAAACTGCACCACAGCCGCCTCTTCCATGGAGATGGAGTAGCTGGCATCGGGGTGCCCCGACCGTCCGTACCCGGGAAGATCGGGCGCGTAGACATGAAAGCCCCTGGCAGCGAGCGCGGGAATCATCGGTGCCCAGTCCTCGCTGCGCGCGCCCAGGCCATGAATCAGCAATAGCGGAATTCCTTCCGTACCGCCGGAAGGATGCACCTCGAAGTAGTGCATCCTGTACGGTCCAGCCTGGACGTATTGGCTGTGCACGCCGGCACGCCACAGATCGAAGCGAAGCGTCTGGTCGGCCAACTGGAGCGGAAAGAAATATACGACTGCTGCCGCAGCCACACACAGCAGCAACAAAAGAACGACAATCCGTAGTCCACGCCGCATCGTCCCGTCGCTCTCCCCGGCTCTTATTTCAACGGCTTGCCGAACTCTTCTCCAAACACCGTATGCGCCATGTCGAAGCGGCCGCCATCGAACTTGTCGTCGCCCTTCAGATGGCCCACTCCGAGCAGCGCCACCACCCAATAGCTCAAGGGAAGGCGCAACACCTCGTGCACCTTGTCCTGTTCGAAGCCTTCCATCGGGGCGGTGTCGTAGCCGATGACCTCGGCCATCAGCATCATGTGGGTGAAGGCGATCATCACCATCTTGTTCAGCCAGCCATGCATCTGGTCGCTGCTGAAGCCAGAGAGATAATTGGTGACGCTGCTATGGGCCTGCGCGGCATAACTCTCAGGCATGCCGCCTTCACGGCCCTGCTGCAACATCAGGTCAATGTCTTTTCTCCATCCGTCGGCGTCGCCACAGGCCACGATGACGGCGGAGGCCTCTTCGACCTTGCCCTGGTTGTAACTGGCGGCCCGCAGCCGCTTTTTCTGCTCGGGCGCCTGCACCACGACAAAGCGCCACGGCTGCATGTTGTATCCGCTGGGAGCATGAAGTCCGGCATCGAGAATCTGCTGCAGATCTTCGGGCGGAATCGGCTCGCCATCGAAGCTGGGGGTTGCCCGCCTGCCTTCGATCGCTTCGCTCAATGTCTTTTTAATCTCTGCCATCGTTGCTCTTTCCTGTTTCTATGTACTTATTGTGTGATGCGAATTTCAGCCTGCCAAGCCAGGCCCGGGACAATCAAATCATTCTGCAAAAACGAATTCCAAGATAGCACTCCTCCGTCATCCTTCGTTGAAAGACCCAACCGAAGCTCAATGAATTTCGCCCATGGCTTCCTCGGTCGCATAAGGATTCTGCCCGGCGGTCTCGGCGAAGATCCAGACACCGTGAAATGCCTTGCGCAGCTCAGGATAGGCCGCCAGCAACGCACTTGCGGCGTCAGCATTGCGCTTCTTCGCCACAACCGGATCCGCAGCCGCATCCACCTGCAGATGAGCGACCACATCAATCTTCGACGCGCCGAGCGAGTCATCCACACCTAATCCGACGAATCGATAATCCGTCCCAGCTGCACCCTTCACCACCAGAGGGGCCGTTGGGCTGATCCCATCCGACAGTGCCGGTGGCGCGGCCGCGGCCTGTTCACTCTTCAACTTCTCCAGATGGCTGCTCTGCACAAAGCCGGTTGGCTGCAATAGGGCCTGCGCCTGCTGGAAATAGAGCCATGCATTCCAATGCTCCTTGCGCGCGGCCATCGCTCGCGCCTGCGTCCAGTACCAGACACCATCGTGACCAGCAGCCGTAAGCGCCTTGGGATAGAAGCCCGCCATCGCCCATCGTCCCTGGTCCTGCCGCAGCAGAAAGGAGAGCTGCCACGGAGACGCGCTCTCAACGTTCACCATCACAAATCCATATCGCCCCGGCAGCAATCCCGGGATCAGAAAGTCCACTTCGGCGACGGACTTGTTGAGCGAACAGAAGAACTGCGCATCGGGAGCCGAGCCGTCCGCATTTTTCTTGAGCTGCGTGCCATCGAGCAGATAGACCTGCTCCACCGCGATAGTGCCGCCCTTGAGTTTGGTCGCAGTCGAGCTCACCACGTCGCCGATGCCGCTGAAGTCTTTCGCATACTCGGCCACGGTTGCCGACTGCAGGCCCTTTACGTTGTCGGCCTGTACCTCGGTGGCAAGACTCCGCGCCGTTGTGGCCAGTGCATCGCGGTCAGCTGGCGTCATCTGCGACTGCGTGGTGCATACCTCAGCCGATGCCACCCCGGAGAGCAGCATTCCCGCCGCCAGCAATGCAACTTTGAATCTCATCATGATGTCCACCAATGCAGTCTCGCAACGTTCTAACAGCAGCCCCACGAGGCCTCGAATTACTCTGACAGTCTAGTACAACCAGGCTGCCGTGCTGGAAACCCGCATCCCAATCGCGTCGTTACAAGATAGACTTGTTGCCAGCGGCATCTGAGCAAGAGTGACCTCAGCCGCCCCGGCACGTCCTATAACCGATGCAGCCCACTGCGAAAATTCGATTGATCCTCACTGGCTTCTTCGCCTTCGCTACGGTACTGCAGGCGCAGACCCAACAGACTTCTACGCCTCTGCCACAGCAGCCTGCGCACGTCACGTACGCCAACGGGCAACTCACCGTCGCGGCGAACAACTCCAGCCTCAACCAGATTCTTCGCGACATCGCCCGCGAGACCGGAATGAAAATCACCGGCGGCGTGACCGACGAGCGCGTCTTTGGTCAGTATGGCCCCGCTGTCCCCGCCAAGGTTCTGGGCGAATTGCTCGACGGCACCGGCAGCAATATGCTGCTGGTGCACGCCACCGCGGCCACTCCCGCAGAACTCGTCCTGACCCCACGTCTTGGCGGCGTTACCCCCCCGAACCCCAATGCCTATCACGAGGATCCGCCGGAACCACGGCCGCAGTACCCCATTACTCCCCAACCTGAGGGCAATTCGCGCGGCGCCCCAGCAAACGCCGAGCCGGCACGGTCTCCCAACGGCGTATTAACACCGCAGCAGATCTACGAGCAGCTTGAGCGGATGCGCCAGCAGCAACAACAGCAGCAATCGAATCCACAGTAAAGATTGGTTGGGATTCCCTACCCGGCGGGGCCAGTTTAGGGGCCAGCTTGAAAAATCAGCCTTGAACTACCCGTGCCTGCGTCACAGTGCGGGCCGACTTCACCGCTACCTGCCGCGCATGGATGCGGAAGATATTGAACATCGCGATACAAACGCCATAAGCTGCCAAAACGCCAGTTGCCAGGGAAGCCAGCACCGCGCAGATCAACATAATCGACGAATACACAAAATACTCCTGATTCAAACCCCGACCGCGAGCCAAGACCCGCCACAGCAATCGTTCAACAAAACCATTGTTACAAATCTGGCGGCAATTACAATAACCGGAAAACAACCCCTGTTGCTGTTTCGGATACATCTTTCCCATTTCGGGTTGCCAGCCGCCCGCTCCCGCCTCGACCGCAAATGCCGTATCCTAGAGACTTGGCCTACCACGGCCACAATCATCCATGGGTATCACGCACATTACAGTCCGCGGAGCGCGCCAGCACAACCTGCGCAACGTCAACGTCAGCATCCCGCGCAATACGCTTACCGTCGTCACCGGCCTCTCCGGCTCGGGCAAATCCTCGCTTGCCTTCGATACCATCTACGCCGAAGGCCAACGCCGCTACGTAGAGACTCTATCGGCCTATGCCCGGCAATTCTTAGACCAGATGGAGCGCCCGGACGTGGACGCCATCGACGGCCTCTCGCCCGCGATCTCCATCGAGCAGAAGACCACCAGCCGCAGCCCCCGTTCCACGGTCGGCACCATCACCGAGATCTACGACTATCTTCGCCTGCTCTACGCCAGCGTCGGCCAGCCACATTGCCCCAACTGCCACCGGCCCATCACGCGCCAGTCGGCAGAACAGATCGTCGAGCGTATCGCCGCGCTCTCTCCCGGCGAACGCATCACCGTCTATGCCCCCATCGTTCGCGGACGCAAGGGCGAGTTCCGCGAGGAGCTGGAGGCGCTCGACCAGCAGGGCTTCCGCGCCCGCATCGACGGCGAGATGGTCGAACTGACCGAGGGGATGCGCCTCGAAAAGCGCAAGAACCACACCGTCGAAGCCGTGGTCGATCGCATCATCCTCAAGCACCTTCCCGGCGAGACCAAATTCGACACCCGTCGCCTCGAAACCAGCGTTCTCAAAGCTCTGCAAATGGCTAAGGGCCTGGTCCTCATCGGCATTCAAGGGATGGAGGAGACGCTGTACTCCTCCTCGATGGCCTGCCCCGACTGCGGCATCAACGTGCCCCGGCTAGAGCCGCGCAGCTTCTCCTTCAACTCCAACTACGGAGCCTGCCCCGAGTGCCACGGCCTCGGCAGCATCTATGACTTCGACCCCGCCAAGACCATCACCGACTGGTCAAAGCCTCTGCTCGATGGCGCCATGGGGCCGGGCAGCGGCTCCGCGTATCTTCTGCGTCTCATCAAACTCGCTGCCGACAAATACAAGGTTAACCTCAAGCAGCCCTTCTCCGACCTGACGACGGAGCAGCAGAACCTCTTTCTCTACGGGCCACCAAAAGCCGAGGCCAGCCGCACCGGATTCCACGGCATCTTCGACTACCTACGCCGCAATCTCGAAGACACCAAATCCGAGGGCTACCGCGAGTACATGATGCAGTACATGTCCGCGACGCTGTGCCCGCGCTGCCACGGCAAGCGCCTGCGCCCCGAATCGCTCGCCGTGACCATCAACGGCGCGTCCATCGCCGACTTTACCGGGCTGTCGCTGGAGCGCGCTCTCGAACACGCCCGCACGATGCACTTCACCGGGCGCGACCGCATCATCGCCGACCGGCTGCAGCGCGAGATCATCGAGCGCCTCGAATTCCTCAACGCCGTCGGCCTCAGCTATCTCGCGCTCGACCGCAGCGCGGCCACGCTTTCGGGCGGCGAAGGCCAGCGCATCCGCCTGGCCACGCAGATCGGCTCCAGACTGCGCGGCGTACTCTACGTCCTCGACGAGCCCAGCATCGGTCTGCACCAGCGCGACAACCAGCGGCTGATCGACGCGCTCGAAAATCTGCGTGACCTCGGCAACACCGTCCTCGTCGTCGAGCACGACGAGGACACCATTCGCAAGGCCGACTACGTGCTCGATCTCGGCCCCGGAGCGGGCAAAAACGGTGGCTTCCTCATCGCCGACGGCACCCCGCAACAGATCATGGACAACCCGGCATCTATCACCGGTCAGTATCTCGCCGGAAAGATCGAGATCGTGGCCCGCAAAGAGCCGCGTGCCCTCACCGGCAACTGGATCACGGTGGAAGACGCCCACTCCCACAATTTGCAAAATGTCACCGCCCACTTCCCTCTCGGCGTCATGACGGTCATCACCGGAGTCAGCGGCTCGGGCAAATCCACTCTTGTCAACGACATCCTCTACCGTGCGTTAGCGAAAAACCTGTACGGCAGCCGCGAAGAACCCGGCCAGCATGGCCGCGTCGTCGGCATCGACCAGCTCGACAAAGTCATCCAGATCGATCAGTCTCCCATCGGACGTACGCCGCGCTCGAATCCCGCGACTTATACCGGCGTGTTCACCGCCATGCGCGACCTCTTCGCCATGCTGCCTGAGTCGCGTGAGCGCGGGTACAAACCGGGGCGCTTCAGCTTCAACGTGCAGGGCGGGCGCTGCGAAGCCTGCCAGGGAGAAGGCCAGCGCCGCATCGAGATGAACTTCCTGCCCGACGTTTATGTTCTCTGCGAGGTATGTAACGGTCGTCGTTACAATCAGGAGACGCTCTCGGTCAAGTTCAACGGCTACAGCATCGCCGACCTTCTCGATCTACCCATCGAGGATGCTCTCCCCATCCTCAAGGACATTCCCGCCGTCAACGTAAAGCTGCAAACGCTGGTCGATGTCGGCCTGGGCTATATCCATCTCGGCCAGTCCGCCACCACGCTCTCGGGTGGCGAGGCCCAGCGCATGAAGCTGGCTCGCGAACTCAGCAAACGGCAGACTGGACGTACGCTTTATCTGCTCGACGAGCCTACTACGGGCCTGCACTTCGATGACGTGCGCAAGCTGCTTGAAGTTCTGCACCGCCTGACCGATCTGGGCAACACGGTCATGATTATCGAGCACAACCTCGACATCATCCGCAACGCCGACTACATCCTCGACCTTGGCCCCGAAGGCGGCGAGGGCGGCGGCCGCATCATCGCCCACGGCACGCCCGAACAGGTCGCCACGGTCAGCGGTTCGTATACCGGCAACTTCCTCGCCCGGCATTACAATCTCTCGCCGCAAGCCCTTGCCAGCCGCAACGGCACCAGCCACGCCGGGCCGCAGCCGCTCAACATCATTGCCGCTGCCGACCGCAAAAAAGACGCTCGCGGCAAATTCATCGTGCCGCCGAAGAAAACCGGAGTACCCTCACCAGGTGCGGCAAAGCCGGAACCGAAGGCCACCTCAAAAGCGAAGCCCAAACCGAAGAAGACTACTAAATCCAAACCAGCGAGCCGCGCTAAAAAAGCATGAGCGAACTTCCACCTAACACCTCGTCGTTCGGCGACAATCCCTCACCTGAGGCTCCCGTCTCCACCATCCCGTCGTTTCGTCCGACGGGTGCTGAAGACCAGACGGCGATCTTCCTGCCCGACACCCCTAACACCTCGTCGGACTACACGCCGCGCCGCATCCCTCACCTCGGCCACGCCATTCTCTTCATCTCGTTTGCCGGCCTAGTCCTGCTGATGTCGCAGGCCACCCTGCTGGGCTTTTTCACCCTACACACGGCACAAAAGATGGCCGCAGCCGCTCAGCAACCCAAACTCCTTATCGCGGCCATGGCGGTCACGTACGTCACCACGCTCCTTGTGTCATGGTTCTTCTTTCCTCTGCTCTGGCACCGCTCTTTCCCCGAAGGACTCCAGTGGAACTTCGCCGCCGCGCGCCGCAATGCGCTCAAGCTCATCGGCGTCGGTCTGGTGCTGGGCTGGACCGTCCAGGCCATCTCCAGCCTCATCCCCATGCCCAAGTCCATCCCCATGGACAGCTTCTTCCACACCCCTTCTGACGTGTGGATCGTCACCATTTTCGGCACGCTGCTTGCGCCTCTGTTCGAGGAGATCTGCTTCCGCGGCTTCCTTCTGCCCGCCTTCGCCATCGCCTACGACTGGCTGAGCCTGCCGCGCACGCCGGTCGCTCTGCAACGCTGGCAGACGACGACCAACCTCAGCACCGCGGGCCTGCTCTTCTCAGGCATCGTGACCAGTATCCTTTTCGCCATGCTGCACGCCGAGCAACTGGCCCACGCCTGGGGAGCACTCCTTGTGCTCTTCTGCGTATCGCTGGTTCTTACCCTGGTCCGTGTCCGCACCCAGTCGGTGGCCTGCTCCGCGCTGGTCCACGCCTGCTACAACCTCTCGGTCTTCATCGCACTGTTCATCGTCACCGGCGGCTACCGCCACCTCGACCGCCTCGCAAAATAGCCGCGCCTATTTCAACGGATAGAGCTTCATGTTGCGGAAGTAGACCTCTGCACCCTCGGACTGGAACAGGATCTTGCCACTCGTCGGCGAAGGATCGGTCCCTTCGTTGACCAGCTTCCCGTTGACGTATTGCTTCACGTCGCTCCCCTGCGTCACCAGTTCCAGCACGTTCCATTCGCCGTGAGGCTTCTCCACCTCGCCCACCGGATCGCGATAGCCTGTCACATTCTGCCATGGCCCTTTGCCAAAGCGATCGATCTTCATCGCCTTCCCCACCGGCCCGGTGACTCGCGTGCCATCTTTGCCCGTCAAGGCTGCACCGTCGGTCATCCAGAAATCGCCGGTGCCCCCCTCGGTGATCTGAAACTCAATCGAGCGCGGCCAGACCTTCTGCTCGCCCTGAATGTTGTAGAGAATGCCGCTATCGCGGGCCTGTCCAGCGCGGCTTCCGAAGGTGCCCTCGCCCCACTTGAACTCGGCCCGTAGATAGAAGTTCTGATAGTCCTTCTTTGTGATGATATAGCCCATCGTTTTGCCGGAGACGTGGACCACGCCATGCTCCACCTGAAACACATGGTCGGGATCGGAGTTGAGCCCCTTGCCCTCGATAAACGTGTCGAAGTTTTTGAGGTTGGAGCCATTGAATAAAACCACCGCATGCTTATGCGGCGGTATCTTCTGCGCCATCGCCGGAAGCAGTTCTCCCGCGCAGAGCGCCACCACAAGCAGCTTCAACAACACAGATCCAGATCTTTCCCCGTAGTGCATGGTGTCTCCAGTTTCGCTGAATGAAAAAATCGAATGAAAGTTCGGAAACATCATAGCGTGGCCGGGTTTATCCTCGCGCTTGCTCCGAAATCCCCGGCTACAATCAAAGATGACCATGCCAAACGATCCCCGCGCCGACCTGCTCAACCTGATTGCCACCCTCTCCTTCAAGCTGGGCGACTTTACCCTCGCCAGCGGCCAGAAGTCGGACTACTATATCGACTGCCGCACCACCACGCTGCATGCTGAGGGCGGACGCCTCTCGGGCCTCGTCTTCTATGACCTCATCCGCGAGCACATTCCGCAGGTTGAGGCGGTAGGCGGCCTGACCATGGGCGCCGATCCGCTGGTCTCGAACACGGCCAGCGCCAGCGCGTGGGCAGTGGCCGATCATGCAGAGGTGCTCGAGCTCTCAAGTGAACTCGAACTGGAGACCGGTTCGGACCCGGCACCGAGCCTGATTCAGGGATTTCTGGTTCGCAAAGCTGAAAAATCTCATGGCACGGGACGCCGTATCGAAGGCTTTCTCAAGCCGGGCGCGCAGGTCGTCATCGTCGACGACGTCTGCACCACGGGAGGCAGCACCATTACCGCCATCGAAGCCACCCGCGAGGCTGGCATGATCGTCGCCGGTGTGCTCTGCCTTGTAGACCGTGAACAGGGAGGCCGCGCCCACATCGAGGCAGCGGCAGCAGGAGCGCCGTTCCTCTCTGTCTTTACCGCCTCCGATGTGCGCGCCGCTCACGTGGCTCTCAAAAAGTCCTAGCGAGCATCGCGGTTAATTGCTTCCAGCACAAGATCCTTGGTCAGAAGCTCCGGCAGAACGTCCGCCGGGGCGCTCTGGCTGGACGGATAGATGACATAGGTGGGAACTCCGCTCCGGTTGAGCGAGGCCAACTCCTTGGTGATCTCAGGGTCGTATTGCGTCCAGTCAGCCTTCAGCAGCGTGAGCTTGTGGTCTGCCAACTGGCGCTGCACATCAGCCGAACGCAACACCAGCCGCTCGTTGACCTGGCAGCTCAGGCACCAGGCAGCCGTGAAGTCGATGAAGACAGGGTGTCCGGCAGCACGCGCCTGATCAAGAGCCTGCTGCGAGTAGGGCTGCCAGACCAGCGTTGTGTCCTTTGGAGAATAGAGCGATGCGGTAAGAGCAAGCGCTCCGAGGACGACTGCGGCGATGGCTGACCCCCAGCGTGCAGGCCAGCGGGCCAGCGCCCATCCGGCAATCGCCACCAGCAGGAAACCGACGAGCAGATACGCCATGTGATCGAGCGAACTGGCCGGACTGTAGAGCCGTCCGAAGAGCCACGCCAGCCAGATGGCCGTGAGAAAGAGCGGCACAGCCGTCAACTGCTTCAACGTCTCCATCCACTGGCCGGGCCGGGGCAGGATGCGCGTCCATGCAGGCTGGAAGCTGAGCAACAGATAGGGCGTCGCGAGGCCAAGACCCAGTGCAGTGAAGACGGCAAAGGTGATTCCCGCCGGTTGGGCAAGCGCAAAGCCGATGGCCGCACCCATCAACGGAGCAGTGCAGGGCGTAGCCACGATCGTAGCCAGCACCCCGGTAAAGAAGCTCCCGGCAAAACCTTGCTTCTGAGCGAGTTCCCCGCCGACGCTGGTGAGCGAAAGGCCAAGTTCGAACTGTCCGGCCAGCGACAGCGCGAAGAAGAAGAGGCCGAGCGAGAGTACAGCGATGAAGGTCGGAGACTGAAGCTGGAAGCCCCATCCCGCCTGCGCTCCGCCTGCTCTCAGTCCCAGCAAGACGGCCACGATGACCCAGAACGAGACCAGGATGCCGAGTGTGTAGACGAGGCCGTGGCTACGCAGGCGGCTGCGCTCTTCGCCTGACGACTGCACCAGAGCGAGGCCCTTGAGGAAGAGGACCGGAAAGACGCAGGGCATCAGGTTGAGGATGATGCCACCGAGGAAGGCAAGCCCAATCGCGGTGATGGTGGTGAGGCCGCTGGCGCTGGACGCAGGTTTGCTTCCAGCTGCGGGAGCGACTTCGCCGGGAGTGATCGCTGCGGTGAGATCGTAAGCCTTTGTAGAACTTAGCTTTATCAGGCCGTGGAGATTGGCTGGGAGCTTGGTGAGGCCAGGATCGCGCTGGACGCGGAGGCGGACTCCGTTGGGCAGAGGCTCCACGGTTTGCGAGGCGGCGTTGACGATCTGGTCCTGATCCAAGGGGTAAAACTCAGCGGTGGTCTCCCTGTGGCCCGTGATGAGGGTCAGGACAAAGTCGGATTTGCCGCCCATGACGGTCAGCTTTGTGCCCGTTGGAGGGGGCTGGGGAAGGAGTTGGATGGCCTCGGCGAGTTGGCCCGTAGGTTGAGTTGGAGCGGCCCCGGGAACAACAGTAAGGTTGAGGCCGAGGTGGGCTTTGCCCGGGATACAGACGCGCGCGCAGACCAGCCAGCTCACCTTGGCGTCGAGGTGGATGGTTCCTGGCTTCAGCGACTTTGTCGTGGTGAACAGGATGGGAAAGGTGACGGAGTTTTCGTAGCCAAAGTCCATGAATATATCGTTGGGAAGGCGCTGAGGAATGGGAAACTGCAACGCCCCGGCAGTGATTCCGGCTGGCAGGGTCCAGGTAATCTTTGGGGGTTCCCCGGCATCTCCGGCGTTGAGCCAGTAGACGTGCCAGTGGGGATCGAGCGTGAAGGCGAGGCCAGCCTGCAGGGTTTCACCGGGGGCGATGGTCTGCGAGGCGGAGAGGAGCTGCACCGTCAGATGCTGAGACTTTGCAGGGCCGGGGCCGCCGTCGCCTGCTACCGGAAGCTGCGCATGGACGGTCGGGAGCAGGAAGAGAAGACAGACCGCGGCGAGCAGGGAGTAGCGATTTTTCATTTGATTTAATTGTAGGACGATAGCTCGGGCGCAGAAGTTACAACACTTTTGCAACACAGACGTCAATTGGAGCCGTCGTTGATTTATTAGACGCTGATTGGTGCCGGTTCTACTCAAAAGATGCTCTTATTCAGAGAGCTGCCCGGCGGTGCTCGACCATGATGCAGCGGTCCATGACGACGTGGATGCCACCCGCTTCCGCTTTGGCTGCGGCTTCGAGATTGACGATACCGGATTGGACCCAGAGGTTGGAGAGCCCGAGTTGGAGCATCTCCTCGACGATAGCCGGAATGTATTGAGGCAGGCGGAAAACATTGACGATGTCGGGCTTAACTGGGAGCGCGGTGAGAGTCGGATAGGAGGTCTCGCCGAGGACGGTGTCCACAGCCGGATTGACGGGCAGGATGCGGTAGCCGTGTTGCTGCATGTAGGCCGGGACGTAGTGGCTGGGCTTGCCGGGATCGGGCGAGAGTCCTATGACGGCGATGGTGGCTGGCTGGGCGAGCAGCGCGTGGATGAGGTCGGGCTCGTTCATCAGGTTCGCTTTCTTACTTATTCCAGACGCCCAGCAGGCGGCGCAGGACGATGAGTTCTCCGATGTGGTACGCGGCGTGGTCTGCGATCAGCAGCGCTTCGCGCAGAAGGTTCTGGCCATTGCCCCAGCGGAAGGGCTTGAAGAGGTCGGCCTCGGGCTTCAGGATCATCGCCTCGAAGTGCTCGCGGTCTTTGCGAATGGCATCGATGGCGTGGTCCCATGCATGCGCGGAGGTCGGCTCGGGGAATTTTGGCCAATATGCCTCGGGCCATTCGAGGGGATGGTAGCCACCGGTTGGTGGGGCGCTGAAGTCGAGGATGTCGCGCTGGGCGATGCGCAGATGCTCGACAAGCTGCCAGGCAGAGTAGGGCAGGTTTTCGGGCACCTTGCCGCGCAACTCTACGGAAAAGTCCTTCACCGCGTCGTCGAAGGTGGCATGGGCCTGTCCGCCCTGAAGGAGTTCATAAAGCTGCTTGCGCAGCGGCTCGTGTGGGTCGGGTGCGGTGTTTGGCTTGGCGCTGGATTTGGTCATAGATTTCGCTCCTCTGTGTGCTTCCCTTTGGATGCATCCGGTCCGACGGGCGAATCACGAGATTATTTTCGGGCCACGACGATCGCGAGCGGAGGAAACGTGCGCAGCCAGTCTGGCGGCCTGCGCTCGACGCCGAACCCTGCGAGTTGGAGTTGCTCGGCATACTCGCGGGTGAGCTTGTAGTCGGAGAGAATAACGATGCCGTCAGGCTTGAGGACACGAACGATCTCCGCCAGCGCCTTGTTTCGAGTAGCGCGGTCGTAGATGTTGTGCAGGCACAGATTGGAGACGATGACATCGAAGCTGTCATCGGGAAAAGGCATCTGTTGCGCGGCTTCGCTGACAAGGGTGCAGCGTGCGGCGACGCCCTCAAGCTCAAGGTTGTGCTGGGTAGCGATGACAGAGTTGTTGCTGAGGTCTTCCTTGTTCCAGATATCGATACCGATGGCGTGTCCCGTGGTGAGATGACGGGCCGCACCGACGAGTAAGAGGCCGCGACCAGTGCCTACATCGAGCACCTGCTCGTCTCCGCGCCACGCGTGCAGGGCAAGCATGCGATCGCGATGGAGGAACTTTCCGTGAAGGCTGTAGAGCAGCATGAGAAGTCCCGGAACCAGCAGAAATATAGCTGGCCAGAGCAGCGAGTCACCCAGAAGAATTGAGACGTTTCCGACATGGAAGGCATGCGGGCCGAAGAGTGCCAGAAGAAGGCAGATGGCGCCGATGACAAGCAGGTTGCGGATGACGCCGGGAGCGTCGATGCCGTAGTTGGGTCGGGCACTCGAAGATCTGGACACGTCCTGCTCCTTCAATGCTTCGTGGTGTTCCATCCTAAGGCAAGGGGCGGCAGGATGAGAAGAAATTTGGGAGGGAGTCAGTCCCCATCCATCGCGGTGGTGACTACGATGGATGGGAAACAACGACAAATTCAGAGAAATCTAGATCTCGTCTTCTGCAATTTCGGCCGGGAAGTTGCCCTCGCGCCTCATCCGCAGGTAGCCGCGAATGAAGGGCTCAAGGTCACCGTCGAGGACCTTGTCGACATCGCCAACTTCGACGCGGGTGCGTAGATCCTTGGCCATGCGATAGGGCTGAAGAACGTAGCTGCGAATCTGCGAGCCAAACTTGATATCGAGCTTGGAGTCTTCGAGCTTTCTGCTGACGGCTTTCTTCTTGTCGAGCTCGTACTCGTAGAGCCGCGAGCGGAGCATCTTCATCGCCCTCTCCTTGTTCTTGTGCTGCGAGCGCTCGTTCTGGCAGCCCGCTACAAGGCCAGTAGGAAGGTGGGTGATGCGAACGGCGGAGTCAGTCGTGTTAACGTGCTGGCCACCCTTGCCTCCTGAGCGGTAGGTGTCGATGCGAAGGTCGTCCGGCTTGATGTCGATGACGATGGTGTCATCGATCTCGGGCGAGACGAAGACGCTGGCGAAGCTGGTGTGGCGGCGCTTGGCCGAGTCGAAGGGCGAGATGCGAACCAGCCGATGAACGCCGGTCTCGCCGCTCAACAAGCCGAAGGCGAAATCGCCGGAGATGGTGAAGGTGGCGGACTTGATGCCGGCCTCGTCGCCATCCTGAACTTCGTTGATCTCGACCTTGAAGTTCTGGCGCTCGCCCCAGCGGATATACATGCGCGTCAGCATCTCGGCCCAGTCCTGCGACTCGGTGCCGCCTGCGCCGGGATGCACTACGACGATTGCGTTGAGAGCATCGGTCTCGCCGGAGAGCATGGTCTTCGATTCGAGCTTGTCGGCAAAGTCGATCAGTGCGGGAATTTCGCGGGCGAGGTCAGGCTCGGTATTCTCGCCTTCTTTGGCGAGTTCGAAGTAGGCCTCGATGTCGTCGGAGCGGCGAGCTAGTTCGGCGTCGTCAGCGAGCAGGGTTTCGAGGCGCTTGCGCTCGCGCATCAGTGGCTGCGAACGCGCCGCATCGGCCCAGATGGTGGGGTCGGCAGTCTTTTCTTCGATGATGGCTAGTTCACGGCGCAGACGGGCCGAGTCAAAGATACTCCCGCAGATCGCGGACTTTGTCGCGAACTGGGTTATAGGTAAATTCTAAGTCGCTCAACATATGGTTTAAGTTTAGTTGATTTTTCGTTTGAAGCTATAAGCGAAGGCCAACGCAGTGATCATAGCGCAGAGATAGGCAAACAGATCGCCATGGCCGGTATAGAAGGTAATGTCGTGCTCGTAGCCGAAGCCAGCGTGAAGGGCGGTGCGAATATGGCGCGGTGCGGAGGCTGTCACTCGGCCATAAGGGTCAATGACGGCGGTAACTCCGGTGTTGGTCGAGCGAAGGACCCAGCGATGGTTTTCGATGGCGCGCATGCGAACCATGTTGAGGTGCTGCCAGGGAGCGCTGGTGTCGCCGTACCAGCCATCGTCGGAGATGTTGACGAGTACGTCTGCGCCCTTCAGAACAAAGAGACGCACCTCGTCCGCGAAGGTGGACTCGTAACAGATGAAGGTGCCGTAGTGGTGGCCGTCGTAGGCGAAGACGGTGCGGTGAGTGCCTGCCGATAAATCTCCTGCTTCGGCGAGTAAGTTTCCCGCAAAGAAGAGGAGCGATTTGAAGGGAACATATTCGCCAAAGGGAACGAGGTGCATCTTGTCGTAGCGGCCCGCAAAGACGCCATCAGGCGTAACGAACGATGCGGAGTTGAAGCGATCGAATTGCTTTGAGGCAGTAGGGTCGGAGCTTTGACTAACACCTAAGTCATCGACAATGACGGGCGCATTGGCAGCACGCGCGAGCGATGACATGCCAAGGCGGAAGCGCGGATCGTCCTCTGCAAAGGGCGTGGGAGCTTCGGGCCAAACGATGAGATTGGTTGGCGTAGGAGGCATAGATTCCTGCACAGACTCAGGCGGCGTTGTAAAGGCAATGCAGGTCGTAGAGGGAAGCTCGGGAATTCCATTGCAGCGATTACGCGGAGGATGGAGGCTGAGCTGCGAAAAGGATTCAATCAGTTGCTCAACGGATGGCTCGGGGCCGGTTCTCTCTGCGCCGACTGCGAGATTCTCCTGTAGCAGCGTAGCTTTGGCCGTTGTCTCAGAGTAAGTGGGAGGGTGAAACCGATGCAGCGCAAAGACGTAAATCAGAACGATCGCTACACCGGCGACAGTAAGTGCCGGGCGCGCGAATCGGCGCTCTCGAACACGGATGCGAATAAGCCAGAGAACGTTGACTGCCACGATGACAAAGGACAGACCGTAGGCTCCAGCAATCGGTGCGAGACGAGTAAGTAGAGAGTTATCTACCTGCGCGATTCCTAGTTGGTCCCAGGGAAAACCAGTGATGCGCGCACGGGCTAACTCGACTGCAACCCACGCGAACGGTGCTAGAAAGAGTGCCGTCTGGCGACTGAAACGACGGTGAAAGACAGTAACAAGCGTTGCGAACAGTGCATGATAGAGCCCAAGATAGAAACAGAAGAGAACAAGAATACCTGCGGCGACCGGCTTGGCAAGCCCACCGTAGAGATACATGGTCTGGTAGATCCAATAGCAATTACCGAGATACCAGATGAAGCCGCAAAGATAGCCGAGGGCCGCTCCCTGATGCAGTTTGAGCGGGGTGCCTGCTTTGCTATTCGCAACGAGCGCCCATAGAAGCGGAAGAAGCGCGACCCAGCAAAAAGCAGTTCGCCAGAGTGGCGCTGGGCCGGCGATAGGAAAAGGCAACACCTGAAGGATGCCGGAGAGTAAGGCCATCAACCAGAGCCGCAAAGGAATTTGTCGCATCGCAGATGAAGTCTAGCATCCCAGCGTAGATAGAACGCTGAAACAGAAGGTCCGTGCTATTAAGTTAGATTCACGGACAACCGATGGAGGCGAAAAGATGCTTGCAACTGTTTGCAAGCAATTAGCTACTTCTGTATCGTCAAAGATGGCATTCTATACATTCGAGTTATAGCTACCACTGGACCGAGTGACTGGATCGAACCGATGCCTACTGGAGGTAACAAGTGGAAGTAAGCCGAATTATCGCTGAGATTGATGCGCAGATATCGAAGTTGCAGCAGGCACGCACGCTGCTCGCCGGAACGACGCAGCTCGCAACAAAGGGCCCGGGCCGTCCCAGGGGACGAAAGGTTGCAGTCAAAGCAGCAGCGTCTGCACCGAAGAAGACAACCGCGCGCAAGCGCAAGCTGAGCCCCGAAGGCCGCAAGCGCATCGCTGACGCCATGAAGAAGCGTTGGGCAGAGCGACGCAAGCAGAACGCCAAGGGGTAATCACTTAAGTTGTATAGAAAAGCGCAGGCACTCTCATGAAGGTGCCTGCGCTTTTTTGTGGCTTAGTCTTTACCGAGTAATGATGACTTCGCGCAGACTGTCTTTCGCGAGGAAGAAGCGGAAGTTACTAAATCCACTCAACATATTTTCGATCTTTCGATTGCTGTAGATATTGAGCAATGGATAGCTTCCCGCACGCTGCATCTCGATGACGTCAGTCTCCGTGAGGTGGTAACGATTGAAAGACGCCTCCGTATCGGGTGCCGCATGGAAAAACGCCAGCATAAGGCCGCCTGGCTGCAACACCTCGTGGATACGCTCAAATACAGGCGCAAGCAGAGGCTCGGGCAGGTAGTCAGCCGTGTCCCAGAGAATGACGACATCGAACATGCGTCCAGAAAAATTGAGATTGGATTTAAGAAATCCTTCCACATCAAAGCCTGCGGGCTTGTCCTCTTCAGCGGGGATAACCCACTCCGGCTTCGCGGCTTCTTCTACCAGATTCGCCATATAGATGCTGTGGCCGAGGCTGGTGATGTAGTTGATGTTGGTGGAGGACGTAGGACCGATATCAAGGACGCGCAGCGATTCCTGCGTGCTCAGGTGCTTGAGCAGTTCCTTCCATCCGCTGGAATGGCGGGGAACGCGGTTGCCGGCAGCGCCCTTGGCACCGCTTGAGCTATCGCTGCTGAAGAGATTGCGCATGTGCCCGCTCCTCTTTCTCTAAGCCTTCGGCTGCAGGACGAGAGTTTCGGGCGAAGCCGCAGCAGGGGCCGAAGCTGTTTGTGATGCGGAAGCAGATTGATCGGTGCCAGGCTTCAGTTCCACGCGCCCTTTGAGTATGGCGCTCTCTTCGATGGAGAGCCTAACCGCGACAATGTCTCCCGTGAGCGAGGCTGACTGGCGCAGATCGACGCGCCCAGTGGCATGGACGTTTCCGGTAAGTTTGCCAAAGACGACGAGATCGCGCACGGTGACGTTGGCGACAATACGCGCGTCCGGACCGATGGTCAACCGGTTTTCAGACAGGGTGATGGTGCCTTCGATGTCGCAGTCCAGGTAGAGATCTTCCTGGCCGGAGATATCTCCGCGAACCACGACTGACTTACCGATGACGGTGGAACCTTCTGCTGGCTTCATTCGTTTTTGCTCTCCTGATGGCGCTGTCTGCTGCAAGTATGTCTTGCCCGAACTATACCCAAGCGTCTGTTATGAGGCAAACCGAGTAAACTTTGCGGGTGCTTTCTACGTCTGACTTAGGACAGCCTGAACGGCTGCGGCAAACCAGAAGTAGAACCGGGAGCGGAGTTTGACAAGCGATGCAGTGGATAGTGGGGACAATAGTTCATTTCATGCGCTGGAGCCGCAGATTCCTGGAGGACGCCGGTTGACCAGTCGCTGGTTGAGAGCAGGAGTCTTAGGGCTTTGTGTCTGCCTTGCAGGGTCGTGGGCGGCTGCGCAAAGCGTGTCTGCGAATAAGCCGGGCAGTTCGACAAACCTGTTGGAGGAGTCTCCGCGCTCGTGGGTGGTGGCTGCGGCTGCAAATGAGCTAATCGCCCTTCATCATCCGAACTCTTACCTGCGCTACCGAATGCACGTCACCGATAGCAAAGGCGATCAGGTTCGCGATGTTATCGAGAGCAAGGACGGCTCAGTTGCTCGGTTGATTCTGAAGGACGGACGCCCGTTGACCGACGACGAGGACAAGGCGGAGCGCCAGCGATTGAATGACATGATCGCGTCGCCCTCGGACTACTTCAAGCACGTCAAGAACGACGGCGAGGGCAGGAAGCTGGCCGATCAGATGATACGGTTGATGCCGGAAGCGATGACCTACACCTATGTGCCCGGACAGCCACAGACGGGCAGGAAGGGCGGCGTGGAGGTGGTGCTGGACTACAAACCCAACTCAAAGTTTTCACCGCCCAGCACCCCCGCACAGGCGCTGACAGGGCTGGAAGGGCGTGTGTGGATCGACGCCAGGAGCCATCAGGTCGTACGCATGGAAGGGACGATCTTTCGCGCGGTTAATTTCGGATGGGGCATGCTGGCGCATATCTATCCTGGCGGGCATCTTGTGCTCCAACAGGAAAATGCGGGAGGCAACCGATGGATCTTCACGAAGTTCAATGAAGACGTCAGCGTGCGTGCTCTGATGGTGAAGACAATTCATGTTCACTCCGATGTTGAAGCAGCGGCGTTCCAGACCTTGCCTGGGCCTATCGGCTATCAGGATGCGATACGAATGTTGCTGGATACTCCGCTGCCTAAGAAGTGACCTGCTCGATCCTCAGGCGGGCACGCGGGACTTGGCACGCAGCGTTTGGCGGCGGACAGTCAGTGCCTCGATGCGGTCGCGCCGCACAGCGTAGCCCATGCCCGCGGTGTCCGGAACGGCGATCTCGCCTTTTTTGCTGACTGTAACCTCAGGCTCGATAATGTCCTGCGACCAGTAGCGGCTGGAGGCGGAGACATCTCCGGGAAGCGAGAAGTTGGGCAGCGACGAGAGCGCGATATTGTGCGCGCGACCGATCCCTGTCTCCAGCATGCCGCCGCACCAGACGGGAATGCCGCGCTCTTCGGCGACGTTGTGGACAGCGATGGCCTCGCTAAAGCCACCGACGCGACCTACCTTGATATTGATGATGCGGCAGGACTCCATGTCGATTGCGGCGAGAGCATCGCGACGATTGCGGATGGATTCGTCGAGGCAGATCGCGGTTTTGAGGCGCTTCTGCAGCATGGAGTGGAAGTAAAAGTCGTCGTACCAGAGGGGCTGCTCGATCATCAGCAGGTTGAACTGCTCCCAACTGGCGAGGTGATCGAAGTCTTTCATGCGGTAGGCAGAGTTTGCATCGCAGCTTAGCGTGATGTCAGGCCAACGGGCACGTACCGCCTCGAAGATCTTCGTGTCCCAGCCGGGTTTGCACTTGAGCTTGATGCGTTGATAGCCGGCTTCAACCTCGGTGGCAATCTTCTCCATAAACTGCTCGACAGAAGACTGAATGCCGATGGACACTCCGCAAGCGATGACCGAGCGCGTGCCGCCAAGAAGCTGCGCCAGTGGAACCTGTTCCACCTGCGCCTCTAAATCCCAGACTGCATTCTCCAGCGCGGCCTTGGCCATGCGATGGCCGCGGACCTGCCGGAATAGCCCCGGGCAACTGCCGCCGCCCTGCAGTTCGACGTCGAGCAGACGCGGTGCCAGCTCTGTTTCGGTGATGATCCACGCGGTGTCGATCATCTCGTCGCTGAAGTAGGGATGCTCACCGGCGACGCACTCGCCCCAGGCAGTAAGACTGCCGGATTCAATCTCGACCAGAAGGATGCGGCGTGTCGTGGTGAGGCCGAAGCTGGTCTCGAACGGATAGGCCAGCGGCATATTAATCTCGCGCAAGTGGATCGCATCGATCTTGAGCATCGCGTTCCTGTCTTTTTGAGGATTCAAATTACCGTTTGGAGCAACTGAGGCGAGATTCGCTCCTAAGAAACTTTATGCAAGTTTCATATTCAGGAGGGTTCATTCCATTGGCCGAGAAGAAATATGCCGTTGCCTTCGGAGTCGCGTTCGTAGCCAATGACGGCGAGTCCACGGTGGAATGCTCCCTGAAGTGCCTCCCTGTTTTCGCTTTGTAGAGCCTGTGCCAGGTTTCGTTGCTGAGCGTCCTGCTTCCACTGGTAGATGGTGTGCGGGACCGTGATGCGTTCGAGAATTTCGAGCGGCGGCGTTTCTCCGCGTAATAGGCCGGTCACTCGCGGCGAGCGCAGCCACCACTCGGCGTATAGCCTATCCGTCGGCAGGCCGCCTTGCAACGGGGACGACGATGGCCCGTAGAAGTCGGGCTGATAGCGGCGCACGATAGCTCCAAGCCGAGCGATGTTGAGATAGGCGTTTTTGATCTCCAGCGGGTCGAAGGTCCATTCCATCAGGTCGAAGCCACGGGTGAGCGCGTCGTCGCGCTGGGCGAGCTTGAGGCGACGTCCCAGGCCGGCGTTGCGATATGCCGGAAGGACGGCCAGCATGTGCGAGTGGAGATAGGCATGGCCAGCGCGAAAGCCGGGCAGCGACATGGTGAAGCCGACGATGGCGTCTCCGTCGAAGGCACCAATCACCTGGCCGCCGATGTGCTGCGCAACCATGAAGATGCGGCGAGGGACAACATCGCCGTCGCTGTAGCCCCACGTCTCCAGTTGCAACACAACGCAGCGCTCGAAATCTTCGAGAGTGGCAAGCGGCGCAATGCGGATATCGCTGTATAGGCTTGTGCTCATAACTTCGATAATTTGTTCTTCGCCTGACTCCATAGCTCTTCGAGCTGTGAAGAGGTCAGTGCGGCCAGCGCGTCTGCATTCCCAGCAGAGGACTCCATCGCGGCAAAACGGCGTCGAAATTTTGCATTGCAGCTACGCAGAGCAGATTCGGGATCTATCTTGAGGTGGCGCGCAAGATTCACGGCAGTGAAGAGCAGATCCCCCAACTCTTCTTCGGCTGCTGAAGTTGCAGGGTGTTGCTCCTCAGAGAGTTCGGCTTTCAACTCGGCGATCTCTTCCTGCAACTTGTCGAAGAGGCCGTCTGCGCTAGGCCAGTCAAAGCCCACCTTGGCAGCGCGCGAGCCTAGCTTAGACGCTTCCAGCATGGCGGGCATGGTGCGTGGGATGTCATCGAGCAGAGAGGACTGTGTCTCTGCCTTCTCTGCCTTTTCTGCGCGTTTGATCTGTTCCCAGTTGCGAAGGACAGCGTTGGAGTCAGCAGCCTCCACATCACCGAAGATATGCGGATGGCGGCGGACAAGCTTGGCGTTTAAATTGGCAGCCACGTCTTCGATGGTGAAGTAGCCCGCTTCAGCAGCCATCTGGGCGTAGAAGAGCACCTGTAGAAGAAGATCGCCGAGTTCGTCCTTCAGGTCGGGCCATGCGCGTCGCTCAATGGCGTCGAAGACCTCGTAGGTCTCTTCAAGTGTGTGGCGCTTGATAGTGTCGAAGGTCTGCTCACGGT
Organism: Granulicella sp.; assembly: GCA_041691255.1. Classification (GTDB taxonomy): domain Bacteria; phylum Acidobacteriota; class Terriglobia; order Terriglobales; family Acidobacteriaceae; genus Edaphobacter. Next base: position 71,839 of record JBEPUY010000009.1, on the reverse strand, counting down.
CCCAGGGGCAGCCACCGGGGCCGCGAAGACGCGCCATGATGGCGATGGATTCGGCGATAGTCTTTGTATCGGTGGGGACAATTTCTTCTGGAGTAGGCTCTGCCATAGCCTCCACTTTACCCGATCTTGGCGTCGTCCTCTGACCGCGAGGGATGGAGTAATTACTTTGCAGTCTATGTACAAAAGATTTAAATAAACGACGCTGGGCCTGCTTTGATCGCAGGCCCAGCGTCGTTACAGATAGTTTAATTTAGATACGAACTACAACTGGCCGTTCGGGGCGGTCGTAGCTGCGCCGGTTGCAGGGGTAGCAGGATTTGCCATGTTGGACATCAATTTGATGTTGACGCGACGGTTCTGTGCGCGGCCTGCAGCGGTATGGTTGCTGGCAACTGCCTGATCTTTGCCGATGCCGATCAGATAGAACTTATGCGGAGGAATGTTGTACTTCGCAGCCAGGTAATTTACGACGGCATCTGCGCGGCGCTGGCTCAACTGGTAGTTATAGTTGGCGTCGCCGGTAGAGTCGGTGCCGCCTGTGACTTCAAGAATATAGCCGCGAGCACTCGTGAGGTTCGAAGCGAAGCTATCAAGCTTTTTCTTGTCCGATGAGGTCAGCGCAGCCTTGTCGAAGCGGAAAGTGACATCTAAATCCGACAGCGGCTTGTAGTTATCGAGGTTGGCAACTACACCGGAGAGGCTGTCAACGCGGTTATAAGCTTCCTGCGCGGACTGGTTCGCTGTGTCGGCAGACTGACCAGCAGCAACAGCGTGCTGGTTGGCGGTGTCGGCAGCGGTCTGGGCTCCAGAGATGCCTTTCTGGGCGCGCTCATCGGTGTCGAGAATGTTGCGATGATCAGCGGCGGTCTTGGCGTCGAGTTCGTTGGTCTGTTGAACGAGGGGCGCGGCCTGAGAACGAACATAATTCTTGCTGGAGCACCCGACGGTGCAGGCAACGACGAAGGCGCTGGCGAGAAAAACGGTGCAGGCAGATTTGATCTTCATCTCGGTACGATCTAATCGCATATTGGAGCTCATTGGTTTCATCTCCTGTGTGTTGATGACAATCTTCAACACCTTTACCGAAGCAATTCCTCTGCCAAATGATCCCCGACCTAAGATCATTATTTTCAATGACATAAAATCTGACTCCTGGTGATGGCTTTTCCAAGAGGCTGAAAGATTGGGAACTTTTGATTCAAAGCTGCGTCAAATCTACTGAGTTGATCTGTGTGGAAGCCACCATGGCTTTGAGCGTCTACACTGAGACGCGAAGCTGAAATTCCATGGATCTCTACCAGAAAATTCGGACCATCCCCACCCAGCCCGGCTGCTACCTCTATAAGAACGCAGAGGGCGAGGTGATCTATGTCGGCAAGGCCAAAAACCTACGGGCGAGGGTGCGGTCGTATTTCCTGGAGACGTCGCAGGCAAATGCGAAGACCGGATCGCTGATGCGCGAGGCCGTGGATGTGGAGTACATCACGGTCGCCAACGAGCATGAAGCGCTCGCGCTTGAAAACAACCTCATCAAACAGAAGAAGCCGCGATTCAATATTCTTCTGCGCGATGATAAGACTTATCCCTATATCAAGCTGACGCTGCATGACCGCCATCCCAAGGTCTTTGTGACGCGACGGTTGAAGAAGGATGGCTCGGCTTACTTTGGCCCTTACTTTCCAGGCAATCTGGCCTACCGGCTGGTGGATTTAATCCATCGCAGCTTTCTTATCCCCAGTTGCAAGGTGGACCTGTCGCGCTATCATCCGCGAGCCTGCCTGCAGTACTACATCAAACGGTGCCTCGGGCCTTGCGTCGAAGGCCTGACCACGCCGGAGATCTACAGAGAGACGATCCGCGATGTACAGCTCTTTCTTGAAGGACGAACCGATGAGTTGGAACGGTCGCTGACGCGGCGCATGGAAGAAGCCGCGCAAGCGGAACAATTTGAGATGGCAGGACGGCTGCGCGATCAGATCGTGACCGTTCACCAGATGAACGACAAACAGCGGATGGCGACGACCGACAATGAGGATGCGGACGTCTTCGGGTATCACTACGAAAAGGAGATGCTCGCGGTGAATCTCTTTCACATGCGCGGCGGCAAGATCGTCGACCGGCGCGACTTTTTCTGGGAAGACCTGCCGGAGTCCCTGTCGGAGACGCTCAATGAGCATGGCGCGGAGAAGGATGAAATCGAGACACTGCCGCGAATTGAACCCGATCCTGCGATGACTGCGCCGGAGATCGGCGAAGGCATCGAAGTGGTGCAACATGCGGCAGTGTCAGAGCTGGGGGCTGCGTTCAATCCATCGGTGTTCTTCTCCGCCCTGTTGAAGCAGCTTTATCTTGACCAGAGTTATGTTCCACGATCGGTTTTTGTGCCGGTCGAGTTTGCCGACCGAATAGTGCTTGGCGAGATGCTCTCGGAGCGGACGGGAAAGCGTGTCGAGATTCTGGTGCCGCAGCGTGGAGAGAAGCGGTCGCTCGTCGATCTTGTCTGCCAGAACGCGAAGCAATCCTACGACCAGAGGTTTCGCGTGCTGCAACCCGGCATGAAGGCAATTCAGGAGGCGTTGCAGGATGCACTTACACTCGAAGAACTGCCACGTCGAATCGAGTGCTTCGACATCTCGCACATTCAAGGGGCGGAGACAGTAGCTTCCATGGTGGTGTGGGAAGACGGCGCGATGAAGAAGTCTGACTATCGCAAGTTCCAGGTAAAAACTGTGAGCGGAGTGGACGACTTTGCGAGCATGCGCGAGGTGATTCAGCGGCGTTACAAGCGGCTGCAGGAAGACAAGAAGCCGTTCCCATCTCTCATACTGATCGACGGTGGGCTGGGGCAGCTTCATGCGGCGTATGCCGCGCTGGAGGAGATTGGCGTCACGCTGCAACCGCTCGCATCGATTGCCAAGCGCGAGGAAATCATCTACGTCTATGGACAGGAAAACGAGCCGGTGGTGCTGGACCGCCGCTCGCCCGTACTGCACCTGATGCAGAAGATTCGCGATGAGAGCCATCGGTTCGCGGTCACCTACCATCGCAAGCGGCGGGAGATGCGCGACCGCGATAGTGAACTGCTGGCTATTCCCGGAGTGGGGCCACGGACACGCCAGCGATTGCTCGAACACTTCGGCAGCGTACGAGGAATCAGGCAGGCAGGACCGGATGCATTGACGGCGGTGGTAAACGCCGCGACCGCCGAGCGAATTCGCAAGCACTTCGAGGAATCGCCAGCAGAACCATCGCGGAAGGCTGTGCTGCCGGTCTTGAACTAACAACTATGCGCTGTATTGGCCATAGGTCGAGCGGACACGATCCGGCTTGATAAGTTTGTGGGTGATGTATACGGCAGGAACCAGAAAAAAGAGCGACCCCATGACCCACATGATGACAGCGCCCAGTACCTGGTCGGCAAGCGGCGTGAGATGGAAAGGGTTGGGTTCAGCCAAATAGTAGGGATACATGGGCCGCGTGCAGAAGGCGAGGAATGCCGATAGCCCGGTATTCACAACATCTGCCGACAGTAAATAAAGAATCAGCTTCCAGGTATAAGGGCGGTTCCCATTGGGCCACGGCCTGATGATCGGCCACCAGAAGATCAGCGACGCAAAGAGAAAACATGTGTGCTCGAAGATGTGCCAGTTCTCGTGTTCGAGCGCATAGTCATAAGCGCCGGGTACATGCCACGCCAGGAAGATCAGGTTCATGACGAGCCACGCCACGCGAAGACGCGTCAGCCAGTGCGTGAAGCTGCGTAATGGTCGATTTCGAAGCAGTGGGCCGACGATATATCGCAGAATTGGGCGAGGCAGACCGCGAAGAAGCGGCACTGTGGGATTGGCCAGCAGGGCCAGCGGCGGTACGACCGACATCAGCAGTAGATGCTCGATCATGTGCGCGCTCAGCATCGCATCTGCAAACGCGTCCATGGGAGACCCGATGGCAAACCACAACGTCGCCATGGCCAACAGAAAACTCCAAAGTCTCCATGTTGGAAATTGCGCGGGCCGTGTCTTGCGAATCGCCAGCCAACCTCGAACGTACACGATGGCAGTCAGCACCACCATGGTGGTGAGCCCATAAGCAGGCTCCCACGAATCGAAGGTTGATTTGACATCAGCGGCCATGCAACGGCATTTCTATCGCTTCTCCTGCACCGGTGATTTCTCGGACAGGTGCGATTGGCCCGACGGCTTCTTTTCGCCAGGAACTGTTGTCTCTGGAGGATTTTCCCCCATCAGCGCGCGTGAAGCATCTTGCGCCGGACGGAGATCATTCCCAGTCAGCGTCTCTAGAAATGCGACCAGCGCCGTAGTTTCGGAAGGGCTGAGCGCGTTGCCGTAGGCCGGCATATTGCCGCCACCTTGTAGCACCTGGCGCACCAACTGGTCCTCGGTCAGGCGCGTCGCCACAGAGTCAAGCTCCGGGCCTCGCTTGCCGCCCTGGCCGCCAACTTCGTGGCAGTTGCGGCACTGTTTGTTCTGAAAGACGAGCGCGCCCTCCCGCTCCAGCGGCGTGCGCTCATGAAGATACTTCTGCGGCATGCTATCGCTGCTCCACGCATTCATCACCGGGCTCCACGGAGTGGTCATGCCCAGGCGGGTAAAGACGCCGAGCGATACGGCGATCACAGAGACCATCAACACGGCGACCGGACGGCGGCTCCAATGTTTTTCACCTTCCCCTGCCACCAGCGGCAGCAACAGCATGCCTCCGATGATGAGCACCGGCGCAATCAGGATGATCGGCGTCTCCATCTCGGGCGGCAGAAGAGAGAGCACTGCAAAGAGCCAGAGGAAGGGGCCATCGGGCTTCGGCGCCGTCTGGATGATGGTGGGATCGGGCTGCCCGGTTGGGCCAAAAGGTCCGAAGAAGAAGGCGCATGCCATGACCGACAGGATGATGGCAGCGGCGAAGATTGCATCCTTCCATGCGCCATCCGGAACAAAAGGGATACCGTTCTCTTTCGTGAGTTCGTGGTATTCCGCTTCGTAGGTAGCTTTGCGAACAATGCGGCCGGGCATGGGCCACTCGTTAATTCCAAGCCGCAGCACCATCACAAGATGAAGCGCAACGCCGGCCAGCAAAAGGCCGGGGATAACGAAGACGTGCAACGTAAAGAAGCGCGAAAGCGTAGCACTGCCAATGATGGGAGCGCCAAGCAGAAAATGCACCAGATAAGGACCGACGACGGGCACGCGGCTCATGATCGATGCGCCGATGCCGAGGCCCCAGTAAGCGTCCTGATCGAAACGCAATACCTGTCCGGTGAAGGCCATGCCCAAAGTTAGCAGCAGAAGCAACACACCGATGATCCAGGTGAGTTCGCGGGGGAATTTGTATGCCCCGAACATGAAGACCTGCACCATGTGGATGAGCACGATGGCGATCATGAAGTCGGAACCCCACCCATGCAACCCGCGCACGAACCAACCCAGCTCAATATTGTTGTTGAGGAACTGGAGGCTGCTCCATGCGTGGTTCGCCGACGGCGTATAGACCAGCGCCAGCATGATGCCGGTCATGATCTGCAGGACGAACAGCACGGTCGCGGCACTGCCAAAGACATACCACCAGCTTGCGCTGCTCGCCGGAATTGGGTGTTCCGCCGCTTCCATCGCTGGCTTCACCAGGCCGAGGCGATGCTCGAACCACTGATACACTTCGATGCCGGCCTTCTGTAGACCTTTTTTATTTAGCTCTGCCATGTTGCCCGTCCGATTTTATCCAATGGAACAAAGTTGGCATTCTGCGCGCTGGCCGGTGTAGAAAGCGTCGGCAGTTCGCCCGCATTAATCATCAGTTTGGCTCCAGCTACTCTGTATTTGTATTCGAAGAGGCCACGCTCTGGAGGCCCGGCAGCACGCGATCCATCCTGGTAATAAGCACCGCCGTGGCAGGGGCAGAGGAAGAGCTTCGACTCTGCGAACCAGCGCACCGGGCATCCGAGATGAGCGCAGTTGATCGCAAAGACCTGAAAGTCGTTGCCCGACTTTCTGCGAACCCAGCAGGCAACATTGCCGGTCTGGCCGTCCCACTCCGTGGTCGACGGATTGCGATAGTCAGCCAGCCTGGTCTCGCCTTCAGGATAATCATTGACGTTTCCAAGCGTGATCCAGGAATGATAGGAACTCTTCTTCTGAAGGACCGGTCCCAGCAGATACCGCACAATGGGCACAGCAAGCACCACACCTACGGCTCCATTGAGCAGCAAGGACAATTTGAAGAGGAAGACCCGGCGGGAATGGTCTTTCGGGCCGCTCTTCGGCTCACTCTGCAGTTTGTTCTCTTCCGGACTCAACTTGCCGGTACTATCGTGTTCGCTCATCGATGTCTCCGTGTTGCCAGTTACTGCTGAGGCTGTGCTGTAGGCGCTGCCGCCGGATATTGTTGACCGGGGAACTGCGTCCGGTGCGACGTCAGCCACGCCACAATGTCCGTTACTTCTTTATCGGTCATGGGATGGGATGGAACGTCGCCGCGCCAGTCAGGCATTCCCTGCCCCGGCAGTCCGACAATCGTAGTCGTGCGCAGGCTTTGGTCGCTTACCAGCGCGAGATAAGAAGGATCGACAATCGAGCCGTGGCTGACATTCGCACCTGCGTTCCTGGCTGGAATTCCCGTCCCGTCGGCACCATGGCAGCGTGCGCAATAGGTGTTGAAGGCCTGCTGCCCCTGCTGGACGTCGCCAGTGCCCGTGGAGGCATAGGCTGGTGGATTCTGCCCAGAGAGCGCCTGGGGCTTGCCCCATTGATGCATCATGCCGTCCACCAGATCGTGTACCTGCTGATCGGTCAACATGCCTCCCGCGCTCTGTGCGAACGGCGGCATCAATGTACCGGGAATGCCCTTGGCTGTAACGCGAAGCAACGTGTCTTCGCCCGCCAGCGCCAGATATTCTGGGTTCGCCAGCGACGTCGCCGCTCCCTGGCTTCCGTTATCCCCGTGGCAGGCGGCGCAGTTCTGTTTATAGAGCGTAGCGAAATCGTGTATCTGGTCCGGACGCGGAACCTCCGGCTCGGCCTTGGGGCGGCCGGGAGCGCTGTTGCAGCCAAAAGTAGCGAAGGCCAGCAGCGAAACAGCAGCGATAGAGAAGAGACTCTGGGCTTTCACTATTCGTCCTCCCCTTCTCTCTTGTGAGCGCCTTCGAGTCCGGCACGCACGGTAAATGGCAACGATTGAAACTGCTCGGTCCGCACCTGAACCTGAAGATTTACGACAAAGCCGCAAACCAGGCCGAATGTAATCTGCGAGACCACAAACCAAAGCCAGTCGATGCGCTGATCGAGAATTGGACTGATGACACCAAGCGCGCTGTACAGAATTCCTGTCCACAGAAACGGAGCTGCGAAGCCTGCCGTGAAGATTGGCTTCCAGGGAAACATGGGAAGCATCGCGCCGTAGAGCAGCCCGACCAGCAACGAGGTCACAATATGAATTGCCAATGCGGCGAGCAGTCCCTCCGGATGAAAAGCGGAAAGAAACGCGTTGCTCGCATTGGCCCAGCTTACGAAGCCGCCTGCCGCCAGCAGGTTCATCGAATACCAGAGGCTGTGATAGCGGATGAGACCATAGAGGGTCGCCGGCACAACCATCGCGATACCGCCAGCAATACCGCCCTTCACCCCAGCCAGAATGGTGTAGGTCTCATACGGTAGAACCTGGCGATGGTCCTCGCTGAGAGGAATGCGAATAACATTGATGCGGCGCGAGGTGATGGTTTCGATCCGCGTGGTGACTGGCACTTCCACGTGCGCCTCGTGCGGCAATACCTGGCGAAACCAGCCGACCGTCGACAGCACCATCAACACTCCGCCGAGCAGGCTGATGACCCAGTTGGTCACGAGTCCCGACAGCAGCAGCGTGATGCCGAGCGAGAGAACGATGGGCCACGAGGTGGGCGTCGGCAGATTCACCACTCCATGATGGTCTTGTCCGTGTTGTGATTCAGCGACTGACATCGAGTGCCTTTCCAGCGTTATTGAACAAGTGCAAAATCTTTACCGTCCGAGAACATAGACAACCGTGAACACAATGACCCATACCGCATCGACAAAGTGCCAGTAGAGCGAAAGCACGTCCATGCGGTGCGCATGCTTCTCATTCACATGGCCAGTCAGGCCAAAAATCAAGGCGGCAATCAACATCAGAAGTCCGACGATGACGTGGGTCGCGTGCAGTCCGACCAGCGAATAAAACGTCGTGCCGAAGAGATTGGTCCGGATCGTCAGCCCATCGACATAGATCAGGTGATACCACTCCATGCCGGTTCCGATCAGAAAAATGGCACCGAGAGCTACCGTTGTCGCAAGCCATGCATTGAACGCGCTTAACTTGCTCTTGCGCAGCGCCACGACTGCCCAGTGCAGCGTAAAGCTGCTCGACAGCAGGCAGATCGTAGTGAAGATCGGCAGTTCGAGCACCTGCTGCGGAGTAGGCCCACCGAGGCTCTGACCCATGTAGAAGATGTACGCGACCACGAAGATGACGAAGATCGCGGACTCCGCAATGATCAGGCAGGCCATGCCGATCGTACCGCGGTCAGGCAGTATCCACGGCTCGTCGGCTGGGTCGGGAGTAATAGGAATCGTGCTCATCGATAATCTCTCATTCGTAGTTCCAGTCAGGGTCTTCCGGATGCTTGATGTCCCAGAGTGGACGGCGGCTATGGACGATCGGTGTCGTAGCGAAGTTATAGGACGGCGGCGGCGAAGCAGTGGACCACTCCAGCGTCCACGCATCCCAGGGATCATTGCCCGCCACCTCTCCCTTGTAATAGGAGTGGATCAGGTTGTAGACGAAGATCATCGTGGCGATGGCCTGAACGATCGCCCCAACACTGACGATCAGGTTCCAAATCTCCCATCCGCGGCCCGGCTCGTAAGTATAGATACGGCGCGGCATGCCCAGGAGACCAGGGATATGCATGAAGTCGAACGTCATGTGGAAGCCGATGACCATCAACCAGAAGTGCCACTTACCCAGGCGCTCGCTCATCATGCGGCCCGTCGCCTTCGGGTACCAGTAGTAGAAGGCGGCGAAGATCATAAAGAGAATTGCGCCGACCAGTACATAGTGGAAGTGGGCTACCACGAAATAAGAGCCGGTAAGCTGCCAGTCGAAGGGCGCAACCGAGAGCATGATGCCGGTCAGTCCGGCGATGAGGAACTGGAACAGAAAACCGACGCTGAACAGCATCGGGCTGGCAAAGCGTATCTTGCCGCCCCAGATCGTCGCCAGCCAGTTGAAGATCTTGATGCCGGTCGGCACCGAGATAATCATCGTCGAAAAGACGAAGAAGACATTCGCACCAGCTCCCATACCAACGGCGAACATATGGTGCGCCCATACGCTCAAACTGATAAAGCCGATGCCGACCGAAGCAGCCACCATCGCCGGGTATCCGAAGATCGCCTTGCGCGAAAACACCGGAATGATCTCATTCGCAAAAGCAAAGGCAGGAAGCACGAGAATATAAACCTCGGGATGCCCGAAGATCCAGAAAAAGTGCATCCACAGAATGGCTGAACCGCCCGCCTGCGTGTCGAAGAAATGCGAGCCGACGTAGCGGTCGAGCATCAACATGATCTGCGCCGCCGTCAGCGGGCTGACCGCGATGAAAACCATGCTCGAGGTCACCAGATATAACCACGCCAGCAATGGCATCCGGTTAAGCTTCATGCCGGGGCAGCGCATGCAGATTATCGTGGCGACGATGTTGAGTGCCGTTCCGATGCTCCCGATACCGCTCAGCAAAATACTCAGCGTCCAGTAGTCCGTGCTGTGACCGGGCGAGAAGACCCTGGCCGTCAGCGGAGCGTACGCAAACCAACCGACATCGGGAGCGCCGCCTGCTCCATAAAGCCCCGATCCGCCAATAAAGCTGTAGTACAGCAGAAAGCCGCCAAATGCAGAGACCCAGAAGCTGAAGGCATTCAACCGTGGAAACGCCATGTCGCGCGCGCCAATCATCAGCGGGACAAGGTAGTTTCCAAAGCCAAACAGGATTGGCATGCCCACGAAGAAGACCATCGTGGTTCCATGCAGCGTAAACATCCTATTGAAGACCTGCGGGGAGACAAAGGTGTTATGCGGCACAGCAAGCTGAATCCGCATGACGATCGCTTCGATTCCTCCGATCACCAGGAAGATCAGCGAATAGGCAATGTACATCAGGCCGATCTTTTTGTGATCGACCGTGGTCACCCAGTCGTAAAGCACTTCCAGGAATAATTGCCGCGGTTTTTCGACCGGCGTCAGATCAATTGCTTCCACCGATGAGAGGCCAGACACGGAATCAGCCATCGTTTCCTTTCTTCAGTCCATCAGGCCAGCAAATTTCAATCCGGGCTGCCTGGGTGATCTGCCGATTAATGAAGCGTCGTCAGGTACGCTGTGATCGCGTTCAGATCGTGATCGTTCAAATGCATAGGTGGCATCAAGGCACCGGGCTTGAAAGTGTCCGGATTATCGATCCATTTCTTCAGGTTCTCAGGGTTGTTCACAACCGCACCCGAGGCAATCGTGTCGCGGCTGGCCAGATGCGTCAGGTCAGGCCCGAAGCGCCCATTAGCCGGGGTGCCGGTGACCGTATGGCAGTTGACGCAGGCGTTGTGGAGAAACACCTCGCGCCCCTCGGCAACGGCAGGATCCTCAACGGCGGGCTTCTGCTGTTGAGCTACCCAGGCGGCAAACTCCTTCGGCGTATCTGCATAGACCCGCAATAGCATCTTGGCATGCTGCACACCGCAATACTGCGCACATTGTCCCAGGTAAAGCCCAGCCGTGTCGGGGTCGATCCACATCGTGTTGACGCGATTGGGAATCAGGTCCATCTTGCCTGCGAGACGAGGCACCCAGAAGCTGTGATCGAGATCGGCAGACGACATCTCAAGATAGGTGGGCGTCGGATGTGCGGGATCGCTCACCGGCACATGCAGTTCGTTCGCCGTGACAATGCCCAGCTTGGGATAGCGATACTCCCACCAGAACTGATGGCCCACCACGACCACATCGACCGCGTCGGCTGGCTTCTTTGCATCCTGCGTGGCAAGAATCACACGCGACGTCGTAAGAAACAGCATGACAACGATCAACGCCGGAATGACTGTCCAGGCAAGTTCAATCTGGTTGCTGCCATAGATTTGCGCCGGCTCGTTATATGTCAGCAGGTTGCGGTGCCGGTAACGAATCAACGCATAGGTCAACAGTCCGGCAACAATCACAAAAATCAGGCCGGTGATGCTCAACACAAACATCGAGAGCGTAAAGATCCAGTGCGACGGCGTTCCCGCGGGAGAGAAGATGCTGGTCGAGCTTTGCGCTAAATAGGACGGAGAATGTATAAACATGCCAGCCACCGCAGACCGGGAAGCAGGGGCGGAAGCAGCAGATAATCCAAACGCAGAAGGAACCAGCACTAAAAAACAACTACTGGCTAGAAAGCCGATTTGTAATGCTCTGCGACCCACGAGCGTCCTGACCTCTCATCTTCGTTGTGGCGCACCTGAAAACGAACAGCGCGCTTCCCAAGTTGGCGAGAAAAAATCGAATTTAAAGCTTGTTCAAACCCAAGATACGCTAGAAGAAAGTGATGAAGCAAACATCTGTCGAATATCGGTCGAATACGACTTCGAGACGGCCGAATGGTATTTCATCCATAAAGATAAGATCCCCGAAGACGGGCTTTTGACTTGACGAATTTTACTCCAGCGGCCGAGTCTCTCCGTAACCTTGCGTTCCTTGGACAGACATCCCTTTCCTGATCGCTCTCCAGCACCCTGGTCCAGCAATCAGAATGGTTCAGGCTCCGGACACTAAACATAACCTTATCCGGAACATTATTTTCTAAAAAGACAATTTTGGCTGTAAAAAGATACGTTAGTCTTGACTGCAAGAGGATGTATTCATGAAGATCTGTTCCTGGACAAAGTCTTTTCTGCCTATCGCCGCCATTATCCTCACTTCTTCCATTTCGTTCAGCCAGACGCCTCCCTCCAGCGCCGTCTTCGCTAACAACCTGATGCCGCAACCGGCCAGTCTGCAAGCCTCTCCCGGCGGCTTCGTGCTCAACGCGCAGTTCCACGCCGTGACCACTCACTTTGATAATCCCCGGCTTGACGGTGCCATTCACCGCGCCGTACTTCAGTTGCGGCAGAAGACCGGTCTCCCCTTGTCGGTCAAGCCGGTCGAGCCGGTCTCCGCCGAAACCGACGCTCCTCTGACCGTCGAGGTGCAGGGCGCGGGTGAGGCGATCCAGTCCGTTAACGAAAACGAGGCTTATACCCTCTCCGTCACTCCCAGCGGTGCGCATATCGAGGCAGCCACAGTAGTCGGAGCCATGCACGGCCTCGAGACTCTCGTGCAACTCGTACAACCTTCAGGCAGCGACTACATCCTGCCCCTCGTCTCCATCCACGACTCGCCCCGCTTCCCCTGGCGCGGCCTGATGATCGATTGCGGCCGCCACTTCGAGCCGATGGACGTCCTCAAGCGCACTATCGATGGCATGGCAGCCGTCAAGCTCAACGTCTTCCACTGGCACCTCACCGAAGACCAGGGCTTCCGCATCGAGAGCAAGCTCTATCCCCGCCTTACCGGCATCGGCTCCAATGGTCTCTTCTATACTCAGCAGGACGCCCGCGACCTCGTCAGCTACGCCCGCGCACGCGGCATCCGCGTCGTACCCGAGTTTGAGATGCCCGGCCACAGCACCGCCTGGCAGGTTGCCTATCCCAAGCTCTCCAGCGGAACCCCTCCCAGCGCTGTTCGCACCGAGTTCGGAGTCTCTCCTTATGCGCTCGACCCCACGCGCGAAGAGACCTACCAGTTCATCGCGCGCTTCCTCGGCGAGATGGCCACCATCTTCCCCGATCCCTACATGCACATCGGCGGCGACGAGACCCCTGCTCCCGACTGGAAGACAAATCCCCGCATCGTGGCCTTCATGCACGCGCACAATCTCAAGGACAACGCCGCGCTTCAGGCCTACTTCAATACGCGCGTGCTGAAGATCCTCACCGGCCTCCACAAACACATGGTCGGATGGGACGAGATTCTCAACCCCGCGCTTCCCAAAGATGTCGTGATCCAGTCGTGGCGCGGCGAAGCTTCGCTGGCTCAGGGAGCGGAACAGGGCTATCAGGGCATTCTCTCCGCCCCCTACTATCTCGATGGCATGAAGTCCGCAGGCACGCACTACCTCGCCGACCCGCTGCCCTCGAGCTCTCCTCTTACACCGCAGCAACGCAAGCTCGTACTCGGCGGAGAGATCTGCATGTGGGCCGAGCAGATCGACGCCGGCACCATCGACTCCCGCGTCTGGCCCCGCACGGCAGCCATCGCCGAACGCTTCTGGTCTCCCGAAGATGTCACCAACGTGGACGATATGTACCGGCGGCTGAACGTCGTCTCCATCCAGCTCGAAGGTCTCGGCCTCCAGCACATCACGCATGAAGATGCCAGCCTGCGCGATCTCGCCGGAACGCAGAAAATTGATCAGCTTCGCATCTTCGCCTCTGCATTTGAGCCCGTCAGCTTTGGCGAGCGCTACGAAGAGCAGAAGACCTCGCAGCTCACAGTCCTCGACCGCTTCGTCGATGCCGTCCGTCCCGACCCGCCTTCGCGCTACAAGATCGCCCACCTCACCGAGAACTTCCTCAAGTCGCCCCAGTCCGACACCGCCGATGCGGCTGCTCTGACTCAATGGTTTGAGGCCGTCGCCAACTCTGTGCCCACAGTGGAAAGCCAGATGCAGCACTCACCACGGCTTGCCGAGGTGAACGAGCGCACGCAGCAGCTTCCCGAACTCACAAAGGCTGCAACAGACGCGATCCACTACCTATCGTCAGGAACAAAAGCCCCGGCAGGTTGGAAGGCAAGCACGCTGGCACAGATCGAGGCAGCGAAGAAGCCATCAGCGATTGTTCGCTTCACCTTCATCGACTCGCTCAGTTCACTGGTCAACGCAGTACAGGAATAGAGGTCTCGATGTCTGAAGTTTTTCAAACAGGTGAAGTCCCTCTCTCTGAACACAGCAACCCCAACCGCAGCAAATCGCATGGCAGACGATCCCTTCTCTGCCACGCGGTAGCTGCCCTGGCCTGCCTCGCGCCCCTCTCGGCTATCGCGCAGAACTTCGTCGATATCAAGCCCAGTCCGGCGCAAGTGCATTGGCAGGATCTCGAGATCGGCGTCATCATTCACTTCGGCACCAACACCTTCCTCAACCGCGAGTGGGGCGACGGCACCGCCTCGCCTTCTGTCTTCAACCCCACACACGTCGATACCGATCAGTGGATGGAAGCTGCCAAAGCCGGCGGAGCCAGGTACGCTGTGATGGTATCGAAGCATCACGACGGCTTCGCTCTCTGGCCTACTGAGCAGACCGACTACAGCGTCAAGAACAGCCCCTGGCTCAACGGCAAGGGAGACCTCGTCCGCATGGCCTCGGATTCAGCGCACAAGGCAGGCCTCGGCTTCGGCGTCTATCTCTCTCCATGGGACCGCCACGACAAGCGCTATCCCGACCCCAAGGCCTATGACAAGTACTACCTCGCGCAACTCGATGAACTCGCCACGCACTACGGCCCGCTCACAGAATTCTGGCTCGACGGCGCAGGCAGCACCGGACGCACCTACGACTTCCAAAGCATCATCACCGAGCTACGCACCTATCAGCCCAACACCATGGTCTTCGCCGACGTAGGCCTCTATAAGAACGCAGACCTCCGCTGGGTAGGCAACGAAGACGGCAAGGTCCGCTTCGAGAACTGGAACGTCATCGACCGCTCCGGCTATCTGCGCTGGCGGCCGGTTGAGTCAGACACGCCACTGCACCGCGGACACTGGTTCTGGCACCCTAACGACGAGGCCACTCTCCGCTCCGTCGACGATCTACTCGATATCTACACCAACACCGTGGGACGCGGCGCTCAACTCATGCTTGGCCTCGCGCCCGACAACACCGGCCAGCTTCCCGCCGCCGACGTCGCGCGCCTGCACGAGTTCGGTGCAGCCATCCACCGCATCTACGGCCACAATCTCGTCTCCGAACAAGGCCACGCTGCCGGACTCCAGGCCGCTGCCGCGCACGATGCACTCGACAACAATCCCGACACCTTCTGGGTTGCGCCGCCGCTGCATGGCACCCTCGAAGTCCGCTTCGACAAGCCGGTCACCTTCGATCGCGCCGTCACCATGGAGAGGCTCAACGACGGCCAGCACGTCGAGGAATACTCCATCGAAGCCTGGGAGAACGGCGCATGGAAACCACTGGCTCACGCTCAGGCCATCGGTCACAAAAAGATCGACCTCTTTCCCGTCTGCACCACGCAGCGGGTACGTCTGGATCTTATCTCGACCTCTGGAACCGCGGCCATTCGCGAGTTTCAACTCTTTGATGGCAGAACAACTTCCGGGAAATAACGCAATGGAATGCCGGACATTAACTTCACAAGAGGGCTGACAGGGATAGGCGCCTCCGGGTAGACTCGTAACCGATAACGTACGAGTCTGCCAGAGGCGTGGGAAATCGAATCAAGCGGAAGTGCTTCCCATACCTATTTCCTCGCAGATTCGTCCTATCTACGGCTTCGTAAAGTATCAAATCTCAATTGCTGGAGTTTGCGTGATATCAAGAAGATTGTTTCTCGGCGGGGCTTCTGCCGCCTGTACTGTTAGCGCTATCAGAGGCACCGCCTTCGCCCGTGTCATCCCTCACCCCAAGTCCTCCCACGGCGCCAACGATCCCGCCTCCCTCGTCGACATCACCATCGGAACCGGCGGCCACGGCCATTGCTTCCCCGGCGCAGTCGTTCCCTTCGGTGCCGTCCAGCTCAGCCCCGACACTTTCACCGACGGCTGGGACTGGTGCTCCGGCTACCACATCTCCGACACCTCCATCATGGGCTTCAGCCACACCCATCTCAGCGGAACCGGCTGCGGCGACCTGCTCGACTTCCTGGTCATGCCCGGCACCGGTGAATCGAAGATCGTACCCGGCCCGCGCAGCAATCCCGACGAGGGCTACCGCTCGCGCTTCGACCATAAGGACGAGCACGCCGAGCCCGGCTACTACTCCGTTCTACTCAAGGACTACGGCATCCACGCCGAGCTGACCGCAACCGAACGCACCGGCCTGCACCGCTACACCTTCCCTCGCGACGCCAAGGCAGCGCACATCCTCCTCGATCTTCAGCACAGCTACGGCCCGTCGAACGTCATCTCCGCATCGCTGCACAGCCCCGCGCCCGACACGCTCGCCGGAGGCCGCGTCACCAAGTCCTGGGGCGACGGTCGCGAAGCCTACTTCACCATGCAGTTCTCGCAGAAGCCCACGCGCATCGTCTTCTACAGCGATGACGCAGAGGTCCCAGCCGGCACCGAGCCTTTGACCGGAAAGAACCTCAAGTGCGTCGCCTTCTTCGACCTCACCCACAATCCCGTCATCTTCGTAAAGACCGGCATCTCCGGCGTCAGCGCAGAGTCCGCCGCCAACAACCTGAAGGCCGAGCTGCCCGGATGGGACTTCGAGCGCGTCCGCCGCAGCGCCCGCGAGAAGTGGAACAATCAGCTCTCGCGCATCAGCATCACCACCGACAAAGAGAAGCATCGCCGCATCTTCTACGCCGCGCTCTACCACGCCTCCATCGGCCCTTCGCTCTTCGATGACGCCGACGGCAGCTATCGCGGCATGGACAAGCAGATCCACAAACTCAACCCCGGACAGCGCAACTACACGACGTTCTCGTTGTGGGACACCTACCGCGCCACGCATCCTCTCTACACGCTCATCAACGCAGACCATGTGCCCGACTTCGTCAACGCCCTCATCCTGATGGCTGAGCAAAGCCCCGCAGGCATGCCCGTCTGGCCGCTCCAAGGCACCGAGACCGGCACCATGACTGGCTATCACTCTGCCGCCGTCATGGCGGAAGCCTGCAACAAGGGCTTCACCGGCATCGACTACGAGCGCGCCTACAGGTGCATGATGCAGCGCGCCATGGTCGACGACTATCGCGGCCTCGGCTACTATCGCTCGAAGCATTACATCCCCTGCGACCTCGAAGAAGAGTCCGTCAGCAAGGGCTTTGAATACTGCTACGACGATTGGTCCATCGCGCACGTCGCCAAGAAGCTCGGCCACGAGGACGATGCAACGATGCTCGCCAACCGCTCGCTCAACTATCGCAACTACTATGACCGCAAGATCAACTTTGCGCGGCCTAAGCTTGCGAACGGCGAATGGGCTCCGGGCTTCGACCCGCTCGAGATGGGAACGTCAAAGAAGTGGCGCGACTTCACCGAGTCCAACTCCTGGCAGACCACCTTCGGCGTTCAGCACGACGCTGCAGGTCTCATCGAAACTCTCGGCGGACAGAAAGCATTTCTCGCCAAGCTCGATGAGCTGTTCGACCAGCCCTCTACGCTGCCTCCCGATGCCCCACCCGACATCGCTGGCCTCGTGGGTCAATATGCTCAGGGCAACGAGCCGTCGCACCATATCGCCTATCTCTACGTCTACGCTGGTCAGCCGCACAAGACCCAGCAGCGTATCCGCATGTTGATGGAGACGATGTACGCCGCGCTTCCTGACGGTCTGCAAGGCAATGAAGACGTAGGCCAGATGTCCTCCTGGTACATCATGAGCTCGATGGGCTTCTATCCCGTCGATCCTGTCAGCGGAAACTATATCTTCGGCACGCCGCTGTTCGATCACGTCACGCTGCAGCTCGGCAAGGGCAAGCAGCTTGAGATCGTCGCCCACCGCAGCGCCCCTTCGGACCAGTACATCCAGTCCGTCACCTTCAACGGCAAGCCGCACACTCGCTCCTGGTTCAACCATCGCGAGATCGTCGACGGAGCCAAAATCGAGTTCACGCTGGGCAGCCAGCCCAACCTCGAATTCGGCACCAAGGCTGAAGACATTCCACCGTCATTCAAGCTCGAAACCGCATAACCGAAAGCAAGAATGAGGCTCCATGAAGCTCGCGATCTTCTGTCTCCTGTTTGCAGCAAGTTCAGTCTTTGCCCAGACCAAGACTCTCTTCTACATGACAGACCAGCCACAGTCGGTCCGCGACTTCATGGAGCATCAATCCAAGATCGATATCATCGTCCCCACCTGGTACAGCGTCGATGAGACGGGTCTCGTCTACGGCGAACCCGACCCTTCCGTCCTGCGCGTCGCCAGGCAACGCCACATCGCCCTCTTCCCCATCGTCGCGCTCTTCGACAAGGTGAAGATCCACACTCTAATGACTAGCGATAAGGCTCAGACCGCGATGATCGATTCCCTCATCGCCGCCTGCAAGCACAACGGCTACGATGGCTTCCAACTCGACTTCGAGAACATCAGTTGGAACGATCGCGACGAGCTCTCCGCCACCGTCAAGCGAATCGCCGGTGCATTCCACCAGCAGCATCTCCAGCTTCAGATCGCAGTCGTCCCCAATGCGCCCGGCTACCCTGGCCACACGCCGTTCAGCAAATGGATTTTCTCCGACTGGCGCGGTGCCTTCGATCTCAAAGCCATCGGCGAGTCCGTCGATCTACTCTGCCTCATGACCTACGACCAGCACACTCGCTGGACGACGCCCGGCCCTGTAGGCGGCTGGATGTGGACCAATGAAAATCTCGACTACGCGTTGAAGTCCGTGCCGAAGGACAAGCTCTCCCTAGGCATCGCGCTCTATGGATACCACTGGTTCACCGGCGATCCCGGCATCAACGAAAAAGTTCAGAAGCCCAACATCACCGCCGAATACATCAGCGCCACCAACGCCCAGTTCCTTCGCGACACCTACAACGGGCAGGAGCAGTGGGACCCACAGGACCACACCGCATGGTTCTACTTCTACCGCGACCAGATGCGCGAGTGGGTCTTCTACACCGAAAAGCGAGGCTTCGCTGACCGCTACAACCTAGCCAAAGAACAACACCTTCAGGGAATCTGTGCATGGGTGCTGGGCGAAGAAGACCCAGCAATCTGGAGCGTCCTTCCCGACCGCAAATCCAACTGACAAGATCCAGTTCCCGCCACTCCTCTCTGTGGCAGGAATCACTTATGCGTTAGTAAGGTTCTCGATCATCGCGCGCACGTCATCGCTCTCAACAACAAAGCGGGACTGAGCCGAAGAGCCGGTCTCATCATGCACATCGCGCCCTCCATAGCGGCGTGGCCCGGCAACGATCCTGCGTATCGAACCATGAAAGTGCTGCGCCCCTGTCGTCCGCGCCACCGCCGCGGCATTTTTCAGACGCAACCCACCGCCCACGGCGATATCGATTCTCCCCGCAGCCTGTTCCAGCAGCCGCGCCAGCGATTTTCCTCCGCTCACAACATCGCGCTCACCGCCCGATGTCAGCACCCTCCGGCAACCAATCGCAATCACATCCTCCAATGCGTCTTCCAGCGAAGCAGTGTGATCGAAGGCGCGGCTGAAGGTCACTTCAAGCGTTCCTGCCATCTCCACTAACTCACGATTGCGTTCGATATCGACGGTCCCATTCTCGCGCAACACCCCCAGCACCACCCCACTGACACCCAGCAGGCGAAGATGCTTCAGGTCTTCCCTCATGACATCGAACTCAGCGTCCGTATAGACGAAGTCTCCACCACGAGGACGCAGCAGCACATGCACCGGCAGCCCACTGCGCGTCACGGCTTCACGAATTAAACCGTGGCTCGGGGTCAATCCGCCTTCACTCAGCGCAGAGCAAAGCTCAATGCGGTTTGCCCCTCCTTCCCGCGCAACCAGGCACGCATCAATACTCTCGGCACATAATTCAAAGACGATCTCACGCATCACAAATACACCAATCCAGACATAGCCATGCCCAACGCTTCCTTATGGAATCCGTGAAGAAGCTGGCACCGCCTCAGAACTGAGCCAATGCCAGCAATCACAACACTACGTACTACCTATCTCTGCGGAATGAAATAAGAGTAACGTATTTACTGCTCCTTGAACGTTAGAACCTGTAGTGCGCGGAGAATTGCAGTTGGCGCTCGGTGGAACGAATCGAGTTCTGCTGTGCAATGTAGCCAAAGCCGGTATCGTTAATGCCGGTATCGGGGTTGCCATAGCTCACGATGTTGAACGCATTGAACGCATCGAACTGGAAGCCGAACGTCTGCTCTCGGAAGGTATGGAAGTCCTTCATCGCCGAGATGTTTACGTTGAGAAATCCAGGACTGCGAACCGAGCCGTTCCGGGAATTGCCAAAGGTGTTGGTTGCAGGTGCGCCAAACGCACACACCCCATTGTCCACACCAGGCGTCGTGCAAGGCTGGGCCGATGGGTCTGTTCCAAACCAGTGGTGGATCGAGCGGTTGACGATCTTCAGTTTTCTGTACTGATTTGCCCGTTCGTTCCCGTAAGTATTGGAGTTGCTGCTAACGCCTGTGGTAAGTGTCTCCGGAAAGCCTGAGTACGCCACGCCGTTCGCAGCAAGTCTCCAACCACCGATGGCTTCATCGACCAGGTGATTGACGCCGTTCAGGTATTCCTGACCTCGACCGATAGGCAATGCATAGGTGAGAGTGCCGGATACATTGTGAGTCACGTCGTAGCCCGCAGGGCCGTAGTCCGCTCCGCTGTCATAGTAGTTCTGAAAGGCACCGCTGAAGCCATTAACATTCAACCCATAGTTACCCAGGCTGTTGGTCATTGCCTTGCTATAGGTATAGTTCAACGTGTACTCGAGCCCATGGCTGAACCGTTGCCGCAATACCGCCTGAAGAGCGTTGTAGTTCATCATCGCCCGCGACTCGGTAACGAGCAGAGAATTTGACCCGATGCCCAGGGCCGAATTCACGCCGATGTACTGGTTGTTGTAATACGGTGCCGACGTAGGATCGCCATTAACCCGATACTGGTTAAGGTTGCCGTAGTCCTCAATATGCTGACCCTGTTCCCCAAGATATCCAACCTGAAGTGACAGGGTGCTGCTCAGCGCATACTCGGTTGTCAGGTTCCATTGCTGCACATAAGCTGGCTGCATGTTCTTCGGGTAAACATTGAAGGTGCCCCCGTTGCTGCTTGGGGCATCAAAGGCCGTCTCTGCGGTAAGCGGAGTTGGTACATCGGTGAGGGTCGGCTGCGTCAGGTTAACATTGATTGCCTGGATGAAGGGAGTAATCGAAGTCAAACGCTGGTTGGAAGAGTTGCCTTCAAAAAAGCTGGTCGCACCGTAGCCGCCACGAATCACCAGCCGGGGTTTTGCCTGGAACGAAAATCCGAAGCGCGGCATGATCTGGCGATAGTTTCTGTCATAGCAGGCGCGGTTGCTGCAGAGCCCCGATCCAGCAGGCGCTCCAGCAGGAACACTGTTCGCATACAACACCTGACCTGTGGCCTCGTCGATGTTTCCTGTCTTATTGTTCGACTCTACCCACGGCTGATCGAACTCGTAGCGAACTCCAAAGTTCAACGTAAGGTTCGAAAGCACTTTGAAGTCATCGTTGATGAAGCCGGCCACGCGCCATTGGCGCTGTCCGACGTTCACACTGGCCAGCGTCGCGGCGACCGAACTTACACGATCCAAAAGGAAGTCAGCGCCACCATAACCGGAGTTGGCATCGTTAGGGCTCGAGGTGTAATTGCCGCTGTAGGTGAGCGAACCCAGATAGCCATTATTGTTGGCGGTGGGATAGTTATTTTGATAACGCAGCGCTTGGGCGCCGATGCTCAACAAGTGACGGCCGCGTTGCCATGTCAGGTTATCGATATAGCTGTAGGTGTTGTCGAGCAGGCCGCCGCCATACACCGGATTGCCGCCCGCGAAGATGCCCCCGCTAATGCTCTGGCCAGAGTAGCCCGCGTACGCTTGTTTCGGGAAGGTGATTCCTACCTTGGCATTGCCCGAATTTCCAAATTCGCCTGTTCTATCGACAGGAAAATTCTGCGCCCAGACGGTGCGCGTGAATCCGATACGGGCGGAGTTAATCAATGCTGGCGAGAAGGTATGCACCCAGTTCACGCCAAAGAGCTTCGTGGGATACAAGTTCACCCCGTTAAAGCCGATGGCCAGCACTGGAGTGTTGCCATCGTAGGCCGTGGACATGGAATAGAAGCCGGTAAACTTATCGCTCGTCCGAGGATCGAACTCGATCTTGACATCTCCCTGGTTGTTGGCCTTGAAAGTACGCGACGGAGCCTGGTAGTTGCCGTTCACGATTCCGTCGGTCGGTGTCGCATTTGGCAGCGGATACAACTTGGAATTTGCAAACAGGAACTTCGCAACAGGATTGTTGACCGGTATTCCCTTGTTATCCGCGTAGGGGGCAAAGTTGTTGAGCGGGTCATACAACTGCTTCGGAGTATCTCCATTCAACAGAACAGAGAAATCGCCGCCGCGCATGGCCTGCGTAAATACGCTTGCCGAACTGATGCCGCCCCTGTGGTTCCGGGAACCGAGGTAGTCGACGAAGAAGAACAGCTTATTGTGCAGGATCGGACCACCGAAGGTTCCCCCGAACTGGTCCTGGGAGTACGGATTGATTGGAATGCCCTGGTTATTATTGCTCCACGAGTTGGCATTCATCCTGTAGTTCTGAAGGTAGCCATAAGCGGAGCCATGAAAACTATTGGTACCGCCCTTGAGAACGTTCACAACTCCCGCGCCATTCACATTGCCGTAGTCGGCTGGCGAGTTCGCGGTAATAACATGGATCTCTTGCAGGGATTCCGGAGCGGGACTGTAAGAGATCAGGTTATTAAACGACTCATTCATGTCGATGCCGTCCAGCGTGTAGTTATTCGCCTGGGCGCGATTTCCATTGAGGTTGACCGAATCCGTGTAGTAAGTGCTGCGCTCGATGCTCGTCGTTCCGCCCGTGCCGGCCGTGCTGACAGCGCCGGGAACATAAAGCGTAATTGCAGAAAAATCGAGGCCGTTCAGAGGGAAGTTCCGAATCGTATTGGCAGTGAACGTACTGCTCAGGGTGTCGTCGTTCGTATTGAGGATGGGCGATGTCTCCGCCGATACCTGAACCGTCTCCGCTACACTGCCGGTATTCAATTGCACGTTGAACCTCGCCGACTGAGCGACTTCCAGCGAGAACGCAGGAAGCGTCTGCGAAGCAAATCCATTCGCCTGCACCATCACCTGATATTGCCCGATTGGCAGGAAGCGAATCGTGTAGACACCAGCGGCATTGGTCACGGTTTCAGTCTTCACACTCGTCCCTGTATTGGTGGCAGTCACATGTGCATTGGGAATCACCGCGCCGCTCGAATCCGTCACTGCTCCGGTAATGGACCCTGTCACCGTCTGCGCAAGCGAAGGCGACATACACAACAGGACGGTCAACCCACATCCTGCAAGGTATTGAAAAAGCTTGATTCTCATAAGATTCCTCACTCCGTGGTACTGGCTAAATTGGCTGCTTCATCCAAAAAAGAAGAAAAACAAAGGCGGTCGCATCGATTTCAGATCCCGTGCACACCGCTTTGAAAAACCTTGCGACTACTACTGTTAGCGTGAGCATAGAAAGCCAAATGGATAAAAGTCAATGAATATATTCATTATCATGCAAATAAATTATTCAAATGAGCATTTAAATGTTTAACATCCGTCAATGAAAAAATCCATTACCCTCAATAGGGTTAGCTTTCACGTTGAAAGGAAGCATTCAAGTGGCTGCAAAGACGCACGATCGTGCAAATCAGATCCTTCATTTACTCCTACAAAAGGGCACAAGCAGCGTAGAAGACCTCGCTGCCGCCGTCGACGCCTCTTCCGCCAGCGTCCGCCGCGACCTCATCAAGCTCGAGCAGCGCGGCCTCGTCCATCGCACGCACGGCGGCGTCGAGCTCGCCGGCAAGCTCACCTACGAACCCTTCCGCTTCGACGCCGCCTTCCCTCTCCGCGAAGAGCGCTTCGCCGATGAGAAGCGTCGCATCGCCATCGCCGCCGCCGAGATGGTTGCCGAAGGCGATACCATTGCTCTCTCTCCCGGCACCACCACCACCCAGGTCGCTCGCAGCCTGCGCCATCGCGAAGGCATCCACCTCGTCACCAGCGCGGTCAACATCGGCATGGAACTCTCCAGCCAGCCCAACGCCAGGGTCACCCTTACCGGCGGCACCATCCGCTGGCCCGGCTCCTTCTCCATGGTCGGAGCCACCGCATTCCACTCCATCGAGAAGCTCTACTTCGATAAGGTCTTCATGGGCGCCACCGGAATCCACCCCGAATACGGCCTGACCGTCATCGAGTCGGACGAAGCTCTCATTCTCGGAGAGATGGCGAAACATTCACGCCAGGTCGTCGCCGTAGCCGACGCCAGCAAACTCGGCATGATTAGCACCAACAAGGTCTGCGAGCCATCTCAGATCCACACCATCATCACCGACGACAGCGTCGACCCCGAACTGGCTGAACAATTCCGCAGCAAGAACATTCACGTGCTCATCGTCTAAGCATCTAGAGCAAATTCCCTGATGGTGTAGAGCGAATGGATCGCATTGGAGCGCCAACAACGCGGCTTATACCAGCCCTGGGGATCCGTGCCCCAAAAGATGAGAGCTGAAGGCCCATCGATAACGCGATACCCCATCGGAAAATTTGCTATATTCAGAGTTCTTCCTCTCGACCGCAGGCTCGTCTCAGTTCCACCCAAACAGCACGTCACCTAAATTGAATAATAAGTCCCACCCAACAGCACGTCATCTAAGCTGAATATCCAGTCCCACCCAAACAGCACGTCATCTCGACCGGAGGTGGCGCTTTTGCCACCGCAGTGGAGAGACCCCTGTATTCCGCCTTCGTTCTCGTTTGGTCAGTTCTTAATCGGTGTTATCGGTCCAGATCGGCGTTAAGCCTTCAGTCCTGAACCAGCCCTAAGCGCGAGCCCCGTCAGCCGCCTGCGCTTTTTTCAGATCATCGCCCAACACAATTGCATCGGCGATCTCCCGCATCGAGATTCGCCGCTGGCGGCTCTCCCGCTGCATCGTCCGGTAAGCCTCATCTTCACTCATGGCCAGATCGCGCTGCAGAATGCCTTTCGCGCGGTCCACCGCCTTGCGCGTCTCCAGACGCCCCGCCAGTTGCAGGTTCTCCGTCTCCAGCCGCGTGCGTTCAATCTCGGCGCCGACCAGAAAGCCAAGCATTGAGAGCAGCCTGATCTCGTTCGCTGTATGTTGATAGCTCATCTGGTGCTGCAAATTGATGACGCCGACGACCTTGCTCGCGCAAAGAATCGGTGTGCACAGAATTGCCTCGAAGTGGTCTTCCGGCAGGTTGCGAAACATGACGAAACGCGGATCGTTCGACGCTCCCGAAGCAATCGCCACCGGCTCGCGATGTTCCGCCACCCAGCCAGTAATTCCCTGCCCCAGCGACATTCCCAGATGATCGACAAGATCAGCATGCGGATTCTTCGATGCCCGCAGCACCAGCTTCTCGTTCTCCATCACATAGATGAAGCATGAATCGCACGGAATCACCGTCGTCACAAAATCAACGATGCTCCCCAGCACCACATGAAACGAGTCCGCCGACGCCAGCCGGCTGCTGATCTCATGCAGAAAATCGATCGAGGTAAGCCCATCGCGAAACCCTGCCATCGTCGGCGTAGAAACGGCAACGCGGCGCACCCCGGACTTCGGCTTTTCCACCGCCTTGTCGCTACTCACAGCGGTTGGCATAAGTGCTCCTGCGCTACGCTTCCGCTCCAAAATCTTGCCGGAGTACTGCGCCGCCTCATTCACCAGGAAGCCCATCTTAGGGTGTGAAGGTTCAAAGTCAGGAGTGATGCCGTAGTGCGTCAGCTCTTCCGACGTCGTCGGCCCAATCGAAACCACCACCATCGATATCAGCCCCGCGCGCAGTTCTTCGCGCATACCCATCTCCTCTGCTACCTGGAAGAGATGAATCACCTGCACCGCCGTCATAAACAGCACTACATCCACGTTGCCATTCGCAACGCCCAGCACGCACTCCCGCAGCGGCCCCACATCCTCAGGCAGCGTCCACTGATAGACGGGTACCTTCGTCACCTCACCGCATTTGACCGTAAGCTCTGAGAGAAACTCAGGATTCGATGCGCCGTACTCCTGCACCGCGACCCGCATTCCGCTCAACTCGCCGCCAAACTCCGCCTCCATCGCGTGCATCATCTCGCGCCACGTATTCGGTTCCGGCGCGGTCACTGTTACTGGAATCTTCAGCTCTTTCAATGCCGCTGCCGGCTTCGGTCCGCGCGCACCAATCTTTACCGCTCGCAGCGCTTCGACAAGCTCTTCACGGTTGTACTTCGTCTGCGCAATGTCCAGCAAAGCACGCAACCCAAGGCCAGTCAGAAAGACGACGAGATCGAACTTCCCCTGTAGCAGCCCATCTGCAAACTCCAGCGCCTGCTTGTTCGATTCCAGCGGCGCTTCACGCATTGCAGGCACGACAAAAGGTTCGCCGCCATAGGTGCGTATCAGTTTCGCGACCTCTTTTGCGCGTCGCGATTCAAGCGACAGAACCCGCAATCCATCAAAGCTCGCGTGCGTCATCCATCTCCCCCAGCCAGTCTGCATTACAAATTACTTTGAGCTGGCCACCTGTTACTCACAATTCTAGCGGCTCTGCATCCACAATCACAGAGCCGCAGACAAAATCGTCCCGAACTGCTCTAGAAGGTCAATCGCCCAGTCAGCACAAGGCCATGGTTATAGGCATGATAAGTGGAAGTCGCAATCTGCATACCTCCTCCAAACACCAACCCAAGCCTGTCCCTCGGATCTTTACGCAATTTGATCCTGCTCACCATCAATCCCGGAGTTACAAACGTCTGGCTCTTCCCATTGTTCGGCCCCAGATGGAAATAGCTCGCATTTACCTCGACCTCAGGCCAGAAGATCTTTGCCACTTGATATTGCGCGACGGTATTCCACACAATCGTCCTTCCAATCGTATGGACTGAACCTACCGGCAAAGTCCCTCCCAAGCTGGATTGAACGTCGAACCGTCCAAATCCTTTACCCAGAATCAAAGTCGGATTGATCGTAGTTCTCGCTGTTCCGTTCTTATAGCTTCCAGTCGCGCCAGTAGCTGCCACCTGAAATGAGGTCGAGTAGTTTCCCCGCTCCGCACCCCCGGCAAACGGACGATACTTCACTACCATCGAGAAGTCCCCGGCCCCATCCACCGCCTTCGGAGTATTGTGCTCGACATACGGCGGCAGATTCACATCCACCTCCGTCTTGTAATACGGAATAAAGTTGAATCCCTTGCTATTGCCATAGTTCCACGTCGAAGTATGGGTCGAGGTCCATTGGTGCAACACATCGATACGCGCCAGCTGCACAAGGCCCGATGTCGGAGTTACTACCGGCACAGCCCAGCCCGGCTGCTGTGAAGATGTCTTCCGCACTCGATCCTGCCACTTGGTAAAAAAATTGTCCTGCGCAACAACCAATACCCCGGACAACGTCTGCACAGAGAATAGAACGGCTAAGATAACACGTTTCATGGGCTCCCCTTTTGTAAAGGACACAGTTAGGTGTTTCAAAATGAAGAGTCAGCCTCGCCCGGTTTGCAGCCATAGAGACAGCAACGCGCCCGGCTCGATAGCCGTAATTGACGCAAGGATTTAGGTTTATTCGCTCAGGCGTAGAGCAGAAGAGTCCCACGCAATCGGGATAGATCGACACATCAAGGTGTCATTGAGCTGTGGGAACTGTTACCAGTTTTGTAACATCGCAGCTCGCGTGGAACAACCTGCGAGCACCCGTATAACAAAAACTTCTACTCCACATCAAACTTTATTTGCCCCTTCCGATTCATCGCTTCCTCACTTGCGCTCACGTAAAGCCCGCAGTAATATCAAGTTCACCGAATGCTATTCAGCACGATCTGAATAGCCGAAGAAATTCAGCCCGGCACCATGCTGTGTCCCGGCTCCCACTCTCATCCATAGTTTTCATGCTCCCTGACGAGCCTTGAATCCATCGCACCTTGAGATATCTCAACGCGATGTTTATCTGGCCCGCATCTGGCTGCACCAAATCCAGATTGCGCTTCAGGATCTTCCGGCCTCATCCGCCGAAGACCGTTAAGGAGATTCAGCATGGAATCGCAGACCACCATCATCGACACGCCCGGCTTCTCCCTCGCGCAGCAGCAGTACCTCCAGGGCTTCTTTGCCGGTGTAGCACAGCGCGGCGTCATGCCCTTCGTCGGTCAAACTCTCAGCGGACAGATCACCAACGATCCCGCCTCCGGCCTCGCCAATCAAGCCGCCGAAGAGGCCGAGCCCACATGGTTCGGCACACCTCTCTCCGACCTGTGCAAAGAAGAACGCTGGAAGCAGGAAGAGAGCTCGCTCGACATCTGGGACACCCTGGTCGCGCACGCCAACGAAGACAAAGTCCCCGCACCCGACGATCTCTTCCGCTTCAAATTTCATGGTCTCTTCTACGTTGCGCCCGCGCAGGACTCCTTTATGCTGCGCATGCGCGTTCCCGGCGGCATTCTCAGCGCCCACCAGCTCCGCGGCCTCGCGCAGATGGCCGCCGACTGGGGCTCCGGCCGCGCCGACCTCACCACGCGCAGCAACCTCCAGATCCGCGAGTTTCAGCCGAAAAATATCGTCAACGTCCTCTCCAAAATTCAGGACCTCGGCATGACCTCGCGCGGATCAGGCGCCGACAACATCCGCAACATCACCGCGTCTCCCATCACCGGCATCGACCCCCACGAGCTCTACGACGTAGCGCCGCTCGCCGACGCACTCAACCGCTACATCCTCAACTCGCGCGACATGTACGGTCTCCCACGCAAGTTCAACGTCGCCTTCGACAACGGTGGCGCCATCAGCGTCGTCGCCGACACCAACGACATCGGCTTCATCGCCGTCGAGGTCAAGGAAGGCCACGGCATCCCCGCCGGCATCTACTTCCGCGTGCTGCTCTGCGGCATTACCGGACACAAGCAGTTCGCAACCGACTGCGGCCTGCTCCTGCGCCCCGACCAGACGGTCGCCGTAGCTGCAGCAATGATTCGCGTCTTCGCCGAGCGCGGCGATCGCACCGACCGCAAGAAGGCGCGTCTCAAATACCTCATCGATAAATGGGGCATCGAAAAGTTTGTCGCCAAAACCGAAAAGCTTCTCGCCTTCCCTCTCATCCGCGTTCCCGCATCCGCGTGCGAGCCGCGCAAGCCCATCGACCGCGCCGGGCACATCGGCGTGCACGCACAGTCGCAGTCTGGCCTAAACTACATCGGCGTCGCCGTCCCTGTCGGTCGCCTGCCCGTCGATCAGATGCTCGCCCTCGCGAACATCGCAGAGACCTGCGGCACCGGCGAGCTACGTCTCAGCGTCTGGCAGAACCTCATCATTCCCAACATTCCCACAGCAAAGCTCGAGGCCGCAAAGTCAGCAATCCTAGCAGCAGGACTCGCCTTTGAAGCAGGCACCGTCCTCAGCGGCACCGTCGCATGCACCGGCAACAAGGGCTGCCGCTTCGCCGCCACCGACACCAAGACCCACGCCGTCGCGCTGGCCAAACTGCTCGATAGCCGCTTCAACATCGTGCAGCCCGTCAACCTGCACGTCACCGGCTGCCCCCACTCCTGCGCCCAGCACTACATCGGCGACATCGGTCTCATGGGTGTTAAAGTCGGCGGCGAAGAAGGCTACCAGGTCGTCATCGGCGGCGGCTCCGACTGCGATCAAGGCATCGGCCGCGAGCTCATCCCTGCCATCAAGTTCAGCGATCTGCCGCCAGTCATGGAGCAGCTCTTCCACTCCTACACCACGCAACGCAACTCGGAAGAATCCTTCCTCGACTTCACGCGGCGGCACACCATCACCGAACTTCAATCCTTCTGCGCAACCCAGGAGCTCGTATGACGATGCAAACCACCAGTCCGACTCTCGTGCCCTACATCCCCGACAACGCGCCCTTCGATAACGATCAGCGCGCATGGCTCAACGGCTTCCTCGCCGGAATCTTTTCTTCCGCGCAGCCCGCCATCCTCACCGAAGCTCCACTCTCGCTGAAGATCGCAATCCTCTACGCTTCGCAGTCCGGCACCTCCGAAGGCCTCGCACGCAAAGTCGCGAAAGACCTCAAATCCAAAGGTCACATCGCCTCTCTCATCTCGCTCGAAGGCTATACCCCCGCCGCGCTCGCCGAAGAGCGCTACGCCATCCTCATCGCCAGCACCTATGGCGACGGCGACGCACCCGATGCAGTAAAGCCCTTCTACGAGAAGCTCTGCATCGAACACTTCCCCCGCTATCAGGACCTCTCCTACGCTGTGCTCGCCCTCGGCGATTCGCACTACGAGCACTTCTGCAAGTTCGGCATCGACCTCGACAACAAACTCGACTCGCTCGGTGCCGTCCGTCTCCACGACCGTATCGACTGCGACATCGATCTCGACGATGCCTTCGCCAACTGGAAGCAGGGGCTCTACTCCCGCCTCGAATCCATCGTCTCTACCCACCCGGCGAAGAACACGCCGTCGCCTTCAACAAAAATCATTGCACCAACATCAAAGACCATCGCAAGCGAAACCAGCACCTCCGCCTACACTCGCGAGAATCCCTTCCTCGCGCCTCTGGTAGACAAACACGCGCTCACTCGCGAAGTCTCCAGCAAGCTCACCATGCACATGGCCTTCTCCATCGCCGATTCCAACCTGAAGTACGAGGCCGGAGACGCCTGCGGTGTCGTTCCGCAAAACGACCACCAACTTGTCGAAGACATCATCAACATGCTGAACTTCAGCCCCCAGGCTCCAGTACAGCTACCCAAAGCCGGAACTCCAACGCTGATCGATGCACTCACCAATCACCTGCAGATCACTCGCCTCACCCGCAAGATGATCGAGGCCTACGCCACCATCGGCAACTGCAAGCCGCTCTTCGGCCTGCTCGTTCCCGAGCAGCAGGCGCACCTCGAAAAATATACCTACGACCGCGGCCTCATCGATCTCCTTCACGACTACCCCGGCGTCCTGCACAATCCCGCAGACCTAGTCGCCATGCTGCCCAAGCTCGCGCCACGCCTCTACTCCATCTCGTCGAGCCCCTACGCGCACGCTGGCGAAATTCACACCACCGTCGCCGTCGTCCGCTATCGCTCTCACAACCGCGAGCGCGGCGGCGTATGCTCTACCCTGCTCGCCGACCGCACCAACACAGGCGAACGGCGTGCCATCTACATTCAGCCGAACAAAAAATTCCGCCTGCCCCAGCAGTCCGACGCGCCCATCATCATGATCGGTCCCGGCACCGGCATCGCGCCCTTCCGCGCCTTCCTGCACCAGCGCCGTGCTCTCTCCGCCACAGGAAAGAACTGGCTCTTCTTCGGCGAGCGCAGCGCCGCAACCGACTTCCTCTATCGTGACGAGTTGGAGTCCATGCTCAGCGACAAGCACCTCACCCATCTCGATCTCGCCTTCTCCCGCGACCAGGAGCACAAGGTCTACGTGCAGGACAAGATGCTCGAGCAGGCACCACGCTTCTGGTCATGGCTACAAGACGGAGCCAGCATCTATGTCTGCGGCGACGCCGCCCGCATGGCGAAAGATGTCGATGCTACTCTGCACTCCATCGTCGCCCAGCAAGGCAACCTCGACGCTGAAGCAGCGACTGAATACGTCCAGACGTTGAAAGACGATCGCCGCTACCACCGCGACGTCTACTAGCAGAAGCAACGCAACGATTGCTTCACTACCACTTCATGAAAGGAGGGCATCCGTGTCTCTACCCCTACAAGAACTCGCAGAGTCCGCCACCGCTGAGTCCATCGTGCGCATGACCTTCGCCGACCTCGGCCAGCCCTTCATCTCGGCGGCGCCAGCGGCAACCGTCGTCACGTCCCTCATCCCTACCCGCGCGCTCGAAGCCGGAGAGCAGTACCGCTTCCACTTCGACATGACCAAGTGCATCGGCTGCCGCTCCTGCGAGATCGCCTGCAATGAGCAAAACGGAAACCCCGCCGACATTCGCTGGCGGCGCATCGGCGAGATCGAAGGCGGCACCTACCCCGACACGCTTCGCCACTACCTCTCCATGGGCTGCAACCACTGCCTCGACGCCGAGTGCGTCAAAGGCTGCCCGGTCGACGCCTACACCAAAGACCCCATCACCGGCATCGTCCTCCACTCCGCCGACGCCTGCATCGGTTGCCAATACTGCGTCTGGAATTGCCCCTACTCCGTCCCTCAGTTCAACGCTGACCGCGGGGTCGTCGGCAAATGCGATATGTGCCACGGCCGCCTCACCGACGGACGCGAACCGGCCTGCGTCAACTCCTGCCCTGAAGCCGCCATCGAGATCGAAATCGTCAACACCACCGCATGGCGCGTCGACTACGCCACCGCAGAATCACCCGGCATGCCCGCCGCCGGGCACACCATCTCCACCACTCGCATCACGCTTCCCCCAAACACCACAACGAAGCTCGAACGCGTTGACATTGGCCGCATCCAACCCGAGCACGCCCATCTCTCGCTCGTCTTCATGACGACGCTCATCCAGTCCGTCACCGGCTCGCTCATCTTTGCTCTGCTCTTCCGCGCAGCCCAGCCCATGCTGCTCACCATCCTCCTCTTCATCACCAGCATCGCGCTCAACATCTCCGTCTTCCACCTTGGCCGTCCCGCCTACGCATGGCGAGCCTTGAAGATGTGGCGTCGCTCCTGGCTCAGCCGCGAAGTCCTTCTCTTCGGCCTCTTCTTCGGTGCGATTGCAACGTTCACCCTCGCCACATGGCTGCTCACGCCATCTATCGCAGCGATCCTGCACAGCTCTCTGCTGCAAAATCTTCAGACGTTCTCCTTCACGCCAAAGCTACTCACAACCATCGGCTGCGCAGCCGCCATCTTCGGCGTCGCCGGCACCATCGCCAGCGCCTTCATCTATCTCGTTCCCGCGCGCCCCGCATGGAACATGATTCACACTCCCATTGACTTCCTCCTCAGCAGCCTGCTCATCGGCTCCACGCTTCCGCTCACACTCAATTGGATCGTCAAAACCCTCGACCACTTCGCACGACTGCAGCCACTCCATCTGCAAACCATCAGCACCGTTCCCGCATGGCTCACAGCCGTCGCAGCCATTCCGTGGATCGCAAACCACGCCATCCGCCTCATCCGTCTCAATCGTTCCAGCCTCTTTGAAGAGCGCGCCACCGCCGAGCTTCTGGGCACACAAAACTTCCGTCCCGCCGTCATCGCATCCTTCGCTCTCGCCGCAGCCGCGGGCCTGCTCTCCTTCTGCGGAGCGTTCGCCTTCGCCACCGTGGCCACCTTCGCCGCAGTCCTCATCGCACGCTACCTCTTCTTCGTCTCCGTCGTTCCGCTCAACATGGCGCTCACCTTCACTCGCGGAGGCACACATTAAATGTTGAAACGAATCCGCCGAGCTCTCGGCATCGACATTCGTCAATCCGAATACACCTTCGAACGAGACCCGCAAGTCGGTCACATCTCCTCCACTCGCGTAGCCGACACCTGGGTCAAGACAACCTGCGGCTACTGCTCCGTCGGCTGCGGCATGCTCGTCGGCGTCAAAGACAACAAAGCCGTCACCGTGCGCGGCAATCCCGACCACCCTGTTAACCTCGGCAAGCTCTGCCCCAAGGGCCTCAGCGAACACCACATCCTCGACGCACCCGGCCGCGCCAAGCAGCCGCTCCTGCGCAAAGACGGCAAGCTCGTCCCCGTCTCCTGGGACGAAGCGCTCACCGTCATGCTCGAAAAGATCTCCACCGTCCAGCAAAAATACGGCAACGATGCTCTCGGCGTCATCAGCACCGGCCAGCTCGTCACCGAAGAGTTCTACACCCTCGGCAAGCTTGTGCAGCTCGGCTTCGGCAGCCGCAACTACGACGGCAACACCACGCTCTGCATGGCCTCCGCCGTCTCCGGCTACAAGCTCACCTTTGGCTCGGACGGCCCACCCGGCTCCTACGCCGACATGGAGACCGCCGACCTCATCCTGCTCATCGGCGCCAACATCGCCGACAACCATCCCATCCTCTGCCAGCGCATCGAGCGCAACCGTCAGCGCAATCAAAACTCCACCGTCATTGTCGTTGACCCGCGCGTCACCAAGACCGCCATGATGGCCGACATCCATCTCCCCATCAAGCCGCGCGGCGACATCGCTCTGCTCAACGGCATCGCCCACATCCTCATCCACGATGGCCTCATCAACCGCGACTACATCGACCAGCACACCACCGGCTTCGAAGAATTCGCTGCCTTCGTCGCCGACTTCACACCACAACACGTAGCCGAAGTCACCGGCCTCAGCGAAGAGAGCATCGTCAACACCGCGCATCTCTATGGCAAAGCGAAGGCCGCCTTCATCGGCTGGACCATGGGCGTCAACCACTCCACGCAAGGCGCGGCCACCGTCACCGCTATCAACAACCTCGCGCTCATCACCGGCAACATCGGCCGCGCCGGAGCCGCGCCGTTCTCCATCACCGGCCAGTGCAACGCCATGGGCAGCCGCGAAACCAGCTTCACCACAGCACTCCCCGGCTATCGTAAATTCGAGAAGCCGCAAGACCGCGAAGAGCTCGCCAGCATCTGGAACATCGACGTCGCGCGCATCCCCACCTCGCGCGGCCTCGCCTATCCCGACATCATCGAAGCCGCCGTCGCCGGCAAAGTCAAAGCTCTCTGGTTTATCGCCACCAATCCGGCGGTCTCTTTCCCCAACTATCCTCTGCTCAAGCAAGCGCTCGAGAGCGTTGACTTCCTCGTCGTACAGGACGGCTTTCACCCCACGCCCACCGGCGAGTTCGCCGACCTCATTCTCCCCGCCGCCATCTGGGGAGAAAAAGAAGGCACCTACACCAACTCCGAACGCCGCGTCAGCAAGGTCAATCCCGTCGTCACACCGCCGGGCCTCGCACGCACCGACTTCGACATCTTCCTCGACATCGCCCAACGCCTCGGCGTCCATGACGAACTCTTCCCCGGCTGGACTTCAACCCACGACGCCTTCAAGGAATGGCAGCGCGTCTCTGAAGGCCGCATGTGCGACTACAGCAAATTCACATGGCAGCAGTTAGAAGACGAAGGCGGCGCACAGTGGGGCGGCGACCGCCTCTACACCGACGGCATCTTTCCCACCGCCACCGGCAAAGCCCAACTCTACAACGTTCCCTGCCTGCCCTTCGTCGAGCAGCCCAACGAAGAATATAACTTCATCTTCAACACCGGGCGCACCGTCGAGCACT
Organism: Granulicella sp.; assembly: GCA_041691255.1. Taxonomy (GTDB): domain Bacteria; phylum Acidobacteriota; class Terriglobia; order Terriglobales; family Acidobacteriaceae; genus Edaphobacter. The sequence continues at coordinate 36,626 of JBEPUY010000009.1, read as the reverse complement.
GGCACACCCGCACTAAAACCGCTGAAGTAAAAATGCTCGACAGCATGGTCCCCAACGCGTGGCTTGAGATGAACCCCGTCGACGCAGCGAAGCTCGAACTCCGCCCGCACGACCGCGTCAACGTCGTCTCACGCCGCAGCACCGTCCGCAACATCGAGCTGCGCATCACCGGCATCGTCGCACCCGGCCAGGTCTTCATGCCCTTCCACTTTGCCGAAGCCAACTCCAACCTCGTCACACTCGGTGCCTTCGATCCCATCTCGCGCGAGCCCAACTTCAAACAGTGTGCCGTCCGCGTCGAAAAGTTTTTCAAAACGTTGAAATAGAAAACCGGCCACGCCGCCGAATGCAAAACGAACACCACGGTCGAACCCCGACGTTCGCCATCAGCAGTCCAGAGATTCATAGCGAATAAATCACTGACATCCTGAGCGAAGTCTTTGCATCGCAAAGACGCTGTCGAAGGACCTGTGGTTTCTTTCCTATCCCAAATCTCAAATTGCGGTTGAAGCACCATCACTCATCTCAGGGGAGCTACTATGGCAAATTTCAAAACATTCATGAAGTCCGGACATCCGCCCACCCTCTTCGCTGCCTTTCTCTACTTCGACTTCAGCTTCGCCGTCTGGGTGCTCAACGGTGTCATGGGCCCCTTCATCTCTGAACAGTTCCATCTCACCCAGGGTCAGATCGGCCTCATGGTCTCCGTCCCCACGTTGGCCGGAGCCTTCATGCGCTTCCCCCTCGGTGTCCTCTCGCAATACATCGGAAGAAAGAAAGCGGCCATCGTCGAGATGTCCGCCATCGTCATCGCTCTGCTCTACGGTTTCTTCTTCGTCAAGACCTTCCACGACGTTCTCGCCATGGGCGTTCTGCTCGGTATCGCCGGAGCCAGCTTCGGCGTTGCCCTCTCACTCGGCGCGGGCTGGTTCCCCAAGCAATACAAAGGCCTCGCCATGGGCATCGCTGGAGCAGGCAACAGCGGCACCGCACTCGCCGCGCTCCTCGCTCCTCGACTCGCCATGCACTACGGCTGGCAAAACGTCTACGGCTTCGCTGCCGCCATGATGCTGCTCCCGCTCTTCGTCATGGTCGTCTTCGCAAAAGAACCACCGGACATCGAGCACCAGAGCGTACGCGAACACCTTAAGTGCCTCTGGGAAAAAGACGGCTGGGCCTTCAATCTCGTCTACATCATCACCTTCGGCGGCTTCATCGGGCTGTCTACCTTCCTGCCTTCGTTCTTCGTCAAGCAGTTCCACGTCTCCAAGATCGAAGCGGGCAGCCTCACCGTTCTCGCCGCCATCACTGGCAGCGCCACCCGCGTCGTCGGCGGCTGGTTCGCCGATCGCATCGGAGGCATCACCACTCTCGCAGTCGTCTTCCTCATCGCCATCGCCACGCTCTTCGGCCTCGTCGGGACACCGTCGCTGGTGACAACCACCATCCTCTTCATGCTCTGTTTCGCGGCGCTCGGCGCAGGCAACGGGGCACTCTTCCAACTCGTACCACTACGCTGGCCCATCACCACTGCGGTCGCGGGCAGCATGATCGGCGAGATCGGCGCGCTCGGCGGAGGCCTCCTACCCAATCTCCTCGGCCAGTCCAAGCAGCACACCGGCTCCTACGCGATGGGCTTCATGGCATACGCTGCCGTCGCAACCCTCATCCTGGTCATGCTACTCATCGTCTCCCGGCGTTGGACGAAAACCTGGGTCGGTGCAGGAGGCCGCGCTCTGACCGAAGAAAATAACGTAGTCCTCGTCGCCGACTAGCCAACCCGCATTCCTCAAAACAAGGCATGGCATTTGCAGTATCCTGCAAATGCCATGCCTTCCTCCACGACCAACCTCCGCGTCAGCCAGATCTCTCCTCTCATCTTCCAGTCAGAGATTCGCTCCATGTCGGTCGAGTGCGACCGCGTCGGCGGCATCAACCTCGCGCAAGGCATCTGCGACACCGACCTTCCCGAGTCCGTCGCGGACCAGGCAATCGAAGCCATTCACACTGGCCAGAACATCTACACCCGTCTCGACGGCATCGCCTCTCTACGCCAGGCCATCGCCGCAAAGCTCCTGCGCCACAATAAAATCAAAGCCGACCCCGACTCCGAAATTCTCGTCACCTCCGGCGCAACCGGAGCCCTCTACGCCACCAGCCTCGCCCTGCTCAATCCCGGCGACGAGGTCATCCTCTTCGAGCCTTTCTACGGCTACCACGTCAGCAGCATGCTCTCCATGCGAGTGCGGCCCGTCATCGTTCCACTCGCACCACCCGACTGGCAGCTCAATCTCGACACGCTCCGCCAAAGCATCACACCGCGCACCCGCGCCATCATCCTCAACACACCATCGAACCCATCCGGCAAAGTCTTCAACGCCGCCGAACTTCAATCCATCGCCGATCTCGCCATCGAGCACGATCTCTTCGTCATCACTGACGAGATCTACGAGTATTTCCTCTTCGACGGCAACCGTCACATCAGCATCGCAACGCTGCCCGGCATGGCCGACCGCACCATCACCATCTCCGGCCTCTCCAAAACCTTCAGCATCACCGGTTGGCGCGTTGGCTACCTCACCGCCAGCGCAAAGTGGATCCCCTCCATCGGCTACTTCCACGACCTCACCTACATCTGCAGCCCCGCGCCGCTGCAATGTGGAAGCGTCGCCGGCCTCACCCAACTCTCCGAGTCCTTTTACGAAAGCCTCTCCACCGAGTATCAGCAAAAACGCGACCAGCTCTGCCAGGCCCTCACCGAAGCCGGACTTCCGCCATCGATCCCCGCCGGAGCCTACTACATCCTCGCCGACGTCACCCGCATCCCCGGCGAAACCGCACACAAGAAAGCTCGCAACCTGCTAGCCGCTACCGGAGTAGCCGCAGTAGCCGGAACCGCCTTCTTCGCAGACGGCCGAGGCGAAAGCACACTACGCTTCTGCTTCGGCAAAAAACCCGAAGCCCTCGACCGCGCCTGCGATGCCCTCAAACGTCTTTAGCATTTCATCCGAACAAAACCACGTCATCAAGACAAGACTTTAAACACGGTCATCTCCAGCAGGCACTAAACCACGTCATCTCAAGCAGGCACAAAAACCACGTCATCTCGACCGAAGCGAAGCGCAGTGGAGAGACCCCTGTATTTCGCTTTTGCCGTTGCCTCTTCTTCCTGTCCAGCTACTTCCCAACCACATCGACAATCTGAGCATCTGGCTTCGTCCACGCCTTCGCACCCGTCACGCTCAACTTGCCCGTAGCATCCGACCAATGCAGATGAGCAATCTCATCCTTGCCCTTCTCATAGTCATAGGTCGTTCCATCGTCGCTGTACAGTTGGAAGTCGGCATCGGCACCTGGATACACGCGAACCTTGGCAATCTTCTGCACCTCGTTCGTGCTCTCAACTGCTTCGCCAAGCGGCACAATCGAACCCGCCCGCACGAACAGCGGAAGCGTATCGATCGGCGCAGCGACGGTCACGCGCTGCCCACCATGCAGCCGCTCATTGGTCCAGAAGTTATACCAGTCCGTTCCCGCAGGCAGATAGACCGAGCGCGTCGTCGCTCCCTGTTCCGTCACCGGAGCAACCAGAAACGCCGGGCCAAACATATACTCATCGCCAATGTTCGCGACCTTCTCGTCGTTCGGAAAGTCCATGAACAACCCACGCATAAAGGGCGCGCCCGTCTCATGCGTCTTGTAACCCAGCGAATAAATATAAGGCATCAACTCATAGCGCAGCCGCAGATACTTCTCCAGAATCGGCTCCGCCTGCTTGCCATACGACCACACCTCGTTATGGTTGCGGCTGCCATGGCTGCGGAAGTTCGGTTGAAACGCACCATACTCAAACCACCGCGTATAAAGCTCGGGATAGTCGTCGTAATGCCCCACATTGTCCCGCGCATCCGAAGGGTCCAGCAAAGGAGGATGCTCCGGCGTATGCGAACCCGGCAGATACTGCCATCCCCCAATATCCGTACTCCAGTACGGCATTCCCGAAGCCACAAAATTAATTCCCGTAGGCACCTGCCGCTGCAGCGTGTCCCAGTTCGGCGAGATATCCGAAGACCAGAAGATAGCGCCATTGTGCTGCGCTCCCAGATAAGCATCGCGCGAAAGAATCAGCGCACGCGTCTTCAGATCACGGCGAAAGCCGTTATAAAACGCAGCCGTATGAAACAGCGGATAGATATTGAAAAACTCCGTTCCCGGCCCTACATGAAAGTAGCTTCCATTTGGAGGCAGGTCCGGCTCCGTCTCATCCGCCCAGAAAGCATCGAAGCCCTTGCTTACAAAGTTGTCGCGAATCGTATCCCAATACCACTTCGCCGCAGCCGGATTCGTCGTATCAATATCCGATCCTGCACGATCGTAGGGCAGACCGTTCGTAGGCGTTCCATCCGCCAGATGTTCAAACCATCCATTCTTCAAAATCATGTCGTAGAAGCGCGAGCCCGGAACAAACCGTGGCCACACGCTAATCATGCTGTGAAAGCCCATCGCATGCAGCTCGCGATTCATCGCCGCCGGATCAGGCCACTTCGCCGGGTCCATGTCCATCTGACCCATCTTGGTGTAGTAAAACCAATCGATCACCATCACATCGGCAGGCAGATGCCGGTCGCGATAACCCTTCGCCACATCCAGCACCTCCTTCTGCGACGTGTAGCGTTGTTTGCACTGGATATATCCGTAAGCCGACTTCGGCAGCATCGGCGTCGAGCCCGTCAGCAGCCTGTACCCTTCATAGATCTCGTCATACGTCTTGCCCGCGATCACAAAAAACGAAACCCTCTGCCCCACGTCCGAGGTCCACCGCGTCTGGTCATTGAAGCCAAACGCAACCGTCGTCCGCGAAGGATTGTCCCACATCAAACCATAGCCATAATTTGTAACTACAAAAGGAACACAAACGCTCTGCCCCGCGGGCGCGTTGTAATCATGCGCGCAACGCACGACGTGTCCTCGCCGGTCCATATATCCTTCCTGGTTCTGTCCCAGGCCGTAGTAGTGCTCGTCCTTCGGAGAATGGAACGAAGCGCCTACCTGAAAAAACGGTGGGTCCGTCGGGCGCCGGTCGTAAAGAATATCCGCATTGCCGTCCTTGTGGTTCGGCATCGACATCTGCCAACCTTGCATACTCAAAATCGGCTTGCCGTCAGGGGTCTTGAACGAGATCCCCACACCCGGCGTCGAACCGTTGAAGAACTTGGCAATATCGGCAGCCGTCCCCGTAGGCGTCCCATGGCCGCTCGGGCTGACGGTGACGACCATGCGCGACGATTTAAAAACATCGCCGCTCTTGCCGCTCTCCTGCGACCAGCCGGTAGCAGAAGGGCTGGCCGTAATGCCATACCCCGGAGCGCTGATGGCATCGGCCTTATTCAGGCTCAGCGTCACGCGAACAATATTCGGGCCATAAGGCTCCAACATCACCGTCGCATCCCCACGGCTCACCACCACCTTCTCCTGAGCTTGCGTCCTGGCTCCAACAAGGGTGAGAAGGCAGAGGACAGTGCACCAGATGGGGAGAGTCTTGCGTGCGTGCGAGGCGTTCGGCAGTAATTGCATGGTTTTGATTTAGCCTTCCATTCCGATTCAGGGGATAAATCGTTTTAGTTGAATGGCATCCCCCCTGTCAAACCTCAAGTTCGACGTGCCCACCTAATTCCTTTCTAACCGCCCAAAAAGCACGCCATCTCGATCCACACGAAGAGGTTTTACAAAGTTCATAAAGCTGGTGCCCCTAAAAAGCACGTCATCTCGACCGGAGCGAAGCGGAGTGGAGAGACCCCTGTATTTTGTACAAAGCGTGTACCCATGTCCCAAGACATGGGTACACGCCATCAACCTAAAAGAAATCTCAACCCGCAACCTGAGCAAGAAACTGTCGCATAGCCGCAGAGATCTCCTCCACATGACTCTCCAAGGCGAAGTGCCCTGTATCCAGAAACTGGACCTTCGCATTCGGAAGGTCGCGCTTGAATGCCTCCGCGCCCGGCGGAATAAAGAAGGGATCGTTCTTGCCCCAGATCGCCAGCAACGGCGGCTGCGATTTGCGGAAGTACTCCTGGAAGGCCGGGTACAACTTCACGTTATTGGCATAGTCGAGAAAGAGGTCCAACTGAATGTCTGCCTTGCCGGGCCGCTCGATCAAAGCTGCGTCGAGGGTGTAGCCCTCAGGCGCGATTGCCGCTGGGTCAGGCGTTCCGTGGGTGTACTGAAAGCGAATTCCCTCAAGGGTGAGCCCTTCGCGCATAGCGTCGCGATTCTCCTGCGTCGGGTTGCTCCAGTACCGCTGGCTGGGAGCCCATGCATCGCCGAGACCTTCTTCGTAGGCGTTGCCATTCTGCGAGACGATCGCAGTCACACGCTCAGGATGCGCCATCGCAAGACGCAGGCCGGTGGGCGCGCCGTAGTCGAAGATATACAACGCGTAGCGCTTCAGGCCAAGCGCCTCTGTAAAAGCCTCAACCGTCTTCGCCATCGCATCGAAGCTGTATTTATAGTTGCGCTCCGCAGGAACCTCGGTGAACCCAAAGCCGGGAAGGTCCGGCGCAATCACTCGATAGCGATCAGCGAGGCGCGGAATTAGCTCGCGATACTGAAACGAAGAGGTTGGGAAGCCGTGTAATAACAATAAGATAGGAGCGTCGGCTGGGCCTGCCGCGCGATAGAAGACTTTGATGCCGTCTGCCTGGATGTGATGAATCGTGGTCAGAGGAACATTTGCTTTCTCGGTCATGGGTTTTCCTTTCATGGGTTTCCCGGTTGAAGGTTGCGCATAGGATGCGGGGATCGAGCTGGCGAAGGCAGCGGTCTGCACAAGAAAATGGCGACGGTTCACTAAAAACTTTCCCGAAAGCGTCAGGAAAAACATGTAACCCGTAAAACAAATTATTAGGGGTTACACGAAATGAGATGTAACCGGTGAAATAAAGATACAATGGTTACATGAAATTAATCAGCGCTGACATACCCCCAAAAACTGAAAACCCCGCCGGGCAGAAATTTCTCACACTGGGAGATCATCCAGCGCTGGATTTTATCAACACGGAAGTTCGCATCCATGGAGAACTCGTGGATCTTCTTCAGACAGACGACGATGTTCTGCGTTGGCTCGCACACGCCGGCTGGCCAGTGGGTAGGATGGCTGAGAAATATCAGAAAGATGAGCTATTAGAGCTTGCACGAGGCCTGCGCATCACCATCCGCGGCGCAGTGGAAAATCACAAGGCGGGAGAGCCTATCGGCGACGTGATGAATCTCTACCTCTATGATGCCCACAGCCATCTACGGCTAATACCGGACAAAAAGGGAGGGTTGCGTCTGGTGCGGAAATGGAATCAAAACACCCTCAAGGAGGTGCTCGGGCCACTGACGGAGTCCGCTGCCGAACTGCTGGTCGACAGCGACTTGAGCATGATCAAACACTGCGAGGGCGCCGAATGCGTTCTCTGGTTCTACGACCGCACCCGCGCCCATCGCCGCCGATGGTGCAGCATGGCTACATGCGGCACACGCAATAAGGTTGCGGCATTCCGTCACCGCGAGCAGGACCATCCGAAAGAGCGCTAAACAGGTTTCCCGTCAACGAAACCGCGTCCAGAAGCCGTATCTTGTTTCCGATACGAGGAGGCAGCTATTCGAGCGAATGGCCCGTCCTCTTACTGTGGATTTTCTGTGCAAAAAAAATACAAATCAATAGCAAAAAAGTGTGATTATGTGCCACCTTTGGGTGCGCTATACTGATCTCACTGTTACTCCCTTGGGTTTTAGCCTGTGCGCTGGATGCACTCCCTTCCGCCAGCCGTTCGCACGGGTATTTTGTGACATTCCTGCCAAATGATATTCGCTGACGATCTGCGTCTGCACTTAAGAACCACACTTAACCTCTCCCGAAAGGTTTTAAAACCCATGCGCATCGCATCTGTAGGCACCGCTTATCCACCCCATCGTTATCCCCAGTCTGTGATTACCGCGGCGCTGAAGGGCCGTATGAAAGACCGGCCCGGAGTGCCGGCCGCGATGGAACGCCTGCACGCTAACTGCGGCGTCGACTACCGCAATATCATGTTTCCCCTGGATACCCTCGGGAGCCTCTCCGGCTTCGGCCCGACGAATGATGCCTGGATAGAGGGTGCTCTCGATCTGGGACAGAAGGCCGTTCAGTCAGCGCTCGACCGCGCCGGCCTTACCCCCTCTGATATCTCCGCCATCTTCTTCACCTCGGTGACCGGCATCGCGTGCCCCAGCATCGACGCGCGACTGGTGAATCTGATGGGCTTTCCGGCGACGGTGAAGCGCACGCCTATCTTCGGCCTTGGCTGCGTTGCCGGCGCGGCGGGCATATCGCGTGCGACGGACTATGTGCGCGCTTATCCCAAGCAGTACGCTCTTTTGCTTGCGGTAGAGCTGTGTTCGCTTACCTGGCAAGACCAGGACCAGTCGATGGCCAACCTGGTCGCCAGCGGTTTGTTTGGCGATGGCGCAGCCGCCGTGGTGGTTGCAGGAGAAGAGACAGCCCTCGCTCAGAAGCCAACCAGCGTGCAGGACCCGTGCCCACGAGTGGTCAGCACCCGCTCCACCATGTACCCCGATACGGAGCATCTTATGGGGTGGAAGATCAACGAAACCGGGTTCAACATCGTACTTTCCGCAGAAGTTCCCGACCTGGTGACCAACGAACTCCGCAAAACTGTCGAAGGCTTCCTCGATGACAACGACCTATCGATGGGGAACATCTGCAGCTTTATCTTCCATAGCGGAGGACCCAAGGTTCTGAAGGCCATGGAAGCCAGCCTGGACCTGCCCCGCGGAGCGCTCGCAGCTTCGTGGAACAGCCTTCGCCAGCGCGGCAACCTCTCCTCCGCCTCCGTTCTGACGGTGATGGAAGACTTTTTGATGAACCGGCCGGGAAGCCCTGGCTGCTACAGCATGATTGGCGCGATGGGCCCGGCGTTCTGTTCCGAGCTGCTTTTGCTTCAGTGGTAGTGATTGACAGGGAAATCAGCAGAGGGCATTCGAACTAAGCGCTCCAAAGGCGTCGCCTAATGAGAGCTGAGAGACGAAAAGACGGGAGCCAGTTGTGGCTCCCGTCTTTTTGCAACAGCTTAAGGCTAGCCAGAACCTGGACCTAGGCCTTGAACTTGCGGCGCGCCAACCCAACGATTCCGAACAGTCCGGTACCGAAGAGAGCAAGCGAAGCCGGCTCGGGAACAGCAGCAGGCTGGGCCGAGGTCGATGCGGAAAACGACGTCAGCATAGCCACGTTCTGACCGTGTACGTACTGTGAAGTAAAGGAGAAGGTCGCCGGTCCGGAGGTGCCGTCAAACACACCCGTTCCCGTGAACATTCCATTACCCGTGACACTGAGGCATGTGCTGCCCAGATTGCAACCGCTCGTCGGATCTGTATTGTTGAAAATATAGTTCGCATTGTACTGGGTCATGTTGAACGTAAAGGTTTCACCATTTCCCGACGTAGAGAAGAGCGGCACGGAACCGCTGACAAACGGAGGGTTGGGCGGAGTGTTGATCCCCTGCTGATAGGGAAGTGCTCCGGGAAGAAAGTTAATCAAAGCACCATCCGAGAGATAGGTGCCAAATGCTCCGGAGATTCCGCCCACGATCATCGAATTGTTGGGGTTACCGGGAGCCCCATTAGGGTTGAACGTGATGGTTGAAGAGGTAAAGGTATCGGTTCCAACGGCGGAAAAGAAGCCGTCAATGGAATCTGCATGAGCCATAGCACAGGTGCTAATGGCAAGGACGAACAGAATGGCGCAGCGCTTAAGCATTAGGATCCTCCAAATACAAACTGAACTTGCGAGAAAGAATCTCGCCCTTACTAATGCATGTGGCGTGCCAACTTGCGGAAGGAGTCGGGTGCAATTTAATGCAACAGAAAGAACCAGTTAGGGTATCTCGTTTTACCCAGGCAACCCCAATACTGCAACTATTTGCACAAGAAAGAGGAATCCTTTATCGCGTTTTCCTCTTCGCAAGCTGGTTGAGCGCGTCGGTGGACCGAAAAAGCCAGCGACACCTGTAGATATCGGAGAGCCTTCGCCAAACATTTCTGTCGGTTCCAGGAGAAAATCATCTAAAAGAATATGAGCGAAGACAGAATTGATGCAGGAACACGGATTGGGCATGTCCATCTGAAGGTGGCAGATTTGGAACGGGCGCTGGGATTCTACTGCGGGGTGCTTGGATTTGAGCTGACGCAGCGGATTGGCAACTCTGCCGCGTTTATATCGGCTGGCGGATATCACCACCATATCGGCTTAAATACCTGGGAGAGCGCAGGCGGCGCTGCTCCGCCACCGGGGACTACGGGGCTTTATCATCTGGCGATTGTGTATCCCACGCAGGCTGCGCTGGGAGATGCCTTGCAACGGCTGACGAAGGCTGGGATTGCTCTTGATGGTGCGGCAGACCATGGCGTGAGTGAGGCGCTGTATCTGCGCGATCCGGATGGGAATGGAGTCGAGCTATATTGGGATCGTCCGCGCGAAGAGTGGCCCAGAGATGCAGCCGGTGAACTGACAATGTTTACAAAGCCGCTGAATTTGCAGGCATTGTTGGCGTCTGCTGACGGATTTGGCCGCACGTTAGATTTGGAACGCTGAAGTGAAAATCGGGCATGAGAAGGGCGTACTCTTTCTAGTGCGGTCAAATAATTTCGAATGAAATGAGACCATCATGTGAAGGAGTCCTTCTTATGAATGAAGCTACATCCACCAGGGAATCGGGTAACGGATTGCAGGCGAAGAGTGTTCTAACGAAGATCGCGGCTGTTGTCGCAGATCTCAATATCCCTTTCCTTGTTTGCAGCATTGGAATGATCGTGATGTTGCTGTGGGCAGGCAAATTCAAGATGACAGCACCCGGAGCAGAGGGCATTCTCCCGCTCGTCACTCACAACCCACTGACCAGTTGGCTATACAAGGTCTTTGGACCCTATGTTGGGTCGGATATGATCGGGGCCACGGAATGGACAGCGGCAATCCTGCTGATCATTGGTTACTTCAAACCTAAAGCAGGCATTCTGGGCGGGATCATTCTAGTCGGCATGTTCTTCACCACAAGCCGCATGTTGATCACGACTCCGAATGACACCATCGTGGTCCACGGCATCCATTACATGAACAACACCGGCCTGTTTCTCTTCAAGGACATCATCGCTTTCGGAGTTGCGTTCTATCTGATCACCTACTATGGCCGAAAAGCGATCCTAGCTGAGAACCAGAAATAATGGTCTGCGCGAATGCCCACATCTCAAAATCGAGATATGGGCACCCGCACCCGGCACCCGGCATATTCCTCAGCGGTTAGGTTTTTATTTGTAAATCGACATGGATTTGAAAAGATTAGCGATGGGCACGAGTACTTTCTTGGCGTAAACTCTGTGCATTCAGCAAGGAGAAAAATTTTGGTAGCGAAGAAAATACCTACAAAAGCGTCTTCTACAAAGAAAATTGCTGGTGGTGCAGATGAGCGTCAGCAACAAATTTCCGGAAATGCGCTCCCCAGAAGATCGCTCGAACAGGCTCTAATAGTCGCTGAGAAATTACGCGAAGTTTACGCCGGTAAATCAGCGACATGGGAAGAACTGGGAGAAGCGTTAGGTATAAGCGTTAAAAATAAGAATTTCAAATACTTAGTATGGTCGGCGGCTGCTTATGGGTTAGTTACAACTGAAAACGAACAAGCTCGAAAGTTATATTCGTTGGGTGAAACTGGCAGAAAAATCGTCGCCGAGACTTTTCAAGGTGAGGCGCAGGAAGCAAAAGTTAAAGCGGTAATGACCCCAACGGTCTTGAGTCAGTTCTACACGGACTATAACAACAACCCAATCCCAGGCGCACAACACATCGACAACGTCCTCGAGACTCGTTACAAAGTACCGCGAGATCGGACAAAAGAAGCGACTGAAATCATCTTAGCGAATGGAAAATTTGCTGGGATCTTTGAAGAGCAAACGCTTGGCCAACCTCCAATTGTTCGTCTTACAGGTGTCCCGAGTGGGAGTTTGTCAGACGCTAAAGAAACAGAGCGTTCTGTTAAGGATATGAGTTCTACAAATCGCCTCGATGTTGCGGTTCCCCGACGAAATGAAAAAGTTGGTGATGCGGTGGCTTGGGACACTATTTGTTTCTACATCACACCCTTAGGAGAGGAAGGTAGCGAAGAACGACGCCATGCAGACATGATGTTGCGGCATGTTTTAAAGCCAGTTTTTGAAGATGCATCCATCAATTTTCAAGTGGTTCGCGCTGATGAGATTGCGAAGACCGGATTAATTACTTCTCAAATTCTTGAACATCTTGCAAGAGCACGTTTGTGTGTAGCTGACATGTCTTTTAGAAATCCAAATGCATTTTATGAGTTGGGTGTGCGTCACGCTTTTTTACTTCCTACGATTCAAATTATCCATAAGACCGACAAGATCCCCTTCGACGTGTCACAAGGACGAACCATAACAATTGATACGTCCGATCGTTATACCATTGCAGATCGACTTGAATCCGCGCGAAAAGAACTTAGAGAATATGTAAACAATCTCTTACATGACGCCGGAGTCGAAGTAAATCCCGTAGCTGTTTATTTGCCTGGTTGAAGGTCACTATTCCAAAGTAGCCGTTCAAAATTATCCAAAGCAAAGGGCGAACTCTTTCGAGTTCGCCCTTTTGGTTTTGCGCGTGAGCGCGTCTGCTGCATGCAATGCTTATTCGGCGGCCATTTCTTCTTGTTCGCCTTCCATGCGCATCTGTTCGAGTTCGCGCTCTTCGGCGTCGTGGGCTTCCTGTACCTCGGCCTGGACCTGGGCTGCCGCTTCTTCCAACTCGGGTGAGAGCTGGACGTTGCGGTAGTACTCCATGCCGGTTCCGGCGGGGATGAGGCGACCTACGATGACGTTTTCCTTGAGGCCGCGGAGCGTGTCGATGGAGCCGTTGATGCTGGCTTCAGTCAGTACGCGAGTGGTCTCCTGGAAGCTGGCGGCCGAGATGAAACTGTCGGTCGAGAGCGACGCCTTGGTGATGCCGAGCAGCAACGAGCGGCCGATGGCGGGACGGCCACCTTCCATGAGGACGCGCTGGTTTTCGGCGTTGAAGCGGAAGCGGTCCGTCTGCTGATCGACGAGGAAGCTGGTGTCGCCAACCTCTTCGATTTTGACCCAGCGAAGCATCTGGCGAACGATGGTTTCGATGTGCTTGTCGGAGATGGCCACGCCCTGCAGGCGATAGACTTCCTGGATTTCGTTGACGAGGTACTGCTGCAGTGCACGCTCGCCGAGGACTTCCAGAATGTCGTGCGGGTTGCGAGGACCGTCGATGAGAGCGTCACCGGCACGGAGGCGTTCGCCTTCCTGCACGTTGACGTAGACACCGCGGGGAACGCTGTACTCCTCTTCCTGACCGTTATCCGCCGTGACGTAGACCTTGCGCTGGCCCTTGGAGACTTCGCCGAAGCGGACGACGCCATCGATCTTGCTGATGATCGCCGGGTCGCGCGGCTTGCGGGCCTCGAAGAGTTCGACGACGCGCGGCAGACCGCCGGTGATGTCCTTGGTGCGCGTGGTTTCGCGCGGGATCTTGGCAAGGATGTCGCCGGGGTAGAGCTCGTCGCCGTCGGCCACCATAAGGTGAGCACGCGAGGGCATGAGGTAACGCTTGTTGCCGGATGCCGACTTGATGATGATCGCGGGCTGGCGCTTCTCGTCGGGAGAGTCGGCGACGACCAGACGGCTGAGGCCGGTGACTTCGTCGACTTCTTCGTTGAGGGTGACGCCTTCCTGCAGGTCCTTGAACTGGACGGTGCCGGCGATCTCGGTGAGCAGCGAGAAGGTGTAGGGGTCCCATTCGCCGAGGATAGAGCCCTGGGTGACCTTGCCGCCCTCTTCGACCTTGAGCTTGGCGCCGTAGACGATGGCGTAACGCTCTTTCTCGCGGCCCTTGTCGTCGATGATAGCAACCGAACCGTTGCGGTTCATCGCGACCAGGTCGCCCGATTTGGCGCGAACCGTGACCAGGTTGATGAAGCGCACGGTGCCGGTGTTCTTGGCCTCGAGGTGCGAGGCGTCGGAGACGCGGCTGGCCGTTCCGCCGATGTGGAAGGTACGCATGGTGAGCTGGGTGCCGGGCTCACCGATCGACTGCGCCGCGATGACGCCGACGGCTTCGCCCATCTCCACCATCTTGCCGGAGCCGAGGTTACGGCCGTAGCAGAGGATGCAGACGCCGCGCTTGGACTCGCAGGTGAGCACGGAGCGGATCTTGACCTTCTCGATACCGGCAGCCTGGATTGCGCTGGCGAGATCTTCGTCGATCTCCTGGTTGATTTCGACGATGGTCTTGCCTTCGAAGTCCTTCAGCTTTTCGAGCGAGACGCGGCCGATGATGCGGTCGCGCAGCGGCTCGATGGTCTCGCCGGCTTCGATGATCGGAGTGACGTAGATGCCTTCGACCGTGCCGCAGTCGTTGTGCGAGATGATGACATCCTGCGCAACGTCGACGAGACGGCGGGTGAGGTAGCCCGAGTCCGCAGTCTTGAGCGCGGTATCGGCGAGACCCTTACGTGCTCCGTGGGTCGAGATGAAGTACTGGAGAACGGTGAGGCCTTCGCGGAAGTTCGCCGTGATGGGGGTTTCGATGATTTCGCCCGAGGGTTTGGCCATCAAACCGCGCATACCGGAGAGCTGACGGATCTGCTGTTTGGAACCACGGGCACCGGAGTCGGCCATGATGTAGATCGGGTTCATGGCGCCGTCCTTGTCGGCCTGCTTCATGTTGTTGAACATGTCGTCGGCGACGCGCTCGGTGACGGTGGACCACATCTGGATGACCTTGTTATTACGCTCACCGTTGGTAATGGCACCGTCGAGATACTGCTGCTGCACGTTGATGACCTGCTTCTCCGCCTCGTGAACGACGGTGTACTTCGAAGCAGGAATGACCATGTCGTCGAGACCGACGGAGAGGCCGGACTGGGTGGCGTACTTGAAGCCGAGGTCCTTGATCTTGTCGAGCGTCTTGACGGTGACTTCGAGGCCGAGGTTCAGGTAGCAATAGTTGATGAGCTGCCCCATGCCCTTCTTCTTGAGCAGGCCGTTGACGTAAGGCATCGCGTCAGGCAGCGCATCGTTGAGGATGGCGCGGCCGACGGTGGTGGAGATGAACTGGCGGTTGAACTCGACCGGCTCGGTGTGCGTGAGGTCCTGATCGTCGTACGCTGTGGTCATGTCGAGGACAGGGCCGGTGTAGCGCAGACGGATCGGGGTAAGCGTCTCGACCTGCTTCGCTTCGAGGGCCATGAAGACCTCTTCGATGTTGGCGAAGACGCGGCCTTCACCCTTGGCATTGACCTTCGCCTTGGTGAGGTAGTAGATGCCGAGCACGAGGTCCTGCGTGGGCACCGTGATGGGCTGGCCGCTGGCGGGCGAGAGGATGTTGTGCGAGGCAAGCATCAGCACGCTGGCTTCGATCTGTGCCTCGGGTGAGAGCGGAATGTGGACGGCCATCTGGTCGCCGTCGAAGTCCGCGTTGAAGGCGGTGCAGACGAGCGGATGGATCTTGATCGCCTTGCCTTCGACGAGCACCGGCTCAAACGCCTGGATACCAAGGCGGTGGAGGGTCGGGGCGCGGTTCAGCAGGACAGGGTGATCCTTGATGACCTCTTCGAGGATGTCCCAGACGATGGGCTCCTGCATCTCGACCATCTCTTTGGCCTGCTTGATGGTGGTGCAGTGGCCGGTCTGCTCGAGGCGGTGATAGATGAAGGGCTTGAAGAGCTCGAGCGCCATCTTCTTGGGAAGACCGCACTGGTGCAGCTTCAGCTCGGGGCCGACGACGATGACCGAACGTCCGGAGTAGTCGACGCGCTTACCGAGAAGGTTCTGACGGAAGCGGCCCTGCTTGCCCTTGAGGGTGTCGGAGAGCGACTTCAGCGGACGGTTGTTCGCTCCACGAAGGACGCGGCCACGGCGGCCGTTGTCGAACAAAGCATCGACGGCCTCCTGCAGCATGCGCTTCTCGTTGCGAACGATGACCTCGGGTGCGTGCAGGTCCATCAGCTTCTTGAGGCGGTTGTTGCGGTTGATGACGCGGCGATAGAGGTCGTTGAGGTCGGACGTGGCGAAACGTCCGCCGTCGAGCGGAACCAGCGGGCGAAGCTCGGGCGGAATGACCGGGATCACGTCGAGGATCATCCACTGCGGCAGGTTGTCGGACTTGCGGAAGGCCTCGACGATCTTGAGGCGCTTGGAGTACTTAAGCTTCTTTTGCAGCGAGGTCTCGGTCTTCATGCGTTCGCGCAGCTCGATGGCAAGCTCGGTGATTTCGACGCGCTTGAGCAGTTCCTTAATGGCCTCGGCACCCATCATGGCCTTGAAGCCGGAAGGGCGGTACTGGGCATCGAGTTCGCGGAACTTGGTCTCGTCCTTGATAACTTCGCGCTCCTTGACGGGCGCGTCGCCTGGGTCTACAACCACATACGACTCGAAGTAGAGGACGGCTTCGAGCTCACGCAAAGAGATGTCGAGCAGGTGGCCGATACGCGACGGCAGGCCCTTGAAGAACCAGACGTGCGAGCAGGGGCTGGCGAGCTCGATGTGGCCGAGGCGCTCACGGCGGACCTTCGAGAGAGTGACTTCGACGCCGCACTTGTCGCAGATGACGCCGCGGTGCTTCATGCGCTTGTACTTGCCGCAGAGGCACTCCCAGTCGGTGATGGGTCCAAAGATGCGGGCGCAGAAGAGGCCATCGCGCTCGGGCTTGAAGGTGCGGTAGTTGATGGTCTCGGGCTTGGTGACCTCACCATGCGACCAGCTGCGGATCTTCTCCGGGCTGGCGAGCTGGATCTTGATGGCGTCGAAATCGGCGATGGGACCGGTCAGTTCAAAGGGGCTGGAGCGGAACATATTGGGCGTCTCCCTTATTTCCTGCGTGTGCAGGTTGCAGCGTGGGCTGCGGTTACTAAATCTGTTTGCGATGACTTGGGGCGCATCGCGTTGCCAGTGGTTCTAATGCTGTTGCTCATCTTTCGATTGTGGTGTTGCTCTAAAGCTTTTGATACCGGGGCTAGAGCCCCAAAACATTCGCTTCCGGGAGTGTCCGGGCTAAGCCCGAACCTAATCCCGGAAGCAATCTGGTTAGTCTGCTGCTGCGAGCGTGGGCACCGGAGTCTTCTTCTGGTCGGCCTGCTTGATGAGTTCCACATCGAGGCAGAGCGACTGGAGTTCGCGGATGAGCACGTTGAACGACTCGGGTACACCCGGCTCGATGGCTGCTTCGCCCTTGACGATGGCCTCGTAGATCTTGGTACGGCCAAAGACGTCGTCGGACTTCGCGGTGAGCAGTTCCTGCAGGATGTACGCTGCGCCGTAAGCTTCGAGCGCCCAGACTTCCATCTCTCCGAAGCGCTGTCCGCCGAACTGCGCCTTACCACCGAGCGGCTGCTGGGTGATGAGCGAGTACGGTCCGATCGAGCGAGCGTGGATCTTGTCGTCGACAAGGTGAGACAGCTTCAGCATGTAGATGTAACCAACGGTGGCAGGCTGTTCGAACTCTTCGCCCGTCATGCCGTCGTGCAACATCGACTTACCGGAGCTGGGCAGACCAGCAGACTTGAGCAGCGCCTTGATCTCAGACTCGCGCGCGCCGTCGAAGACTGCCGTGCCGAACCAGATACCGCGCTTCATGCCGGCGGCGACACGCATGGTCTGCTCGTCGTCGAGGTCAAGAAGCTGGTTGAGAGCGGCAGTGTTGACAAAGCGTGCCTTGAAGAGCTCACGAACTTCGTTGGCCGATTGCATGGTGTTGGCCAGCTCGGCGATCTGCTTGCCGAGCTCGTGCGCTGCCCATCCGAGGTGCGTCTCGAGGATCTGACCGACGTTCATACGAGAAGGTACGCCGAGCGGATTGAGGACGATCTCGACCGGAGTTCCATCGGGGAGGTAGGGCATGTCCTCTTCCGGCAGAATGCGGGCGATGACACCCTTGTTCCCATGACGGCCGGCCATCTTATCGCCGACCGAAAGCTTGCGCTTCATGGCGATGTAGACCTTGACCATCTTGATGACGCCGGGCGAAAGCTCATCGCCCTTGGACATCTTGCTGATCTTCTCGTTGGTGATCTTGCGCAGAACGTCGATCTGGCGCGAGGTCATCTCTTCAATCTCGTCGATCTGCTCGTTGACGCGAGGATCCTTGTCAGCGTAGCGGATGCGCTTGAGGTTACGGGTGCTGATCAGCTCGATGGTGTCGCGGTCGAGGAGATCGCCCTTGTTGAGCAGCTTCTTGTTGGTGCGCTCGTCGTGCAGGTCGGCCTGAACTTCCTTCGCGCCGAGAATGGCTTCGAGACGCTTGAGGCGCTCGTCGGTGAGAATACGAATCTCATCGGCGAGGTTGCGCTCGAGCTTCTCGATCTGCTCCTGCTCGATCTGCTTGGCACGCTCGTCCTTCTCCTGGCCCTTGCGGCTGAAGATGCGAACGTCAACGACGGTGCCCTCGATGCCCGGAGGGCAGGTGAGCGAGGCGTCGCGAACGTCTCCGGCCTTTTCGCCGAAGATGGCGCGCAGCAGCTTCTCTTCCGGCGTCAACTGGGTCTCGCCCTTGGGCGTTACCTTGCCGACGAGGATGTCGTTGTGGCTGATCTTCGCGCCGATGCGGATGATGCCCGACTCGTCGAGGTCACGCAGAGCGTGCTCGCTGACGTTGGGGATATCGCGCGTGATCTCTTCCGGCCCGAGCTTGGTGTCGCGAGCTTCGATCTCGAACTCCTCGATGTGGATCGAGGTGTAGTAGTCCTCGCGGACCAGCTTCTCCGAGATGAGGATCGCGTCCTCGAAGTTGTAACCGCGCCACGGCATGAAGGCCACCAGCACATTGCGTCCGAGGCCGAGTTCTCCCTGCTCCGTGCAAGGACCGTCGGCGATGACCTGACCCTTGATCACACGGTCGCCCTTGCGGACGATCGGCTTCTGGTTGATGCAGGTGTTCTGGTTGGAGCGCTTGAACTTGGTGAGCTGATAGATGTCCGAACCGACCTCACGCGAGAGCTGCGTGGGGTGGTGCTCGCCTTCGACGCGCACGATGATGCGCTCGGAGTCGACCGAGTCGATGATGCCGTTACGCTTGGCCAGAATGACGGCGCCGGAGTCGCGGGCAGTGACGCCCTCCATTCCAGTTCCGACAAACGGGGCCTCGGCGACGAGCAGAGGAACCGACTGGCGTTGCATGTTGGCGCCCATCAGAGCGCGGTTGGCGTCGTCGTGCTCGAGGAACGGCACGAGCGAGGCGGCGACCGAGACAAGCTGCTTGGGCGAGACGTCGACGTAGTCGACTTCGGCCTTGTTGACGAGCACGAAGTTGCCCTGGCGGCGGGCATCGACGATGTCCTGAACAATGTTCAGCTTCTCATCGAGCTCGATGTTGGCCTGCGCGATGGTGTGACGGTCCTCTTCCCATGCCGAGAGATAGAAGCTGAAGGGGGCAAGGTCCATGGTGCGCTTCTTGTCCTTCTTCAACTGCTCGTTCAGCTTGCGGGACTCGCTGGTTTCGAGATAGTCACCCTGGCGCAGCCCGGACTCACCGGCGTTGACCACAGAGACGTAGTCGAGCGCGCGGCCATCCTTCACACGGCGATAAGGCGATTCGATGAAACCGTACTCATTGATGCGAGCGAAGCACGAGAGAGAGCTGATGAGGCCGATGTTCGGACCTTCCGGCGTCTCGATCGGGCAGATGCGGCCGTAGTGAGTCGGATGCACGTCGCGGACTTCGAAGCCGGCGCGCTCACGCGACAGACCACCAGGCCCAAGGGCCGAGAGGCGGCGCTTGTGCGTGATCTCGGAGAGCGGGTTGGTCTGGTCCATGAACTGCGAGAGCTGCGAGGAGCCGAAGAACTCACGAATCGCGGCCATGACAGGCTTGGCGTTGATGAGATCGTGCGGCATCGCCGTCGACATCTCCTGATAGACCGACATCTTTTCCTTGATGGCGCGTTCCATGCGGACGAGGCCGATGCGGAACTGGTTCTCCATCAGCTCGCCGACAGCGCGAACGCGGCGGTTGCCAAGATGATCGATGTCATCGACGTTGCCGATGTTCTTGCGCAGCTTGAGCAGATAGCGGATGGTGCCGTAGAAGTCCTCGGGGGTCAGCGTGCGCTTGTCGAGGCCGGAAGCATCCTGGTTCTCGTAGAGCTTGATGTTGAACTTGAGACGGCCTACGCGCGAGAAATCGTACTTGCGCGCATCGAAGAACATGCCTTCGAAGAGCGCGGTCGCGGTGTCGAGCGTCGGCGGGTCGCCGGGACGCAGCTTGCGGTAGATCTCGATGAGAGCTTCCTCAGGCTTGCGTACGGAGTCGCGGCGCAGCGTGTTCGTGATGATGTTGCCCACGTCGTCGCGCTCGGGGAAGAAGACCTCGAAGCTGGCGACGCCGGACTGGAGAATCTTGTGCAGCTTGTCGGCGGTCAGCTCCTGATTTGCCTCGTAGAGCAGCTCGCCGGTCGAGAGATCGACTACGTCGGAGGCGGTCATGGCACCCTCGAACTCGCTGGTCTCGACTTCGATCTGCTCGATCTTGTGGCTGCGCAGACCCTTGAGCGAGTGCGCCGAGATCTTGCGGGTGGCCGGGGCAATCTCTTCGCCCTTCACCGTGACGGCAGCGGCAGGACGCGTGCCCTGCAGGTTAGTGGGCGTGCCTTCGGCGGCGACCTTCCAGCTCAGCTTGCCTTCCTTCACGTTGATGGTGTCGACAGTGTAGAAGGTCTTGAGGATCTCTTCGTCGGTACGCAGACCGAGGGCGCGCAGGAAGATGGTGCCGAGGAACTTGCGCTTGCGGTCGATGCGGACGTAGAGGGTGTTCTTCTGGTCATACTCGAACTCGACCCAGCTACCGCGGTACGGGATGATCTTGCCGAGGAAGTAGGTGCGGTTGTTCGCCGTCTCGAAGAAGACGCCGGGCGAACGGTGGAGCTGCGAGACGATGACGCGCTCGGTGCCGTTGACGATGAAGGTGCCGTTCTGGCTCATCAGCGGAATGTCGCCGAAGAAGACTTCCTGCTCCTTCATGTCGCGCAGGCTCTTGACGCCGGTCTCGGGGTCCTTGTCGTAGATCTTCAGACGGATAGTGACCTTGAGCGGCGCAGAGTAGGTCATGCCGCGCTCTTCGCACTCTGCCTGGTCGTATTTCAGCTGCAGACCGACGGGATCGCCGCACTTGGTGCAGAAGTCAGGGGTGTTCTTGTTGTAGGTTCCGCAAAAGTTGCAAAGCACATCGCCGGGATGAAAAGGGTCGGTGATGACCATGTGACCGCAGTGCGAGCAGGCGGTACGCAGGTGGTTGAGGCCCTTGAGGTAGCCGCACTTGCACTCCCAGTTGCCGATGGAGAAGTCGACGAACTCGAGCTCCGACACGTTGCGGAAGTCGGTGATCGGGAAGACCGAGGTAAAGACCGACTGCAGGCCATTGTCCTCGCGCTCCTGGGGGAGCTTGTCCATCTGCAGGAAGCGCTCGTAGCTGCGGCGCTGGACCTCGATGAGGTTGGGAATCTGGATGGCGGTTGGGATTTTGGAAAAATCGAGACGGCTGCGGATCGCGCGCATTTCGCTGTTGTTGGACTGACCAGACATGCTCTCTCCTGAATACTTACCTTCGAGGTCCTCATTTGCTTTGACTGCCCACCGAAAGGCCCGTCAACACGAATGAGGGGAGGGTTGGGTACGGCCCTCCGGGTTTACTTCTGCTTGCGCCATGACTGCTGTTTTCGGGTCCCACTGCCCTCGATTGCTGCAGGCCCCGTGCGCAAAATGTCTTGCCGTATACAACCCTCGGCAATCAATCAAACTCGTAACTCATGAAACTTTTACTGTTCGCCGATACTAGAAGCTGCTATAAAGAACGCGTACTAAATGTCCCGAGCGCCCGCAGGCTGCGGAAATGCCGATAAACGCGGCAAAGCGCTCGAAGGGACAGCTTGCCCCTTGAGCGCAAAGATCGACTTGTGCACTGTTTCTGTCGTTGTGGTGTAGATGCCTGCCGCCGTTTGAGGCTCGCCGTGCCCCAAAGTTGCTGCGCTCGCTTGTCCTATGACACTATGCACTTCTGCCGCTCGAAACGCATAATGGCCGACTCCTTAGCCTGATTTGCTACAGGATGAGCCGGATTGCTGCCTGAAATCTGCCGGTTTTTGCCGTCCGCCAAACAGCACGCCGAGGCGGAACGATTCTTTTCTAAAGAAAAGAATATCTCATTCTGCCTCAGCGTGCAAGTTTGTGGCCAATTACTTGATTTCGACGGTTGCGACGCCTTCAAACTTCTTCGCGATGGCGGCTGCATCATCCTTCGAGATGTTCTCCTTCAAGGGCTTGGGAGCTCCGTCAACCAGATCCTTGGCTTCCTTGAGGCCAAGAGCGGTGACTTCGCGTACAGCCTTGATGGTGTTGATCTTGTTCGCGCCGGCATCCTTCAGGATGACGGTGAACTCGGTCTTCTCTTCCACTGCTGCTGCTACTGCGCCGCCGCCTGCTGCCGGGGCTGCAACTGCTGCTGCTGCCGAAACGCCGAGACGCTCTTCGAGCTTCTTGACCAGGGCCGATGCCTCGAGAAGGCTGAGGCTAACGATTGAATCTTCCAACTGCTGGATGTCTGCCATTTTATTTCTCCAATATAAATCTGAACTTTTAGTAGTGCCTGCTGCCGATTACATCTCCGAAACCCGACTGCGTTCCGGTTGCCTATGCCCTCTTGGGTTTCCGTTGCGCCCAGACCAGCGCACCCTTGAAGACCAGGCGAAACTTGTTATCCCGCTTATCCTGCCTATCCTTCGACGGGGTCCGTGGTCGCCGCTTCCCCACCCTGCGATGCGGTGAAGTTTTCCGGCTGCTCTGCTCCGGACGGCTGCTCGCCTGCCGCCGACTCAACCTCGTGCGCCTCGGCGATCTTATCGGCCTCTGGCGCTGCGGGCTCTGCTGCGGAAGCCTCTGCCTCAGGAGCTGCCGCGACTGGTGCCGGGGCTGCCTCTGGTGCCGGAGCTGCCTCTACTGCCGGAACATCGGAAGCAGCGAACTTTTCCTTCTCGACGCCCTGATTGATGACGATAGCGAGGTCGCGGCCGGTTGCGTTGATGACCGTGGCCAGACGCTGCGCGGGAGACTGAATCAGGAAGAGGAGCTTCGAGAAGAGCTCTTCCTTGCCCGGCATGGTTGCCAGTTCGGCGATCTCGCGAACGTCGATCACCTTGCCGTCGATGATGCCCAGCTTGAAGGTGAACTCGGCGTTGTCCTTGACCCAGGTGGAGAGGGCCTTCGCCAGCGCCACGGGATCGCCCGAGGTGTAAGCCACCGAGGAGACGCCCTTGAGGCCCTTCAACGCGGCTTCAATCTTGGTTCCCTCAGCCGCACGCGCGGCCAGCTTGTTCTTGACGACGTGATAGTTTCCGCCTGCGCCGCGAACTGCCTTGCGCAGCTCGAAGTCCTTCGACGCGGTCAGGCCAGAAAACGTGCCGATGATGGCCGAGGTCGAGCCTTCGAGCTCGCCTGCCAGCTTTTTAACCTTGTCTGTCTTTATTGCTCTGGTCAATGCCATGGAAAACCTAGCCTTTAGCTGCTAGCTTTTAGCTGCTAGCTGTAAAATTACGCCGCTTGCGCGACCAAATTCTGAACTCCCTAACCAGCTAAAAGCTAAGAGCTAATAGCTAGCGGCTGCCTTATGCCTTGCCGGCTGCCTCAGCAGCGGCGTAGTCGAGCTGGATGCCAGGGCCCATCGAGGAGCTGAGCGTCACGCCCTTGATGTACTTGCCCTTGGCAGCCGAAGGCTTTGCCTTGACCACGCTCGAGATGACCGTCATCGCATTGTCGATCAGCTTCTGCGGATCGAACGAGAGCTTGCCCACGGGAACGTGAACCAGAGCAGTCTTGTCGGTGCGGAACTCGACCTTACCGGCCTTGATCTCTTTGACCGCGGAGGCGACGTCGGTGGTGACCGTGCCGGTCTTCGGGTTAGGCATCAGACCCTTGGGGCCGAGCACCTTACCGAGACGACCGACAGACTTCATCATGTCCGGGGTGGCGATCAGGGCGTCGAAGGCGGTCCAGCCTTCTTTCTGAATCTTCTCGACCAGCTCTTCGCCGCCGAAGAACTCAGCGCCGGCAGCCTCAGCATCGCGAATCTTGTCGCCCGAGGCGATGACGGCGACGATCTTGGTCTTGCCCAGGCCGTGCGGCAGAACAACGGTGCCGCGAACCATCTGGTCGGCATGCTTGGGGTCAACGCCCAAACGCATGGTCAGATCGACGGTCTCGTCGAACTTCGCGTACTTTGCCTTTTGCAGGAGCGGAACTGCGTCCGCCAGAACATAAGGACGTGGCTCAACAAGCGCGCGCGCCTTCATCAAATTCTTGGAGATCTTCCTTGCCATTTTCCCTCGTCTCCCACCCCTCTGGAAATGTTCCTCCGGGCGTGGTTATCGACTGGTCTCAACTAGGTGTTGAGACACTCTTATAAGTATGCCGGAAGTGGAAACATTCTGCAAGCCAACTTCTGACGCCACCATCGAATCATGGCTGGCTCCGCTGTTCATCATGCTTGTATTGGCTATTTCTCCAGTCGATGAAGAAACCGACAATCTCAAACATTTCATTTCTCATGAAATAGGCTAGTTATTGCTCAGTGATACCGAATTTGATTCTATAGAAACCTGAAAATACCCTAGTTCCTCTTGAGTTGCTGGAAGCAAAATAATTTCAACTGGGTTCCAAGAGCCAGGGGAAATATCGTTAGAAACATCTGTTATGGAGCTATGAATTACAGATTTCCATGCTTTATATGAACCTTCCGTATATTTTGACCAATCGTACGGTTTGCTCCATTCGCATTTTATCTTGACCCCTTTGAAATGAGCTGTTGATGGGTTTCCCACATCAACAATAGCTTTATATCCATTCAGATATGGATTGATACTGCTCAAAGAGATGAGAAATTGAAGAGGGTCAGAATCAATGCGCTGATAAACGTTCATACGCGCTGGGTCTAAGGCAACTTCTGACTGTTTGTCCTGCTTGCTTGAGAGCAAGAACTCATCAAAATTGAGCCTTGATTCTAATGTAGCTATCTTCTTTTCAAGAGCGCCATCACTTGACTGCTCAATCGTCACCGCTGGGACATGCGCTAAGGAAGCCATTACCTGCTGAACTTTCCATCCAGCTAAGGCTTCAACGAAATCCTCATACGTTTTGTATGCGGGGGTACCATCCGGATTCTTGTCGTCTGTGGTTGGCTTGCGGGGCATGACAACCTTTACGGAACGCACTGTTGGCTTTGGTGCATTATTTCCTTGCGCCCAAGCGCAGGAACTCAACATAATCAATAGAGCAAGTATTTTCATCACCTACCTCGTCGCTGTCTTATGTCCAGCCTTCCCCGTGTAGGGGTTGACGTTACCTTTGGTCGAGTAATTGTTGCGCTGGGTCCGATCCGGCGCGGTTCTGACGTGTGCAGGGCGGTAGACGCCTCGCTTAGTGACAGTAGAACGCACATGAATTGGCGACGAGGAGCGATAGCGTCTTGGAGTTGCGAAGGCAGCAGTAGAGAACAGCAAGAAAAGCGCTAAGAATTTCATGCGGGCAAGGCTAACACTCCTGCTCTTCAATGCCATACAACTTTGTAACCAGATTTTCTCGTTAAGAAAACAATGATGTAATTTCGATTCGGCTGTAGAGATGAGCTAGTCCCAAATCCTAGCCATCACCAACTCAAACCCAGCCATCACACCATTTCCTTGAACCGAGGACGGGTGGTGATGCACTTCAGCAGCTTCGCCGGGACGATAGATAGAGACTTCCTGCTCAATCGGGTCGATCAGCCATGCAAGCTGCGCCCCATTGGCAATCCATAGCTCCATCTTCTCTTTGAGTTCGGGAAGACTATCGCTCGGCGAACGCAGTTCAATCACGAAGTCCGGGCAGAGTGGAGCGTATCTGGACTGGTCCGCATCGCTGAGCGCCTTCCATCGAGGCAGAGCGACCCAGGCAGCATCGGCAGCACGCATGGAGCCGTCCGGAAGCGTAAAGCCTCCATTAGAGTCGAATGAAACGCCACGGCCATCGGCTTCGGCCCATTCATCCAAAAGCCGGGTCAGGCGGCTGTTCATCCTGCTGGTTCTGCTGCCTGCGGGTGTCATCACGAGAATCTCTCCATTGGCATCGCGTTCCACACGCAGAGCATCGTTCGCCGCAGAGAAGCGCATCAATTCCTCGTCGCTCATCGGCGTCTGGGGCCGGAAGCGCAGCGGAAGAGGCATCTCTGCAAGGGCGAAGTTCATATGCGAAGTGTACTAAAGCTCCGCTGGAGAGTGAGAAGATTGTGGCATTTCAGATAGAGAAGGGCGCTCATCCGTCCTGTTTTGGAAGATTCGGATGAGCACCTCTCTGTTGGTTTACTGGGCCGCGACTTGTTGCGCGAAGATGCCAGTAAATGCCCGGCGAACTCCGCTGAAGACGAGTAGCCAGAGCAACGTCGTGACCAGTGCCAGCGGCAGGCCTGCCGGAGCCAGAAACGAGTGGAAGAGCAGGATGTTCACCAGCACCGGCCCCAGCAGGGTCAGCGCCAGTGGCACGAAGCGGTTGGCCAGCAGCAGCGCACCGCCGATGATCTGGAGCAGGAAGACCACGGTGAGGTAGTGCGAGACGAACAAGGCTCCCATGTACTGGCCAGCCAAGCCTGTCGGCGGAGGCATGGGGATAAAGTGGAGAAATCCGTTCAGCCCGAAGACCAGGAACAGCAGGCCCAGCAAAATACGCGCAATCAGTACGGCAATCTTCATCGTTTTTCCTCTCCGGCTTACGCCGCCACCGTTCGAACTTGCTCCAAAGCGGGTTGCAGGAAGGTGGCGCGGTCCACTTTTCCCTGCATCACCTGGGACGCGCCGCCTGCGGTCACGAACTTGATGTCGGTAACGCCGAGAAAGCCGAGAAAGGCTTTGAGGTAAGGCTCGACAAAGTTCATCGCTCCTGTTGGAGTTCCCAGCTCGTAGACGGCGCCGCTGGCGATCACGATGGTCGCCTTCTTGCCCTGTAGCAGTCCGCGGGCCCCGGTTTCGTCGTAGGAGAAGGTGCGTCCGTGGCGGGCGATCTGGTCGATCCAAAGCTTGAACACGGAGGGGACGCTGAAGTTATGCATCGCCACGCCGAAGATATACTCGTCTGCCCGCTCCAGTTCGGCGATCAGCTCGTCGGAGACGGCGAGGGCTGCCTTCTGCTCGGGGGTGCGAGCTTCGGCAGGGGTGTGGACGCTGCCAACCCATGCAGCATCAATAGGTTTGGGCTGCTGGATGGCCAGATCGCGGTCGATCACGGTGCCGTTGGGGTGGGCGGCCTTCCAGGTCTTGACGAACTCGCGCGTCAACTCGCGGCTGATGGAACTTTCCAGCGGACTCGAATCCAGGTGAAGTAAGGTGGGCATTATTCAGAATCTCCTTGACGACATACGCAGTCTAAACAACTTATGTCGTTATAGACGACACTCGTCGTAAAGACGATTCTTTTTCTGTTTGATAACCTCTAATCACCAGAACCCTATGCCGATCTCAGACTGTGAAGTTCGCGACCCCCGGATCCGCCGCACCCGGCAACTGCTGCAGGGAGCGTTGCGCGAGTTGATGCAGAGCGGGAGCTTCGACGAGATCTCGGTGCAGGACATTACCGATGCGGCGACGGTCAACCGGGCCACCTTTTACGACCACTACACCGACAAGTTCGCGCTGCTCGACGCCATGGTGGGGGGAGGGTTCCACAAGCTGCTGAACGAGCGCAACGTCAGCTTCGACGGCACCTGTCCGAGCGCTGCTGCCTCGATCATCCTGGCCACCTGCGACTATCTGACCTTGTCACATGGCGACCGGACGGCGTGCACGCGGCAGAACGCCTTTGAGCCGCTGATGGAGTCTGCCATGACGACGGCCATTCGCCGGGTGCTGATCAATGGAATGAACAAGCACGGCGCGTCCACCAGCTCAACCGAAATGCTTGCGACGACTGCGAGCTGGGCAATCTATGGCGCAGTGAAGCAGTGGTTTTATACCCCGGACCATGTGCCTGCGGAAGAGATCGTTGGCACCATCCTGCAACTTGTCATGCCGATTTTGGAGGCAGGTCGTACGCTCGAATCAGGACGGGCCGCGGTTGGCGCGCACGGGTAGCCTTGGGTGCAGCGGTACACTTTGTGGCTCTGGAGAACGCGCAACGGCAAGAACAAAGCCAAATACAGAGGTCTCTCCACTCCGCTACGCTCCGGTCGAGATGACGTGCCTTATTGCTGATTCCCTGGAGTTGAATCTGTTAGTCAGGTTATTCGATCTTTGCCTGAACCATCGTCTCCAACAGGGCTACCGCCATCTGGTTGCATGGCGTGGGAATTCCATGTTTCTTCCCCAGCCGCACAATGACGCCGTTGCGGGCGTCGATCTCTATCGGTCTGCCCGCCAGCCGGTCGGCGTGCAGCGAGTTGATGCCGTCGGCGGGAGCGGCGCGGTAGGCCTGTAATACGGCTTCGGCGACATCGTCGTCCAACGTTGCGCCTTCGGCACGGCCTACGGCGATGCATTCGCGAACAATCTGAAGCGCGGTCTCGCCGATGGCCTCGTCGTGCATAATGCCCGAAGGCTGCAACAGCAATGCGGATAGCACTCCGGCAGCGTTGTGGCACAGCTTTCGCCATGCGACGGTTCTGAAATTGGAGACTGTCACCGCATCCGCTGCTGTTCCGGCAAACAGATCGATGAAAGCGCGCCCTAACTCGCTCTCGGGAGCCTTCAGGTGCATCACACCGCGCTGGCGAACACGCTCAGGAGACTGGCGCTCGGCTGGACAATCCACAACGACGGGAAGAATGGAATCGCTCGGCACATAGGGCGCGAACCGCTCGCGATGCTCAACGCCGTTTTGCAGAACCGCTACCGGAGCGCCGTCTGCGCGAAGCCGTTCCAGCCACTTCGCTGCACCGGAAACGTCGTAGGCCTTGGTGGCGACGAAGACCCAATCCACGGCGGGGGCGTTCGCGGGATCGGTCACGATGGTTGCCTGTACGGCTACCGGTCCGTCTGGCGTCTCTACCGTTAGACCTGCCAGGGGGCGGCGTACGCACAGAACTAACTCGTGACCTGCCTGCTGTAACAACGAGGCGATGATTCCGCCGATTGCACCTACTCCAATGATCGCTATTCGAGCCACACAATACCCTCGCTGCGATCTTAGATCAGAACTTGTAGCCGGGTTTAAGTTCGCAGCGGTAGACCGTGGTTTGATCGCTGCTCTTGCTGGTTCGCGCGGTGCAGTTAGCCCAGCTGAGATATAGATTCGGACCCAGCGGAAAAACCATGGGAGCGCCGTCAATATCGCCTTCGAGGCTGACGCCCTCCTGCGTGGGGGGCAGCGTAAAGTTGAGCGCGTTGCCAAAGATTACAGGATAAGACTCGCGCACATTCGAGCTGATGGCCGTGTGGAAGACCTCGGCCTCCAGCAGAAACGTCGCTGTATTGGACCAGTCAATCGCGGAGACGGTGATGGAGCGACCGCCCTTCTCAAAGCCGGTGTCGTCGATCTTTGTAAACGGGCATGGTCCGGCGATGCACGAGGCGCGCACGTTGCCGAAGGTGTTGTCCTGACCGGCATCGAGCGTCGCCGAGCCTCGCGATGCCTTCCACTTCTTGTCCGGCGAGCAGAGT
Organism: Granulicella sp.; assembly: GCA_041691255.1. Taxonomy (GTDB): domain Bacteria; phylum Acidobacteriota; class Terriglobia; order Terriglobales; family Acidobacteriaceae; genus Edaphobacter. The sequence continues at coordinate 6,894 of JBEPUY010000009.1, read as the reverse complement.
TCATGCTTCTCGCAGGGGACGTTGCCCCGGTTGACCACCTGAAAGGTCTTAACCGCGCTGCCGACGTTCGACTGGGTGCGCGAGTTGATGGTGTATCTCACCCGAAGATTCGAGACCACGGACTCCTTGCCACCGGGGGTCGCCTTGGCCGATTCAGGCAGCGGAACCATGGCCACGACGTGCAGGCTTTCGTCGATCTCCAGCCTGCCCGCCTGCAGGTTCAGATCGTAGGGCTCATAGTCCGATTGGCGAAAGTGGACCACGATGGGCTGGCCTGACCACACCTGCCGCTGCAGTTCGAGCTTGAAGTATCCCGCAGCATCGGACTGCGTGGTGGCGCTGACGACGCCGTCGGATGCGGTGACGGTGACGTCCTCGATGGGAAGCTCTTTTCTGGTATCGAGGTCACGCCGTATCACCGCGCCTTCGATGGGGATAGATCTGCGGATCGAGGGAGGGCGATGCACGTACAGGCGCAGCAGCAACACGCCAGCCACGGCTACCAGAACTGCGATCATCGTCCAGACGAGAGATTTACCTTTCATTGCTCACCGGTAACTCAGCTATTGGACGTTCGATTTGCACGATACGCTGCCCAACGCTCATGATTGTCTTCGACATGCATCTAACTCGTGCAGGTATCGTCAGCATCATAACTGGCCAGATACGGAAGAGATGAATGAGTGTGGATGATAACGAAGAGATAAGCAGTCAGATTCGCCTGATCACGGGACAACTCGGAAATAAGAGCTCGCGGCGCAGTCTGCTCCGCCAGATGGCTGGCGTTTCGCTTGGCCTTCCGCTCGCACATGCGCTGCCGCTGCTGGGGCAGGCACCCGGCGAACAAAAGGCCAGCCAGCAACCACCGTCACAGCCGCATAAGACACCGGCCCTGCCGCCTATGTCGAGCGCGCTCTCTCCGCAGGACGACCAGCTTCTCGACGAGATCGAACGCGCCAGCTTCCTCTTCTTCTGGGAGCAGGCCAATCCTCAGACCGGCCTCATTAAAGATCGCTGCAACACGCGCACCAAAGACACCAGCATCGTGGCCAGCATGGCATCGACCGGCTTTGGTCTTAGCGCCATCTGCATTGCGGAAAAACGCGGCTTCATTTCGCACAACGAGGCGCGGCTGCGCGTCATCAACACGCTGCTGTTCATCTGGAAAAAGCTGCCGACTCATCGCGGCTTCTTCTACCACTTCGCCAACATCAATACCGGCGAGAGAATCTGGGACTCAGAGGTCTCCTCGGTCGATACGGCGATCCTGCTGTGCGGCATCCTCACCTGCCGCCAGCACTTCAACGATCGCGGCGTGAACGGCCTCTCCGAGGCGATCTTCAACCGTGTCGACTGGAGCTGGCTCTCGGAGGACACGACGCTGCTCCCGATGGGCTGGACACCGGAGTTCGGCTTCCTCTCCTCAAAGTGGGACTACTACAGCGAGTTGATGATGATCTATCTGCTCGGGATGGGCTCGGAGTCGCACCCGCTTAACCCCCAGGCATGGACGGCGTGGAAGCGCACGACATTCGAATACGACGGTCTGCGCTACATCGGCTCATTCGCTCCGCTGTTTGTGCACCAGTACTCGCAGGCTTGGTTCGACTTTCGCCGCAAGAAGGACAGCTACGCCGACTACTTTCAGAACTCGGCCATCGCAACCGACGTGCACCGCCGATTCTGTGTCGAGCTGAACAAGATTTTCCCCGACTACAGCAACGATCTGTGGGGCATCACGGCGTCGGACTCCGATAAGGGCTACGTCATCTGGGGCGGTCCGCCTGCGATGGGTCCCATCGACGGCACCGTGGTGCCCGCCGCTGCGGGAGGCTCGCTGCCCTTTCTGCCCGACGCGACCATGCGGGTCATGCGCAACATCAGGAAGAATTATCCGCAGGCCTGGTGCCGCTACGGCTTCGTCGACGCCTTCAACCCTCTGAAAAAGTGGTACGACACTGACGTGGTGGGCATCGACACCGGCATCACCATGATAATGGCAGAAAACGCCCGCAGCGCCTTTATCTGGGAGACCTTTATGAAGAACCCGGAGGCTCAGCGCGGCATGGCCAAAGCGGGTTTCAAGGAATATCAGCCTACGGTCGGCTGAGGATTAAATCAGATCTGAAATCGCCACTTGACACGCCCGCCAAGCGAGGTTAATGTCGTCACAGAAAGGCGAACAAATGGCGAATAACATAATACAGAAAAGCGAGGCACTCTTCCCTATCCTGCCGCAGCCGACCGGCATTGCCCGCCTCGCCTCTCACGCAGAGCATGCAGACGACGGCCACCTCATCGAGTTCAAATCCCTCGAGGTCCGCAGCATCCTCAATAAGTCCACCTCGAAGCGCCTGCGCTGGCTTGCCTGGAGCATCAATCCCTATCGCGGCTGCGAGTTCGGCTGCAAATACTGCTATGCCCGCTACACCCACGAGTTCATGGAACTGCGCGACCCGCTTGCCTTCGAGCGCATCATCTTCCTCAAGCAAAACGCCGCGTGGCTGCTGGAACAGGAGCTACGCAAGATCGACCCCGCCGACGAGATCGCCATCGGCACTGCAACCGACCCCTATCAACCTATCGAGCGCCGAGCGCGGATCACTCGCAGTCTGCTCGAGGTCTTCGCCCGCAGACAGGGCCACCATCTCGGCATCATCACCAAGTCGCGCCTGATCGAACGCGACATCGATCTGTTCACCGAGATCGCAAAGCGCAACACGCTCGTCCTTCACATCACCATCACCACACCGAACACAGAGCTGGCGAGGCTGCTGGAACCGCGTGCGCCGCGGCCCGACCTGCGCTTCCGGGCTGTCAAACGGCTGCGCGAGGCGGGGTTGCGGACGGGCATCCTGTGCTGCCCGTTGCTGCCCGGAATCACCGATACGCAAGAGGCGCTCAACGAGATGGCTCGCCGTGCCGCAGAGGTTGATGCCAGCTTCCTCGCGGCCAATCCCCTCTTCCTCAAGCCGTGCTCACGCCCTACTTACCTGAGCTTCGTTCGTGAGCACTTCCCTGCACTGGTGGACGACTACGCCAAACGTTTCGACCACGCCGACTTCGCCGCTCCGGCCTACCGTCAGAAGCTGGCGCAGATGGTCGAGCAGGCACGCCAACTGCACAGCCTGGGGCAGCGCTCAAATGATGCTTTACTAACCCGCGCTCTTCCGCCGGTACAAGGCGAGGAGATTCCCCGCAGGCCGGCAACGGCGGTTGCCGCTCCATCTCAGCAAAGACTGTTTGCCTGAAGCGAGGCAGAGTGAAAGACACAAACTGGGGGGGAGATTCTTTTAGCTGTCGGCGGCCGCAGGGAAGATCAACGGAATATCTGATGAGCGCAGATGAAGGTCGCGCTGAGGAAAGGGCAGTTCGATTCCTGCTTCGGCGAAGCGCTTGAACAGGGTGAAATACAGATCGGACTTCAGGATCAGTGTCGTGTGGGCGTGGATTTCGGTCCAGACGCGCAACGTGAAGTTGATGCTGTTGTCGCCATAGTCGGTAAAGATGACATCCGGCTCAGGTGTTTTGAGTACATGAGGATTTTCGCCGGCCACCTTCAGAAGAATGGTGCGCACCACCTCCGGGTCGGCACTGTAGCTAACCCCAAGCGGCAGATTCACGCGTACCTGCGGGTCATTTGCGGTCCAGTTGGTCACCGGGTTGTTGATGAAATTAGAGTTAGGCATGATGATGACGGCATTATCGTTGGTTCGAATCCAGGTCGAACGGGCGGCAATGCGAATCACGTTCCCCATAGTGCCATCCGTCTCGACGCGATCGCCAATCCGAATGGGCTGCTCGACCAGAAGAACGATCCCGGCGACGAAGTTGGAGACCACGTTCTGCAGACCCAGACCAACGCCCACACCAATGGCGCCCCCAAATACGACTAGCGAGTTGAGGTTCAACCCAAGCGATTGCAGACCTATGAACAGTCCGCCGAGGACCAGAAAATAAGTTGTGAACCGGCCTAGCGCGAACTTCTGCGACTCGGAGATGTTGAGATGGCGTAATAGCCGAAGCAGGATGATCCGCTGCACAATCTTCGAAAGCGAGAGCAGCAGAACTAAATAAATGGCCACCTTCCCGAGGAAGATTGGAGTTACGGAGAGCGCGCCAATTTTAAAGAAGGAGTAGAGCAAGAGATGATGAGACTTCGCGTCAAGAGAACCGAGAAGCGCAGGAAAAAAAGCGGCAACTGAATTGATAGTCACCGTTAGTTGGACGCTAAAATCGAATCAAGCGATGATGTGCCACACAAAGAAGCGCCGCTTTGGCGTAAACATTGCCCAGCAATCGAACTGCGTGGATCTTTGCTGTCTGTCTCGATAGACAGCAAAGAGGGAGACTTCGTCCGCCGACAAGCGCTAAGCGCGTTCGGCAAACAAAATCTCCCCCCCGTTGCGATATTCGAATCCTGCGGAAAGCTTAGGCGACGACTTCGATGCCCATCGAGCGCGCGGTACCGCGAATGGTCTTCGATGCTGCCTCAACCGACGAGGCATTCATGTCCGGCATCTTCTGCGTGGCGATCTCGCGAATCTGCTTCTCGGTCACCTTGCCCAGCTTCTCCTTGTTAGGAGTGCCCGAGCCCTTGGCGATTCCGGCAGCCTTCAGCAGCAGCACCGGCGCCGGAGGCGTCTTGGTGACGAAGCTGAACGTGCGGTCAGCATAGACGCTGATGACGACAGGGATGGTGAGTCCAGCCAGATCGGGAGCCTTGGTGCGCTCGTTGAACTGCTTGCAGAACTCCATGATGTTGACCTGCGCCTGGCCGAGCGCGGGGCCGACCGGCGGTGCGGGTGTGGCCTTGGCGGCCATGATCTGAAGCTTGACGTATCCAGTAATCTTCTTCGGTGCCATTGCGGTAAATCCTCTTTATGCTTCTAGCCGCGGGCCGGGGCCTGCTGCTGAAATAAGATAGGTAATTCCAAAATCCTCTTCCGCTTGATGCGGAAGCACTGCTTATTCCGTGATCTTGTCTACCTTCGAGAACTCGATCTCGACCGGGGTGGAACGGCCAAAGATGCTGACCATGACCTTCAACGTCTGCTTGTCTTCGTTCACTTCGTCGACGGCTCCGGTGAAGTTGGCGAAGGGGCCTTCGTTGATGCGGACCTGCTCGCCCTTGTCGAACTTGATCTTCATCGAAGGCTTGTCCTTCGTCGAGTCGGAGCGGAAAATAATGGAGCTGACTTCCTGCTCAGAGAGCGCTACCGGGTTATCGCCGGTACCAAGGAAGCCCGTGACCCGGGGCGTGTTCTTGATGACGTGCCAGAGGTCGTTATCGAGGTCCATCTCCACCAGCACATAGCCGGGAAGGAAGACGCGCTCGATGGTGTATTTCTTGCCGTTGCGCAACTCTGTAACCGGCTCAGTCGGAATCATGATGCGGCCGATCTTGTTCTGCAGACCAAAGGCCGAGATGCGGCTCTCCAGCGATTCGCGCACCTTGCGCTCGAACCCGGAGTAGGCGTGGATGATGTACCACTTGAAATTTTCATTCACCGGCGGAGCAAGCTGTTCCTCCGGATTTCCAGTGGATACTTCCTCTGCGGCCTTTGTTGCCGCGAGGTTCTGCTCTTCCGGGTTTTGCTCTTCTGTCGCCATCGTTGTGCCTTCTTCGCGCATCGTTTACTTCTCTCTGCTTATGCTACCGGACTTCCAAAACCTGCCTAGCTTGCAGTCAGCGCATGCAGCAACGCTTCAATCGCGCGGCCGATAATATTGTCGACCAGCCAGAAGTAGCCCGCGAAGATAAAGACGGTGATAACGACCACGACCGTCGTGGACTGCACTTCGGGCCAGCCCGGCCACCAGACCTTGCGCATCTCGCTGCGCACTTCCTTCAGGAACTCCCGCAGGCGCTCCGGCTGGTTCTTCAGCGACTGCATTCCGTTCGGTGTCTGCTCCGCTATTGCTACCGTCTTGGCCATAGTGCTGCCTCAATCTTCGTGCTGCTGAATTCTGGTACTGCGTCCGGACTCTGCGGCCCGGACAAACTGGCGGGGGAGCTCGGATTCGAACCGAGAAGTTCGGTTTTGGAGACCGACAGTTTAACCGTTGAGCTTACTCCCCCGGGGAGCTGTTAGCTCTTAGCTTTTAGCCTTTAGCTAAAGGCTAAAAGCTAGCGGCTAAAGGCTGCTCTTACTTCGTCTCTTTGTGATCCGTGTGCTTGCGGCAGGTATTGCAGAACTTTGAGAACTCGAGGCGGCCAGTGGTCGTCTTCTTGTTCTTCGTCGTCGAGTAGTTCCTGTTCTTGCACTCGGGGCATTGCAATGTAATGATTTCGCGCATCTTTCTATCCTAACTGATTTCGTGGAAAAACATGCTTCTGCCGCGAAATCCCTTTATTTAGAGTAGCAGCGTGGCCGGGAATGGATTGCTCTCCCGGCCATGTTGCCGAATTACTTGATGATCTCGGAGATGGTGCCGGCTCCGACGGTGCGTCCGCCTTCGCGGATGGCGAAGCGCAAGCCCTTCTCCATGGCAACCGGCGTGTGCAGCGTGATCTCGAGCTGGATGTTGTCGCCCGGCATCACCATCTCGGTGCCTTCCGGCAGCTTCGCCGATCCAGTCACGTCCGTGGTGCGGAAGTAGAACTGGGGACGGTAGCCGTTGAAGAACGGGGTATGACGTCCGCCTTCTTCCTTCGACAAGACGTAGATCTCGCCCTTGAATTGCGTGTGCGGCGTGATCGACTTCGGCTTGGCAAGAACCATGCCGCGCTCCACATCTTCCTTCGCGATTCCGCGCAGAAGAAGACCGGCATTGTCGCCCGCCAGACCTTCGTCCAGCTGCTTCTTGAACATCTCGACGCCCGTGCAAACCGTCTCCTGGGTGTCGCGGAAGCCGACGATCGAGCAGGCCTCGCCCACCTTGATCTTGCCG
>JBEPUY010000008.1:0-101468 GCA_041691255.1 Granulicella sp. | reverse complement strand
TGTCGAGCTGCTCGGCTACGTGGCGAGCGTCGTAGACGTCGTCGATGGAGCAGCAACGGCCTTGAACCGCCTCGGGCATTCCTTCGTGGCCGCTGAGGCGGCGTTGGTTCCAGAGCTGGAGGGTGAGGCCGACGAGCGTGTAGCCTTGCGAACGCAGGAGCGCGGCGACGGCGGAGGAGTCGACTCCTCCGGACATGGCTACGGCGATGGTTTGCTGCTCGGGCATACTGCTTCTATTTTCGCAGATATTGTCGGATTGAGGGCTTTAAGGCTGAACTGGCTGAAGAGACTCGCGGGCAGAGTGAAAAGCAAAATACAGGGGTCTCTCCACTGCGCTGCGCTCCGGTCGAGATGACGTGTGGCGTTAAGAGAACAATCAGGACCGTTGTGCCAGGTCTTTCTGGAAGAAGCCGTTCAGCTCGGCGAAGGTGACGGAGTTGTCCATTCCGGCCATGCTGCTTTGCTCCGCGATCTCGCGGGCGGCGTGGATGAAGGCGGTCCATGCGGTGCGGGCCAGCGCGGAACCTACGCTGATACGGCGCACGCCGAGGTCGGCTAGCTCGGGAATTTTTAGCCCGGCGCTGGAGGTGAGCAGGACGTTGACCGGTTTAGGGTGAACCGCTTTGACGATGGCGTCGATGTCGGCGCGTTTGGTTGCGCCGGGCGCGAAGAGCACGTCTGCGCCTGCTTCGGCGAAGGCCTGGAGGCGAAGGATGGCTTCGGCCAATGGTTGTGGGTGACCGAGGAGGAAGCACTCCGACCTTGCGACCAGCAGAACGTCTGCGCCGGAGGCTTTGATAGCTGCCTTTGCCGCCTTGATTCTTTCGACGGCGAGCGGCAGATCGTAGAGCGGCTCTTCGTGGTCGCCGGTGGCGTCTTCGATGGAGAGACCGGCGACACCGGTTTCGACGCAGAGGCGAACGTTTTCGGCGACGTCCTCGGGCTGGTTGGCGTAGCCGGATTCGAAGTCGGCGTTAACGGGAAGGTCGACGGAGGCGACGATCTCGGCGATGTGCGCGAGCACCTGGTTGCGGGAGACGGCCCAGTGCGCGTCGGGCAGGCCGCTCGAGAAGGCAAAGCCGCCGCTGGTGGTCGCCAGCGCCTTGAAGCCGAGGCTGCGGAGGTATCGCGCGGAGCCGACATCCCATGGGTTGGGAAGGACGAAACAGCCGGTTTCGTGGAGCTTTCGGAATTGGGCGCGGCGGGTGGCGATGTCGGTCATGATTGCCTTCCTGGCAGGGTACCCCCATCCCCGTACTTATTGCGTAAAACATCTATTTTCAGCTAGATAGTAAAAGTGTACTTTGGGGCGAGCTTCAGCGCCAAACAAGAGACAAATACAGGGGTCTCTCCACTTCGCTGCGCTCCGGTCGAGAGGACGTGCGGTTACTGTGTGTTCTGAACGAATCTTTCGAGCCACGGGGGCAGGCGTTACTTTTTGGCGAAGGAGCGTACCAGGATGACCATGTTCCAAGTACCGTCTGTGTTCAAACGGGGGCCTTCGCCGGTCATCTGGTCTTTGCCGTTCTTAATGATGTAGAAGATCTCGCCATCGGTGAGGTCTTTGAGCGCTGCCGGGTCGGTGTAGTCCTTGAGAGGAGGCTTCATGTCGGCGGCGAGGTCGCCTTTGCCGTTGCCGTTTTCGCCGTGGCACATGGCGCAGTCGTACCCGTACATCTTTTTGGCCTGCGCCTGAGACTCAGCCGTGGGCTTTACCGGATTGACCAGAGTTTTGGCGTCCGCCGGCATGGCTGGAGCCGCAGCGGTAGCTACAGGAGCGGATGCGGGAGCTGGTTGTTGGGGCGAGGGAACGAAGAGCAGAAGAGCCGGAAGAGCCAACAAAGGCTTCAACATGCGAGCCACCTTACTTGTCGAGGGCATCTTATGCCCCAGGGGAACCGATGGGAAGCTTTATCTTTCGAGGCGAGAGATTGTTGTCTAATAGCCAGTTGAACTCTGACGGAGTAGAGGCGGCATTGATCCGCTGAGGAGAATGGCTATGAGTGATGGCCTGGCGAAGAGAGGACGGATGCGGCAGAGATGGCTTCATTGTTGGAGACGATTGCCGGAGCTTCGCAGGTGGAGTTGGTTGCTGTTGTTTTTGGCAGCGGGAAGAGCGGCGCTGGCTGGACCGCCGTTCCAGACGGATGACCCTGAGCCGGTCGAGTACCGCCATTTTGAGATGTATGCCTTTGAACTTTCCGACAGCACTTCGGGGGGAACGGCGTTGGAGGTTCCTGCCTATGAGGTCAACTACGGAGTTGTGCCGAATCTGCAGCTGCATCTGGTTGTGCCGTTGGTGGCGAACATTCCGGCGGACGGGAGCGGCGTTACGTATGGAATTGGCGACACTGAGGTTGGCGCGAAGTTTCGCTTTTTGAAGGAGACGAAGCATCGGCCGGAGGTTGGGATCTTTCCCTTCATCGAGGTGCCCAGCGGAGATGCTGGCAAAGGGCTGGGGGTGGGGTCGACATGGTACCGGCTGCCGGTTTGGATACAGAAGAGCTGGGGGCCGTGGACCAGTTATGGCGGGGGAGGAGAGGCGGTTGTGCCTCAGACAGGCTATAAAGACTATCCGTTTGCCGGATGGCTGGTGCAGCGGCAGGTGAACAAGAAGCTGATGCTGGGCGTGGAAGTGTTTGGGCACGGAGCGCTGGGGGAGGCGGCGGACAGCAGAAAGTATTCTACCATGGCAGACTTTGGCGGGACCTACGAGTTCAAACCGGGATTCGATCTGCTGTTTGCAGGAGGGCGCACCGTCGCGGGACAGCCGGAGACGTATAGCTACCTGGCGCTCTACTGGACGTGGGGCAAGGACGCGAAGGATGGAGAGGACAAAAGTGGCAGCACGCCGGGTGGAATGTTGCAGAAGATTCATCTGCGTTAGAGATGAGAACGCTACGGTGCGAATGCTATTGTCGGAGACAGTTGTTGGCGAGGTTCTTTGATGGAAGTGACGGTGCGTGGCATTGTGTCGGGCCTGCATGGCCTGTTGTTCGGCGGATTTTTTCTGATGGCGATCTTTGGAGTCGTCGTTGAACTGTGCCGATCGACCTATGCGAAGGAGTCGTCAGAGCTTACGGAGCGCGGGTATTCGCTGGAAAGGTTTTATCTGATTGTGATGGCTGGGCTGGGGTGGCTGGCAGTGCTTTCGGGCGCTTATGTGGTGTATCCGTGGTACCGGGCGGCGCTGCCTGCGGGAGTGACGAACCTCGCTGGCTATCCGCAACGTCTGCTGATGTCGAGTGCAGCAACGGTGGAGTGGCACACGCTTGGGATGGAGTGGAAGGAGCATGTGGCGTGGTTCGCTCCGATTGCGATGACGATGGTGGCCTATGTGTTGGTGAAGTACCGCGGCTCGTTCAAGCGCCATTCTGGCATGCGCCGCGCGGTTATTGCGTTCGCGGTGGCTGCGCTGCTGGCTGGTGGGATCGCGGGATGCTTCGGCGCGCTCATCGATAAGGCGGCGCCGGTCGAGGGCGGGGGAACGGTCCGGTTGATGGGAGGTGCGCGATGAATCAGAGCATGGCGAAGGAGAGTTCGAGGGAGCTGGAAGGGCAACTTGCCAACGGACCTGGCGGCGCTGCGATTCTGAGTGCCGGGATTGGATGCTTCGCGATTGGCGTGCTGACTTTGATCGGTGACGGATCGAAGAAGATGGCTGGCTTGTTCACGTTCTATCGGCCTACAGGGCCGCTGTCGGGCGTCAGTATGCTGGGCATCGTGGTGTGGCTGGTGATTTGGCTTGTGCTGGCGAGACGGTGGCGGACGAAGGTTGTGGCCATCGGCAGGATGAATCTTGCAGCATTTATTTTTCTGGCGCTTGGCCTGCTGCTGACGTTTCCGCCAATCGGGGACCTGCTGCTGGGGAAGTAAGGCCAGCGAGTCGACTATCACGAGAGATCAAGAGGAGGGTAGCTCGTTGGCTGGCGGGGTTGCTGTGGTGGCGAGTGCGCGGGCGCGGATGGATGCGGGAAGGATGAGAACGTTGGTTAATAGGATGACGGCGAAGGTCAGCGAGGGAAAGTACTCGAGGCCTGCGGGATGTCCCTGAATGACTTCGAGAGCGAGGACGGCGGTGATGAGGCCGCGGGGAATTAATAGAGTGGCCAGCTCGCGCTCGCGGTAGGACGTTCCGCGCCATGCGACTCGGCTGCATAAGACTGCAATGAAGCGGGCGACGAGAAAGACGCCGAGGATTCCGAGGCTGGGCAGGAGCTGCTTCTTCAGGCCGTGGAACTGGATCATCGCGCCGAGCAGAACGAAGAAGAAGCTGCGGACGAGGAAGGCGAGCTCGGAGTGGAAGGAATGGATCTTGGCGCCTTCGCCTGCGGTGAGGATATCGAATCCGAACTGCTGCATGGAGTTTTGCGGATCGAGCAGGCTGGCGAGGGTTGCGCCGAAGACCATGATGGCGAAGAGCGAACTGCCTCCGATGGCGTCGGTGATGGAGTAGACGATCAGGACAACGCCAAAGGTAAGGACCTGCCAGAACTGCTTGTCGGAGACGCTGGGCAGCACGCGTACCCAGAGAAACCCGGCGACGATGGCGACGATGAAGGCGAGAACGAATTTGAAGATGAACATGGCGAAGGCGCTGCCGAGGATAGCGCCGCCGCTGCTGTGGATAGACATGCTTCCCCCGCTGGCCAGGCCAAGGAGGACGCCTACGCCGATGGCGCCGAGGCCGTCGCCGAAGGAGGCCTCGATGACCAGCGTGGTTTTGAGATCGTGGCGGAGGTCGAGCTGGTCGAGGGTGGGGAGGATGATCGAACTGCTCATGCAGGCCAGCGCCGCGGCGACGAGCAACGCCGGCATCTTCTCCATGCTGAGGGCGTGGATGCAGAAGTAGGCGACGCCTGCGAAGGTGAGTCCGTAGCTGAAAATCGCCAGCGTCATGCCAGCGGTGAACTGCTTGAGGGCGCGGCGGAGGTCGAGCTCGAGGCCGGCGGCGAAGAGAATCAGGATGAGTGCGACAGTGCCGACTCCACGGATGAGCTCAGGGAACCGGTCGGCGTTGATCCAGTGGAGCACGGGGCCCAGAACAATGCCGCAGCCGAGCAGGACGATGACGTCGGGCACGCGGGTGCGGCGGGAGAAACGATTGGTCACAAAGGCCAGAACGAGCAGGCCGCCGAGCAATCCCAGGAAATTGGTAAGCGTTAAAGTCACAGGTTACAGAGTAATTGCTATGGGTTATTTAGGTTCGGTCTGGCGGAGGAAGTCGCTGAGGTGGTCCTTCCAGACGGCGGCCTGGGTGTGGGTTCCGTGGCCTCGGGTGGAGTCAGAGATGGGGATGAGGATGAACTTTGCGTTGGGCATGAGGTTCACCATTTTTTCTGCGATGCCTAGTTCGGGCGGGTTGATGAAGTCGTCGGCGGAGTTGATCCAGAGGACGGGGACGGTGATGGTGCTGAGGCGGGCGCTGGGGTCGTAGTTGCGCGAGGCGTCGAGGTAGTAGATGAAGTCGTTGGCGTCGGTGTGAGCGGTACTGCGGGCGAGGGAGCGGTCGGCGTAGGCTTCGGCGGCGGCGCGGGTGGGCGCGGCCTTCTGCATCTGCAGTGGGCTGGAGCCCATGACGAGGAGCAGCTCATTGGCGGCGCGGAGTCCGACGATGGGTTCGGTGGTGTAGTCGCCGTTCTTCCATGCGGGATCGTTCTTGATGTTTTCGATGGCCATGTAGCGCATCATGCGGTTGCGTCCGGCGATTTCGGTGGGAAGGCAGGCCATGGGCATGAGGGCGTCGGAGAAGCCGGGGTAGGTTTCGCCCCAGACGAAGGACTGCATGCAGCCCATGGAGGTTCCGAAGATGAGACGGAGGTGATCGACGTGGAGACCTTCGAGGAGCATGGTGTGCTGGCTGGCGACCATGTCGTCGTAGTCGTAGTGGGGGAAGCGGGTGCGGAGTCCGTCGCTGGGCTTGCTGGACTGGCCGTGGCCGATGTCGTCGGGGAGGATGAGGTAGAACTTCGTGATGTCGAGGGGCTGGCCGTGGCCGAAGAGGATATTGGAGAACTGCGGGGCGAGCAGCGTGTGGGCGTCGCCGCCGGTGCCGTGGAGCAGGAGGATGGCGTTGTCGACGTGGCCTGCAGCATTGCGGTGCGGTGTGCCCAGGGTGAGGTAGTGGAGCTTCAACTCGGGGAGGGTTTCTCCGGTGCGGAAGCGGAAGTTTTTGATGAGGTAGGTGCCGTCTTGTGTGGGCCATGCGGTGGCGGCGGGAGGTTTTTGCGCTGAGGGCGCTGACATGGTTTGGGCTGGGGCAGTGATGGCGCAGGCGAGGAACAGAGAGGTGAGAGTTGCAAGGCGCATGTTTGTTTCCTCGCGTCCGATTGGAATTGAAAGCGAAGGACAAAGCAAGAACTTAGCGGTTGTATCGATCACCAATTGGCGAAGGCAAAGGCGAAATACAGGGGCCTCTCCACTCCGCTGCGCTCCGGTCGAGATGACGTGCTTCCATGTTGGTGCGATGAAGTTGGTGAGCTGAGGTAACGTGGTTCAACCCAAGTGTGACGAAGCTGCGCGAGGTTGAGCTAATCCTGCTTTGTTGAGTTACTCCTGCTTTGTGGCGGGGGCGTGTTGTGGCTTGGTGAGAGGTTTGGTGATGTCGTCGAGGTAGTCGGGTGTGCCTTCGGTGCGCTCAAGCGATGGGTAACGTTCGCCGCCGTGATAGTTGATGTCGGCGAGGGTGACGAATTGATCGGTTTGCAGGATGAGGCGGATCGGGGTGGTGTTGTCTTTGGATTGTTTGATGGCGGCTTTGAGCGCGTCGGAGGAGAAGATGATTCCATCGGCAGCAATGATCTTCTGGCCGGGGACGAGTTTGGCGTTGTCGGCGGGGCCGCCCCAGCGGACGTCGGTGATGGTGCCGTCGTTCTTGATGCGGAGGCCGAGGGAGTACCAGACGTCGGGGCCGGGATGATCCTTGTGTGCAGAATCCATAGTCGTCTCGGATTTGCTGGGTTTGTCGGTGTAGACGAGCTTGTAGCCGCCTTGTTCGATGCCTTCGAGGTTGACGTGTGCGGAGAGGGTAGTGATGCGGGTGTGGAGGAAGGTGGCCCAGTCGTAGGGAACGACCTGGTTGAGGTCCTGAACTAATTCGTCGAAGTGATAGAGAACGATGAGCGGGCCGGTGTTGCCGCCTTTGCCAAGGAAGATACGCTCGAAGTCATTGAGCGATTTTTTGTTGTTAGTGAGTTTGCGGATGGTGGTGTCGGCGTCGAGCCAGAGGAGTTCGCCTTCCTGGTAGTAGTCCTGGCCACGCTTCCAGTTTGACCATGCGGGGTTGCCGCCACGAAGGATGCTGGCGGAGATGGCGGTGTCTTCGGTGTTGCGCCAGACGCGGCCGGGTTTGTTGTCGAGATTGGCGGCGGAGAGGGCGAGCTGGTCGCGATATTCCGCTTGCGACTTGAGTCCGGAGCGGGCGGCGAGGACGTTGCCGAGATACTGGGTCATGCCTTCGTAGACCCAGAGCAGTGAGCCTTGCTGCATGGTGGCGAAGTCGGTCTGGTAGAGGTTGAAGGGGCGACGGTATTTTCCGTTCCAGGAGTGGGTGAACTCGTGGGAGAGGAGGTCGGAGTCGATGAGTTGGTGAGCATCATCGGAGAAGGTTTTTTCGTCAACGCCGTTGTTGGAGGACTGGCCGTGCTCGAGGCCCTCGCCGTCAGTTGCGTCGGAGAGGGTGAGCAGGAAGTGGTAGACGTGATAGTGGCGCGAGCCGTAGAGCGCTCCGGTCTCGCGGACGAGGTTGGAGATCTCGGCGAGGAGTTCGGGACGGAGTTCGGAGTCTTCGGGGGCGTCGGCTACGACGTCGAGGTAGTGTTTGGGCGTGACCTCGGGTGCGAGGGGGAACTCGTGAAAGTATTGGCCGGTGATGACGGGAGAGTCCTGAAGCTGCTCGACGGTGGTGGCTGCATAGTTGGTAGTGTTCGCGCCGGGGGTGGTGGTGTGGTCGGCTTCATCGACTCCGGTGTTGGCGGCGGTGGGTGCGCCGGTGCCGATGGGAGTGAGCGCGGTGCCGATACCCCAGCCTGCGGGGACGGTGACGGAGGGTTGGATGGGGATGTCGGCGACAGGAGTGTTGGCGGGATAGAGGAGGAGTTTTTCCCACTCGAGGACTGCGAACTTCGAGGTGAGACGAGAGGTGACGATGCAGTCGAGGTGGGCGTGGAGGGTGGTGACTCCGGCGGGGATGGTGAGGTGGAACTCGTAGAGACTGGTGTCGTCGCGACGCCAGGGCAGGGTTTGGCCGTTGGCGGTGAAGACGACTCCTGTGATGTCTTCGGCGGGACCGGTGGGGCGGTGGTTGCCGGGAATCCACTCTGGCGAGATGAGGGTGATGGGGCCAGGGGTGACGGGGATTTCGATTTCGGCGTGGTAGAGCTTGCGGGGAGCCTCGGAGAGATCGGCGGTGATCTGGATGGGGGGCTTTTGCGCGAGGGCGGGGAAGGCAAGGAGGACGGAGAACGCGAAGGGGAGGATGCGAAGGTTCAAGGTCGGGGCCCTCTGTCAGTAAATCGGAGTGGAAAGCTGGATGAGCGCGGAGAATCGGTTTGACTCATCCAGCTTACAACTGCGAGTTAGGAGTTAGCGAGGGCGGACTCGATGGCGGCGACAACGCTGGGGTCGTCGGGCACGACTTCGGGGGAGAAGCGGGCGACGACATTGCCATTGCGGCCGACGAGGAACTTCTCGAAGTTCCAGAGGATGCCGGGCTCGGGATTGGTGGTGGAGTTGTGCTTCTTGCCGAGGAAGTCGTTGAGGTTCTCGCGCATGCCTGCGCGGCCGTCGCCGTCGGCTTTGGGATGGGCCGCAATGAGGGACTGATAGAGCGGGTGGGTGTCGGGGCCGGTGACGGCAATCTTCGCGAACATGGGGAAGTTGACGCCGAAGGTGCCGCGGCAGAAGCTCTGGATCTCCTCGTTGGTGCCGGGTTCCTGCGAGCCGAAGTCGTTGGCGGGGAAGCCGAGGACTTCGAGGCCGGAGCTCTGGAAGCGGGTGTAGAGCTTTTCGAGCGCGTCATATTGTGGGGTGAGGCCGCATTGGGAGGCGACGTTGACGACCAGCAGGACTTTGCCGCGATAGTCGGCGAGGGAGGTGGCGTCGCCGTTGATTCGGTTGACCGGGATGTCGTAGAGATTTGCGGGCATGGGAACTCCTGAATGCTGGATTAGGGTTTTCTATTTTGATGATAAGGGGATTGTATGGGCTTATTTTTTGACAGGACTATGCAGCAAAAGAAGTTAGATGCACGGTTTGACAAACGGGTTACTATACAAAAACGATGTCTTTTGTAGACTCCCTTCTGGGGAAGCCGTTAGCAACAAGTGAAGAGCACGCCGAACATATTGGCGTTGCTGTGGGAATTCCTACTTTTGGTCTGGACGCGCTAACGAGTGCCGCGTATGGACCAGAGGCAGCGATGACGCTGCTGATTCCGCTGGGGCTGGCGGGACTCCATTACATCGTTCCGATCATTACTGCAATCTTGATATTGCTGGGCATTGTCTTCTTCAGCTATTTGCAGACGATCTCCGCTTATCCGAATGGCGGCGGGTCGTACACGGTGGCGAGCGAGAATCTTGGCACTGGCCCGGCACTGCTCGCTGCGGCGGCGTTGATGATCGACTATATTCTGACGGCGGCGGTGGGCATCTCGGCGGGCGTGGCGGCGTTGACCTCCGCTGTTCCTAGCCTGCAGCCAGACACCCTTCTGATCTGTTTATTAATTCTGGCGGGCCTCACGATTGTGAATCTGCGCGGCGTAAAGGAAGCTGGTGCGGCGTTCATCGCTCCCACGTTCCTGTTTGTCGGAACATTAATGGTGCTGATCGGCGTCGGGGTTTATCACACCATTATGTCTGGCGGCCATCCGGTACCGGTGGCACCTCCCCCTCCTGCCCTGCCCGCGACGGTGAAGTATCTTGGGCTGTGGCTGCTGCTGAAGGCGTTCTCCAATGGATGCGCCGCGATGACCGGTGTTGAAGCAGTATCCAATGGCGTGACCGCTTTCAAGGAACCACGGGCAAGGAATGCACAAGTCTCGCTGACCGTCATTATTGGCATACTGATTGTCCTGCTGTTTGGGACGACCTATCTGGCCCGGGCGTACGGCATTACGGCGATGGAACCGGATGCGCTCCACTACCAGACCATGGTGAGTATCCTGACGACGGCAGTATTCGGACGTGGGTGGTTTTATTACATGACGATGGGTGCGATCCTGCTCGCGTTGCCCATCAGTGCCAATACCGCATTTTCAGGCTTTCCGCGATTGGCGCGCGCAATTGCCGCCCATGACTATCTGCCTCATGTATTTCTTCTGCGTGGCCGCCGGCTGCTGTTTTCGCATGGCATCTATGCGCTCACCGGCTTTACCGCGGTCATTCTTTTTCTGTTTGACGGTGTGACGGATAAGTTGATCCCGCTGTATGCGATTGGAGCGTTTATTGCCTTTACCCTGTCGCAGGCGGGGATGGTGGTGCACTGGCGGAAGCAAGAGGGCGGCTACAAAAAGCATTGGTGGCACATGTTCGTCAACGGCTTCGGCGCCCTGGCGACCGGCCTCACCACGCTGGTGGTGCTGGTGACGAAGTTTATGTCCGGAGCGTGGGTGACGGCGATATTGATCCCGGTGCTGATCCTGATTATGCTGGGGGTCAAACGACACTACTCGCGGGTGAAGCGAGAGATGAAGGACATGACGCCGGTCAACCTGATGAACCTGGAGCCGCCGATCGTGGTGATTCCGATGGCGCGGTGGGACCGGGTGACGGAGAAGGCGCTGCGGTTTGGGCTGTTGCTGTCGAAAGAAATTAAAGTGGTTCATATCCACTCTGATGATGAAGGGGACGAAGGCCTTGACGGTTTGTGGGAAGACAAGGTGGTGACCCCGATTCGCAGAGAGAACTTGCAGGTGCCGGAGTTGGTAACGATCCCGTCTAGCTTTCGCTTCATTCTCTCGCCGTTGATGGACTACATCTTGAAGCTGGAAGACGAGAATCCAGGGCGGAAGGTCGCGGTGATTCTGCCGGAGATGGTGGTGGCGCACTGGTGGGAGAATGCGCTGCACGGACAACGGGTGCAAATTCTGAAACTGATGCTGTTGCTGAAGGGAAACCAGAGAATCGTGATCGTGAATATTCCCTGGTACCTGTAAGGGTTTCTCTCTTGTCGAGGGAGATCTTCCGCATCGAACGGCAAAATACAGGGGTCTCTCCACTGCGGCGGCAAAGACGCCGCCTTCGGTCGAGATGACGTACTTTTGTCATAGCTGAACAACGACAGCGGCGCGAGCATGTTCGTCTCGGGTCAAGAGGGTGTGCTTTTTGTTGTCCGCTGAAGTATTGAAAATCCCTTAGGCGATGGCTGCGGCAGTTTTGTGCCACATCGGGCTTAGATCGCGGAGGCGAGCTACGGCAGCGGGGATGAGCTTGAGCGCTTCGTCGACTTCTTCCGCAGTGGAGAGCTTTGAGAGCGAGAATCGAATGCTGGCGCGAGCACGGGCCGGGGTGAGGCCCATTGCGGTGAGGACGTGGGAGGGTTCGGTGGCGCCGGACTGGCAGGCAGAGCCCCCGCTGACGGAGAGGCCCTTGAGGTCGAGCGCGATGACGAGTGCTTCGGCTTCGACATGGTCGAAGTAGAGGTTGGTGGTGTTGGCGACGCGAGGTGCGCCCTCGCCATTGATGCCACACTCTTTTACTTGAGCGAGGATGCCTTGTTCGAGGTGGTCGCGGAGTGCCGCGAGGCTGGCTCGAGTATTCGCTGGGGCTAGATGGGCAGGAGCGGTCGGGCGTTCGCCCGATGCCCATGTCCCAGAATCGGGACATGGGGCACCCACTTCTGGGGAAGAGGCTAACCATTGTTGTGCGAGTTCGGCAGCTTTGCCGAGACCTACTGCTCCGGTGACGTTTTCTGTTCCGGCGCGGCGCTGGCGCTCGTGCGTGCCTCCGTGCATCATCGGCGCGAGTCGAACGCTGCGGCGGACGAAGAGGACGCCGATGCCTTTGGGCGCGTGAATCTTGTGGCCGGAGATGCTGAGCAGATCCACGTCCTTGAGTGGGCCACGGGGGCTGAGGTCGAGCGGCAGCTTGGCGGCGGCCTGCACGGCGTCGGTGTGGAAGAGTGCTCCGGCAGCGTGCGCGATGCGGGCGAGTTCGGCGATGGGTTGGATGACGCCGGTCTCGTTGTTCGCGTACATGATGCTGACTAACTTTGTGTTGGGGCGGAGAGCGGCTTCAAGTGTGGCGGATTCGATGAGTCCCTGCGTGGTGCAGGGGAGGAAAGTGACTTCGATATTTCGTGCGGCGAGCGATTCGGCGGCGTGAAGGACGGCGTGATGCTCGATGGCGGTGGTGATGAGGTGCGAGCCATCAGACAACGTGCCGAAGAGAGCGAGGTTATCGCTCTCGGTGCCGCCGGAGGTGAAGACGATCTCGGAGGCGCGGCAGTGGAGGAGCTTGGCGATGGACTCGCGGGCGTGATCGACGGCGGCGCGGGCGTACTGGCCCTGCTGATGGATGGAGCTGGCGTTGCCAAAGTGCTCGATCCAGAAGGGACGCATGGCCTCGAAGACTTCGGGGAGAAGAGGCGTGGTGGCGTTCGCGTCCATGTAGATAGGTCGCATAAGCTATTTTACTGCCTTATCCGCCATGCCATTGATATGGGTAGAGACGGTAGAGGAATGTAAGAACAAAGACGGAAATACAGGGGTCTCTCCACTGCGCCGCGCGATGATGCTGCGCGGCTTCGGTCGAGATGACGTGGTTTAGAGGTTAGATAGTGCTTTGGGGTTCGTTAGGCGGATGTGCTCGTCTACCGCTCCGTGATGGGAATGTAAGGCGACGGGTAGGCGGGGCCAACGTAGTCGGCGCGCGGGCGGATGAGGCGGTTGTCGTCGTGCTGCTCGATGACGTGGGCGGCCCATCCGGCGATGCGGCTGATGGCGAAGATCGGGGTGAAGAGATCGATGTCGATGCCGAGCGTGGTGTAGGTGGAGGCAGAGTAGAAGTCGACGTTGGCGTTGAGCTTCTTCTGCTCCTTGATGAAGAGCTCGATCTTGCGCGACATATCGAACCACTTGGTGCTGCCAGCGGCCTTGCCCAGCTCTTCGGACATGCTGCGGAGGTGCGTGGCCCGCGGATCTTCGGTGTGGTAGACGCGGTGGCCGAAGCCGGAGATCTTCTTCTTCTCGACGAACATCTGCTTCACGTACTCGATGGGATCGGCTCCGGCCTTGTCGATGGCGTAGAGCAGGCGCATGGTGGCCTCGTTGGCTCCGCCGTGGAGCGGGCCTTTGAGCGCGCCGATGGCTCCGGTGATGGCAGAGTGAATGTCGGCGAGGGTCGCGGCGATGACGCGGGCGGCAAAGGTGCTGGCGTTCAGCTCATGGTCGGCGTGGAGGATGAGCGCGATGTCGAAGGCGCGGGTCGCGGTCTCGGAGGGGCGCTCGCCGTTGAGCATCCAGAGGAAGTTGCCTGCGTGCGAGAGCTTGTGGTCTGCCTCGACGACGGGCTTGCCCTTGCGGATGCGGTCGAAGGTGGCGACGATCATCGGGATCTGCGCGGTGAGACGGAAAGACTTGCGGACGTTGGCATCGTGGCTGCAATCAGCCTCGTCGGCGTCGTAGATGCTCAGGAGCGAGGTCGCGGTGCGGAGCACCTGCATGGGCGTCGCGGCTGCCGGAACGCTACGGAGGAAGTCGACGATCTTGGAATCGAGCTTGCGCGCCGTGGCGAGCTGGGTGGCGAAGTTGGCGAACTCGGTGGTGTTAGGAAGCTTGCCGAACCAGAGGAGGTAGGCGCACTCCTCGAAGTTGGAGCGCTGTGCCAGCTCGTGGATGTCGATGCCACGATAGGAGAGGACGCCGGCGTCGCCGTCAATAAAGCAGATGGAAGAGCTGGTGGCGACGATGCCTTCCAAGCCTTTCGGTGCGACAACATTGGACATGAGCGACTTCTCCAGAATTAAACGAACTACATCGTTTATAGCGCAGCGGCGAAAGGGTTGTCACGGTTGAGTGCGCGAATATCGCCTTCAGTGTGCGATAGCTGAAGATGTCAGGGGGCGGGTGGGAGAGTAGTCAGACAGGTCGATTGCGGTGGGCTGGTTGGCGATCATCTGCGCCATGACGTGCGCGGTTGCCGGAGCGAGCAGGATGCCGTTGCGGTAGTGTCCGGCGGCGACGAATTGATTGCGATGGCCGGGCGATGGGCCGAGGAAGGGAAGCTCGTCGGGCGTTGAGGGACGGAGGCCCGCCCAGACCTCAAGCTGCGGCGCCTCGGCAAGCGCGGGAAGGAGAGCTGCGGCGAGAGCGCGGAGGTGAGCGATGTCGGCAGGGTGGACGATCTTGTCGAAGCCAGCGTCTTCGATAGTTGCGCCGATGATGGCCCGGCCTGCGTTGGGGCCGGTGGTGCGGGGGACAATGTACATGCCATGGGTGCGGATGACGAGAGGAAGCGAGAGTGTGGGTGGAATAGCGATGGCCAGCATCTGGCCCTTCCTCGGTGCGATGGCGGCACTGGGCGCGAGCGTGGAGTGAGTCGCCCAGGCGCCGGTGCAGTTGATGAACTTCGCGGCGTGGAAGATGCCATGGGTGGTGTGGACTTCGACGGAGTCGTCGATGGATTGCGTGAAGAGAACTTTGGTGTCGGATTGGAGATCAATGGTGCTGGCTCGGACTGCGGCGAGGAGTGCGGCGGCGAGGTGGCGCGGGTCGAGGCTGTGCTCGTCGATGAGGGTGAAGTGATGGTGGTGCGGCGTGAGTTGGGGGAGAATTTTGCTGAGGGCTTCGGGGGAGAGGGTATCGGCCGAAGAACTTGTCTGCGATTGCAGGGTTTGACTGGTGTGGAAAGGGACAGCGATGCCGGAGAGCGTGTGCAGGCGGTCGAGGAATGCCGGGTAGAGCGAGAGGCTGAGGTCGGCGAGCTTACGCAGCGCGGCAGGGTTGTCCGGGTCGCTCGCGGCGAGCATTCCGGCGGCTGCGGTGGAGGCTTCTGCGAGCGGCTGTGCCTGATCGAAGACAGTCACGCTGAGGCCGTGGCGATGCAGTTCGAGCGCTAGCGAAAGGCCGATGATGCCGGCTCCAGCGATGCAGATGTCGGAGTGATGCATAAGACCAGTTTAGTTCGATTCAGAAAAATAGAGGGAGCGTGGTTTCAGAAGTGGTATGGTCAGGGACGCGCAAGTTTGAGAGACTGACGAGCAGTTTGTTCCGGGAAGATCGGCACAGGCGAATCGAAGTGCGATGCATAGGAGAGTGGAATGAGCGAAGACGGGTACGTAGCAGAGCGTTCGATGTCAGGACTATTTCTTGCTGTAGTTGTGGTGGCATTATTGGCTGCGTTGGGCTCGCTGGTTTGGTGCTATGGCTTGCAGAACCATTTGGCCGACACCCAGAAGCAGTTGACGGTGACGACCCAGAAGAACGCCGACCTGGCGGAGAAGCTGGAGGCGACCAACGCCAGGCTGCGGGCGACCAGCGAGACGCTGGGGCAGAGCGTCGGCATCGCGCAGAAACAGATTGAGACCAGGGCGCAGAGCATTCTGCGGGCGCAGCAGGCGGCGACGACGAAGCTGGAGCAGGAGCAGGCAACGACCAAGCAGCAGATCGGCGCGGTCTCGAACGACGTGGCCACGGTGAAGACCGATGTGGGCGGCGTAAAGACGGACGTCGCATCGACGCGGTCCGATCTGGAGGCGACGAAGACGCAGTTGAACCGGGTGGTAGGCGATGCGGGCGTGATGAGCGGCCTGATCGCGACCAACCACGGCGAGCTTGAGATTCTGAAGCACAAGGGCGACCGGAATTACCTCGAGTTCATCCTGAAGAAGGGCCAGAAGCCGTTGCTGCTCGCGAGCATCAAGCTGCAACTGAAGAAGGTAGACATGAAGCACGCGCGGTTCACCCTGAACGTGAGCGCGGACGACCGCAACATCGAGAAGAAGGACAAGAACCTCGATGAGCCGGTGCAGTTCTACACCGGCAAGACTCCGGTGCTGTATGAGTTGGTAGTGAACAACATCGAGAAGAACACGGTGTCGGGCTACCTCTCCACGCCGAAGGGCACGCCAGGGCAGTAGCGATTGCAACATGCAGACGCAGAAAGGGGGACGCTCATTGCGTCCCCCTCTCCGTTTGCCTTGGTTGGTTTACTTCTTTTTTGCGGCTTTCTTCGCCGGTTTCTTTGCTGCTTTTGTGGCTGCCTTTTTCGTTGCCATTTGTCTATTCTCCCTATTGATTAGACATCGTTGCTGCAACACGCTGCATTGCAGCTAACGAAGGTATAGATTCATGGAAATTCACTGTCAAGAAAAATCGATATGTTTGTGAATTTTTTTTTGGGGCGAAGGCCAAGGTGGTTTTCGAAAGAGAGGATGAGTTGGCGTCTGAAGCGTCTGAAGAATGCGAGTGAGAGAGATCGCGCCGTATACTTTTCGCGTTCAGGTTGCGTTTCGGATTTCGAGTTGCGAATGGTTTTGTGATGAGGTGTTGCGATGGACGACGTTGTGATTGTATCGGCGGTGAGAACTCCGGTGGGCAAGTTTCAAGGAGCGCTGAGCGAGATGAGCGCAGTGCAGCTTGGCGCGGTGGTAGTGCGCGAAGCCGCGCGTAGAGCGGGGATTGACGCTGCTAAGGTAGACGAGTGTCTGATGGGGTGTGTGCTTCCCGCAGGATTGGGACAGAACCCGGCGCGACAGGCGGCATTGCAGGGCGGCCTTGCCGACAGCGTTGCGGCGATGACGATCAACATGGTTTGCGGTTCGGGTTTGAAGGCGGTTGCGCTGGCAGCGCAGAGCGTGATGACAGGTGCTGCGGAGATTGTGGTGGCCGGTGGGATGGAGTCGATGAGCAACGCTCCGTATCTTCTGCCGCAGGCGAGGAAGGGACTTCGCATGGGCGACTCGACGGTGGTGGACTCGATGGTGAGGGACGGACTGTGGTGCGCGTGCGAGGACTGGCACATGGGCATGACGGGAGAATTGGTCGCGGAGAAGCATGGCATCACCCGAAAGATGCAGGATGCCTATGCGTTGGAGTCGCACCGTCGCGCCAGCGCTGCGTGGCGAGAGGGAAGGTTCGATGCGGAGGTGGTTCCGGTTTCGTTGCCGTCGAAGAAGAAGGGTGGTGAGGCGGCGATCTTCTCGCGGGACGAGAGCGTGCGTGAGGATGCTTCGCTGGAAGCGCTTGCTGCGCTGAAGCCGGCGTTCAAGAAGGATGGCACGGTAACGGCGGGGAATGCTCCCGGCGTAAATGATGCGGCTGCTGCGGTTGTGGTGATGTCGGCGGCGCGTGCGAAGTCGCTTGGGCTGAAGCCGATGGTTACGATTCGAGCGCAGGCGATGAGTGGGGTTGCTCCGCGATGGGTGATGCTTGCTCCTGTGATCGGTGTGCAGAGGGTGTTGGAACGGGCGGGTTGGACGATGGACGAGGTCGATCTGTTTGAGTTGAACGAGGCGTTCAGCGTGCAGGCGCTCGGAGTGATGAAGGAGTTGGGGCTGGATGCGAGTCGCGTGAATGTCAATGGAGGCGCGGTGGCGATCGGGCATCCGATTGGAGCGAGCGGCGCGCGGGTGCTGGTGACGCTCATCCACGAGATGATGCGGCGGGATGTGAAGAAGGGCGTGGCGGCGCTTTGTCTGGGTGGAGGGAACTCGGTGGCTCTGGCGGTCGAGCGGTGAGTTACAAGCTCACTGAAAATTCTTCAGCACTCGATGATGTTCAAGGCTAGTCCGGCGAGTGAGGTTTCTTTGTAGCGGGACTGCATGTCGAGGCCGGTCTGGTACATGGTGGCGATGACCTGGTCGAGCGACAGCTTGTGGCCGCCGGTCTCGTGCATGGCCATGCGGGCGGCGTTGATGGCCTTGACTGCGCCCATGCCGTTGCGCTCGATGCAGGGGATTTGCACGAGGCCGCCGATGGGGTCGCAGGTCATGCCGAGGTTGTGCTCCATGGCGATCTCGGCGGCGTGTTCGATCTGCGCGTTGGTTCCGTTGAGTGCGGCGACCAGACCTCCGGCAGCCATCGAGCAGGCTACGCCGACTTCTCCCTGGCAGCCGACCTCGGCTCCGGAGATGCTGGCGTTCTCTTTGTAGAGGATGCCGATGGCGGCGGCGGTGAGGAAGTAACGGATGAGACCTTCTTCATCCGCGCCGTCTACGAAGCGCATGTAGTAGTGCGCGATGGCGGGGATGACTCCGGCGGCTCCGTTGGTGGGTGCGGTGACGACTCGGCCTCCAGCCGCGTTCTCCTCGTTGACGGCCATGGCGTAGACCGTGACCCAGTCGAGTGGCGCGAGCGGGTCTTTGGAGCCTTCGGTTTCGAGTCGTTGGACGAGGCGTGGAGCGCGGCGGCGAACGTTGAGGCCTCCGGGGAGGATGCCTTCGGTGGCGATACCGCGAGCGGTGCAGGATTGCATGGTGTGCCAGAGGGTGAGGATGCTGGAGCGGATTTTGGCTTCGGGTGAGAGTTGCAAATCCCACCCATCGCAAAAGCTCGATGGATGGGGCACCCGGCCTGTTAGCGGATCAGAGGGAGCGGGCCGGTTGATGGCGACGCTGGAGTCGGAGAGGAGTGCGACCTCGTTGGCGAGCATGAGCTGCGCGATGGTGAGGTGATTGTCGGCTGCGGTGGAGAGCAGTTCTTCCGCACTGCGAAAGGGGTAGCGAACCGTGCGCGTGGTGGCGTTCGGCGCGGTGCGCTGGGCTTCGAACTCGCTGGCTGAGTGGATGAAGCCTCCGCCGATGGAGTAAAAGACTTCTTCGACGAGAAGCGTGCCTGCGTCGTCGAAGGCGGAGAAGCGCATGCCGTTGGGATGGGTGGTCTCGGCGGCTGGGTCGGGGTACATCTGATCGCGGTGGAAGCGGAGGTGTTGGCTCTCTGTGAAGGGAATTTCGTGGAGGTCGAGGAGGTAGAGAGTGCCGGTAGTGCGGACGGCGGCGAGTTCGATGTCGATGAGAGCGGGATCGACGGTGTCGGGTGCTTCGCCGAGGAGGCCCAATAGGATGGCGCGGTCGGTCCCGTGGCCGAGGCCGGTGAGCGCGAGGGAGCCGTAGAGATCGACGTGGACCGAGCCGGTGCTTGAGAGGACGCTTGAAGTTTCAAGTGAGCGGGCGAAGCGGAGAGCAGCGCGCATGGGGCCGACGGTGTGCGAACTGGAGGGGCCGATGCCGATCTTGAAGAGTTCGAAGAGGCTAGTATTCACAGTGGCCTTATTTTAGGCGGTGTGACGGCCGGAGGTGCAGTTACTTGCATATCCGCTTTGCGGCTTTGCTTTTCAGGCATCGGCCCTCGATTTTGTGACACGACGCGGCAAGTTGTCTGGTAGTAATGGTGGGTCGCTGCTTTGAAGAGTTCCAGCGCGTTCCCCAGATCGACCACCTGGAGGCAGGCGTGAACCTTTTGCAAAAAGTCCATCACCGATTGGATGTTCTTAGCTCGCTGATGTGGCAGGCACATACAACCAGGCCATCGATGGAGATTGTCTATCGTGATTTATTTGTGCGAGATATAGCAAAGCTGGATTTGGACGACTCGTATTACCCAGTGGGGTCGGCCGCAAACTATAGCTTGCTGTACTTTGTTACACGGTGCTTTCTGGAGTTCCCGATACGCAATGCGATTGAATTTGGTGCCGGGCAGTCGAGTGTTCTAATGAGCCAACTTAATGATCGGCTGAAGAGGGAGGCGACCCTCACGACGGTCGAGCATGACGTGCGGTGGGCAGATATCGTAAGGGCAAAGGTGAACCACACTGTCATTACGGCTGAGCTTGTTCCTAAGACAATTGACGGCCATAAGATCAGCCACTATGGCGGAGAATACTTCGATTCATCGGCGCTGTACGATTTCGTGCTTGTCGACGGTCCTCCTGCTTACAAAAAAGAGACAACGTTCAATCGACTGGGGGCAATGGAGGTGATTGAGAATAATCTTGCGGACAGCTTCGTTATCGTCCTCGATGATATGCAACGGGAAGGCGAGCAGGAGTTGTCGAAGCTAATTCATCGGAAGCTGAAGAACCGCGGATGCAACTTCGGCGAGGTCTCTATCAGGGGATCGAGACCGCAACATGCTTTTGCTGCGGGATCTTTTTTCAGCGCTGCCTATTTTTGATTTCGAGTTGGTGGATTAGCTCGTTTGGTGGTGCGCGGGGCTTTTCTGGCGGCTTGTTTGGACTTCACGTTGTTGTATGCCGTGGTTAGAGCGCCATGAAGTGTGGCTTCGTCGGCCTGGCGAAGGTCCACGAAGTTCATGCCCATTCGTCCCCAGCCGCCTTGTACCGGTTCGAAGATCTTCGGCATCTCGGCGAGGAAGGATTGCTGTTGCTCGACGGTGAGTTTGAGGGTGCCTAGTTCTCGGCTCTGCGCGGAGAGCGTGGCGAAGATGCGGTCGTTGATCCGGAAGTCGGGATTGCCCATGTGAGAGCTTTCGCTGGCCCCGGGAAGGGCAAGGGCCAGCTTGCGAAAGAGATCTACACGAGCATTCATCGGCGAATATTTCTCCTGTTATTTTTTGCGGGCACCAGCAACGTGCGTGGCCCGGAGGTAGGCGGCGGCAGCGGTGAGGCGGACAGGAGCTTTCGTGTCGTCGAAGAGGGGAAGAAGCGCGTTGGGAATGGACTTCTCACGATAGCCGCCGAGCGCGGTGGCTGCTGCGGCACGAACGGCCGGGTCTTTGTCGGTAAGGGCGGCAATCAGCTCGTTGCGGACGGGAGCGGTGTTCTCCTGAGACAGCTGCTGGATGGCCAGGACGCGGGCGCTGTCGCCACCGTTCTTGCGCATGTATTCGACGGCCGTGATGCCGAAGCCGAAGGGGCCCAGAAGCATGGATGCTCCCTGAAGTGCGCCGATGCGGGCCAATGCTGCGGGATCGTGGAGCTCCTTGTTGGCCTGATGCATGGCGCCGTTCACCAGGTGGGGTGTAGCGCTGCGGTCGCCATTGGCCACGGACATCAGAATGTCTTCGCCAGAGCGGTCGTTCATCTTCCATAGCGTAGTGGCAGCGATGAAGGCGACCTGGGGTTCCTTGTCGTCGAGCATGGCGCGGATATTCGTGGTGAGGTTGCGGCTTTTGGTCTGGCCGGCAGAGAGGACGGCGGCGGTGCGTACGTCGACGTCGGGGTCCTTCATGGCGGCGGCGATCAGCTTTTCACTGCGAGGATTGATGCCGATGATGCCGAGGGCGGAGAGCGCCTGGATGCGGAGATCGGGGTGCTTGGGATCCTGAACGGCGGTGGCAAGCATCGACCAGGCTTCGTCGTTGTTCTGAGCCACGGTGTTGTGGGTACGGTCGCGGGCTGGGGGCTGCGCTCTTTGATCTTCCGGCGATTGCGTGGTGGTTACGATCTTTTCGTCGGAGGAAGGATGGGCGGATGCGGCGGAGGATTGTTGTGCGCGGACACTGGGAAGGGAGATTAAAAGTAGGGCAGTCAGGAAACAGATTGACTTGCTCAGGCTGCGAGTACGGGCGTGCGGGGTCATGGGTTGTTGCTCCGGGGTACTGGAAGAGTAGTGATGCATTAGTTATAGAGGATGAAATGCTATACTCGGCCAAAATTCAAAGCCTCAAGGATTGACCGGGCTCACCCATGCTTTTTAAAGTTCGCAGTGCAGCAGTGTATGGAATCGATGCGCATGTCATCGATGTTGAGGTTGATTTTTCGGGCGTCAAGTTGGACAAGGAACAGTTCAACACGGTGGGACTTCCGGACGCGGCGGTGCGAGAGAGCCGAGACCGGGTTCGTTCGGCCATCAAGAACTCCGGGTTCGATATTCCGCCGACGCGAATCACGATCAACCTCGCTCCGGCAGACCTGAAAAAAGAAGGCTCGGGGTTCGACCTTCCGATTGCGATTGGGATATTGGGCGCGTACGGCGCGCTGCATACCAAGGACGTCAGCGATTTTCTGCTGGTCGGCGAGCTGGGGCTGGATGGGAGCTTGCGTGCGGTGCAGGGAATGCTGCCGATTGCGGTTGCGGCCCGCGCCCAGAGGATTCCGAACCTGATTATCCCGGCGAGCAATGCGCGGGAGGCGGCGGTGGTGCAGGGAGTCAACGTCTATCCGGTGAAGAGTCTGCTGGAGGTGAGGGAGCTGTTGAACTCGGCCTCCTTTGGTACGATCACGGCGGTGCCGTTGAAGGTCGAGACTGCCGATCTGCTGAACGAGATGCAGCACTTTCCGTTCGACTTCAAGGACGTGCGCGGTCAGCATGTGGCCAAGCGGGCGCTCGAGGTAGCGGCTGCGGGTGGCCACAACATATTAATGATCGGGCCGCCGGGCTCGGGCAAGACGATGCTGGCCAAGCGGCTGCCTTCGATCCTTGCTCCGCTGCGGTTTGAAGAGGCGCTCGAGACGACCAAGATCCACTCGGTTGCCGGGGTGCTGGACGCGGAACAGGGATTGGTGACACACCGGCCATTTCGGTCGCCGCACCATACCATCTCGGATGCGGGGCTGATTGGCGGCGGGATGATGCCGCGGCCAGGCGAGGTCTCGCTGGCGCACAACGGGCTGCTGTTTCTGGATGAGTTGCCGGAGTTTCCCCGGAATGTTCTGGAGGTGATGCGCCAGCCTCTTGAGGACGGGATGGTCACGATTGCGCGGGCGGCGATGAGTTTGAGCTTTCCGGCGCGGTTCATGCTGGCGGCGGCGATGAATCCCTGCCCCTGCGGTTACTTCAACGACAAGTCGCGGGAGTGCATGTGCACGCCGCCGATGATCCAGCGCTATGTCTCCAAGGTCTCGGGGCCGCTGCTGGACCGGATCGATATCCATATAGAGGTCCCGGCTGTGCAGTATAAGGAGTTGCGCGGCGGGGCTTCGGCGGAGGGGTCGGCGGAGATACGGGCGCGGGTGCTGGCTGCGCGGGAGCGGCAACATGAGCGGTTCAGCCAGGCTGCGGAGCGGACCAAGGGGTCGGCGAAGGGGCCTTCGCGGCAGATCTTTGACAATTCGCAGATGAATACGCAGCAGATTCGACTTTACTGCGAGCTTTCCTCGGATGCGGAGCGTTTGCTCGAGCGCGCCATGCAACAACAGGGGCTAAGTGCCCGGGCGCACGACCGTATCCTGAAGGTGGCCCGGACGATTGCCGATCTGGGGGGCGAACAAGACATTGCGGTGAAGCATATTGCCGAAGCAATCCAGTACCGTACTTTGGATAGAAGCTATTGGTCGTAAGGGAACAATTCAGCCAAAATGTTTGATGGCAGTGAAAAATCCTATTTTTGGGATATTCCTGGTCGCAGCTTCCAAAAAAAAGTATTGACCTTGTGCCTTAGACCGTTTATTTTACATATGTATCGAGCTGCTCCAACCTGTTGTGGATAGCTGGGGTGGTCGATGAGATTTTTGGCTTGCCAGGAGGTCTGGTTGGCTTCTCTGTTTCATGCCAAGGCGCCTGCGCTGAATCGCAAGAGAGAGAAAGTTCATGAATAAACCGGTCTAGACCGGTCGCACTCTGGTTTTGCCTGTACGGTTCGGCAGAGTGTGGTGTTTGAGAGATTGATAAGAGTGAGTCCAATTTAGGTCTCTCTGCGTCTAATGAAGTGGTAGAGCAAAACAATTGAATTTGGCAATTTGGCAAGATTTTCAGGCGAGTGAGCGCTAACTAGACGCTTACGCTTTTTAGAAAGAAGAGGAGAAATCATGCGTTCAGATCTTATTTTTGGGGCACTTACCCACGTGAACAACCGCTATGAGCTATGCCAGTTGGCGTCCAAGGCGACTCGGAAGCTGCACAAGCCCAACACCCGGTTGCAGGACACGACCAACGAAGTGCTCGACCGTTTCAAGGACACCGTTCCCATGAACGATTCCGAAGATACTGTCGTCAAGAAGGTAGAATTGCAGGAACGCCGCGCGGCATAGCGCGGCTTTTCCTGCAACCGTCCGATAGTTTAGTTCTCAACTATTGAACCCTAAACCATCATCCGCCTCATAACCCCATCCGCAACATAGCTTACCTTTGGCATTCCGCACGACCCCCCGTCAGGCAGATCCCGCCTCTGTTTCAAACAATCCCTCCTTATCCAATCAAATTCCAGGTAAAAAATGACTATTTCTGAGTTGAAAGAACACAATATTGCGGAGCTGGGCAAGCTTGCGCGCGGTCTCGACATCGCCGGAACCAGCGGACTACGCAAACAAGACCTTATCTTCAAGATTCTGCAGGCGCAGAGTGAAAAAGAAGGCCACATCTTTGCCGAAGGCGTACTCGAGATTCTGCCCGACGGCTACGGCTTCCTCCGCTCGCCCGACTACAACTATCTGCCCGGCCCGGACGACATCTATGTCTCGCCCTCACAGATCCGCAAGTTCGACCTTAAGACTGGCGACACCATCAGCGGCAACGTCCGCCCGCCGCACGAGGGAGAGAAGTACTTCGCCCTGGTGAAGATCGAGGCCATCAACTTCGAGTCGCCCGAAGAGACCCGCAACAAGATTCTGTTCGACAACCTGACACCGCTTTATGCGCAGGAGCGCGTGAAGATGGAGACGGTGCGTGAGCACATCTCGGGCCGTGTGATGGACCTGTTGACGCCGATGGGCAAGGGGCAGCGCGGTCTCATCGTCGCTCCTCCGCGTACCGGTAAGACGATGTTGCTGCAGTCGATCGCCAACAGCATTACGACCAACCACCCCGAAGTCGTGCTGATCGTTCTGCTGATCGACGAGCGTCCGGAAGAAGTTACCGACATGCAGCGGAGCGTTAAAGGTGAAGTGATCAGCTCTACCTTCGATGAGCCCGCAGCGCGCCACGTACAGGTTGCCGAGATGGTGATCGAGAAGGCCAAGCGTCTGGTCGAGCACAAGCGCGACGTCGTGATTCTGCTGGACTCGATCACGCGTCTGGCCCGCGCCTACAACACCATCGTTCCGCCGTCGGGCAAGGTACTCTCAGGCGGTGTGGACTCGAACGCGCTGCAGAGGCCGAAGCGGTTCTTCGGTGCGGCCCGCAACATCGAAGAGGGCGGTTCGCTCACCATCATTGCGACCGCGCTGGTTGATACCGGCTCGCGCATGGACGAGGTCATCTTCGAAGAGTTCAAGGGAACCGGCAACATGGAAGTCATTCTGGACCGCAAGCTCGTCGACAAGCGTGTCTTCCCAGCCATCGATATTCAGCGCTCTGGCACGCGTAAGGAAGAGCTGCTGATTCCAAAGGAAGACCTGCAGCGGACGTGGATTCTGCGCAAGGTGCTGAACCCACTGTCGCCGGTCGAAGCCATGGAGCTGCTGACGGACAAGCTGGCCAAGACCCGGAACAACCAGGAGTTCCTGCACAACATGAGCTCGATCTAACGGTTCGCAGCTGGAAGCTTCGCGGCGCGGTGCATTATGCATCGCGCCGTTTTATTTTGCTTTGACCTTAGAGAGGTTCTCCTCCAGATGTAGTTTTGGCGATTCGAGCAAAACGCAGATTCCCTTCGGGAATGACAAACAAAGGAATATACACCGGAGAGAAAATGGCTATAGGGCTCAATAGCCGTTGGCGATGAGGTATTGCTCGGTGATTCCAGGGCCGTTTGGCTTTTGTTGACGTTCGGCATATTTCGCGAGAACATCCACCTCGATGTTCAGCGCAGAGCCGATGGGCAACGTGCGCAGGCTGGTGGCGGAGTAGGTGTGAGGAATGATGGCGACTTCTACCTCATTACCGCGCACCGAGGCGACCGTCAGGCTGATGCCTTCAATGGTGATGGAACCTTTGTTGACGACGTAAGTGGTCAGGTGTTCCGGAATCGCGATGCGCAGACGGTAGTCGGTTATCTCGGTGTCTGCCGTGATGGGATCGAGCGCGACCAGCGTGGCAGTGCCGTCTACGTGTCCTTGCACCACGTGGCCTCCAAGGGGCGAGCCTGCGGGAGTCGGCAGTTCGAGGTTCACGATGGAGCCTGATTCCAAGCGCGAGAGTGTGGTGAGGGCGATGGTCTCGGCGGCAAGGTCGGCGGAGAAGCGCGGTGGGAAGGCATTGGGCTCGATGCTGAGGGCCGTAAGGCAGACTCCGCTGACTGCGATGCTGTCGCCGGTGTTGAGCTTGCTGGTGAGCGTGGGCGCGGCGATGGTGATGCGCGTCACCCCTGCGACTGGCGTTACGGCGAGAACGGTTCCGGTGGTTTCGATGAGGCCGGTGAACATAGAACTATTCTAGTGGCTATTCGCGGGGCCACGGATTGTGCAGGTAGCCGGTGATGCAGGCGTCGGTGTCGAAAGAGGTTAGAGTCGTGCGATGGAGCGACTGCTGGAAGAGGTAGGACGAGGCGATGCCTTCGGCGAAGGGAAGGGAGTCGGAGCCTAGCTCAGTCTCGGAATAGAAGAGGACGGCCTTGTCTACGAGGTCGTGACGGAGAAAGGCTCCGTTGAGGTGCGTGCCGGATTCGAGCAGGAGGCTTAGGATCTGTCGTTCGGCTAGAACTTTCAGCACTGCGGCGAGGCTGAGGCGATCGTCATGATCGGGGATGGCTTCGACTTCTGCTCCAGCTTTTTGGAGAGCTTCGATTTTTTCTGCGGGAGTGCGGGAGCTGGTGAGGATCAGGAGATCGTTGTTCGCTGTGCGGACTAGCTGTGAGTCGAGCGGTGTGCGGAGGTGGCTGTCGAGGACGACGCGGAGGAGCGGGCGACGGCGAGGGCTATTGGTCCGGTCGGTGAGGGCTGGGTCGTCGGCGAGGACGGTGCCGATTCCGGTGACGATGGCGTCTGAGGCGTGGCGAAGGCGTTGTACTTCGGCGCGGGCGGCGGGGCCGGTGAGCCAGTGGGGTTGGTTGGGAGGGCGGGTTTGTGGAGCGGGGGCGAGGTAGCCGTCGACGGAGAGGGCTGCTTTGAGGGTGACGAAGGGGCGATGGTGCTGGATGAAGTGGGCGAAGGCGTCGTTGAGGTCGCGGGCTGGTTGCTGGAGGACGCCGAGTGCGACTTCAATGCCTGCGGCGCGGAGTTTGGCGATGCCCTGTCCGCTGACCTGTGGGTTGGGGTCCTGAGTGGCGATGACGCAGCGTGAGATTTGCGCGGCGACGAGAGCGTCGGCGCAGGGGCCGGTTCGCCCGTGGTGGGAGCAGGGTTCGAGGGTGACGTAAGCGGTCGCTCCGGCGGGATCGATGCCGCGTTCGCGGGCTTGCTTGAGGGCGGCGATCTCAGCGTGGTCGCGGTGGTCGTAGAGGTGAGCGCCTTCGGCGATGATCTCCCCGCCTTTGACGAGGACGCAGCCTACCTGCGGGTTGGGCGAGGCGAGCGCGACGCTCTCATGGGCGAGAGTGAGCGCCCGCTGCATGAAGGCTTCGTCTTTTTCGTTGTGGAGGGGAATTGCCATGCTCTCAACAGGATAGCCTGTCGAGGCTTGCATTGATCGTAGCGGGAGGTGGAGCAGTCTCGCTTCAAGCCTGCTATGCGACAAATGCAACAATAAAGGCAATCCTACAAAAGCAGGTCCTCCGCCTTCCTGTCCGGCGAGCAAAGAAGCACTCGTTGGGCTTTGTTTTAGCCGATGGAACCGGAAAACAATATGGATCGATTGGTTGGTATTTAGATCGTACCTGGGTTGGATGACAGGTGTACCGAATACAGATAGCATCGGGCAGTTCAAAGAAATAATGGCAAATTGATCGTTCACGCGGTGAGGCCAGACGGCCTCCGGCGGGGTGCGGTTGATGGGACGCATGACCCCACTCCAGAGAGTGTGGGGCGGCTATGGATTCAGTTCAGGAGACTTATGAGACGCGCATGGTTGCTGGCAATTTTAGGTGTTGTGATTTTTTCCATTTCCGTTGCAACGCTAGAGGCGCAGACGAATTATGCCGTTTTGCGCGGCGTCGTGACCGATCCTCAACATCTTGTCATTCCTGGTGCGACGGTGACGCTAACCCTGGTCAAGACCGCGGAGGCGCGGAAGGTGACGGCGAATGGGCAGGGAGTCTACGAGGCGGGTGGACTGCTGCCGGGGACTTATCTGCTGGAGGCAAAGAGCCAGGGATTTGCGACGGCCCGGCGTTCGCTGCAGCTTGAAGTAGGTCAGCAGGCGACGCTGGATGTGGCGCTGTCGGTGGGGCCGGACAGCCAGACCGTGACGGCGGTAGCGGCAGCGGAGTTGTTGAAGACTTCGGATGCGAGCGTGGGCGAGGTGGTCGATCAGCGGGCGGTGGCGCAACTGCCGCTGAATGGGCGGATGCTGGTGGACCTGATGCTGACGGTTCCGGGCGCGCATATCAGCCACGGAGCGCAGACGGGAGATATGAATCCACTGTACTGGCGGCCGGGGCAACGGTCGGCGATCAGCGTGGGAGGCAACCGTCCGAACTCGAATTATTTTCTGCTGGACGGCGCAACCAATACCGATCCGACCTTCAATACGCAGAACTTCAGCGCGTCGCCCGATGCGGTGCAGGAGTTTCAAGTGCAGATTGGAAGCTACTCGGCGGAGATGGGCGGCGCGGGGGGCGGGCAGGTGAACATCGTAACGCGGTCGGGAGGGACCCGGCTGCACGGGACGGCCTACGAGTTTTTGCGCAATGGAGCGATGGATGCCCACTCGTTCAACGACATGGGTGGGACGAACCATCTGGTGCAGAATAACTTTGGCGGCTCGCTGGGCGGCCCGGTGCTGCCGGGGAAGAAGACGTTCTTCTTTTTGAACTACGAGGCGCTGCGCCATGTTCAGGCGGACACGATGACGATGACGGTGCCGACGCCGGAGGAAGCGGGCGGAGACTTTGGCATGAGTGGGGTGACGATCTACGATCCGGCGACGACGGTGGCCAATCCGCATTACAACCCGGCGCTTCCGGTGAGCCAGCTGAATCCACAGTTCACGCGGCAGCCGTTTCCGAACAATATGATTCCGATGAGCAGGCTGAGCCCGGTTGCGGTGACGATGCTGACGAAGTATGTGCCCCAGCCGAACCTGATGATGGGCATGATGGGCGGGATGACGATGATGGGTCAACCGACGGTGGTGGGCTCGGGCAACGACTCCAACAACTATCTGGATGTACGCAACGAGGTCCATTACACCGACCAGGGGACGGTGCGGATCGACCGCCAGTTCAATGCCAGCAACACGGGGTTTGCACGGTACAGCGCAGGCGGAGAGCATGGGTTTATGCCGGAGAACCTGCCGGGGTTCGGCTACCTGCACGACAATCTTTCGCAGCAGGGGATGGGATCGTACAGCCACATCTTTACGCCGGCGCTGCTGAATGTGGCGACGGTGGCGGTGTCGCGGTTGAGCATGAACCATACGACCGAGAGCGCAAACAAGAACGACATTACCGGCGAGTTGGGGATTGCCGGGATCGGATTTGGCGGGCCGGCGGCATGGGGAGCACCGTACTTCGCGGTACAGGGATATTCGCCGATTGGAGATAGCTTTTCGGCGACGCCGATGCACTCGTGGGACACGCTGGTAGAGGGGCGCGATACGTTGACGTGGCTGCTTGGGCGTCACAGCCTGAAGTTTGGCGGCGTTTATCAGCGGTTCATCTGGCCGATGTGGGGTTTCTTTCAGAACCGTGGGTACTACCAGTTTACGAACGGCTTTACGACCGATATCGGAGCGAATGATGGCACCGGGTCGGCATTGGCGAGTTTTCTGCTGGGGCTGCCCGCGGTGCGCCAGCGGCAGGCGGGAATTCCGCAGATGAACCTGAGCCAGTGGTATGGCGACGGATATGTGCAGGACACCTTCCGGCTGGCGACCAATACGACGCTCGACTATGGCGTGCGCTATGAATACATGAGCGCGCTGATCGACCGGCGATACACCAACAGCAACCTGACGTTCGCCTCCGACGGAACGCCCAGCGTGTTTATCGGTGGACAGAATGGAATGCCGAAGGGGCTGATGTATCCCAACCGGGCTAACTTCGCGCCGCGCCTCGGGATCTCGCAAAATATACCGGGCAGGGGACTGGTTCTGCATGCGGCCTATGGGATTTTCTACACCCCGGTGGACATGAATACGTGGTGCAATCAGCGGCATAATGTGCCGTATACCTTCCCGGAGACGAACCAGAGCGACAACTTTACACCGTCGATCAACGGCTTTAATTTTGCCCCGGCGGTGCTGGGCAAGACGGTGGTCAGCTTTACCGCGATGGAGACGCATCCGTCGCCGCAGTACATCCAGCAATGGAGCGCGTCGGTGGAACAGAGCATTGGCAAGAGCACGGTGGTTGAGATCGGCTATCTGGGCTCGGGTGGTTTCCACCTGCAACGCTCGCACCTGATTAACAATGCACAGCCGGGGCCGGGAGCGATTCAGCCGCGACGGCCCTTCAAGCAGATCAGCTTCGTTCCCAATTCGGTGATTCCGCCTAACGTGACGGTGGCGAGTACGACGTTTGGCGTGAGCACGATCAATCTGCTCGAAAATTCGGCGCAGAGCTGGTACGACGCAGGATATGTGAACGTGCGGCGTCGGGCGACGAAGGGGCTGAGTTTACTGGCGAACTATACGTGGTCGAAGAGCTTGTCGAATGCGCCGGATTTCCGTTCGCCGATGTTCGAGGCGGCGATTCCGCAGAACAATAATGATCTGGCGGCGGAGAAGGGCCCAGCGTGCGATGTGCGGAATCGCATCGCCCTGAGCGCGGTATACGACGTGCCGGAATGGGGGCGCAGCCGGGTGACGCGTGCGTTGACGGCGGACTGGCGCACTTCGGCGATCTTTCAGGCGCAGAGCGGATTTCCATTGACGATTTCGGTGTTCGGCGATACGGCGAATGCGGGTACGGCGCTGGGCGAGAATCCTATACGGGCCAATATCACCGGCAAGCAGGTCTTTGGGGCGGGGACGAGAAATGCGACGAACTGGTTCAATCCGGCGGCGTTCGCGGCACCGCCTGCCTATACGTTTGGCAATTCAGGGCGCAACTCGGTCGTGGGACCTGGGACGGAGACGATGGACGTGAGCGTGGTGCGCAGTTTTGTGCTGGGCGAGCTTCTGCGGCTGGAGACGCGTGGCGAGTTCTTCAACGCGCTGAACCACACGAACCTGGGGACGCCAAACCGGTTTGTGAATACGGCAGGGTTCGGATCGATCACCGAGGTGACTACGCCGGGACGAGAGATCCAGGTGAGTGCGCGGCTTTCGTTCTAAGTGAAGAAGCTTAGGTCTTTGCGGGTAGTGGAGACAAAGACCTAAATATTTAGGTTGACAGGTGAACAGGTTGGCCCTAGACTCCTATTTGTTTAGGAGACGTTATGGTTGGACGCAAAAAAGGGACGAATGCTCTTACTCCTCTTGAACTGCAGATTATGCAGGTTCTTTGGAGCGAGGGGCCGAGCAACGTGCAGCATGTGCAGAAGAGCCTGTTGCCCAACACTGAGCTTGCTTACAACACGGTGCAGACCATGTTGAATGTCCTCCATCGCAAGGGGAGGGTGGGACGCACGTTGGAGGGGCGGGCTTTTGTTTATAGCCCGGTCGCTTCGAAGGAGACGGTGCTTGGTCAGGCTGTGCGCGATCTGGTGGAGCGCATGTTCGGCGGGTCTTCTGAAGAGCTGGTGATGAGCCTTGTCAAAAGCCGTCAGGTCGATCTGGAGCGGATTGCGGATCTGAGCCGGAAGATGGCGCAGGAGAGAGGAGAACAGGATGAGTAGCCTTTCCGGTTTTATCGTCTCTTATTTGGTCAACGCTGTTTGGGAGGTTGTCCTGATTGCCGGGGCGGGATGGCTGGTGAGCCGTCTGGTCAAAAAAGTTGGCCCGCAGGCGGAGCATGTCGTGTGGGTCTCTACGCTGGGGCTTGCGATTGTTATGCCTGCGCTTCCTTTGTTTCGGTGGTTGCTGGCGTTGCTGTATGTTCCTCATGCGGCTGGCGGGAGTGCTTCGATTGTTATCGCTGCCGCTCAAGGCGGCGGATTAGTTTCGCGAAATGTTTATACGCTGCCTGAGATTTTTGTCGTGTCTTTGCTGTCGCTCTATTTTGGCGCGGTGCTTTATTTTGCGGTGCGGCTTGTGTGGTCGCTGCGTTCTACGGCGAGGCTGGTGAGGCAGGCGCGTCCTCTTTCTTTGACGATGGAGCAGGAAGAGGTGTGGCGGAGTTGCAAGCGAGCGTTCTCGGTGGATGCGGCGCGGATGCATGGCTCTTCGCGTATTGCGGGGCCGGTGACGCTGGGGCTGCGAGGGCCGGTGCTGCTGGTGCCGAGCGACTTTGCCGCGGAGTGTTCGGAGCAGGACCTGCTGGCTGCGCTGGCGCATGAGTGCGCGCATATGAAGCGGCGCGATTTTCAGAAGAACCTCTTCTATGAGATTGCAAGCCTGCTGCTGGTTTTTCATCCTGTGGTGTGGATGCTGAAGTCGCACATCGCGCAGACGCGCGAGATGATCTGCGATGGCATGGCCACGGATGGGCTGATCGATTCGCGCAGGTATACCGAGTCTCTGCTACGGCTTGCGACCATGGTTGCTGTGGGCTCGCGGGCTTATCCCTCTCACGCCATCGGGATCTTCGATGCCAATATTCTGGAGAAGCGAATCATGATGATGAATCTCAATAAACCTCGTGTCAGCTCTGCGTTGAAGTATGGTTTGGTGATTCCGGCAACGGTGTTCCTGCTCTCAGTGGCGGTGGGAGGAGCGGAGATGGCTGTGGTGATTGAGCCGCCAGCCTCTACTCAGGCAGCCGATCAGGCGCAACCGTATGGGCAGGTCTATCGCTTGGGCAAAGACGTGAAAGCGCCTGTGCTGGTCTTTTCTGTGGAGCCTGAGTACCCGGAGGCTGAGAAAAAGACTAAGGATAAGTTTGGAGGAAACTGTCTGATTGGATTGGTGGTGGACTCGTCAGGGATGGTTCATGATGTTCACGTCAAGCGTTCGCTTCGTCCTGACTTCGATGCGAATGCAGTCAAATCGGTGGAGCAGTACCGCTTCAAGCCTGCTACGCGAGCAGGAAAGCCGGTGGCGGTTGCGCTGAATATTGAAGTGAACTTTCAGAAGTTTTGAACAGGTTGGTTGGATTTCGGGCGCGGCGTTTGGATGATGCCGCGCCCGAAGTTATTTTGCTTGGGTGTGGGCTGCGATGAGTGCGGGCAGGATGATTTTGATCATGATTTTGTTGGGTGGAGCGCCATTGGAGTTGTAGTCGCCCGCGGTGAAGACGGCGACGAAATCGTATTGCGGCAGGAGGTAGATCTTCTGGCCTCCGTTGCCTTGCGCGGCGTTGAAGTTGACGCGCTGTGTGCCGTTGGGGGTGGGCACGTTGAAGTAGGGCTTCCACCAGAAATAGCCGTAGTCGGTGCCGTCGATCTGACTTTGGGTTGCGAGCGATGCCTGGATCCAGGAGGAGGAGAGGACCTGATGGCCCTTCCACTTGCCGCCGTCGGCGTAGAGGATACCGAGCTTGAGCATGTCGCGGGGGCGGAGATGAATTTGGGAGAACTCCTTGTTGGCGTTGGTGAGGTTGTAGTTCCACGTCCAGTTGGTGCGCGGGGTTCCGAGAGGGCCGAAGAGATTTTTCTGGGCGAAGTCGGGGAGGTACATGTGGGTTGCGTTTTCGGTCATGCGGCCTGCGACAGCAACGCCTCCCGAGCAGTAGAAGCCCTTGCTGCCGGGGTCGTTGATCATGGGGAGATCGAGCGTGGCCTTGACCCAGTCGGGCGCGTCATCGAGGACGGTCTCGCGGCCGGGAGAGGTGCCGCTGTGGTCGTTGCAGTCGAGGCCGGAACTCATGGAGAGAAAGTTGCCGAGCGTGATCTTCGATTTGCGCGGGTCGGGGTTGGCGTAGGTGGTGTAGCTCATGTGGGGGAGCACGAGTTCGTTGGCTCCGGTGAGCGCACCGCGGTCGATGGCGATACCGGCCACCGCGCTGACGACTGATTTGGTGGCGGAGCGAAGTTGGTGCTGGCGGGCCGCGTTGTAGCCGTAGAAGTACTCTTCCATGACGAGGTGGCCGTGCTGGTAGAGGAGGACGCTGTGGACGTCCTGATAGGTGCCGTCGAGGATGCCGTGCACGATGGCGTCTGCTGTGGCTTCGCCGAGGCCGGAGTGGGTGATGCTGGCTACGGCTATTCCGTCGTGAAGATTGGCGGGTGGGTGGTAGTGGTACGTGGTGCCTTTGCTGAGTGGCCACGGGCGGGCGAGGGCGGCGGACTCCGGCGTGATGGAGAGTGAGACGCGTGGGTGGAGGTGGCCGTCTTCTTCGTAGCCGATGACTTTGCCGCTGGCGTCGCGGACAAAGGGGATTTTGTTCCCGGTGATGGTAGTGAACTCGTCGGTTTTGGAGGATTGGAGCTTGTACTTTGCGCTGTCCTGTACGGCGAAGAGTTGATC
Source organism: Granulicella sp. (assembly GCA_041691255.1). Classification (GTDB taxonomy): domain Bacteria; phylum Acidobacteriota; class Terriglobia; order Terriglobales; family Acidobacteriaceae; genus Edaphobacter. Next base: position 67,211 of record JBEPUY010000008.1, on the reverse strand, counting down.
GCCTGCCACGATTTCGAGCGTGTGGCCGGGGCGGTCGGTGTAGGTACCCACATAGTCGGATAAGGGAGGCGTTTGTGCAGCGAGAGTGCTGGTCATTGCTGCAAGCAGGATCAGAATTAGTGCGTGGCGCATCGGGCCTCCAAAGATGGGTGGAGGCCCTAGTCTATCTGCAATGCATCTGCGCGGTAGGAGTTTTTGCTTGAGCTAGAGGGTGCGTTTGAAGAGCGGTGTTGCGATGAGGAGCGCTCCGATGCCGAAGGCGAAGAGGAAGAAGATGTCGGGATAGATGGCGGTGAAGCCTCCGTCTTTGAGCAGGATGGCTTTGAAGCCGTGGACGGCGTAGGTGAAGGGATCGATGTTGGCGATGACGCGTAGCCATGGGGGAAGGCCGGAGACGGGTGAGATGGCTCCGCTGGGGAAGAAGAGGAGTGTGTTGAGGACGCCGAACATGGCGCGGGGGACGAGGGGATCTTCTACGCGCACCATCATCAGGAACATCATGCCGTTGAAAGCGACGGATGTGGCGACGATGAGGAGTGAGAGCTGGAGCAGCGCCATGGGATCGAAGATGGCTCCGATGCCTGCGAAGAGCGAGCCGATGACGGTGAGGCAGATGCCGGAGAGGATGGCCTTGATGGAGCCCGCGAGATTGAGGCCCATGACCAGTTCGAGCTTGGTGATGGGAGTGACGAGGTAGCCCTCGTGGACGCCGCGGGCCTTGTCGTCGATGTAGAGCATGCCGCCGCCGATCATGACGGCGACGTACATGGCGAGTGCGATGGAGCCGCCCAGCAGGTACTTCATGTACTCGACATAAGGGTAGAGCTCGACGATTTTGACTGCGATCTGCTGGACGACGAGCGGCTGGATAACGGGGGCGTTGAGCGAGTCGACGAGGGACTGCATCTCGCCCTCGAGAGCGCCGCTCATGACCTGGTCGGTGTTGTCGACGACGAGGCCGATGGCGGGGGAGTCGCCTGCGAGAACGCGGCGGGAGTACTGCCTGGGGATGATGACGGCGCCGTCGATCTTGCCGGTGCGAACGTCTTCGCGGGCCTGCACCTCGTTATCGTAGGGGACGGTGGTGAAGGTGCGGATGTTGGCGGCGATGGCGTCGAAGGCTTCGTGAATTTTGAGCGACTGCGCGCCGTGGTCGTAGTCGACCACGCCCATGCGGGCATTGCGGATTTTGCCGCCGAAGGCGTGGCCGAGGATGAGCAACTGCACCAGCGGCAGGGTCATCGAGACCATCATGAGTGCAGGCGAGCGGAAGAACTTTCGCATCTCGCGTTCGACGATTGCGAGCATTCTGTTCATGGCTATATCCCCTTGCTCATGGCTGCATCCCTGGGCGCGGCGGCATGACAAAGCCAGCCGCTTTGACCTGTTCGTCGCGGAGTGCGCGTCCGGTGTAGTGGACGAACACGTCGTCGAGGGTGGTGTTCTGTACGCTGAGGGACTTGATGGTTTCACCCCGGCTGGCGGCCATCTGAACTAACTGTATGGTGGTGAGCGAACCGCTGGAGGTCATGATGCGGTACATGCCGGAGCTTTGCGATTCGACCGACATAACGCCTTCGAGCTGACCGAGGCGTTCGGGCCAGTCGATGGACTCATTAGAGAACTGCGCTTCGACGACGTTGGTGCCGGGGACGTTGGCTTTGAGCGCCATGGGAGTGTCGAGGGCTACGAGCTTTCCGTGATCGACGATGGCGATGCGGTCGCAGAGGCGGTCGGCCTCGTCCATGTAGTGGGTGGTGATGAGCATGGTGAGGTGGTGCCGCTTTTTGAGATCGTTAAGCATCTCCCATACGGCGACGCGGGAGACAGGATCGAGGCCGGTGGTGGGCTCGTCGAGGAAGAAGATGCGCGGGTTGTGGACGAGGCCGCGGGCGATTTCGAGACGGCGGCGCATTCCGCCGGAGAGAGTTTTGGTCTGCGCGTTGCGCCACTTGGTGAGGTCGACGGCTTCTAGAAGCTCGTTGATATTTTGCTCGCGCTTTGCCTTGGGTACGTCGTAGAGCTTGGCGTAGATGGAGAGGTTTTCTTCGACGGTGAGGTCGATGTCGCTGGTGAGGGCCTGGGGGATGACGCCGATCATGCGGCGAACGGCGTCGGAGTCGTGCGAGACGTCGTGCCCGCCGATGATGGCTTTACCGGAGGTGACGGGGATGAGCGTCGTCATCATGCGGATGAGGGTGCTCTTGCCTGCGCCGTTAGGGCCGAGCAGACCGAAGATTTCGCCGTCGGCTACGTCGAAGGTGATGCCTTTGACGGCTTCGAAGTCGCCGTAGCGCTTCGTGATGTTGTCGACGACGATGGCTGGCTGGTTGGCGCTCATTGGTTCACCAACTTGTCCTTGGGGACGTAGACTTCGGCGGTCATGCCGAGGGTGTACTTCATGCCGGGATTGGGGATGAGGAGTTTGAGCTGGATGGTCTTGATGTCGCGCTTGCGGCGGCTGACGTCGCGCTGGGTGGCGAAGTTGGCCTCTGCGGATTTGTTGATGACTTTGCCCTGAATGGCCTCGCCGCTGGGCATGACGACGCGGAGACTGTCGCCTAGCTTGACGGAGTCGGCTTCGGTCTCGGGAAGCGGAGCGTAGACCCAGGTTTGGGTGAGGTCGGTGATGGTGACGATGGGGGTTCCGGCGGCGACGACCTCGCCCTGCCGGGCTGCGCGGACGTTGACCCTGCCAGAGATAGGCGCGAGCACGTTGGCGTAGTCGAGCTCGATCTGTGCCTGATTGACCAGCGCCTTTGCGTTTTGCACGTCGCTGCGGGTGGAGGCTACGGTTTTGGCTGCGGCCTGTGCCTGAATGGTGTTCGCCATGGCTAGTTTGAGAGAGGCGTTGGCTGCGACGACGCTTTGCTTTGCAGAGTCTACAGCGGCTTGCGACGCGCGCAGGGAGGTGATGGCTTCGTCGCTCGACTGCTCACTCATGACCCCTTGTTTGGCGAGAGCGATGGTGCGGCTGCTGTCGGCATGTTGATGCTCGTACTGGGCTTGTGCTTGAAGGAGAGCGGCTTGCGCTACCTGTACCTGCGCCTCGGCGTTGGCGACCTGACTGGTGGTGCTGCCCTGAGTCTGGTGTTGGGTGTCCTGCGACTGCTGCAGCTTGTAGTGCTGGCTGAGGGCGGTGGCTTCGGCGGCGTTGCGCGCTGCGGCGAGGTCGTCGCTCTGGATGGTGGCGATGAGTTCGCCAGCAGTGACGGTGTCGCCTTCGTCTACGGCGAGCTTCTGGATGCGGCCGGGGATGCGGGAGCTGACGATGACCTCATTGGCATCGACGGTGCCGATGAGTTGGAGATCGGGGGAGCGCTGGGTTGAGAAGAGATACCAGACGAATGAGACGACCAGCAGGATGCCCATCAGGATGAGGATTCGGTTACGGGCGTTCATAGATTCTTCTCCAGGATTTTTCTCCAGACGGGGGGGTTGTCTACGGCAGGCATGGGCATGGCGGCGAGGACACGGCGGACGAGCTTTGCGCCGTGGGCCCGGTCGACGAAGAGGGCGTTGCCGAGAAACTGAACAGAGGCGTTGCGGCGGAGCTTGATGATTGCAGGATCGAAGGGCTCGAAGGAGAGCGAAAGGCGCATCATTGGCGCACTCATGAAGTAGAAGACATTGGAGCCGTAGGTGGAGTACATCACCTGCATCCAATCGATCTTGCATAGCTCGCCGGAGTTGATGCCCTCTTCGACAGTGGCCTGTATTTTTTTGAGGAGCGGAGTGAAGACTCTGCCTGTCAGCGAGGGGATGGAGCTGCTTTTGCCATGATGGAAGCGCACCATCTCCTGCTGCATGAGGCTCTGGAACTCGTGCTGGGTGAGCACACGGTCGAAGTGGTTGAGGGCGAGGCGCAGGAGGAGTTCTCCAGCGGAACACTTCGACTGGAGCACGGCGAAGGTGCTCTGCATGACGTTCTCGAGGGCCGCTTCAAAGGCCGCGGCGTAGAGCGATTCCTTGTTCTTGAAGTAGTAGTAGAGCAGGGCCTTGTTGACGTCTGCCGATTGGGCAATCGCATCGGTGCGTGCGCCAGCCAGGCCGTGGGCGCTGAATTCGTGCAGGGCGGCGCGGAGGATTCGCTCTCGTGCCTGGTCTGTCTCGGGCAAATTGGGTGTTTTTCGTGGCATTGATTAACCGGTTAGTTAAAAACTATACAGGATCACCCTGAGGAAGGGAATCCAATTGCGGCGTACTAGGCTGGGCGGCGCACAGGCTGGGGGTTCTTGAGCCATCGGTTGAGGCTGGAGCGCATCACTCGTTTGAGTCCGTCGATGGGGGAGGCAAGAAGGATGAGGAGGACGCAGATAACGATGGCGGTGAAGATATTGGTCACAGGGGTATCAGGGTGAAGCAGGCCGAGAAAGAGAGCGAGCACAAGAAGAGGGTAGTGCATGAGATAGATCGCGAAGGTACCGTCAGCGATGCGCCTGACTTGGCGTGTCCAACGATTTTTGCGCGAAATTATTATTGCGTCGGATACAAGCAGGGCGAGAAGCATAAGAATCCCGGAGAGGGTGCCAGTTGCGATAGCACTAAGAGTCGCGCGGCGGACGGGGATGTGCAGGAGGTCGAGGGGATTTGTCAGTTGGTCGAAGTGTTTGACGAGAGTGAAGGGGAAGAGAAGCAGCGACTCCCGACCGGCGAAGTAGGTGGCGATTGCGACGACGAGATAGACGGAAACGAGAACACGAAGGGCTTTGGCGGCGGCGGTCAGGCGAATGGCGTGGTAGAGATCATAGATCCAGCAGCCAAGGAACCAGATGGGAAATAAAAAGAGGACCTGAGGACCGGAGAGTGCGGCCCATATGGCCAATGCAATAACCCGGGTCCAGCCGCGCAGGAAAAAAAGAAAGCCGTAGGCGACGTAATAGAGGCACTCGTAGCTGAGGGACCAGAAGGCAGCGTCGACGAAAGGGATCGTGTTGTGTCCCCATGATTGGCTGAGGAAGCTGAGGTTCAGAAAGATGCGGGCGATGGGATGATCGGATACTGCTCCCCACTGGGAGACGAAATGATGGCGATCGATGATGAAGCAGATAAGGCAAACGGCCAGAGTGAGCGCCATTGCAGGGATGGTGACGGAGTAGATTCTTGATGCTCGATCGATGAAGAATTCTTTTAAGGTGTTCTCCCTTGTACGAGTGACGAAACGAATGACGAAGCCGGATAAGACGAAGAAGACGGGGACAGCATATTCCCCGATGATGTGAAGATCCGCGAAACCGGTGTGCAATTCCGTAAAGGTGAGGTGCCCGGTGACGACTACGACGGCAGCGGAGAAGCGGACGATGTCGAGGAGCAAAGAGGCGGCCTCGGGCAGAACATGAGGATTTCGCACAGGTACGGCGGCAGTTGACGCTGGTGCGGCTGGAGCACTCGGTAGAACCAACGGCGTATGTGAACTGCTGTCCATGAGAGCCTTTGCTAGTCGAGGAGGGTGTCGATGAAGGTGCCGCTGTCAAAAGGGAGAATGTCTTCCATCTTTTCGCCTACACCGGCGTAGAGGACGGGGAGCTTGAGTTCGGTAGCGATGGCGAGGACGATGCCACCCTTGGCGGTGCCGTCGAGCTTGGTGAGGACGATGCCGGTGACGCGTGCGGCTTCGGTGAAGAGGCGTGCCTGCGTCAGGCCATTTTGACCTGTGGTCGCGTCCATGACGAGCAGGGTTTGGTGGGGTGCGCCGGGGACTAATTTCTCCGCGGTGCGGCGCATCTTGTCCAACTCTTTCATCAGATCGGTCTTGGTGTGGAGGCGGCCTGCGGTGTCTACGATGAGGACTTGCGTGCCACGCGCTTTGGCGGCGGAGCAGGCATCGTAGAGGGCGGCGCTGGGGTCTCCACCTTGCTTGGTCTTGATGATGGGAACGTCGGAGCGCTGGGCCCAGACCTCGAGCTGCTCGATGGCGGCGGCGCGGAAGGTGTCGGCGGCGCAGAGCAGGACGGTGCGGCCCTGCGAGCGGAAGTGCGCGGCCAGCTTGCCCGAGGTGGTGGTCTTGCCGGTGCCGTTGACGCCGACCATCATGATGACTTCGGGAGAAGTGGAGGGATGGCTGATGGGTTTGGATACGCCGTCGAGGATCTGCTTGAGTTCGGCTTTGAGCAGCCGCTTCAGCTCCCCGCCGCCCTGGATGCCAGTGCGGAGGGCGCGCTGGCGCAGGTTTTCGAGAACGATGGCCGTGGTGGGTGCGCCGATGTCGGCGGCGAGCAGGACAGGTTCGAGGCCGATGAAGGTCGACTCGTCGACCTCGCGGGTGAGGGCGACGACGGAGCTGATGGACTCGGTGAAGGACTCGCGGGTGCGGGTGACCGCCTGCTTCATGCGGTCGAAGAAGCCGCGTTTCTGCTCGGACGGTTCGGGGGTGGACGCAGCTTCCGGTGTGGTGGTGGGCTGGTCGGGTTGCTGCTCAGGTTTGTCGCGTTTGCCGAAGAGAGAGAATGCCATGCTGATGCTAGTTTAGCAACGGCTTGGAAACTCAGTTTGAATCCGGCATGAGAAGCGGTTAGCTTTTGTCTGCCCGGCCTGAAAACTCTCCGCTTTCTGTTGCAACTTTTACCTTTTCGCCTTCTTTGATGAAGGGTGGAACGCGGAGTTCGAGGCCGGTTTCGAGCTTAGCCATCTTGGTTCCGCTGCCGCTCGATGAGTCGCCTCGCGCTGCCGGTTCGGCATAGGTGACGTTCAGTTCGACAAACATCGGCAGTTGCAGGCCGATAGGATTGCCGTTGTACTTGTGCAGTTGGAGCTCTGTGCCTTCAATCAGGAAGTCGAGCGCATTGCCGACCATGTTCTCGTCGAGGGTGAGGGTCTCATAGCTCTCCTGATCGAGGAAGTGAGAGCCGCTGCCGTCGCTGTAGAGGTAGGAGGCGGGGACCAGTTGCAGGTCGGGCTCCTTGAACTTGTCGCTGGCCTTGAAGGTTTTTTCGAAGACGGCGCTGGTGAGCAGGTTGCGCATCTTGAGGCGAACGAGCGTCTGGCCGCCGCGAGCCGTCGGCGTGGTGATGTCTGAATCCAGACAGGCGTAAGGGGCGTTTTCAAGCTCGAACATAGTCTTGCGCTTAATGTTGATCGCTTCAATCAATACGGCCATGAATTCCTCGGGGGCAAGTTGGCGGGTGAATCAGGTACACACTGAATTCAACCCTGAATCAAGTATAAGGGGTTCGGCGTGGAGAGCAGGCGTGGCCGCTGCTACCGCGTGTGATGTCTGTCTCCGAGGTATATTTGAGAAATTCAAAGATTGCAGCTATTCAATCGAATTAGTGGCTGTCGGTGGTAGCATGGGTGCCTCTCGTAAATGAGCGCGGTGATGGCAGCCAAATCCTGCGCTGCGCTTCGTTCGCAGAAGATACGGACCCAAGGCCATCATGCAGATAAAATCGCTCGCAGTTTCGCTCAGCATCTTCGCCCTTACGCTTTCGCCAGCCTTCGCACAGCAGCCAACGAGCTATCCGTTTCGGGATACTTCGCTCTCCGCTCAAAAGCGCATCGACAACATTATTTCGCTGATGACGACCGAGGAGAAGATCGACTTTCTCAGCACGGATACTTCTGTGAAGCGGCTTGGTATTCCGAGCTTCGGTAGTTCCGAGGGAATCCACGGCGTGGTGCAGCGTGAGCACGAGGAAGGCCCTCACGCGCATCCAGCGATTCCGACGACGCAGTTTCCGCAGCCACCCGGCATGGGAGAGACGTGGGATCCGGCCATCGTGCGCGAGGCGGCGGGGGTAGAGGGTCACGAGGCGCGGTTTATCTCGCAGACGGAGAAGTATCATCACCCTATCCTGATGTTGTGGGGGCCGCAGGCCGACCTTGCTCGCGATCCTCGCTGGGGGCGGAGCGAAGAAGTCTATGGCGAAGACCCCTTCTTCAACGGAACCATGGTGACTGCGTTTGTGCATGGCTTGCAGGGGAACGATCCTCACTATTGGCAGGCGGCATCGTTGATGAAGCATTTTCTCGCCAACAGCAATGAGAAAGACCGCACCAAGACTTCTTCGGACTTCGATCAGCGGCTCTTCTGGGAGTACTACTCGGTTCCGTTCCGCATGGGCTTTCTCGATGGGGGAGCGAAAGCGGTGATGGCTTCGTACAACGCTTGGAACGGAACGCACATGGCGGTCAATCCGGTGCTCAAAAATATCGTAGTCAAGCAATGGGGGGCAGATATTCTGTCCAGCGACGGCGGTGCGGTTCACGCGCTCGTCAAAGACTCCAAGAGCTATCCCGACCAGCAGGCTGCTGTGGTTGCTTGTTTGAAGGCTGGGATCAATCAGTTTCTCGATACCTATAAAGATGAGACCCGCGCTGCGTTGAAAGATGGCTCGATTACTGCCGCCGATCTTGACGCGCTGGTTCGGCCCAAGCTTCGCATCACGCTGAAGCTGGGGCTGCTCGATCCGCCGTCGATGGTGCCGTATTCGAGCGTGAAAGATTCGCCTGAACCATGGACGACGGAAGCCGACACCTCTGTATCGAAGAAGATCGCGCTGGAGTCTGTCGTCCTGCTAAAAAATGACAAGGCTACGCTTCCGCTCAACAAGGAGACGCTGAAGTCGATTGCCGTGATCGGGCCGCTGGCTGACTCCGTTCATTGGGACTGGTACGGCGGCACGCCTCCTTACACGGTGACGCCGCTTGCAGGAATTCAGAAGATTGTTGGCCCACAGACCAAGGTGATCTACGCTGCGGACGAGACCCATGATGCTGCGGTGAACGCTGCGCGCAAGGCTGAAGTGGCCGTCGTCTTTGTCGGCAACGACCCGACCTGCGGCCCGGATATGGCTCATGACTGGACCGGCAACGGGACGCTGCCCTGCACGGTGCCTTCCAATGGCCGCGAAGGACGCGACCGCGACAGCATCGAGCTCGGCCAGCAGGAGCAGTTGGTCAAACAGGTTTACGAGGTCAATCCGCACACTATCGTTGTGCTCATCTCCAGCTTTCCCTTTGCGATCAACTGGACGCAGGAGAATGTTCCCGCGATTTTGCACATGGCGCACTCCTCGCAGGATGAGGGCACAGCCATTGCGAAGGTGCTCTTTGGCGACTACAACCCCGGCGGCCATCTTGTGACCACGTGGCCTAAGTCTGTCGATCAGCTTCCCGCGATGATGGACTACAACATCCGCGATGGCCGCACCTATATGTACTTCAAGGGAGAGCCGCTCTATCCCTTTGGCTATGGCCTGAGCTATACCAGCTTTAAATTCTCGAACCTTAAACCGAGTGCCTCGCGTCTTGCCAAGGATGGCCGTGTCACGGTCGCCGTGGATGTGACCAATACTGGAACACGGGCTGGCGACGAGGTCGTCCAACTCTATGTCCAGCATCTGAAGTCGAAGGTTTCGCGGCCTCGCGAAGAACTGGAAGGCTTCCAGCGCGTGTCGCTTCAGCCTAATGAGACGAAGACGGTTGAGATTCCACTGGATGCCCAGCAGCTTGCTTACTGGAATGAGAAGGAGTCGAAGTTTGTCGTCGAGTCGGAGCCGGTGAAGCTGATGGTTGGCGATTCGTCGGCCGATATCAAGCTCGACGCTACGATTCAGGTTCCTTAGAACCTGTCCAAAACTATGTCCCCACGTCATCTCGACCGGAGCCGCGCGGCATCATCGCGCGGCGGAGTGGAAAGACCCCTGTATTTTGCTTTTTCCTCGGGCGAGCAGGGTCTTGCATCCCCTGTCAATGCGCACCTTGGTCAGTCATCTCGTCCTCCGTTCTGGATCGTGGGTTGGGAGTAAACCGGCAACAGCAAAGACAAAAGCAAAATACAGGGGTCTCTCCACTTCGCTTCGCTCCGGTCGAGATGACGTGCTTTGTTTTTGATGGGGCTTGGCGTCTCTGGGCAGGTTTCCGTAGGTCATGCCGGGCTTGGTCGCTCCCTTGAGGCAGCTGTGTGCTTTGAGGATGCGGCGCTGCTAGAGTGGAAGATATGTTTGTGCCGGTTACACCTTCTGGACATTTTTTGTTTGCCCCGACGCAGCGGATCCACTTTATCGGGATCGGCGGAATTGGGATGAGCGGGATCGCGGAGATTCTGCTGACGATGGGGTATGCGGTCTCGGGCAGCGATCTGCGGCGATCTGCGGTGACGGAGCGGCTGGTGGGGCTGGGCGCTCGTATCTTTGAGGGCCATGCTGCGGCGAATGCGGCGGCCAGCGATGTGGTGGTCACCAGCTCGGCGGTGAGCAAAGATAATCCCGAGGTGGTCGAGGCGCGGGCGCGGAAGATTCCGGTCATTCAGCGGGCCGAGATGCTGGCGGAGCTGATGCGGCTGAAGTATGGCATCGCCGTGGCCGGGATGCATGGCAAGACGACGACGACTTCGATGATTGCCGCAGTACTGGCGGGCGGAGGGCTTGATCCTACGGTGGTGGTGGGTGGGCGCGTAGATTCGCTGGGGTCGAATGCGCGGCTGGGGAACTCGCATTACCTGGTGGCCGAGGCGGATGAGAGCGACCGATCGTTTTTGAAGCTGTCGCCGGTGCTGGGGGTGGTGACCAATCTCGACCGCGAGCACATGGACTGTTATGCAGACATGGCCGATGTCGAGGATGTGTTCGTCGAGTTTATGGACAGGCTTCCGTTTTATGGAGCGACCACGGCCTGTATCGACAATGCGCTGCTGCGGGCGGTGCTGCCTCGGGTGAAGCGCAAGGTCTATACCTATGGCACGAGCGAGGATGCAGACTTCCGGGTGCAGATGATGGAGAAGGAAGACGGCTGCCACGCGCGCTTTGAGGTGAACTATAAGGGGCTGGTGATGGGGCCGTTCCGGCTGCATGTTCCGGGAAAGCACAATGTGCTGAACGCGGCGGCGGCGGTAGCGATTGGGGTGCAGTTGGGGGTGGCTCCGGAGCAGATTGCGTTGGGGCTGGATAGTTTCCGTGGCGTCGACCGGCGGTTTCAAGTTCGAGGTGTGGCGCGGGGCGTGACCGTGGTGGATGACTACGGGCATCATCCAACCGAGATTGTGGCCACGTTGCAGGCAGCGCAGGAGTGTGGGTACGGGCGGGTGCTGGTGCTGTTTCAGCCGCACCGGTTTACACGCACCCGGGATTTGATGGAGGATTTTGCGCGTTCGTTTGGGGATGCGGATGTGGTGAAGGTGCTGGACATCTATGCCGCCAGCGAGGAGCCGATTGCCGGGGTTGATGCCGGGGCATTGGTGAAGGCGATTGGGGCTGAGGGCTCGGCCAAGGTGGAGTATGCCGCGTCGATAGCGGCTGCGGTGGAGGCTTTGGTGCGGGAGGCGCAGGAGGGCGACGTCGTGCTGACGCTGGGTGCTGGGAGCGTTTCGCAGGCGGGAGCGATGATTCTGGATGGGTTGAAGGCGGCTGATTGACGGCGTGAGACCGATCGGCAACCATAACGATAGCTAAGGATGGAATATCGAAGTAACGATTTGGGTGAGTTCCTCAAAGGGTACATACGGAAGATGTTGGGTGGGAATAGGGTTGTGGCGGGTTATATTCGGGGTGGCGATTCTCGCGATCTTGCTCAAGTTTGCGATATAGCAATGGATCTTCGAAACGCGGTGCGGCGGTGCTAGATGCGCCCGAGCAGGACTATGCCCGCGAACTGAAGGTGCCCAGACGGACGTCTGTGGTGCCTAAGAGAAAGCTGCGCCGTGACTTCAGCGAAGACTTTGCCGATGATTTTCCTGAGGATGAGGCCGCTCCGGCAGGACGGCGGCAACGAGGCGTGCGGCTGCGGTTTCGCTGGGGATTGCCAGAGAGTAAGTGGGGCCGGATTGCCGCTGGGTTTGGCCTGGTGGTGCTGGCCGGGCTTTGCTTTGGGGCGCTGTTGCTGGTCAGGGACAGCGTGATGCACGATCCGCGATTCTTTATCCAGTCGGCTTCGTCGATTGAGATTCAGGGCAATGTGCACCTGACGCGGGACGAACTGGTCAATATCTTTGGCGATGATGTGGAGCGGAACATCTTCTACGTCTCGCTGGCGCAGCGCCGGGACCAACTGCAGGAACTGCCGTGGGTGGAGCATGCGACGGTGATGCGTCTGCTGCCGAACCGGTTGCGGGTGTCGATTGTGGAACGGACGCCGGTGGCGTTTGTGCGCCAGGGAAGTCAGATTGGATTGGTGGACGCGAGCGGCGTGCTGCTGGATATGCCGACGCATGGGGATTCGCACTATTCGTTTCCGGTGGTGACGGGGATTTTGGCCTCCGATCCTCTGTCGACGCGGGCGGCGCGCATGAAGATCTTTGAGCAGTTCACGTCGGACCTCGATAGCTCGGGGGAGAAGATCTCGGAGAAGCTCAGCGAGATCGACCTGTCGAACCCGGAGGATGTGAAGGCGGTGATTCCGGACAGCGGCAAGGACGTTCTGGTGCACTTTGGAGATACCGATTTCCTGAACCGCTATCGCAAGTTTGAGAACCATCTGCAGGAGTGGCGGACACAGTATCCGACGTTGTCGTCGGTGGACATGCGGTATGAGCGGCAGGTGGTACTCGATATGCAGCCGTCTGCTACGGTTGGAGCGGTTTCGATTGTGTCGACTGCGGCATCGACCGCGGGGGCGAGTACGGCTGCTCCGGTACAAGCTGCTGCGAAACCTGTGGTCAAGTCGGTGGTGAAGCCGCCTGCCAAGGCTCATGCAGCTGCGAAGAGGGCTCCGGTTTCGAAGTGGAAGCGCGCTGCGACAAAGGCCAGGGCCCGTCGAGTGGCTGCGAAGGCGCACACGCGAGTTGCACATCATGCGGCGGGAAATTCCCGCTATCATTCTTCTCAGGTGGTCCATCCGTGAACCAGAAACAGGAAAACCTCATTACGGTAGTGGATGCGGGCAGCACCAAGAGCTGCGTGCTGGTGGCAGAGCTGCTGGACGGCGTGCTGCGTTATCGCGGTCATGGTATCGAGCCTTCGCGCGGAATGCGCAAGGGCTTGATCGCCGAGCTGGGGCCTGCCGCGGAGGCGATCAATCGCGCGGCGCTGACGGCGGAACGTACAGCCAAGGCGGTGATCGAGACAGCCGTGGTGGGGATTGGCGGTACGCATGTTCGCGGAGTGAACTCGCGGGGCGGTATCAGCATGGGCAGCCGTATGCGCGAGATTACGCGCGAGGAGGTGCGGGCTGCGGTCGACCGGGCGCGCAGCGTGGCGCTGCCCCCTGACCGCGAGGTGCTGCATCTGCTGCCGCAAGAATTTATTCTGGACGACCAGGCGGGAATCCATGACCCGGTGGGCATGGTGGGCAACAGGCTTGAGGTGAATCTGCATCTTTCGACCTGCTCGGGTGGCGTGGCGCAGAGCGTGATTACCTGCGCGAATCGTGCCGGGCTTGAGGTGCTGGACACGGTGTACGAGGGAATCGCCGCGGCGGAGTCGGTGCTGAGCGCCGATGAGCGCGAGCTTGGCGTCTGCATCGCCGACATTGGATCGAGCACGACCGAGTTGGCGGTTTATTTCGAGGGATCGATTGCGCATACGGCGGTGCTCCCGATTGGCGGCGACCACTTTACCAATGACCTTGCCGTGGGCCTGCATGTGACGGTCGAAGAGGCCGAGGAGTTGAAGAAGATCTACGGGCACTGCGTGGTGACGGCGGTGCCGCAGTTGAACGAGATCGAGGTTGGCGGAAACCTGGCGTATTCGGGCGGGCAACCGGCGCGGTTGGTGCGGCAGAGATTTTTGGCGGAGATTCTGGAGCCTCGGGCGCGAGAGCTGTTCACCATGCTGCGCGACAATCTACGAACTGGCGGCGTGCTGGAGGCGCTGGGCGCAGGCTGTGTGCTGACCGGCGGCGGAGCAAACCTCATCGGTCTGCTGGACAATGCGGAGAGCCTGCTGCGGGTTCCGGCGCGGATCGGGTTTCCGGTGCCGTTGTCCCGGATGCCGGAGGAGCTGGCGAAGCCGGAGTTTGCGGCGGTGATCGGGATGCTGCTCTACACGCATCGCACGCAGGTGCGGAAGGCCAGCGAAGAGCAAGGTCTGCGGTCGAAGCTGAAGGCCATCTTCGCGGGGAGCTTCTAGTTTTCAATAGCTGATTGAAGCGCACAGGGGGTTCTAAGGAATGCTGAGGACTCGTATGTGCGTGGTGGTGGTTGCCTTACTTGTGATGGCCGCCTCGGGGCAGGCTCAGGCTCCTGACAACGCTGCGAAGGTATTTGGTAGCGTGAGTGGGCGTGTTTACTGTGCAGACACCAATGCGGTCGCACGAACAGCTAGAGTTCTGCTGGTTCCTGTGCCGGTAGAGTCAGGCGCGTCAGAGACCCACGGACAGAGTGGTGTATCCCTTCCCGGTGCGGGAACCGATTTCGATGGCGCGTTTCGTATCAACAAGGTGCCAGTGGGCGAGTACTACATCTACGCTGTGCTGCCTGGATATGTGGACGTGATCACGGAGTTTTCCGAGAAGGAGCTGCAAAGCACGGACCGGGCGGTCTCGGATCGCGTGCGGCAAAAGGTTACGACAGTGCTGGTGACAGAGAACACCGTCGCCGATGTGCAGTTGTCGATTGAGCGGGCGGGCTCGATTGCAGGCACTGTTCGTTACGACGATGGCACGCCGGTTGCGGACGCCACGATTACTCTGCTCGAAGGAGAGACAGCGGGGGAGACAAGGCGCCTAAGTCACCAATGCCGGTGAAGATGGCCTCTGCCTTCCTCTTCGATCAGGTGGGGGCTACTACGGATGACCGAGGTAGATTTCGCGTGGCCAGTATCCCCGAAGGAAAGTATTCGGCGAAGGCCACCATCGCCGCACCGAAGCGTCTTCAGTCCATGGTGGGGAAGGACTGGGTCGATGATTCTGGAAATCAGATGAAGATCTCGGTATTTCTTGGAGACACGCTCCATTGGAAAGACGCGGGTGTGCTTACGCTCGGAAGTGGGGAAGAGAAGGCCGGGGTAGATATCATGGTGCCAACCCACGGTCTGCACACGGTATCGGGGATAGTGGAAGCCAAAACAGACGGTCATCGCATTAATGCGGGTACCGTGCGGTTGGTTGGAGCGGATGACCCAAGCATTCAGCGCGCCGCAGCTTTGCAGGATGGAAGTTTTGAGTTCGATCTCGTTCCCGAAGGCCATTACTCAATAGGAATCGATAACGCCAAAGACAAGAAAGGACGGCTCGTCCAAGTGGAGGGACGTCTTGTGTTTGTCGAAGATGTATTGCGAAAGTTTGGCAAGGTAGAGACCACAACGTGGGTGCAGGCGACGGACGTAACAGATTTGGTGTTGGCGGCGCCGCCTGCGAAAGGGAATTAGGTCCGACGATCGCTTCGCTGGCCGGCGGGATAGGTGTGCTAACAGTTGTTGTGGTGACGCGGCCATTTGTGTTGGAAGGCAAGAGGCGCATGGTGCAGGCATGGGCATGAATTCTCCTGCTCCGCGTTTTGGGTGGAGGCGTATCTCCATCTATAGGCCGATGCGCGTTGGATGACACAAAGCTAAGATTCTCGCCGAGAGGGAACTCGCCCGAACTTCGGGGTGAAGGCCAGCCTTCGGGCGAGGGAGAGCGATCTGGGTGGAGCATGAGGAAAACACTGCCGACGTCACTGTGATAGGAGGCGGCATCGCTGGGATGGCTGCTTCGATTCATCTTGCCAGGGCAGGATTAAGGGTTCTATGCGTGGGGCCGGATTTAAGCGGGAGCCAGGCGGTAGGCGAGTCGCTGGACTGGTCTGCTCCGGCGCTTCTGGAGGCGCTTGGATTGCCGATGCAGCGGCTGATCGATGACGGGATTGCAACCTACAAGAGGCATGTGATCTTAAAGCTGGGTGACGGTTCCGAGCGTCATTACGTTCCTGCGGCGTGGTTAGGCCGCGCTCCTTTCAACCTTGAACTGCGCACCCTCCACGTCGATCGTCCACGCTTAAACGATGCGCTCCGCGAGATTGCGATGGCCCATGGAGTAAGACACCTGTACGACAAGGTGATCAATGTGGAGATCGAAGGTCGAAAGGTCGTCGCCGCGAATACTGCGGAGGGGCGAAAGATTTCCTGTTCGCGATATATCGACGCCTCGGGCTCGGCCGCAAGCGTGCTGTCGCGGGCATTCAAGTTGCCTGTCCATGAATACGGCCCACGGAAGGTGGCGGTGTGGAGCTACTTCAAGGTGCGGGAGCCGGGAGAGGGAACAACGCTGTATGCGCAGGCCGCGCAGCCCGGTTACATGGAATGGCTATGGGAGATTCCGATCAACTCAGAGACCATCAGCGTGGGCTATGTGACAACCGGCGACGCGATGAAGGCGAATCGTCAGCAAGGACATGCGGTCGAGGAGATCTACCGGAAAGAGTTGGAGCGATTTCCTCGATTCGAGGAGTTGCTGCGAGAGGCTGGCGCGGTGCCACCATTTACCACTTCTTTTCGCTGCCGTGTGCATGGCAAGGTGGCTGGGCCTAACTGGCTTATTGTCGGCGAGTCCGCTGCGATGGTCGATCCGATGACCGCCAACGGCGTGACGGCGGCGTTGCGGCATGCGTCCGAAGCGTCGAGCCTGTTGATCCGGTATCGCGATCGCGAACGGCTGCCGTGGCTGGCTACAGCGATGTACAGTAAGCGAGTGGAAGGGCTGGCGAAGTTTTTTAACTGCGGTATCGAGAAGGTGGTCTATGACTGGCCGATCCGAAGCCGCATGGGGGTCTTGACCGCAGGCGACGTGTACACCGTGCCTGCGTGGAGCATGAATACGGTCTATGCGCGGATGCGTCCCCGAGGTGTGTTTGGAACACTTCTGTTCGGTTGCCTGCTGAATCTTTGCAGGGCGGCCGCGTCAGCGCTGCACGGTATCTGTAAAGAGGAAGAAGAAGCCTGCGAGGTGCAGGCATGATGCCAAAGCCGAATTTGCGGGGCAAGCCGGAGGGGATGTATCTGCTCTCGCAGGGGTCTGGGGATGCTGTCCTGTTTCTCCATGGCATCCCTACGAGTTGCCACCTGTGGGATGGCGTGATCGAGAGGATGTCGGGAACCTATACGTGCATGGCGGTGGATCTACCCGGACTGGGCAGAACACCGAAGTCGCGTGAGGGCTTTGGGGAGTTGAATGCGATTGTTGCGAAGCTTGAAGTGCTTCGCATCGAAAACAAGGTGGAGAGATGGCACGTGGTTGGCCACGACGCCGGGTGCGCGATTGCGGTGCATTACGCTCACCGCCATCCCGCGCACACGGGTCGGCTGGCGCTGTTGACTCCTTCCATCTTTCCTGAGCTGGAGCCGTTCTTCCTGTTTGAGCTATTGCGGAAACCTGTGCTGGGGGAGTTGATGGCGCCTCTGGTTAATTTGATCTTCTGGAAGCTGGTGATGCGAAGAACGCTGGATGGCAGTCAGGCGGAGCGGGATGTTCTGGCGGATTTTCGCGCGCCGTTCAGTGGGCCGCTGGGGGCATGGCGATTGATGTCGCTCTTGCGGTGGGGTAAACCCGAAGAGGTGCTTGCGGCGATTCCGACCTTGTTACCGGAGCTTCTGATGCCAACGCTGATCTTTCATGGGGCGCATGATCCGGCTGTTCCCGCGAGCTTCGCGACACGTGCGTCAGGATTGATTCCGGACTCGGAGATGGTGATTTCGGACTCTGGGCACTTTCTGCCGATGAACGAACCCGCGGCGATCGCAGAGAGACTTCTGAGCTTCCTTGATAAGAACAAGGTTGAGCCGCACTGGCTCACCGAGCCCTGTGGTGTGCCCGTAAGCTGACGTTGAGATCCCCTGCAAACAGTGGCGATGCTGGCGGCTGTGGCTGAAGTTGTCTGCACTTATTTGCGGACGGTGGTGGATAACCTCATTGTTGAACCAGCGTTGGTACGTGCGGTGGAAAATGAGGGATGCGTGGTTTGGCTGTTGATGGGAGAATTAACACGTAACTTTGATCCTTCCAGGAGCAACTGCTGCCATGCCAAATCTGCCCGACGACGATATCCGTATTCACTATCACGATGAGATTCCCCGTGGGGCGAAGATCAAGGTGATCGGCGTAGGTGGCGGCGGCAACAACGCCGTGAACCGCATGATTGCGGCCAACGTTGAAGGCGTTGAGTTTATTGCGGCCAATACCGATGTGCAGGCGCTGCAGTCATCGAATGCCGCGGTAAAGATTCAACTGGGCGTGAAGCTGACAAGCGGGCTGGGCGCTGGATCGAACCCGGATGTGGGGCGGCGGGCCGCGCTTGAGGATTCGGACAAGATTATCGAGGCGCTCGAAGGCGCGGACATGGTGTTTGTGACCGCTGGGCTGGGCGGCGGCACGGGGACGGGTGCGGCACCGGTGATCGCTTCGCTGGCCAGCGAGATGGGCGCGCTGACGGTTGCCGTGGTGACGCGGCCATTCGGGTTTGAAGGCAAGCGACGCATGATGCAGGCCGAGCGCGGGATGCAGGAGCTGCTGGAGTCGGTCGATACGTTGATCGTGATTCCGAACGAGAAGCTGCTGGCCGTGGCCAAGGATGCTGGCTTCTTTGAGAGCTTCCGCATTGCGGACGATGTTTTGCGGCAGGGCGTGCAGGGCATCTCGGACATCATTACGATTCCGGGCGTCATCAACCGCGACTTCGCCGACGTGAAGACGACCATGGCCGGGATGGGCTATGCGGTGATGGGGACGGCACAGCGCTCGGGCCAGAACCGTGCAATGGAGGCGGCCATGGCTGCGATGGCTTCGCCGCTGCTGGAGGCTGGCGCGATCGATGGGGCGCGGGGAATCCTGATCAATATTACCGGATCGAGCAGCCTGAAGCTGAGCGAGGTGAACGAGGCTTCGGGAATCATCCAGAGCGCGGCGCATGAGGACGCGAACATCATCTTTGGCGCGGTGCAGGACGAGACCATGGGCGATGAGGTGAAGATTACGGTGATCGCCACCGGTTTCAGGCAGCAGGAGATGCCGCAGCGGCGCGAGCGGATGCTCGCCGAGGCGACGCTGCCGACGATGCGGTACGACGTGCCGATTCAGCCGAGGGTGTCCTCGTCGCGGGCTGCAACTCGTTTTGCCAGCGAGTCGACGTTTGAAGCTGCACCGGCGTTCAGGCCGGAAGAGTCTTCGTCTGAGCCATGCAACGAAGTGCAACTATCAGCGGGCAGAGCGGGGGCACCTCCGGAGCTGATTCCTGTGCCGGCTTCGGTCTTTGACGATGATTTCTTTCAGGGCTCGGGACACGGCGAGGAAGCTGATTCGGATGGAACTTCGGAGCGGACGAGGGAGATAGGTCACTTTTCCGTGTCCGCGCGCGTCCAACCACCAGAGAATGTTCGAGTTGTGATGGCAGAACCGGGTGAGGCTGTGGTTCGCGGAACTTCTTTCGATGCTGTGGCGGCGACTGCTGAATCAGATGAGTTGGATATCCCCGCGTTTCTGCGGCGGGGTAACTGACGCTATTTGGTGATGCCAAGATCGATGAGATTGTCTTAAGGTATAGCTAGCGGGAATGGCAGATTGATTGCTGGTATTGATTGCTGTCGAAGAAACCGGGTCCTTTATGTCGAGATATCTAAAGTCAGTTTGCGCCATTCTTTTATGCCTTGGTCTATGCGTTGGGGCCTCTGCGGAACCGACGACCCGGCTCGCAAAACGCCACAGCGCAGGGACGACCCATACTTCAACGAGGACTTCGCGTGCGAGACGTAGCCATGCGGTCGCAAAGACCACGCACGCACGCAGACATGTAACGTCAACCAAGGTTACGACACATCGGCGCCGTCGCAATGGGCGTGCTGTGTTGGCGGTTCGGCGGACTCGGCACCGATCCAGATACTCGGAGCGATTCACGGCGAGCTCTTATGCGGACAATCTGACCCTTGGGGATGTGACTGCTGGCGAAGATCCCATTGTTCGCGCGGCAGCGATTGAAGCGCTGGGCAACATGAACGGAACCGTGGTTGCAATCAATCCCGACAATGGCAGAATTCTCGCCATGGTGAACCAGAAGCTGGCGCTATCGCGAGGGGCGGAGCCATGCTCGACGATCAAGCTTTCGGTGGCGTTGGCCGCGCTCGAAGAAGGAATCATCACCAAGGACACGCCGGTAAATCTTGGGCATGGCTATAAGGTGAATCTAACGTATGCCCTGGCCAAGTCGATCAATCCCTACTTTGAGACGCTGGGCCGCACCCTTGGCTTTGAACGGGTGAAGCACTATGCCAACCAGTTTGGACTGGGCGAGTTGGCCGGATATCACATCCAGGGTGAGCAGTTGGGGGTTTATCCCGACCAGCCGCTGCCGGAGAAGCTGGGAGGCGTGGGCCGGATGTGCTCGTTTGGCGAGAGCATCTCGATGACGCCGCTGCAGCTTGGAGCCATCGTCTCGGCGATTGCGAATGGCGGAACGCTTTATTACCTGCAGCATCCTGAGACGCCGCAGGAGGTTGCTGACTTTACGCCGCGAGTGAAGCGGACGCTGAACATCGCACCGATTATTCCGGAGATTATTCCCGGCATGGCGGGCGCGGTGGGCAGTTCGTATGGCACGGCACGGTCGTTGCGGGCAAGCTTCAGCGAGTTTCCGGTGATGGGGAAGACGGGGACCTGCTCGAACGATGGAACGAGATTCGGATGGTTTGCCTCGTATGCGAACACCCCGAACGGCCGCATCGTGACGGTCTTCTTTCTGGAAGGCGGACGGCCTACCTTTGGGCCAAAGGCGGCGGAGTTGACCGGGCAGTTCTACCGTGCGCTCTGGGACAACAGCTACTTTTCGCCGAAGTCGCCGACGGTTGAGACAGGCAGTCTGGGCGGAAATTAGCAGGGTGGCGCCGGGTGGGCGAACAGCGTAGAACGGATAGATGAAGATTCTGACGGCGGCAGAGATGGGTGCGGTAGACCGGCAGACCGTACAGGAGTTTGGAGTTCCGCTCGGTGACCTGATGGAAGCGGCTGGCAATGCGGTGGCTGCCTTTTGTCTGCGGCAGTATCCGGCGGCTTCGCGAGTGACAGTGCTCTGCGGTAAGGGAAACAATGGTGGTGACGGACTGGTGGCTGCGCGGGTGCTTGCGGCTGCGGGGAAGACTGTTGAGGCTTTGCTGCTGGGACGTGGAAACGAGCTAAAGGGCGAGGCGGCCGCGGCGCTGATGCGATTGCAAACCGAGGCGAACGAGGCTTCTATTCTTGAAGTTTTAGATGATTTAATGCTGTCTAAAGCATTGAATAATAAATGTAATTTGATTATCGATGCTGTTGTTGGGACGGGGTTCAAGCCCCCACTGCGAGGGCTTGCCCTTGCTGCCCGGGATCTGCTGAAAGAGATCAATGTGCGTGTGGTAGCGGTGGATCTGCCTTCGGGGTGGGATGCGGATTCGATGGAGCAGACGGTGGAGGGGGCGTTTCGGGTGGATGCCGTGGTGACGTTTACGGCTCCGAAGCTGGCCCATATATTTGGACATCTGACAACGGAGACGTTTGGGCCGGTGGTCGTGGCGGGCATTGGATCGCCGGAGGCTGCGGTGGCGTCGGAGATAGGGTTGACCTGGACGGGGAGCGCGAAGGCCGTGGCGGAGAAGCCTCGGAACATGAACTCGAACAAGGGAAAGTTTGGGCATGTGATGTTGGTGGGGGGCGCGTGGGGCAAAGCCGGCGCTCCGTCGATGGCCTCGCTGGCGGCGTTACGTGCCGGGGCTGGTTTGGTGACCGCAGCCGTGGTTGAGAGCATCGTCGGGACGGTGGCGGCGGTGGCTCCCGAGTTGATGATCTCTCCGCTGGTCGAAGCGCAGGGGTTGCTGCGAAATCTTGAAGGCGACCGGCTGCAGAGGCTGATGAAGGGGATTTCCGTTCTGGCGGTGGGGCCGGGGCTGGGAACCGATGGGGATGCTTCTGAGTTTGCGCGGGAGCTGGTGGCGAAGACCGAGGTTCCGGTTGTGATCGACGCCGATGGCTTGAACGCGTTTGCGGGGAAGACGGAGTTATTGCAGGGCGCGGGACGGACGATGGTGTTGACGCCTCATCCCGGAGAGATGGCGCGGCTGGTGGGGATGACGGTGAAGGAGGTCGAGGCCGACCGTGTAGGGTTGGCGCGACGGTTTGCAACCGAGCATGGGTTGACGCTGGTGCTGAAGGGATGGCGGACGCTGGTGGCGCATCCCGATGGCAGCGTGGCGGTGAATACGACAGGAAACCCCTCGATGGCGAAGGGCGGCAGCGGGGATATTTTGACGGGGATCGTGGCGGCGATGCTGGCGCAATTTCCCCACGATGTGGCCCGGGCGGTAGAGGCTGCGGTTTATCTGCATGGTTTGGCTGGTGACTTTGCGGCCCATGCGATGGATGAGCATACCGTGCTTGCCACCGATACGGTGAGACACTTGTCGGACGCGTTTCACTACCGGGTGAAGGATGCAGATGGATTGACCTGGATCTGCGGTTTGAATAACTAGAATTTTAGAGAGCATGGGACGGCACAATGAACACGAAAGAGAAGCTGCGGGAGAAACGCTTCAGGACGCGGTCGGTTGCGGGAACGCTGGCCTTGGGAGAGACGCTGGCGGAGATGCTGCGGCCTCCCAAGCTGGTGATCCTGCGAGGTGAGGTTGGCGCGGGCAAGACGACGCTGGTGAAGGGAATTGCGCGTGCGCTGGGTGCGGCGTATGAGGAGGACGTAACCAGCCCGACGTTTACGCTGGTTCACGAGTATGAGGGACCGAAGGTGCATCTGTTCCATCTCGACCTTTACCGGCTGGAGACAGAGGAGCAGATTGCGGTGCTTGGGCTCGAAGAGATGGTGGCCGAGCCGAATGCGCTGGTGCTGGTGGAGTGGGGTGAGCGGTTCGAGAGTGTGGTGAAGCTGGCGGATGGAGAGATCGCCATGGAGCATGGCGAGGGCGATGAGCGTGGGCTGATCGTTAGGTGGCGGGAATAAAGGCGAAATACAGGGGTCTCTCCACTGCGTCGTGCGATGAAACCGCACGTCTCCGGTCGAGATGACGTGTCTTATAGTTTTGGATAGGTGCTGAGATATGCAGCAAGCGGGTTGTCAAATCCCTGGTTTGATGGCGCGGCCGGTGTAACGGTAGATGGCGCACTCTTCGTCGCCGGTCGAGCCGTATTCCTCCTGCTGGGCGATGGCTGCGAGGTCGGCGGCATGGTCTTCCGGCGACATGGCGACCGGGCCGTTGAAGAGCCGGGTAAAGGCTGGATGCTTATCGAGGACGGTGCGGCACTCGGCATTGACGTAGAGGATGTCGAGGGTGCCGGAGCGCTTGGCGAACTGGGTTTCGATGCGGCGGAGAAGCTGCTTCAGGACGGGTGCCTCAAAGGGATGGAACAGGAAGACCAGCGTCGGGGTGGAAGGGAAGTCGAAGGTGAGGGCGTCCTGTTCCAGGAGTTGAATCGGGGCCAGCCGTTGGGCGGTGGTGTCGTCGGCGTGGGATTGTTGCCAGTGGCCGATGTTCTGGCGTGCCGTAATGACCATCTGTGGGTTTAGCTCGATGCCGATGACCTTGCGGAAGGGAAGCTCGCTGGCAACCAGCATTGCCCGGCCTTTGCCTGCTCCGATGTCGATGAAGGTGTAGTTATGGATGGGTTCGGGCGGTGGAGTCTCGCGCCATAGATCGATCAGGGTACGAAGGATGCTGGGCGCTACGCCGTAGTAGGCGGTGACGTGCTCGTCGTTGGGGTGGCCAGTGACGAGGTTGGCCGCGGGGACGAGGCCGCTGGTCTCTACGCCATGGATCTGGTCGAAGGGATGGATAGGCGTGGAGGTCGCCTTGAGCAGATCGCGGGGACGGATGGGAATGGGCTTTTTGCTCATGGTCTAGCGAATCTGGATGAGGCTGGGATTGCCGTCGAGGCCGAGGATTCTGCGTCCGGCTGGAGAGATATTGGCTGGACTCCATGTGGGTTCTGCGTGGATGGTGATGGTGGTTTGGTTGACGGTTTCGAGACCGGCGAGACGGTTGGCGATCTGCGCGCGAAGCTGGGCCTCGGCGTCTTCGCTCGGGTGGGTGAGGACGAGGTAGATTTGGACGCGATGCTTCTGCGGGACGCCGGGGATGCCTGTGCCTGGAGCCTGTGCGTCAGGGGTGATGGCGATGGAGCGGATGAGGCCGAGGTCGACGATGTTGCAGGGCAGTTCGGGATCGTAGCAGTCTCTGAGCGCTGCGATGATTTCGGACTCGGTGAGCATTTTAGTGTTTGCGCTCGACGAGGTAGTTGGCGAGCGCTTTCAGCGGGTTGGCGGCTGGACCGAAGGGAGCGAGGGCGGCGAAGGCGTCAGCGATAAGCTCTTTGGCGTCGTGGAGCGAGCGTTCGATGCCAAAGACGGCGGGCCAGGTGGCCTTGATACTGGCGGTATCCTTGCCTGCGGTCTTACCGAGTTGAGCGGAGTTCTGGGTCATGTCGAGCACGTCGTCGACGATCTGGAAGGCGAGGCCAGCCTTTTCGCCGAAGGTGCGGAGGCGGGTGATGGTGTCGCTGGAGGGCTTGGTCTGGGAGCCGTAGAGGCCTCCGGCTACGATGCTGACGGTGATGAGTGCGCCGGTTTTGGCGCGGTGGATGGATTCGACCAGCTCGGCGGTGGGAGGCTTGCCCTCGGACTCCATATCGACGACCTGGCCGCCGATCATGCCGGGAGGAAGTGGGCTGTTCGCTCCTACTCCGGTGCCTACGGCAAGGGAGACTTCGCTGAGGATGGCGACGGTCGTGGACGGTGGCGACGAGAGCGAGGCGAGCGTCTGGAAGGCGAGGGTCTGGAGGGCGTCCCCGGCGAGGATGGCGATGGCGTCGCCGAAGACGACATGGCAGGTGGGCTTGCCGCGGCGGAGGTCGTCGTTGTCGAGCGCGGGAAGATCGTCGTGAATGAGGGAGTAGGTGTGCAGCATCTCGAGCGCCGCGCCGAGGTCGGCTGCGCCCTCGGGGATCTCGGCTTCGCCGCTGACCATGCGGGCGGCTTCCATGCAGAGGATGGGGCGGAGGCGTTTGCCTCCGGCGAAGGTGCTGTGCCGCATGGCGCGGTGGATGGAGTGAGGCAGGGTATCGGGCGAGGGCAGCAGGCGTTCGAGGGCTGCATCGGTGAGCTCAACGCCGGAGTGAAGCAGGGATTGTACCGTGAAGTTCATTGAGGCTTGATGATAAATCACGAGTGGCTCTTGAGGCTTCAGCAGTGGGATAGCCCGTTGCGAAGCCGGAACTCCTTTGTTTAGAAGTCCCGGCTTCGCGGCCGGCGCGTCAGCGTGGAGTAAGGGTGAGGGTATGCTTCGCCGCAGCGTCTGTGGAGGCTTTGCTGAAGGGCAACGTGAAGGTGGTGCCTTTGTACCAGGCGGGCCATTGGTCCATGAACCAGGGGCTGGCGGGGTTGCCGGATTGGCCGAGAACGATGTTGAGGGTGGAGTCGTCGAGGTTGGAGAGGTCGGCAGTGAAGCGCTCGGAGGGGCCGAACGTACGACCAACCTGTTTGACAGTGGTAGTGTCGCCGCTCTGCGGCTGTGCGCCGGTTCCGGTGGGAACGCCGACGAGACGCTGGAGCAGGGGTGACTGCGCGAAGATGGGATGCTCGATGTCGACGGGATGCGACTTCCCATACTGCCATTTGCTGAGGTCGAAGGGAGCGTGGGCTTCGAAGAGACCCTGCACGACGGCGGCGGTAAGAAACTCGTCCCAGTTGGCGTAGTTGGACGGGAGCCAGCGGGCGGGGGCGTGCATGATGATCTGTTCTTCGGCGTAGGGCTTCTCGTTCCAGGTGTAGAGCTGGGCGCTGTCGCCCGGATGCGGGCCGAGGTGAGGATTGAGCAGCAGCGGCCAGAGCGCGGCGCGAGTGGCATCGACGATGGCCGGTGCAGAAGCGTTGATGTCTACGTTGCCGTTCCATTTACGCAGGATGTCGGCGGCCTGGTGGATGCGTCTGTCCTTTGTCTTCGAGTGGTCAATGGCGTAGGCGAGGCGCTGGGCGATGACGTGGTCGAGGTCGGAGTAGATATCGGTTTCGAGCGCGAGCATGTCGGGAGGAGTGAGATGGTCGCGTGCGCTGAGGACCTTCCAGATGCGCTCGTTGCGATAGGGCGCGGCCCAGTTGAGGGTGATGGGGAAGGGATAGCCCTCTGGTGTGACGCGAGCGTTGGCGGTGGCGAGGACGCCGCCGGGAGGATCGAAGGATTGGGGTAGCTGGTCGAAGGGGATGTAACCCGCCCAGTCGTGGATTGCGTCGAGCGCGTCGGTGGGGACGGGGCTGAGCGCGGTGGGTTGGGTGCTGCTGCCGCGGACGGGGACCTTGCCTACGGCGTGGTAGCCGATGTTGCCGTGGTCGTCGGCGAAGACGACGTTTTGTGCGGGGCCGCCGAAGGTGGAGAAGGCCGCGGTGAAGGAGGGCCAGTCAACGGCGGAGTCGATGTTGAGGAACGAAGCGGTGACGTTGGCCGGGTCGTAGATCGTCCAGCGGAGCGAGAGGGCGCGGGTTTCTTTGGGAAAGATGGTGGAGATGAGAGGAGTCGCTGTATCGCCGTGCTGCGTGGCAGCTACGTCGAGGGTGACATCGCTGTGGTGGAGGACATGGATGACTTCGCGCTGGTGGAGGACGGGGTGCCAGATGTTGCCGGGGGACTCGTATTCGGCTGTGGCGCCGCTGCCGCGAAGGTGCTCGATATAGAGGTCCTGCACGTCGGCGCCGAGGTTAGTGAAGCCCCAGGCGATGTGGTTGTTGTGGCCGACGATGACGAAGGGATAGCCGGGGAGGGTGACTCCGGCGGCGTGAAAGTTGTCGCCCGTGGACTGGAGATCAGCCTCATACCAGACGCCGGGGACGCTGTGGTTGAGGTGCATGTCGTTCGAGAGCAGAGGCTTGCCCGAGGCGGTGCGGGTGCCGGAGACGACCCAGTTGTTGGAGCCGGCGATGCAGCCTTCGCAGGGATTGGTGGAGAGGATCTTTTGGAGGGCGAGCAGAGCTGGCGTTGAGGTGGGTATGGATTCCGGGGATCCCACCCTTCGCGATACGGCTGCGAAGGATGGGGCACCCGAGCTTGATGGGACACCTGGGCTTTTGGTGGGGATGGGGTTTGTGGCGGGGCTATTCAGTTTGCTTTGGGATTCGTCGAGTGGAATATCGGTGAAGTCGGCAGGCGGGTTGGTGAGGTCGATGGCGGGCTGCGTGGGTGGGTGGTCACGCCAGGAGCCTACGGGGTAGAGGTCGGCGAGGAGTTCGGGCGGAAGCTTCGCGGAGAGGGCTTCGCGGTTGAGCTTCTGCGGGAAGGTATTGGTGAGGTCCTGGAACATGGCCAGGCCGACGAGGAGGGAGTCGCGGGGCGTCCACGGTGCAGGCTGGTAGCGGAGGATACGGAACTCGATGGGGAGATGCGTGCCTTGCGCGGCGATGGAGGCGTTGACGCCTTCGGCATAGAGCTGCAGCCAGTGGAGCTGATCGGGCGGCAGGGTAGCGATGGCGTGGTCGGCGGAGGCGCGAACCTGCAGGGTGCGCTGGGGGCGATCGTGAGCAACGAGGCTTGGCCCGAGGATCTCGGCCAGTTCACCTGCAGCGTGGCGGCGGAGAATGTCCATCTGCCAGAGGCGGTCCTGCGCGGTGACAAATCCCTGCGCGATGACCAGATCGTTGAGTGTGGCCGCGTGGATGTGGGGTACGCCCTGGGCGTCGCGCTGGACGGTGACGGGAGCGGAGAGCCCAGCGATGGAAAGGGTGCCATCGATCTGCGGCAGGGAATCACGCAGGGCGTGGCGCGTCCAGTAGCGTCCGCCGATGAAGGCGGCGACGGCGAGGAGGATGACAAGGGGCACTGCTACAGCGATGGCGCGGAGAAGATTACGGCGCAGACGCGTCATGAAGTCGATTTTCTTGGGAGGATTCTCGTTGGGGAAGCGGCGGGCGAGCAGAGCAGGATCGGTTGGAGCTGGATCGTAGGAGTTCATGTGCTGATTTAAAGTCTAAATGCTGTGCTCGTGCGCAGGTTTGCGGGCGGGCAGGGGTGCCGCAGGGGACGCTGGTATTCTCGGAGATATCGGACGCAGGCGGTTTGGCATTTCGCGACTTTGAGGAAAGGAGATCGACTGGATGATGACATCAGGGGCTAGTCTGCATGCGTTAGAGACGGTAATCCTGCTGCTGCTTATGATGGTCGCTGTCTTTGCGGTGATCGCGCACCGGTTGAAGGTGCCGTATCCAATCGTTCTTGTGCTGGCTGGACTGGTCATTAGCTTTGTTCCTCATATGCCCCGGGTGCCGCTGGACCCCAGCCTGGTGTTTCTTATCTTTCTGCCGCCGCTGCTCTACTCGGCGGCGTGGGGGACGTCGTGGCGGGAGTTTCGCCATAATCTGGTGCTGATCTCGCTGCTGGCGGTGGGGCTGGTGGGCTTTACGGTGTGGGGGGTCGCGGTCGTCTCCGAGCACTTCATCACTGCGCTGGACTGGAAGGCCGGATTTCTGCTGGGCGCCGTGGTGGCGACGACCGATGCGATTGCGGCGACTTCGATTGCGCGGTCGATTGGATTGCCACGGCGCATCGTCGACATTCTGGAGGGTGAGAGCCTACTGAACGATGCGACCGGCCTGCTGGCGCTTGAGCTTGGGGTGAGCATCATCATGCGGGGCGAGACGCCATCGGTGGGTGGCGGAGTTCTGCGGCTGCTGTACCTGATTGTGGGTGGCATAGGAATTGGCCTGCTGATTGGCGTGGTCGTGGGATGGCTGGAAAAGTTCATCGACGATGGGCCGATCGAGATTGTGGTGAGCCTGGTGGTGCCGTATGCGGCGTATCTGGCGGGCGAACATGTACACGCTTCCGGCGTGCTGGCGGTGGTGGCGTGCGGGCTCTACCTGAGCCGAAAGAGCGCGACCTTCTATTCGCCCGGAGTGCGGATGCAGGTGATGGGGGTTTGGGGCGCGTTGACCTTCATCCTGAACGGGCTGGTGTTTGTGTTGATCGGGTTGCAACTGCCGTACGTGCTGGCCGGGATTCGCGGTCAGTATGGCATGGTGACGCTGCTGGAGTATGGCGGCATCTTCAGTGCCATTCTGATTGCGCTGCGGATGGTGTGGGTATTTCCCGCGGTGAAGATGGCCTATCTGTTGCGGCGCTGGGCAGGCCATGCCGAGAAACAGCCGGACGCGCGCGATGTCTTCGTGATTGGGTGGACGGGGATGCGGGGCGTGGTGGCGCTGGCTGCGGCGATCTCGGTGCCGGAAGTGCTGGGAGACGGAAGGACGTTCGGGCCGAGGAACCTGATTGTCTTTCTGGCCTTCTGCGTGATCCTGGTGACGCTGGTGGTGCAGGGGTTGACGCTGCCTTCGCTGATTCGCGCGCTTGGCCTGGCCGGAGCCACGGGAATGAGCGCGGAAGAAAGAGAGGCGCGGAAGATTGCTCTCACCGAGGCGATTGCACATTTGGAGGAGGGTCGGAAGAATTGCGGGAATGCTTACTATCACGCTTTTGATGACCTGCTTGACCGGTATCAGCATCGGCTGGCGGATGTTGAGTCGGAGCATGACGACAGCCATGATGAGCATGGCGCCCATACCTACAGGCAGGTGGTCGATGCAGCGGAGGGCGCGGTGCAGGCGGAGCGGAGGGCGATCATTCGGCTCCGGGATGAGGGCCGCATCAGCGACGACGTTCTGCGGACGATGGAGCGAGAGCTGGATCTGGAGGAGAGCCGGTACCAGATAGCGCGGTTGTAGCGTTCGGTGCAACGATTTCAGGTGCGCTATCCTTAGAGCTTCGCACGGAGTTGCCGTGGCGCTGACCTGGAGGATGCTGCTTGAATTGCCGGATTTTTTACCACGATAAATGTTTCGACGGTGCCTGCTCGGCGTCGGTGTTTACACGCTTTCACCGGGAATGTGTCGGCAAAGTCGACCAGTATGACTATCGAGGGTTGGTGCATCGGGCGGGGGCGCTGTTTGACGAGCGCGAGTTTATCGATGGTGAGAATGCGATTGTCGATTTCAAATATTTTGCTTCGCCCAAGGTGACGTGGTGGTTCGACCATCACCTCAGCGCGTTTCTGACGCCGGAGGACCAGAGGGATTTTGAGCGGGGACAGGCGGATGGATCGCAGCGGATGCGGAAGTTCTATGACCCGAACTATATCTCGTGCACAAGCCTGATTGCCGATATTGCGCGGGTGAATTTCGGGTTCGATACCACTCCTTTGACGGAGCTGATCAAGTGGGCGAACATCGTGGACGGCGCGAAGTATGAGAGCGCGCAGGCTGCCGTGGAGATGGCTGCTCCGGCGATGAAGCTGACCATGGTGATTGAGAGTTCCGCCGATGACAGCCTGGTGCCACGGCTGATTCCGCTGTTGACGGAGATGCCGCTGCAGGCAGTGCTCGATCAGAAGTTTGTGCAGACGCTGCTGGGGCCGCTGATGGAGCGGCACCAGAACGCGATTGAGCTGATTCGTTTGCGGGCCACGGTGGACAAAGGCGTGATTACGTTCGACATCACCGACCAGCCGACCGAGGGATACAACAAATTCATTCCTTACTATCTGCTCCCCGAGGGGACTTATAACGTTGGCCTGAGCAAGTCGTCTTTCAGGACCAAGGTGTCGGTGGGAACGAATCCGTGGACGAAGAAGACGCCTGAGGAACTGGTGAACCTTGCGGCCATCTGCGAGCGTTATGGCGGAGGCGGCCATGCCCGCGTGGGGGCAATCAGCTTTCCTCCTGACCGGGAGGACGAGGCGCGGAAGGCTGCGGGAGAGATCGTAGCGGAGTTGCGGGCTGCACAGTGAGACAAAGCTGGAAGATCGGCGTTTGGGATTAGCGTAGGGCTTCAGCCCTACGGCACATTCTTGCGATGATGCGGCTTTAGCCGCGGTTTTCTCCCAGAGGGAGCTTTGGTGATTCGAGCAAAACGCAGATTCCCTTCGGGAATGACAAACAAAAAAAACCACACTGAGAAGAAGTAGCTATAAC
This sequence comes from Granulicella sp., assembly GCA_041691255.1. Classification (GTDB taxonomy): domain Bacteria; phylum Acidobacteriota; class Terriglobia; order Terriglobales; family Acidobacteriaceae; genus Edaphobacter. The sequence continues at coordinate 36,397 of JBEPUY010000008.1, read as the reverse complement.
CGCAGGACCTTTTCGTTTCAGGTGAAATGGATGGGCGGCGCATCCGATGGATGGATTGGATTCGCAGAAGAGAAAGCGAAGTGGTCAGGCTCTGATACAAGTCCAGCGCGAAGTGGATTTTGGTGAATGTAGTTCGCGTGGGTCGTGTAGTCGTGGAGGTCTACGATGCGACGGCTGTCGTAACTTCGTTCCCATACGTCGAGTTTGCTCTTGAGGCGAAAGGAGAAGCCTCCCTTGATGTATTGCATCGCCTTTTCCAGGGAAACATCCGGGGCAGGAGTCAGCAGGAGATGGGCGTGGTCGGGCATGATGACGAATGCGTGCAGCTCCATTCGGCTCTTATTGCGTTGGTCTTGAAGAACTTCGAGGAGGAGTCCTGCATTCTGTTCGACTTGAAAGAGGCGTCGACGAGACGCGGTGACGGTGGTGATGAAGTAGGTTCGGATTTCCTGCGGGGCTAGCGGCATGGGGAGGAGAGCCCGGGGCTGAAGCCCCGTTTTGGTTTGTGTTTGATTCGTGGGGCTAAAGCCCCACGCTAGTCCCAAAGGCAAAGGCGAGAGTGGGGTAATTCCAAAAGGCAAATACAAAAGCGGTGGTAATGTCAGTGGCAAAGACAAGTAGCGAAGACAGCTTTTTAAGTTATGGTTTGACCTTGGTGAAGATGGAGAGCTTGGTGATGTCGTTGAAGATGACAAAGGCGGCAAAGAGGATGATGCAGACGAAGGCCACCTGGTAGACGCGCTCTTTGAGTGTCTGGTTGATATCCCGGCGGATGATGCTTTCGATGATGAGGAAGAGGATCATGCCCCCGTCGAGGATGGGGATCGGCAGCAGATTGAAGATGCCCAGATTGATGCTGATGTAGGCCATCAGGCCAATAATCGGTGTCCAGCCTGGCATCTCAACCGCCTGATGGACCTGCTGGCCAATTCCGATAGGGCCGCTGAGACTGCGGACCGAGACCTGGCGCGTAAACATGCGCTTGAGGACTTCGACGATCAGCAGTGAGCCTTTTTTGTTGAACTTCCACGATGCGACCATGGCTTTGCCGAAGGGCAGGCGCTCAACCTTGACCGGAGGCAGAAGAGCGTTGAAACCGAGGCGGTAATCTTTTGTGCCGTCGCCGATGTCCGCTAGTTGGGGTGTGAGCTGAATAGGAGAGGTCTTGCCGCCGCGCAGGATGCTGAGAGTGACAGGTTTACCGGCGCGATCCTGGAGATAGGCCAGCAACGCAGGAACGTAATGGAGCGCATGGCCGTCGATGGTGAGGATCTTGTCACCGGGTTGGAGGCCTGCCTTGATCGCGGGCATGTTGGGTTCGAGCGTGTCGACTTGAACGGGAGTATCCTGCGCCATCGGGACAAAACCCAGATCGTCGAGGGCGAAGTTCTCCGCGCCGCCTTTGGACTCTACGAAGAATTTGGTATTGATCCGCTGGCCGTCGTGGACGTAAGAGAAGTCGACGTTCTGGTTGATGTTGAGCAGGGAGCGAATGGCCACCTGGTCCCAGGTGGGGTTTTCCACGGTGTCGTAGTGGACGATGGTGTCGCCGCCCTGAATGCCGGCACGGGCGGCAGGGGTGTTGAGCGAGACGTAATCGACGTGGGCCGGCCCGTTGAGGTATGCCTGAACCTCGTTGTGAACCATGTAGACGCCGGTCATCAAGGCGATGGCGAGCAGAAAGTTGAAAACCGGGCCAGCCAGGGCGATGAGGACGCGCTGCCAGCGGGGATGGTTCTCGAGTTCGCCCGGGTCATCACTCTTTTCCTCGCCGGGTAACTCGCCGGACATCTTGACATAGCCGCCAAGGGGGAGAAGGCTGAGACGGTAGTCGGTGTCACCACGCTTGAAGCCGAAGAGGCGGGTGCCGAAGCCGATGGAGAAGACCTCGACGCGCACACGGCAGAGCTTAGCGACGATAAAGTGCCCGAGTTCGTGCACTAGAACCATGATGCCAAGGACGATGGCAAGCTGAATGACTGTCGACATGGGAGAGTGGAGACCTCGTTGCTGAGTAGGGAAAGTTGTGGGCTACCGGTTTCGAAGAGTGCCGCTGGACTGCCGGGCAATCATTTCGCGTGCACACTCTCTCGCGGCAAGGTCTGCCTCCAGCACTTGCTGGATGGTGGTCGGACGCGGGCCGGAGGTTTCAATCAGCACATCCTCAATTGTACGCGGAATGCTCATAAAAGGGATGGCCTGAACGGGGTCGGGATTGAGGAACGCGGCGACGGCGATCTCGTCGGCGGCGTTGAGGGCGATGGGTGCTTTTCCGCCTGCTTCCGCGGCCTCGTAGGCAAGGCGGAGGCAGGGGAAACGGGTGAGATCAGGTTGCGAGAAGTCGAGCTGGCTGAGGGTTGCAAGGTCGAAGGTGAGGTTGTCCTTTTCGGAGACCGCGACGCGCTCGGGGTAGGCCAGCGCATACAGGATGGGGAGGCGCATGTCGGTGACCGAGATCTGGGCGAGGATGCTGCCGTCGACGAACTCGACCAGCGAGTGCACGGTGGACTGGGGATGGATGGTGGTGCGGACCTGCGCCGGAGGCAGGTTGAAGAGGCGGCAGGCCTCGATGACCTCGAATCCCTTGTTCATCATTGTGGCCGAGTCGATGGTGATGCGCTGGCCCATGACCCAGGTGGGGTGCTTGAGCGCCTGTGCCGGGGTGATGTGCTCGAAGTCGGCGAGTGGCGTGTTGCGGAAGGGGCCACCTGACGCGGTGAGCCAGATCTGCTTGACCTCGGTGGGAGTGCCACCACGCATGGCCTGGTGGACGGCGTTGTGCTCTGAGTCGATGGGGAGCAGGGCTACGTTGTGTTCCTTCGCGGCGGCGATGATGAGTTCGCCTGCGGCTACCAGGCACTCCTTATTGGCGAGACCGATGGTCTTGCCCGCGCAGACGGCGGCGTAGGTGGCTTCGAGCCCGGCTACGCCGACGATGGCCGAGACGACGAAGTCCACTTCGGGCAGGGTGGCGACGTAGATGGTTCCGGCGGTGCCGTGGACGATTTCGATGCCGGTAATGCCTGCGGCCTTGAGGCGGCTTTGGAGCTGGCCTGCAAGCTCTTCGGTGGCGATGGAGATGACCTTTGGGCTCCAGCGGACACACTGAGCAAAGGCTGCTTCAACGTTTTGGCCTGCAGCCAGCGAGATGACCTGATAGCGGTCGGGAAAGGACTCGCAGATGGAGAGCGTGCTGTGACCGATGGAGCCGGTAGAACCCAAGATGGCAAGTTTTTTCACGAACCTTATTTTCTCAGAGATTGGGGGTTATCGATAAATCACGATTTTGTTTGAGGGCTTATTTTGAACGTTGTAACGGTCAAAGGGCGTGATGGGCGCGGTAAATGAAAAAGCGAAATACAGGGGTCTCTCCACTGCGCCGCGCGATAGAACTGCGCGGCTCCGGTCGAGATGACGTCGGTTTTGGAGCTTTTGGCTAATTTAAAGAAAGGAGCATTCTAGTGCGATTAGTTTGCTGCTGGATGAGGGAAGACGAAAGCCCCGGTTTTGACCGGGGCTTTCTGGGTAGGAAGAGGAATTGTGTGAACGGTTTAGCGGCGCCTATTGTCGTTCATGAGGTGCTGAACGCCAACGTTATAGCCGCGTCGGAATGCATCCCGATAAGCGCGGCGGGCCTGGCGAGGAACGTTGGGGTGCTTGTACTCGTCACGATTGTTTACATCGGGGCGGCGATGGTTTCCAAAGTCTTTGCGGGCTCCGTCGATGCCGTCACGGAAGCCACGACGCTGAATCTCCTGCTGAAACTGCGATGGCGGCGCCTCCCAGGGCTGCTGCGGGCCATATCCATTCTGATATCCCGGACGGGGCGGTCCTTGTGCGGTGAGGGCCCCGGGTACGAACACCAACGTCGCTGCTGCCACAGCTCCCAATACAGCATTTTTGAGTTTCATTCGTTCTCCTTGTAGTCGCGTGAGCGGCCGACTCGTTGCAATTGGATGCGTTTAGAGTATCGCTTGTTGTTTGAGAAGGATGGAAATCCCTAAAACCTGCCCATGCCGAAGGCGTCTTTGAGGATAAGGACGAACCAGAGGATGGGAGCGGCGAGAAGAAGGGCATCGATGCGGTCGAGCATTCCACCGTGACCGGGGAGCATCGCGCCGGAGTCTTTAACTCCGGCTCCGCGCTTGATTGCGGACTCCAGCAGGTCGCCGAGTTGGGCGGCGACGTTGAGCAATGAAGCCAGCAGAAGCGACTGCCACATTGGTTCCGAGGTGTGGAGAATCAGGTTGCCATGCGAGGTAAGCACGTCGCCGATGTAGATGACGAGGAATGCCGCGATGACGCTGCCCACGATGCTGGCTGCGGAGCCTTCCCAGGTTTTGCCCGGGCTGAGGCGGGGCGCGAGCTTGTGTTTTCCGAAGGCACGGCCGATGTAGAGCGCGGCGATATCTCCGGCCCAGACGCAGACCATCAGGAAGATGACCAGCGCGGTTCCGTCTTCCTTCTTCCAGATAAGGGGAATGAGGGTGAGCGGATAGGCGATATAAATGAGGCCGAAGAGTCCTTGCGCGGTATCGGGCAGCACCTGAATGAGGGGGGAGCGGAAGCCGTTCCAGGCGAAGAGGGCCAGCGTGAGTGCGCTGAGGACGGGAAGCTGCGCCTCGACGGGGAAGTTTGGCAGGGTGACGACGAAGGCAAGTGCTGTGCCGAGGGTCATCCACCAGAGGGGGATGCGGAGTTGCGCTCCGTGGGTTTCGGCACCGACTGCGGCGAGCTTGAGGTATTCGTAGGCGGCGAGTTCGGCGATGATTGCTGCGAAGAGCGTGATCATCCACAGTTGGCCGAAGAAGATGAGCCCGAAGACGGCGAGGATGAGGACGATGGCAGTGAGAATGCGTTTCATGTGGTCTTGAAGAGAATACAGCTTCGCCCCTGTATTTCCATGCAGGAAGTCAGCAAGAGTTTATCGACGGGTGAGTTCGTGGGGATTGAGTTCCGTGGCGATCTCGGACTCAAGCTCTGAGACGGGCTGGAGGGTGTCGATTTTCTCGTCGGAGTTGGTGTCGTTGAGGCCGCCGTAACGGCGATCGCGGCCCTGGTAGTTGGCGAGCGCTTCGAGGAGATGAACGCCGCGGAAGTCGGGCCAGAGACGGTCGGTCACGAAGATCTCGGAGTAGGCAATCTGCCAGAGCAGGAAGTTGGAGATGCGCTGCTCGCCGCTGGTGCGGATGATGAGATCGGGGTCAGGCATGTGCGCCGTGTAGAGGGCGCGGCTAATGCTGGGCTCGTCGAGAGAATCGAGCGCGCCTGCGCCAAGCAGGTCCTCTACCGAGCAGCCACGGGTATGGGCTTCGGTCGCGAGATTGGTGAGAATCTTGCGGAAGGCGTCGACGATCTCGGAGCGCGCCCCATAATTGAGGGCCAGCGTGAGGACGGTGCCAGTGTTTTTTGCCGTGGACTCGGCGGCCCACTGCATGGTCTCCTGCACCTCCTGCGGGAGATCGTGAGTGCGACCGATGTAAGCCATGCGGACGTTGTTGTCGTTCATCCGCTTGACGTTGCCGATGAGGTAGCTCTTGAGCAGCTTCATCAGGAAGCTGACCTCGGCTTTGGGCCGGCGCAGGTTATTTTCGAGCGAGAAGGCGTAGAGGGTCAGGAAGGGAAGGTCGATGCGCGATGCGGTCTCGACGACGTACTGCACGGACTCTGCGCCCTGCTGATGGCCGAGGAAGCGCTTGAGCGCACGTTTACCTGCCCAGCGTCCATTGCCGTCCATAATGATGGCGACATGCTGAGGGATTTTGGTGGGATCGAGCTGCCGATAGACGGTCTGCTCCTCCGCGGAGAGCTCATGAAGGCGGCTGGGGACTCGATTGGTGGCTTGTACCGGCAAAACAACCTCGCAAAGACTGACGCTAGCACACTGAGATAGTGTGTGCAATGAATGCCGCCTGTGGAAGAGGGTCGCGGAGCGAAGGAGAGGCGGCACATCGCGCCCCTTGGGGAAGGGTGTGATGTGCCGCTGAGGTCTGCTGTGGCTTACGCGCTGCGGCGGCGTCCGGCGGCGAGTTCGCGGACATGATTGAGGAAAATCGACCGCTGCAAGGCGTCGAGCTGCGAGGTGTACTCGGCAATCTCGGCGAGGAAGGGATCGGTCATTAGAACCGCGGTCTCGTCGCGATGCCGGTTGGTCGAGTCGCGGAGCAGAGTCGAGATGTCCACCTGGAGGGCGCGAGCGAGCCGGTCAAGCGAGGACAACGTTGGCATGGCCTTGCCGTTCTCGATCTTGGAGATGTAGGTGCGCGGCACGTTCATGCGCGCTGCCAGTTGACGCTGCGACAGGTTGCGCACATGGCGCAGGTCGCGAACGGCTGTGGCAACTTGCAGGCCACCTTCTTGCGCTGGTTGTGGGGGAACGATCTTAAGCGCCAGAACTGGTTCCGGCACCTCGACCTCGAGACTTTTGTGGCAGCGGCGGCACAGTGCGTTCGACGGCCGAAACTGCACCAGGTTGCAATGATCGCAACGCAGCACTTCACGTTGCTCGACGGGCGCCATCATGGTTGCCATAGTTGTATGTAGCGGGCGGACCCAGAGCAAGAACCGCAGCGCACGTCCGATAACGGAGCGTGCGATGTGCCTAGAATGACACCGGGTTACTGAACAGTCAAGGGGAAACCCGTTGATTATTAGCGAAATGCCTAAAAAAACCGAAGAGGAATCAAGGTAGTAACTTGTAAGGCGAGGTGTGAGATGAGTGAAGGTTTTACGCGGGAGCGTGCTTTGCTTCTTTTAAGGGAGTGGACGGCGAGCGAATCGCTCCGAAAACATGGGCTGGCGGTGTCGGTCTGTACTGAGGCATATGGGCGGCGGGAAGCCGCGCGGCTGGGGCTTGTGGGCGCTGAGTCTGAGGGCTTTGCAGCGCTCTATGCCTGTGCCGGTCTGCTGCATGATATGGACTACGAGCGGCATCCGTCGGTCGAGGAACATCCGTTTGTCGGTGTGGCGCATCTGCGGGAGCAGGGCTGGCCGGAGATTGTATTGCATGCCATTCTGGCCCATGCGGATTACTCGGGCGTAAAGCCGGAGACACATCTGGATAAGGCGTTGTTTGCCTGTGATGAGCTGGCAGGGTTTCTGACGGCCTGTGCGCTGGTAAAGCCTTCGAAGGCGATTGCCGATGTGGAGGTCGCAGGCGTGAAGAAGAAGATGAAGGACAAGGCCTTTGCCCGTGCGGTGAAGCGGGAGGACATGACGGCTGGCGCGGAGCTTCTGGGGATTCCGTTGGACGATCACGTGGCGAATTGCCTGTCCGCGATGCAGGAGCGCGCAGGAGAGCTGGGGTTGGCTGGCGTGGTTCCCGAAGGCGCGGCTGGAAGCTAGTTACAGCCGCGCATCATCGCGAACCAGACGAGCGAGATGATGACGGAGCCAGCGATGCCGATGGCGAAGAGTGGGGTCTTCGTGGTGGGGATAGCTGCAGACTTACTGTTTTGCTCGGGAGCGAGCGGGTTGTAGGTGAGGGTGAAGGTTTTGCCCTGTTCAAGATAGGTGCGTGAGCTGAACTCGTCGGTATAGGTTTTGCCGTGGGCGTAGTAGCTGAAGGTGATGAGGAAGTGTTTGCTGGTGGGGATGCCGAAGGCGAGTGCGCGTCCGGCTCCGAACTCGTACTTGCAGGCGGTGACTCGCGCCTGGGTTTCGAGCCAGGGAAACTCTGGGGCTGATGTGGGTCGGCTCATGTGAAAATCTGCCGGGACTGGATGCGCTGGACGCCATTGGTGATGAAGGCATCGTTGGTCTCAGCGACGGAGTTAGGCAGGTTGACGGGGCGGGTGGCGTCTTCAATGACGAGGCACTCGAATCCGAGGGCGGTGCCGTCGATGGCGGAGTAACGGACGCAGAAGTCGTAGGCCAGTCCGCAGAGGAACAGTCGTTGCAAGCCGCGCTCGCGCAGATACCCTGCAAGGCCGGTCGAGGTGAAGTGGTCGTTCTCGAGGAAGGCAGAGTAGGAGTCGATGTGGCGACGAAAGCCTTTGCGGAGGATCAGCTCGGCGTGGGGAATGTCGAGTGTCGGATGGAAGCCAGCGCCGGGGGTATTTTGCAGGCAGTGTTCGGGCCAGAGCGTTTGCGGGCCGTAAGGAGCCTGGATGGTCTCGAAGGGCTGCTTGTTATGCGTGGTGGCGAAGGAGATGTGTTGGATGGGATGCCAGTCCTGGGTGAGGATAACGTGGTCGAACTTTTGCGCGAGGGCGTTGATGAGGGGGACGATCTGATCGCCGTCGGCTACGGAGAGGTTGCCGCCTATTCCGTTGACTGCGGGGCAGAAGTCGTTTTGTACGTCGATGACGAGCAGAGCGTCGTCAGGTTGGAGGGAGATCGCCATGGCAGCTTAATCGTACCTCTTCAGGCAAAGTGGAGACGTCTCTCGGCAGTCTGACAATGTATCGTGCTATGCTGACGAGTTTTCGTGGATGGTGTGATGGCAGATATCTCGAAGCTGGATAATGTTTTGACGACAAAGCTGGATTTGAAGGCAGCCCGGTTTACAGCCAACAGGGCCGCGTTGCTTACATTGCTTGGCGGAGTGCGGACTGAGGAAGATTCGATTCGGCTCGGCGGCGGGGCTAAGGCGACGGAGGCGCAACATTCCAAGGGTCGTCTGACCGTTCGCGAGCGCCTGAAGTTGCTACTCGATGAAGGGACGGAGCTGCTGGAGCTTGGGCTTTGGGCGGCTCATGGCATGTATGAGGAGTATGGGGGCGCTCCGGCGGCTGGGGTGGTGACGGGGCTGGGCCGGGTGAGCGGGCGGCTGTGCATGATCGTCGCCAACGACGCGACGGTGAAGGCGGGCGCGTTCTTTCCCATGACGGCGAAGAAGGTGCTGCGGGCGCAGACGATTGCGCTGGAGAACCGCATCCCCACGCTGTATCTGGTGGACTCCGCCGGGGTGTTTCTGCCGTTGCAGGAGGATGTGTTTCCGGATACGGACGACTTTGGCCGGGTCTTCCGCAACAACGCGGTGATGAGTTCGCTGGGCGTGCCGCAGATTACCGCAATCATGGGAATGTGCGTGGCCGGGGGAGCGTATCTTCCGGTGATGACCGACACCGTGCTGATGACGGAGGGCTCGGGACTATTTCTGGCGGGGCCGTCGCTGGTGCAGGCGGCCATCGGGCAGAAGACTGGCGCGGAGGAGTTGGGCGGAGCTTCGATGCACTCGGAGATCTCGGGGACGGTGGACTTCAAGGAGCCGAACGATCATCTGTGCATTGCGCGGTTGCGCTCTCTGGTGGGCAAGCTTGGTTCGCCTGCGAAGGCTCCGTTCAGCGTTGTGGAATACGATGCTGTCAGAGACGCGCCTAAGTATTCGGCTGAGGATTTATATGGCTTGATCGATCCTGATCCGGCCAAGGCGGCTACGAATGTGTACGACATGCGCGAGGTGATTGCCCGGCTCGTCGATCTCAGCGAGTTCGATGAGTACAAGGCGGACTTTGGCCGAACGGTTCTATGCGGATATGCGCGTATCGGCGGGCGGGCGGTGGGGATCGTCGCCAACCAGAAGGTGCATCAGCAGCAAACAGCGCTCGACGGTAGCAAGCGGACGGAGTTTGGCGGCGTCATCTACACGGAGAGCGCGCAGAAGGCGGCGCGGTTCATTATGGATTGCAACCAGAGCCTCGTTCCGCTGATCTTTCTGCACGACGTAAACGGCTTCATGGTGGGCAAGGATGCGGAGTGGAGCGGCATCATCCGCGCAGGGGCAAAGATGGTCTCGGCGGTGAGCACAAGCGTGGTGCCGAAGATTACGGTGATCGTTGGTGGCAGCTTCGGGGCAGGGCACTACGCGATGTGCGGCAAGGCATACGATCCGCGATTTCTGTTTGCGTGGCCTACGGCACGATACGCGGTGATGAGTGGAGCTTCGGCTGCCAATACTCTGGTCGAGGTGAGAGTGAAGCAGTTGGAGCGTTCGGGGAAGGTGCTTGCGGAGGCTGAGAGAAAAGCCATCTACGACGAAATCAAGGCGACGTACGATGCTCAGGCCGACCCCAGATATGGCGCGGCTCGCCTTTGGATTGATGCGATTATTGATCCAGCTTCGACAAGAGAAGTTTTGATGACGGCTTTGGAAGCGGCTGCGTTGAATGCGGAGGTGGCGAAGTTTAATCCGGGGATTTTGCAGACATGAAACGTCTTATAGCATCTCCGATTTTTTGGGGAATTGTCATTACTCCTTTCGCAATGTATATCTCTTTCTGGTCAGGTACAGATTTTCATGGAAACTATGTTGCAGCTCGCTGGCTACTACCGTTCGCATGTCTTGCAATGATTATTGGCCGTCCTATTGCTGATGCAACCGTTCTATTCGCATTATTTCAATTTGCTGCGTATGGCTGGTTTGTGAGTGGGCCTCGCTGGAAAATGGCTGGAGCAATTTTGTTGGCAATACACTTGATGTTTGTGGGAGCGGCCTTCGAACTTTCTTAGAAAGCTGTTTAACTAAATGCTTACAATTAAGCAGACAGTTGCAGCGTAGGTTTATCGCTTCGCTCGGAATGACAGCGATACCGGAGTTGAGAGTGGCAATGGATGTAGTGAAAATTATTGAGTGTCCGCGAGATGCATGGCAGGCGCTACCGGTCCACATGTCGGCGGAGGTGAAGGCCGACTATCTGCGGTTGTTGGTTGCCACAGGTTTCAAGCATATCGATGCGGTTAGCTTTGTCTCTGCTGCAGCCGTGCCGCAAATGGCGGACTCGGAGAAGGTGCTGGAGTATCTCGATTTGGGTGGTGTCATCCATCGGGATGGAGCAGGAGACAACAGCAGGTCCTCCGCTTCGCGAAGGATGACAGCTTCAGAGGATGATGTGGAGATTATCGGCATCGTCGTGAATGCGAAGGGTGCGGAGCGGGCGATCAAGTCGGGGAACGTGCAGACGCTGGGCTTCCCTTATTCGATCTCGCCGGGATTTTTGCAGCGCAACCAGAACCAGACGCCCGAGGAGTCGCTCGACGCGCTGGAGCAGATAGGAACGCTGGCGTATAAAGCGGGGCTGGAGGTAGTGGCCTATATCTCGATGGCGTTCGGCAATCCCTATGGCGATGCGTGGAGCATCGACGAAGTGGTCGACGCCTGTGACCTGCTGGTCGATAGCGGTGTAACCCAGATTTCGCTGGCGGATACGGTGGGACTGGCGACGCCGAAGCTGGTGGCCGACGTGGTTGCGGATGTGATGGCGGTGCACGATGCGGTGGAGATTGGAGTGCATCTCCATGCCCGGTACGAGGGCGCGCGGGAGTTGGTGCAAGCGGCCTACGGCGCGGGGTGCCGGCGGTTTGATGCTGCGATTGGAGGGCTGGGCGGTTGCCCGTTTGCGCAGGACGCGCTGGTGGGGAACCTTCCGACCGAGATGGTGTTAGAAGAGTTGAAGACCCTGGGAGCGGAGTTGCCGCCGACGCTTTCCCTGGATAGCTTGATTGCGGCGAGTGCGGAGATTTCGCGTAAATTTGGTGCGCGGGTCCAGTGAGGGGTTTATGAGCTACAAGACGATTCTGGTTGCGGAAGAGAGTGGCATTCGGACGATTACGTTGAACAGGCCGGAGCGGCGCAACGCCATGACTCCGCAGATGCAGGAGGAGTTGTTGGCTGCACTCGCGGAAGCTGCCTCGGGAAGTTGTCGCGTGGTGGTGTTTGCGGGCGCGGGCCCAGCCTTTTGCGCGGGGCTCGATCTGAGTTCGCTGCAGGAGATGAACGATAAGCCTGCGGCGGAGCATACGGAGGATGCAGCACGTGTGGCGCGGCTCTTCCGCATGATGTATGAGCTGCCGAAGCCGACGATTGCGTCGGTGCATGGCGCGGCGATTGCCGGTGGAGCAGGGCTGGCGACGATCTGCGACTTTACGCTGGCCGTGCACGGTGCGAAGTTTGGCTACACCGAGGTCAAGATTGGCTTCGTTCCGGCGCTGGTGGCGGCGTTTTTGACGCTGCAGATCGGCGATAAGCGAGCGCGGGACCTGCTGCTGACCGGCAGGCTCTTTTCTGCGGAGGAGGCTCACCGGCTGGGGTTAGTGGATGAGGTGGTGGTGCATCCCGAAGAACTGCGTGCGCGTACTTATGAGCTTGCGCGATGCCTGAAGTCGAACAGTCCCGAATCGATGGCCGCGACCAAGCGGCTGCTGGCTGCGCAGAACAAGGCATGGCTCGATACGGCGATTGAACATGCGCTGGCGGCACATGCCGCAGCCCGAACAACGCATGACTTTCGCGAGGGCATCGCGTCGTTTCTGGAGAAGCGTAAGCCGGTCTGGGGCATGTAGGGGAGCAGCCTTCAGTAAAATGTAAAGATGACAAAAGATTTGGCAGAGAATCCCTCCGTTGGCGAGACCCGTGTGCGTGTGCGCTACGCGGAGACCGACCAGATGGGGGTGGTGTATCACGCGAACTACCTGATCTGGTTTGAGGTAGGGCGGGTGGAGTTCATCCGCCAGTTGGGCCTGGATTACAAATCGATGGAGCGTGAGGAGGGTTGTGGGATCGCGGTCGTCGATGCGCGACTGCGGTATAGGCTGCCGGCACGCTATGACGACGAGTTGATTGTGCGGACGCAATTGGTTGCGGCTCGGGGAGCGGTGATCCGCTTTGAGTACAAAATAGTGCGTGCAGCCGATGGCGTTTTGTTGTGCGAAGGGGAGACGGTGCATGTGGTGGTGGGTGCCGGCATGAAAAAGCGGGCTCTTCCACAAAAATATGCGGAACGTTTTGCCGCGCATCTCATCTCATAAATGAATCCCAATCAGGGAACACAGTGAGGGCATCTCGATGAGTGTTGAAGCGAAAAAGGTTGCGCTGATAACGGGCGCCAACAGGGGCCTTGGGTTGGAGACAGCGCGAAAGCTGGGCCAACAGGGGATTACGGTTCTGGTGGCTGCCCGCGAACTGGCGAAGAGTGAAGCCACAGCGGCTACTCTGAAGAAGGAAGGCATCGACGCCAGGGCAATCAAGTTGGATGTGAACAACTCGGCGGATTATGCTGCGGCAGCCAAGTCCATCGAAAAGGACTTCGGGGTGCTCGATATCCTGGTGAACAATGCCGGTGTCTTTTTGGACAATCGCGGACCGAATGAGACCAGTACTACCTCTGAAGATGTCTTGCGGAAGACCTTTGATACCAATTTCTTTGCCGTCGTGAGCCTGACTCAACAATTGCTGCCGCTTTTGCGCAAGAGCAACGCTGGCCGCATTGTGAACCTGTCGAGCATTCTCGGCTCGCTGACGCTTCATGCCACCAAGGGATCGTTCGTCTACGATGCCAAGACCTTTGCTTACAATGCCTCCAAGGCCGCGCTCAATGCCTTCACGATTCATCTCGCCCACGAGCTTGCGAATACGAAGATCAAGGTGAATTCGGCGCACCCCGGCTGGGTGAAGACAGAGATGGGCGGCGAAGGCGCCATGCTCGAAATTGAAGACGGCGTTAAGACTTCTGTGCAGTTGGCCACTCTGCCAGAAGACGGGCCTACGGGCGGCTACTTCCATATGGGGGAGAGCCTGCCCTGGTAAGCAATCCGCGTGGTTTTACGTTTTTGCGGATGAACTCGACAGTCGTTTCAAGCGGCGTTCCCGGCCCGAAGATGGCCGAGACGCCGTTTTTTCGCAACCCCTCTGCATCCTGATCGGGTATTGTGCCGCCGAGGACGACGAGGATGTCTTCGGCTTCCTGTTCACGAAGCAGCGCAATAATGCGAGGGACGAGGGCGTTGTGCGCGCCCGAGAGGATGGAGAGGCCGATGCAGTCCACGTCTTCCTGAATGGCGGCGGTGACGATCATCTCCGGCGTCTGCCGCAGGCCAGTGTAGATCACTTCCATGCCGGCATCGCGAAGCGCGCGGGCGATGATTCTCGCGCCTCGGTCATGCCCATCAAGGCCAGGTTTGGCGACCAGGACACGTATTGGCGCGGAACGCTCCATTGATGCGTAAGTATACGCGGCGAGTGTTAGCCCTTGCGTGTCGTCTGCCAGGCCTTGGAGTACTTCCAGCTGGTGTAGGTCGAGTGGTAGAGATGCAGCAGCAGACCCTCGCGGCCGTCCAGGATGCCGCCGCGGAAAAGATAGTTCCAGACAAAGGTGAAGCCGGGGACAGCGACGATGTTCCAGTAGAAAGCCAGCCAGGAGCGGCTCGTCTTTCCCTTTTCAATCACAATCTCCGCGCCCAGGGTGCTATACCGGTCCATGTGTTCGATGTAGCTTTCGATGGTGGGATAGGCGTGATGGATGAGGTCGTGGTGGAGAGTGTCAAGCTCGCCCTCAAAGGCAATCGTCTCGTGGACCGGGCGTTCGGTGAATCGTGTTCCCGGAGCAAAGTTCGCGGCGTGGTTTCGAAAGAGGCGAAGCTTGGCGTCGGGGTAGTAGCCGCCATGGCGCATCCAGCGATTGAGGAATAGATTGCGTCGGCGAAGCATATAGGCATCGGCGCGAGGCTCTCCTATCAGGAGAACGCGCATCTCGGTCTGCAACTCGGAGGAGAGCTCTTCGTCGGCGTCGAGCGAGAGCACCCAGGTTCCTGCGCACTTCTCGATGGCAGAGTTCTTCTGCGAGGCGAATCCCTTCCACTCCTCGGAAAACACCTTCGTATTCTTGAACGAACGAGCGATTTCAAGAGTTCTGTCCGTTGAGCCGGAGTCGAGAACGATGACTTCGTCGGCAAATTGAACGCTGGCGAGGGTTCGGCCAAGGTTGGTTTCTTCGTTGAGCGTGATGATGGCTACGGACAGGGTTTGCGGCATGTTGTCACACAGATATGGCGCTGTGTCCTTCTTAAAATAGGTACTGTCATTCTGCTGGGCTGATGTGGCTAATGCTATCGCAGATGGCGATATTTGTCGTGACAGTTCGATTAAGTGGAGCTGCGGAGCAGTAGATAAGTGCCTGCAATGCCGAAGAGAAGGTCCGGCGACCACGCCGCCAGCAGGGGCGGCAGTGTGCTGACGTTACCCATCGCTTCAAACACACCTGCTACCACCCAATAGGCGATGGCCAGCCCAATGGCTGTGGCAATGCCTGTGAGGCTTCCTTTCTTGCCCATGGAGATCGAGAAGGGAATGGCAAGAATCGCCATCACCAAGGTAATCAGGGGGTACGCCACCTTGCGGTTCAGTTGCACGCTAAGCCGCGTCGTATCGAAGCCGCTCTGCTTCAGATCGGAGATATAGCGCGAAAGTTCACCGTACGACATCTCCTGCGAAGGGATATTTTCTTTTTTGAAGTAGCCCGGCCGCTCGCGAATCTCAGGGAAGGTGGCCACGGTAAAAGGTTGATAGGATGCGACCGTCTCTCCCGCAAAGGTGCGCTGCCAGCCATCGTCGAAGACCCAGCGGTTCACGCGAAAGTCCCATCGCGCGCTGGAGGCGAAGATGCGCCGCTGCAAGGCGAAGGTATGCGGCTCGAACTCGAAGACGCTCAGGTTGGCGAAGACGTTCTTGTCCGCGTCGAAGAACTGGTAGTAGAAGATGCGCGAGGGCTCGCCTGAGCCCATCGTCTGGCCTGAGATCCATTTGCGATCCGGCCGCAGGAAGGTCTGGGCGGGCTTGTCCTTGATGACCGAGAGCAGCGCCTCCTGGCGGCGGTTGGCGGCAGGCAGATAGAGTTCGTCGAAGGCAAACAGGCCCGCAGAGATCATCATCGTCACGATGAGTACGGGCGTAATGATGCGGTAGAGGCTGATGCCGGTAGCCTTCATCGCTGTGATCTCGGAGCTTCGGCTCAATGCGCCGAAGGTGACCAACACAGCCACAAGCGCGCAGAGTGGGGTGACGTTATAGAGGATGAAGGGAATGAGATTCAGCAGATACTCGCCCACGATAAACAGAGGCGTGCGGTTGCGGAAGATGTCGCCGATCAGCTCAAAGAAGGTGAAGATGATGGAGAGCGCGGAGAAGCTCGAAAGGATCAGGGCGAAGTTGGCCGCATACTCGCGCATGACATAGTCGTCGAGCAACAGCGGAAATTGAATGCGGAAGGTGCGGCGAAACCGGCGCAGCGTGGTTGCGATATCCGGGGTGAGGGTGCTGGCGACGCTCTCGCTTTCGCCGCGTGAAACCAGCCGCGCATAGAGCTTGTTGATCGAACCACCAACGCTCGATAAGACGCCGAGCGCAAGGCTTCCCCGAGACATCTGGTAGAGCAGAATAATTCCTGCACCGGTGAAGATGAAATTTGCTCCCCACACCCCAAGGAAGGGCGAGAGCTTGCCATTCTTAGCAAATGCCACACCTACCGACGACAGGAAATAATAGATGAAGACCAGCAGAATGGTGAGCACAAAGCCGGTAGATTTTCCGCCGCGTTTGGACGAGAGACCGAGCGGCACACCGACCAGCATCAACACCAGGCAGGCAAAGGGATAGGAAAACCGCTTGTGGAACTCGATGCGGTAGCTGCGTGCCAGCATCGTTGGGACGCCGGCCTGACTGCTGCGATGCCAAAGTTCACCCAACGGAAGTGCAAGGATCGGCGTGTCGACGCGTCCCAGGTGAGTATCGGGCGGCGCCTCCGTCTCGATAGGAATATCCGTAGAGGCGAACGTGATGATGTTGTACTGGTTCGGATTGCCTGCCGTGGTCTCATGCTGGCCGCCGTCGATCAGGTGCAGGCGGATCGTCTGTGCATCAGCGCTGCCGGGGGTTCCGGCCACAACAATAGCGCGCTCGGCGGTCGTGATGTGCGGCGTTGCGGGCTGTGTGAGATCGGCAAGAAACACATGGTCCCAGAGCGCTGCCCCGGCGGCGGCCTTCACATTTTGGATATAGAGGACATAGTTGCGAAAATCTTCATAGAAGACTCGCGGCTGAACCTCGAAGGAGGCCTGAGAAGACTTCAGCGTATCTCCCAGACGCAGCAGGCCGGAAGCGGCGCGTGGCCCAAGATAGAGAGAATTGAAGAGTCCTAGTCCCAGCGCGGCGACGGCCACGATGGAGACGATGCGCACAAAGCTCATAGCGCCCATGCCGCTGGCACGCATGGCCGTGATCTCGCTGTCGGAGGCAAGTCGGCTCAGGCCAAGGAGAATCCCGACCAGGACTGCCATCGGTATCGTGTAGGTGATGGCCGTTGGCAGCGTATAGGCGAAGACGAGGAAGACCTGGCCGATAGAGGCAGACTCGCGGACCACCAGTTCAAGGATCTTCCCAAGGTCGCGCATGAAAAGCACGAAGGTAAAAAGCGTCCCGCCCAGCAGAGCGTAAGAGGTGACCTCGCGGAGAATGTAGCGGGTGAAGATGCGCATGGACAGATAGTTGCCTGGATTGAGTTTATCGCGTGCGCAGCCATGCAGGGGGCAGAAGGTCGGCAAAACGGAGAACTCGTTAGCTACACTGCAATGCCGCTCTCGTTTTGAGTCGTGCGGTCAGCCTCAACGACGGACCCGAGTTTGTCGGAGCTATCGCCAAAACGCCTGCGGAGGAGTCGATTCATCGGATCGGAGAAGAAGCGCGCGACGACCTCTCCCAGTAGCCCTGCGATCACAATGACGGCGATGAACAGAGCAGGTACGACTCGCAGCGGCTTGCCTGCCTTGACAAACAAGCCGAACAGGGCGAAGACCACGAAGATATGCGTCAGATAGACCTCATAGCTGCGCTGCCCCAGCTTGAGAAGAGGGGCCAGAACGCGCGGACTTCTCCACTGTGTCTGTGCAGCCACCGCGACGAGCATACAGGTTCCCAGCGCGAGAATCGTCATGTTGAGACCGTTGCGGCCAAGGCCCCAGATATAGGCGCGGATGGAAAAGCAGAGGCTGAAGATCAGTAATATTGCGCCCACGCTGCCAAGCATCCACAGTTGCAGCCGGGAGAAGCGTATTCGCGAGATCACCAGCGCTGTCAGGCAGCCGAGGGCAATCGCATCCATGCCTCCGAGATAGGAGTACTCCTTCCACACTCCGTTCCCGTGGGCAAGTACCGTTCTGCCAAAGGGGCCGAGGACGACAAAACCCAGCAGCAGCGCTACGAGCAGCTTGCCGCGGCCAAACAGGCGACAGACCAGAGGGAAGAAGAGATAGAACATCTCCTCCACCGAGAGCGACCAGAGAATGTCCCATCCGCCCGGAAGATATCCGCGCTTGGCCTCAAGCAAGTTGATGTGGAAAGTCAGTGCCGCAAACAGCGCTCGGCCCAGTCCGCCCGTCTTTGAAGAGACGACAAAGCCATTGAGATGCGCGAGGTGCAGGCCAGTCAATAGAGCCAGCAACAAGAACAGCAGCGGCGCAATGCGAGCGAAACGCAAACGGTAGAAGTCCGGCACGCTGATCGTCGACAGCGAACCCCAGCGGCGAAGCGTCGTCGCCGTGATGAGAAAGCCGGAGACCACAAAAAACATCTGAACGCCAAACTGGCCATTCCACACCAGCGAAAAGACGAGCTGATGGGGGAGCCCCTTGGTGTACGGCACCTTTGCTCCGAGCAATCGCATGTTGACGTGGTTCATCAGCACAAAGAAGATTGCGAGCCCGCGAAGCAGGTCCACACCGTCCAGTCGCTTCCAGCTTCGTTTCAGGTTTGCAGGCTCGGATGGCATGTCCCATCATCTATCAAAAATCGAGACTACTGATCCGAATTCAGCTTTGCGGCGATTTACTTCTTAGTGTCCGGTTCTTAGTTGGCGGATGCGTCGGATGGAGCGGCTAGTCAGATATACGAGCGATGCGACGCACAGGACCACAATCGCAGTTCGCAGGTAGATTAGGGTCGACATCGAAAAGCCCACGCCAGTCACAAGCGCAAGATAGGCCGCCAAACAGAGCGGACACTTGGGCAGAAGGGCAAGAATGGCACTGGGAATCATCCATTCGGCGGCGCTTCGGCACCGCCGGATGAAGAGGGACGAACTGACGTCGTTGCCCGCACTCTGCGCCGCGAACGTCTTGCGGCCTGCATCGGCTGCGGTGACATGGCAGCAGGGATGGACGCTCACGAGACAGCCTCCTCCGCAACGCATCCACAGCCTGTAACTGACGCCTTGGCCTTCGGTTGATTCTCGTAGCGATCATGGTGGCGAACCCATGCCATCGAAAAATCGAAGGAATCTTCGTTGCGGCCTTTGGGAGCGAGATCCAGATAGTTGTACGCGCTGATCAGGATGTCTGCCCCACGTGCGTAAGCAGAATAGGTGTGGAAGATGTCGCCGATGGCGTCTTTATAAAATACGCTGACGCCAGGCCCTTCGTCGCTCGGGAAATTGGTGTTGCCGTAGTTGTAGTACATGTTGCTCTTTGCGACTTCATCCTTCGTGAACGACACGTGGTAGTCGTAATTGAAATCGTTGGCGTTGGACGACACCCATTTGAATCGCCATCCCAGCCGCTTTTTGAACGACTCAATCTGCGACAGATGAGCCCGGGAGACGGCAAGCAGCGTTACATCCCGGTCGTCCAGGTGAACGAGTGAGCCATCCATGTGATCGGCCAGCAGGGAGCAACTCGGGCAGCCCTCCGCCCACTCCGGGCCGAACATGAAGTGGTAGATGATCAGTTGGCTGCGCCCGCCGAAGAGATCGCTAAGCGTCTCTTTGCCGTTTGGGCCGTCGAAGACATAGTTTTTCTCGACCTTGACCCACGGCAACTCGCGCCGCTCGCGGCTGAGTTCGTCACGTTGCCGCGTGAATGCCTTTTCTTTTTCCAGAAATGCCTTCCGCGCCGCGAGCCATTCATCATTCGATACCACCTTGTGGCCACTTTCGATTGTGCTGGTATTCATCGCTTCCTCTCCTTGTCGGTGTCATCCTTGTTTGCATGTTGGATCTAGCGGTTTCCACGAAGCGCGTCGTTCTTCCGCTCCGCATTCTCACGGATTTTTGTCAGCATGCTGCCCCAGCCTCTGTTGATTTCGACACCATCGAGAAGTTGAGCCGGAATCTGTCCCATGGCCCGGTGTGTGAAGTGCACACGCGTTAGTCCTTCTACTTCCGATAGCCTGTACTGCACATTGTTGGTAGCAGGGAAGGACATGAACAGCGGCCCGCAAATCTCAATGAGTGTTGGCGGCTTGATGGCCTGCACCGTGCCCCAGAAATGTCCGGCATTGTTGCCGAGGTCGCGGAACCAGCGGCCGCCGGGCCAGGCCTCCAGATGCATGACCAGCGGGGACCCGTCAGGCGTCTCGTTATAAGGACCTATCTGTTCCAGCAGGGTCTCGAAGACGATGTCGATGGAAGCTGCAATCTCTTCCTCTTTAATAATTTCGAGCGTGTGAATTCCTTGTTCTGACGGCTTTGTTGCCATGGAGATTACTCCTCTCTTTCGGTGGATTGATTTTCGCGGGCGATGCGCTGCATCATCTTCTGCTCCGCCCGCTCCTTGACCTTGTCGATCTGGTGGGTCCAGAAGCGTTCATACGTCTTCACCCAGTCATGCACGGGCTTCAACTCCTTCGGGTTCAGACGGTACATGCGAAGCTGGCCGCGCTTGCTTACCGTCACGATACCAACCTTGCGTAGAACGCTCAGGTGCTTGGAGACGGTGGGCTGGGGCAACCGAAGCGTCGAAACGACCTCGCCGACGGCATGTTCCTTGCCATCGACAAGCACAGCGATGATCTCGCGCCGTCGAGGCTCGGCAATTGCGTTGAAGACGTCTGTCGTCGTGGCGGCGCGTGGCATGAGGTGAATAATATTCCTATATAGGAATATGTCAAGCACAAAAATAACATTTCGCGACGATACTCTGCCACGTTGCACTCCTGCGTGAAATCAATGCTAGGGATTTGCGATGAAGCGATAGCCGATGCCTCGCACCGTAAGAAGATGCTGCGGGTTTCCCGGATCGTCTTCGATATAGCGGCGCAGGCGCACGATGAAGTTATCGATGGCGCGGGTGTCGGTATCTTCGTGCACGCGCCACACCTGTTCGAGGATGTCCTTGCGCGGCACGATCTGGCCTTCGCGGTCGGTGAGATAGCGCAGAAGGTCGGCTTCCATCAGCGTTAGGTGCGTCGTACGATTGGGTGCGACCAGTTCGAGCGCATCGAAACGAATGGTGCGATGGTTGAAGATGTATTCGTCTGGTGCCCCCTCCGGCGAGGCAGTTGTATTCTGCCATGCGGCGCGACGCATCAGCGACTTCAGCCGCATCAGCAGGATGCTCAACTCAAATGGCTTGGGAAGATAATCGTCGGCGCCCGCTTCCAGGCCTTCGAGAATGTCCTCGGGCCGTGTGCGCGCCGTCAGCATCAGCACTGGCGTATATCGCTGTGCTTCACGCAGCGCATGAACGATGGCGAAGCCGTCGGTCCCGGGCAACATGCAGTCCAGCACGATTGCCGCAATGTTGTCCTGAGTGTTCAGCAGATAATTGAGCGCGGCGTCACCATCAGCCTCGTGGTGGGTTGCATAGCCTTCGGCCTGAAGATTGAACACCAGTCCTTGCGCAAGGTGCTCTTCGTCTTCGATGACTGCGATCAATGGAGTAGTTGATTCTGTCATGATTTATCCGGCGCGCCCTCGGGGGCCACGAGCGGCAGCGTAAACGTGATGGTGGTGCCGAGACCTGCCCCGGCGCTTGAAGCTGTGACATCTCCGCCATGCTGGCGTGCGATGTTACGCACCAGGAAAAGCCCTAGCCCGGTGCCTTTAATCTTGACCATGGAGCGGCCCGGTACGCGATAGAACCGCTTGAAGATGCGTTTGTACTCGTTGGGTGGCAGCCCCATGCCCGTATCGGCGATGCGCAGCGTAACCCAGGTATAGCGCGTGATGGCCAGCGAGCAGCGGACGTGCACTCCGTCGGGCGAATACTTCACCGCATTGTCCAGCACGTTAATGATGGCGGTGCGCAGGTCTTCCGGGATGCCAATCACCTGCAACCGCACAGCACCCGGCACCGGCTCAAGAAGAATGTTGTCCGCCGTAAGATGATGTCGCTGCAAGGTGACGTGGATGCACTCCGCGAGCAGCGATTCGATGTCGATGGCGGTGCGGTTTTGCTTACGATGCTTTTGGCCAAGTTGTCCGGCCTTCAAGACCTGTTCGACGGTGGCCAGCAGACGGTCGGAATCAGAAAGCATGATCTTGTAAAACTGCTGCCGCTGCTCTTCTTCGATGGGTCGTCGTTGCAGTGTCTCCAGATAAAGCCGGATCGAAGCGATCGGCGTCTTAAGTTCGTGGGTGACAGCATTGAGAAAAGTATCCTGGCGCTCGTTGCGGCGGATCTCCCGCACCAGAAAAACCGTGTTAAGCACAACGCCCGCGATGAGCAGGCTGAAGAGGATAACGCCGAGAACCGCGAAGGCGACCGCGCGGTCATTCAGGATGATCCATCCGACCTGCAGCGCAACCGCAAGGCCCACAAGCAGGACGCCCAGCGTGATGAAGAAGGCGATAGCTCCGCGGCGTCGGGTAATATTCATGAGCGTTGCTGAAAGTATAGCGGCAAGCATTAAAAAGCAAAGGCGCAGAACCGGAGTTCCACGCCTTCACTTCAACGGAGCTGATGAATTTATACGCCCGCAGGTTTAGGATCCTGAGGATCGAACTTGGCGATCTGAACCTTCTTCGCCAGGCCGACCTTCGAGAGCAGCCAGATGCCGTAGTAGTTGATGTCGAACTCGTACCACGCCAGTCCATGCCGCGCGCTCACAGGGTGCGCGTGGTGATTGTTGTGCCAGCCTTCGCCGCCGGTAAGCAGGGCAACCCACCAGTTGTTGCGCGAGTCATCCTTGGTCTCGAAGCGCCGCTTGCCCCACAGGTGCGTAGCCGAGTTCACCAGCCACGTCGCATGAAGACCAACGGTGACGCGGAGGAACGTTCCCCACAGAACCATGCCAAGCGCGCCGATGACGCGGTGGTCGGGACCGGCAAGTGCAGCACCGATGGCAACCTGAAGCAGACCGGAGGTAGTCAGGGGAACCCAGTGATATTTGCTCAGCCACACATGCACAGGGTCGCGGGTAAGGTCAGGAGCGTAGCGGCCCAGCAGCGCGGTCTCGGAGTGCATGGCGCGGCCTGAGAGGATCCAGCCAGCGTGTGCCCACCAGGTGCCGTCGTGCGGCGTATGCGGATCGCCCTCATCGTCGGAGTACTGATGATGGACGCGATGCGTGGCTACCCAGAAGATCGGTCCGCCCTCGAGCGCCAGCGTTCCGCACATGGTCAGGAAGTATTCGACCCATCTCGGTGTCTTGTAGCCGCGATGCGTCAGCAACCGGTGATAGGCCATGCCGATGCCGACGTTGATGGCGAAGAAGTACATGATGACGAACGCGGCGAGGTTCTTCCAGCTAAAGAAGAAGAGCGCGGCGATGGCGCCCACATGAAATAGGCCCATAAAAATTGTGGTCAGCCAGTTGATGCGGCCCTGCTGATACTCGCGGCCCATGCGAAGGTCCTGCTTCACCTTCTGCCGGACTTCGGCGACGACAGGAATAACGCGTGCATCGGCAGCGGCCTTGGCCGTCGTCGTTTCTTCGGGAGTAGTAAGCGTTGGTGACATAGGTTAGCGGTCCTTTTTACTGCTGATTTCAACGCTATCAGTCAAAGAAGAATGTGGGTGTAAGACTTTTGTAATGTCCCTGCATTGGAGCCTCGCGCTCTGTAAGACTTTTGTAATCCCCCCAAATAAAGGCATTTTCTCAGTCATGGCGGGGTGCCGAACCTTCGCTCCTCATGAAGCTGCAATGCTCTTAATCGCGAGGGAATCATCCCGGCCGCGGCAATTTCCCTCCGCATATTGTCCTTCCAGCATCCATATTCAGGCCATCTCCCCCTCGGCAGAGAAGCCGCGAGTAGACTGACCTGAGACCATACCCACAGGAGAGACTCTCGAATGCCTAACTCGCATAGTTCAAACCCACCCGCTCCCTTTCGCCTGAAGCCATGGTTCAGTGAGCGCGTATGGGGCAAAAGTGATCTCCGGCCTTGGTATGAATCGACTGGCACCAACGAACTTGTAGGAGAGGCATGGCTGACCGGCCCGGCATGCATCGTAGAAACTGGCCCGTTTGCCGGAAAAACCTTCGCTGGAATGTCCAGCAGGATCGGTGGCGAGTTTCCGCTGCTGGTCAAAATTCTCTTCCCCAATGACAAGCTCTCCGTCCAGGTGCATCCCGACGATGTGCAGGCCAGGGCAGCAGGGGAGATTCGCGGCAAGACCGAGTGCTGGTACGTCCTCGAAGCCGCTCCCGGCGCTGCTGTCTCTCTCGGCCTCCAGCCGGGAGTCGGCGCCCAGGAGGTTGCTGCCACTATTGCCGATGGAACCATGGAAGACCTGTTGAAGCAGGTTCCCGTCGCGGTGGGAGATATGATCTTCGTCGATGCGGGAACGGTTCACGCCATCGGGCCGGGTGTCGTGCTACTCGAAACCCAGCAGGTCAGCGACGTCACCTATCGCCTCTACGACTACGGTCGACCCCGCGAGTTGCATCTTGAACAGGGAATCGCCGTCATCAAAGCGAAGACCAGGGCGGGCAAGGTCGAGCCTCAATCTATGGATGGTTTTGTGCGTCTGATCGAACAGAAGTACTTCACAGTAGACCGCTTCGAGGTTCCCTTCGGAGAGATCAAGATCCCCGCCACCGGGCCTGCCTGTCTCGTCAGCCTCTCTGGCTGGGGCACGGTGAAGAGTGCCCACGGCTCAACCGGCCTTAAGCCGGGTCAGGCAGTCGTGCTTCCGGAAGGAACGGGCGATATCGTCATCGACGCACCGGCAGCCCTGTCTTTCGTCCGCTGTATGGCTCCGGCGGTCTGATTTTGCGCAACATCAGCGCAGGAAGACGCTGAGTTCACTCGCCGCATTTCGCAGATGCGGCAGGTATCTGGTCTGCATATCCATCACGGACATTCGCTGTGCATTTCCGCTCAGGTTAATCGTCGCCACCGCTCGGCCCGAAGGTGAGAACACCGGCACTGCCAGCGATCGCAAGCCAACCTCATACTCCTGATCGCAGATCGAATATCCATTTCGCCGGATATTACGCAGATGTAGTCGCAGCTTTTCGATCGTGTTGACCGTTCTTGTCGTATACGGAATCAGCTCCACCTTGGCCAGATAGCTTTCAAGCTGCTCCGAGGGCAGATAAGCCAGCAAAATCCGCCCCATGCTGGTGCAATAGGCGGGAAGACGGCTGCCAATATGCAAATCCACCGACATCACCCGGCTGACGCTGGTCCGAGCGATATAAACGATGTCTTCTCCATCGAGCGTCGCCACGGAAAAAGATTCGCGCAGCGCAGCCGACATACGCTCAAGAATCGGCTGTGCCGCACTCGATAGCGTATTCGAGGCTGTGTAGGTATGCGAAAGCGTCAGCATCCGTGGGCGCAGAGAGTAGCGTGACCCATCCTCGGCTCCCGCGAAACCCAGCTTGGTCAACGTATAGAGACACCTCCGCACAGCCGCGCGCGAGAGACCCGTCTTGATACTGAGTTGAGAGATCGTCATCTGCGGCGACTGCTGCGTGAACGCCTGGATCACGATGAGCCCACGCGCCAGCGACGTCATGAAATTCGGGTCGCCGGTATAAATATCCAGGGTTGAGGCGGGAGAGGCTTTCGGTGCATCAGGCAGGGGAGCAGTCGCCGGCGTTGCGGTTGGTGTGGCAGAGCGGCGGGGAGCGAGACTCATTGGAATCCTTCCATGCCGGGAGATCGCGAAAAGAACCAAGGGCGATAGCCGGACTACCTATACGATAAACGCACGTTGAAATTGTTGCAAGATGCAACTGCGTCGATGCGATCGGCAGTCAATTTCAACATGCGTTCAACCTTCGGCTCTAAACTAGATGCAGTCACCACGGATGAGCATCATCAAAGGAGAAGCAAAGCGTATGGCAACACAACTCGCACCTCTCGGCGAACGTAAGGCATGGAAGGCCCTTCAAACCCATTTTCAGCAGATCGGCAGCATGCATCTGCGTGAGCTGTTTGCCGAGGACCCTGCCCGCGGTGAGCGTTTCACTGCCGAGACGAGCGGCATCTTCCTCGACTACTCGAAGAACCGCATCACCGACGAGACCTTGAAGCTATTGGTCCAGTTGGCTGAGGAGTCCGGCCTGCGCGAGAAGATCGAGGCGATGTTCCGCGGCGACAAGATCAACATCACGGAGAACCGCGCCGTTCTCCACGTCGCCCTGCGCGCGCCCAAGGGGGAGTCAATCGTTCTCGATGGCGAGGACGTGGTTCCCGCCGTGCATGAGGTCCTCGATAAGATGTCGGCCTTCGCCAATCGCGTTCGTAGTGGCGAGTGGAAGGGCCACACCGGCAAAAAGATTCGCAATGTAGTGAACATAGGCATCGGCGGTTCCGATCTCGGCCCGGTGATGGCGTATGAGGCGCTGAAGCACTACAGCCAGCGCGATCTCACCTTCCGTTTCGTCTCCAACGTCGATGGCACCGATTTTGCCGAAGCCGTGCAGGACCTCGACGCGGAAGAGACGCTGTTCCTGGTTGCCTCGAAGACCTTTACCACGCTCGAAACCATGACCAACGCCCACAGCGCGCGCGACTGGGCGCTGGCAAAGCTCGGCGATGAGAAGGCAGTGGCCAAGCACTTCGTCGCCATCTCGACCAACGCAAAAGAAGTCGCGAAGTTCGGCATCGACACCGCGAACATGTTCGGCTTCTGGGACTGGGTCGGCGGCCGCTACTCCATGGACTCGGCCATCGGTCTGTCGACGATGATTGCTATCGGCCCGGATAACTTCCGTGCCATGCTCGCCGGGTTCCACGAGATGGACGTGCACTTCCGCACCACGCCGTTCGAGAAAAACCTTCCCGTGCTGCTGGGATTGCTGACCATCTGGTACACCGATTTCTTCGACGCGCAGACGGTAGCGATTCTTCCCTACGAGCAATACCTGAAGCGCTTCCCGGCCTATCTGCAGCAGTTGACCATGGAGTCAAACGGCAAGCACGTCACGCTCGACGGATCGCATGTCGCCACCCAGACCGGTCCCATCTATTGGGGTGAGCCCGGCACCAACGGGCAGCACTCCTTCTATCAGCTCATCCATCAAGGAACGCGGCTCATTCCTTGCGACTTCATCGGCTTCTACAAGACGCTGAACCCGCTGGGACGGCATCACGACATACTGATGGCGAATGTCTTCGCTCAGGCCGAAGCGCTCGCCTTTGGCAAGACGGCGGAGCAGGTCAAGGCTGAGGGCACGCCCGATTGGCTGGTGCCGCACCGCGTCTTCGAGGGCAACCGTCCTTCGAACACCATCCTCGCCGACAAACTCACGCCTGCTGTTCTTGGCAAGCTGATCGCACTCTACGAGCACATGGTCTTCACGCAGGGCGCTATCTGGAACATCGACTCCTTCGATCAATGGGGCGTCGAGCTGGGCAAAGTGCTCGCACAGAAGATTATCGGCGAACTGGAGAGCGAGACCGAGCCGAAGCTGGCGCACGATCCATCCACCACGAACCTGATCCAAAAATATCGCAAGAACAAGTAGCCATCAGTTCAGACGCAGAGCGATGCTCGTCCTTCGGGGCGAGCATCGCTGTTTAGCGAAATAAAAATCTGCATAAAAGCACGCCATCTCGACCGGAGCCGCGCGGTCTCATCGCCCGGCGGAGTGGAGAGATCCCTGTATTTTGTCTTTGCCCGTTTTTATAGCGCAGCCAGCACGTCGCCGGGCTCAGGCCGAACGCGGAAGTCCGCATGAGCTTCGCTGAAGGCTATCGTTCCATCCTGCCGTATGACGAAGACCGCAGGCAGCGGCAGCCGCCAGCTCGCTTCGGTGGCGTTGTGATAGCTCAACCCGGCGTTGTTGAAGGGGATGTTGACGAGAATGCTCTGGTAGTAGCGCCGATGTTGCTCAGGGATGGTGTAAGCAATGCCGAATTTTTCAGCCACCTCCGCGCCGGGATCGGCGAGCAGAGGGAAGGGCAGAGCGTGCTGCTGAATCATGAAGTCATTTTGCCGCGGCGTCTGCGGCGAGATGGCGACGAAGAGCGCACCGCGTTCGCGAACCTGTGGATAAAACTCACGCCAGTTCTCCAACTCGGTGACGCAGTAAGGACACCACCGTCCACGAAAGAAGTTGAGCACCAGCGGCCCAAGGGATAAAAGGTCGGAAGAATGTATTGGCTTTCCGCTGCGTGTGTCTTGGAGAGAGAAGCTGGGGGCAACGCTTCCTACGGGAAGAATGCGTTGTTCAATCCCCGTGTTCAGCAGTTCAGCAGTGGCTTGTTCGGAGACAGCCAGCCGATCTGCCTGGACAAGCTTGCGGGTATTTTGCGTGATGCGATCGAGTTGGTCTTGTAAAGAGGCGGCCACATGTCATTATCGCAGCCGCCAACCTGTCGCGTCACATTGTGCCGAGCAGCTTGATGAGGCGATCGAACCCTTCTTCGCGGGCCTTTTTATTCGCGGGTGTAGGATCAGGGGCCTCGCCTGCCCGCATGAACCCGTGCCCTGCGCCGTCGTAGATCACCGGCTCATACTTTTTGTTCGCTGCTCTCATTGCTTCGGTGGTCGCTGGAACGGTAGAGCTGATGCGGGCATCGTTGCCGGCATAGAATCCGTAAACCGGCGCGGTAATCGCAGCAAGGTCCGATGGCGGCGGGCCGTAGAAGACAAATGCCGCAGACAGATTATGGCGATGGGTGGCAAAGGCAAAGGACTTTCCGCCGCCCCAGCAGAAGCCCGTCACCGCCAGCTTGCCGTTGGCGGAGGGAATCTTCTTGGCATAGTCCGCCGCGGCGTCGAGGTCGGCGTTGACATCATCGGGGTTCAGGCTGGAGACCGCTTTGACGGCATCGTCCTGACTGGCGAACTCACTGAAGCCGCCGCCCTGAGGCCCATGTCCCGACAGCAGATCGGGCGCGATGACGATGTAGCCTTTGGCGGCGATCTCATCGGCCATCTCTTTGGCCCAGTCGGTCAGGCCGAAGATCTCGTGGATAAGGATGAGCACCGGAGCCTTGCCGCTGACCTCGGGATAGACGACGAAGGCCTGCACGGTGCGATCGCCATGCTTGAGCGAGACGTATTCATGGTGGCGTGGAGACTTGTCGAGGCGCGCCTTCGCCCAATCCTGGGCGTGAGCGGCGAGGGGAAGAAGCAAGCAGAGGGCAAGAAGTGTAAGGACAGCGCGTCGCATGCAGGGAGTGTAGTCCTGCATGCGACGCGCCGACAAGCAACAATTGTCCAGCTCAGGGGAGCTGTCCTCAGACAGTGGTCAGCTTGAGGGTGATGCCGATGTCAGCCGTTGGCGGGCGATTGCCGGGAAGACTGACCCGTAGCGCATCGGCATCCTGTGTGAACTTCAGCTGTCCGTCATGGCCCAGCATCGTGGCGCTGGTGATCTTCGCCGGATGCTGCGGGCTGGAGGAGCCGAGCGAAGCGATGATAGCCTGTCCATCTGGCCAACCCTGAACGAACGCATAGAGGGTCTCGCCCTTGGTGGTAAAGCGAACATCGCTGGCAGTCAGATCGGGCTTTTT
Organism: Granulicella sp.; assembly: GCA_041691255.1. Taxonomy (GTDB): domain Bacteria; phylum Acidobacteriota; class Terriglobia; order Terriglobales; family Acidobacteriaceae; genus Edaphobacter. Next base: position 6,995 of record JBEPUY010000008.1, on the reverse strand, counting down.
GCCTTCGTTGGGATCGAACTCCTTACCGTTTGAGCGGACGACGACCTTGGTCGACGGGCCTTCGCCGTAGATCTTCCATGGCCGCGTGGCATAGATGCCTTCGCTGTTCACCGCCATCCACGCCGTGATGCCATTGAGAGTGACCATCTCCTCGTAGTCCAGCTCGCCCGAGTTGGGAAGCGGGAAGTTGAGCAGCAGGTTGCCGTTCTTGCTGACGATGTCGACGAGCAGGTCGATGACCTTCTTGGCGGTCTTGTACTTGATGCCGCGCTTGTAGTGCCATGCTCCGATGCAGGTATCGGTCTGCCACGGAACCGCAGAGATATCGTCCAGCACGCCACGCTCGCGGTCGAGCGCGCAGGTTCCGGTCGCGCAGTCGGTGGTTGTCTTGCTGTTGTAGATGGCTTCGACTTTGCCGCCGTGCTTGGCTGCGCTGAGGTTATAGAGATTGGCGACTAGCGAGAGGCCGTATTCGTCGAACGGAATACCGCCGTCTGTATAGAGTAGATCGGGCTGATGCTGGTCGACGAGGTCTTTGATGCGGTTGAAGTACTGCTGCTTCCACCAGTCGGGCGCGACGCGACCCATGGCTTCGGCGGTTTTGGCGAAGTCCGCTGGTTCGCCAGAGTAGTCATGGTATAGATCCTTGTAGGCAGGAAGGACGCCATCGTAGGAGACTCCGGCAAGAGGTCCGGTGGAGTCGCTGGTGTGAGCAGGCGCGAGCCAATCGAAGGAGTTCGACAGGTGTTCGCTGACGCCGAAGCGAAGTCCGCGCTTGCGGGCAGCAACCTTCCACTCGCCGACGATGTCGCGCTTCGGTCCGATGGCTGTAGCGTTCCAGCGAGGCTGGTATTTGGAATTCCACATGTCGTAGTTATCGTGGTGAACTCCCATGGAGAAGAAGTACTTGGCTCCAGCCTTGACGTAGAGATCCATAAGATGTTCCGGGTCCCAGCGAGCGGCTTTGAACTGCGGTACCAGGTCTTTATAGCCGACCTTCGATGGATGGCCGTAGGTTTCGACGTGGTAGTTGTACTGCGGGGAACCCTGGATATACATGTTGCGCGCATACCAGTCGCCGTCTTCGACACCCGATTGCGGTCCCCAGTGAGACCAGATGCCGAACTTGGCGTCGGCGAACCAGACGGGGACGCGATAGGCGGCGAGCGATTCGCGGGTGCCTTGGAATGGTCCGGAAGCGATCGCCAGATTGGGGGCTGATTGTGCAAAAGACGACCGAAAGGCCGTTGTAGAAGCGGTGGCGGCGAGCAGTTGCAGGGCCTTGCGGCGGGTGATTTGCATACAGCGCAGTTCTCCAGTGGATTAGATTTACTGGAGAACTTTATCGATAAAGGTTGGGATTTGCAAGAGGAAGGCAACAGAAGGCGTTCTGTGAAGCTTCCCCTGGAAGCGTTTAATTTTGTTGAGAAGCAATAGAATGGCCCATCCTTCATGAGATTGAAGAACGGGCCAGCGTTGCTACTGCTATCCGACCTAAATGACTTTGAGCAGAAGCAGGATGAGGACGATAACCAGGATAAGGCTGATGCCGCCACCGCCGTAATAACCGAGTCCTGGACCCAGGCGATAGCCTCCAAACCCGAACACCAGAATCAGAATAATCAGAAGAATGAGCATTTCGTGTCTCCGTGGCGGCGAAGGTTCGCTCGCTGAAGAGTGAGATGCAGTTTCTGCGATATGTGCAACGAACAATTACAAATTTGGCTGGGCGAAGCTGCCGCGCTGGTAAGCGATGCCCGCCTTGAAGTTGCCGGCGATGCGCTCGGACTTGGCGATGATGACGGCAGCGTGCTCGGGTGCCATGACTTCTTTCGCGGTTTCGGCGAAGAGCTCGAGCCAGCGGCTGAAGTGACTGGGCTCGAGGGGGAGCTGAAGGTGGGTCATCATCGGGTCGCCCTTATAGCGGCGGGTGGTGAGCACGACGGTAGACCAGAAGTCTTTAAGCAGGGCCAGGTGAGTTGGCCAGTCCTCGACCTTCTCGTTAAAGATGGGGCCGATCGCGGGGTCACGCCGAACCTTGGCGTAGAAGCGGTCTACCAGGTTTGAGATTTCTTCTTCGGTGATTTTTTCTTCCGCCATTTTGGTTGCCTCTCTCTTTTGATTCTTCCGTCCGAGTTCTTTCCGTTGCATCGGGAGGTGGGTACCCCCCCCCTCTGTACTTAAGTCCTAAAGTATTCAAAGTAGAGACTTTAAGTCTGGACTTGGGTATGACTTCAGATGACAAAAGCCCGGCTGCGTGCCGGGCTCTATGAGCTTTTATCTGTGTCTAGTTTATCAGCGCTGTCAAGCATTCCGGGCCGAACGGCGGCTAACCGAGTCTGATTGGGACGCAACTTTGGGGTCGATTTGGGTTTTACCCGATAGGCCCAGACAAAGTGCATGGGTCGCCATGAAGACCGACGAGGTTCGGATTCTGGCCAGGAGGCAGTTGTGAAATTTATAAGATATGTTGCTTTGCTTTCGATCTTCTTTATCCCGGCGACGTACTCGCAGGCCCAGGTCTCTGTTGGCATCGGCGTCGCTCCCTATGGGGATGGAGGCTATGGCGGTTATGGACCTCCGGCCTGTTCGTACGGATACTACGGATATGCTCCGTACACCTGTGCTCCCTACGGATACTATGGCCCGGCGTGGTTTAGCGGCGGAATCTTTATTGGAGCGGGCCCGTGGCTGAGGGGCGGCTATGGCTATGGCCGTGGCTACGGATATGGCTATCGCCGTGGATATGGCTACGGCCGAGGTTATGGATATGGACGCGGCTATGGCTACGGTCGTGGTGGCTACGCCTATGGACGTGGCGGCTATGGACGCGGCGGCTACGGTGGCGGATATCGCGGAGGCTACGCTGGTGGCGGACGAGGCGGTTACGGTGGCGGCTTCCATGGAGGCGGTGGGGGTGGTTTCCATGGCGGCGGCGGTCACGCGGGTGGCGGTGGTCATGGCGGCGGCGGACGACGGTAGTCTGGTCGATTGATTTGCGGTAAGACAAGAAGCGCCCACCTCAGCGATGAGGTGGGCGTTTTGTTTTGCTGCTCTCAATCGCTTGATTGAGAAGTGAGGCTAGAGCAAATTTTCCGATAGTGTATCGCGGTATAGATCGGGCCTTCAGCCCTCATCTTTGGGGGCACGGATACCCAGGGCTTTGCCCTGGGCTGGTATAAGCGGCGCAGTTGGCGCTCCAATGCGATCCATTCGCTCTACACCATCAGGGAAAATGCTCTAACGCTTATTGCTCTTTAACGATGCCTGCGGCGTTGTCGTGGAGCCGATTGGCGATAGCAGCGTCGGCGTTGAGTTGGGCATTCTGCATGACGCGGATGGCGGCAGTCGCGCTGAAGGCGAGTTCGGAGGATTGGACTGTGGCGGCTGCACCGGGAGCGAGGCTTACGGCTGCATTGGCCAAACCGCCTTTGGTGCCTGCGTATTTGACGGTCACATTGCTCAGAATGTTCTTCGGGCTCTTGGACTGGAAGTAGATGCCGTCCCAGAAGCCGGGTGCCTCTTCGGCTCCGGTAAAGACGATGGGCCTGGCTGCGGTGCCTTCGGCGGTGAGAGAGCCGTTTTCATTGACATTAATGCCGAAGCCTTCGCGGAATTCGAGGCGTGTGCCGGGTTCGATGGTGAGGTGGGCCTTGATCTCGGGCGTGCCGTCGAGGTGATAGGGAACAGCAAGCGCGTGCCAGGTGGCGTCTTCTTCTACTTCGGCATCGTTGAAGTGAATGAGGACGTAGTTATGCTGGTTGTTGGTGAAGCTCGTGGCGGCGTCGAGCATGGCGGCATCGCCAGCCTTGATGCTAAGGGGAGTCTCGTCGTTCTCGAAGTGGTTGGCTTCGAAGTGGCTGAGGGTGCCGCGCTGGAGAACATTGAGACCGGCGCATGCGGCGTTGCGGACGGTAGTGTGGTCGATGGAAAGGCGGGCGCCGACGCCGACTTGCACCGCGCCCTCATCGCTGCCACCCTTTTGGCCTGCATCTTCGACGGTGACGTAGCTGAGGTGGTTTTTGGGGCTGTTGGACGAGATGCGCAGGCCCGTCCAATAACCGGGCGAGTGCTCTTTGCCGCGAAGGACGATGGGCTTTTCGGCGGTGCCGACGGCGTTAATGGAGCCTCCGTCTTCAAGCGAGAGCGCAGAGTTTTCGCCGAAGAAGATAGTGACTCCGGGGCCGATGGTGAGAGGCGCGGAGACGGAGGCGTACTGATTGATGAGGTAGCAGGTCTCGGTGAGGGTGAGCGGCTCGCGAAATTGTGCGCTAGTGAGGGTGTGGCAGGGAGGCGGAACTTTGTGGGGCGTGTGGTGGGCTGGGGGTGCGGCCAAAGCGAATGCAAGTGCGAAGAAGGGAAGAGGCATGGGCCTGCTTTCGAAGGGATATGAATTCCTAAGGTTTGATGCTTGTTCTAGATTATCTAACCGACGGCCCTTCTGTTTTTAGCGAATATTTGACGTGGGGTCTGTGGGCGCATCCTCTTCAGGAAATTTCCGGCATGGGCTTGCCGATCTCCCAGTGGTGGCCGAAGGGGTCGACGACGCGGCCGATGCGCCAGCCGTAGTCGTTGGTCATCTCCCAGACGACGGCGGCCCCGGCAGCGACGGCGCGGTTGAAGACGGCGTCGGGGTCGTCGACGGTGAGGATGATGCGGACGGAGCTGCCGTTGAGACTATTCGGACTGTAGTTCTGGTGCTGGGGAGACTCGTCGGCGAGCCAGAATTCGGCTCCGTCAACTGAGAGTTTGGAGACGATGGAGCCGCTGCCGTCGTCGTGGCGGAACTGCTCGGTTGCGCCGAAGGCAGCTTTGTAAAACTCGACTGCCTTGAGGCCGTTGCGGACGGAGAGGAAGGGAGAAATGGTGGTTCCGGAAACGTGCTCTGAGGAATGCATTGGGGTTCCCCTCCTGTCTCTCAGACGGCGTTGCGGCTGCGTCTGTTGCCAAGCCAGACATAGCAAAACTGACGGCGAGCAAAGGTGGTGGTGATGGCGGCGCTGCGGACGGCGGCTCAAGTCTCGACGCCCGGTGACTTGGCGGGATCGATGAACCGGGAAAGGTACCGGGTGCGGGTGGGGTGGGGTGCCCCATATCTCGACTTTGAGATGTGGGCCTTCGTGGAACGACCTCTAAGCCTGGGTGATTAAGACCGGGGTTGGTTCTTCCAAAAGATAGTGGCGAAAGGACGACCAGTGCCAGTCTTTGGGTTGCGTAACGAGGCCGCGTTTGACCGGGTTGCGGTGCATGTACTTCAGCTTCTCGACCCGTTTGTCATGAGTGAAGACGTTGAAGTCGTGGTAGCGGGCTTGCCACAAAGGACGTTCCGTGAGGCGTCTGGCTACAGAGATCTTGAGAGCTTGCAGGGCTTTCGACAAGGGATCGTTGGGAGGTTCGCTGACGAGCAGGTGAACGTGCTCCGGCATGACGACGTAGCCGAGGGCTTCGAATTGGTAGTGGATGCGGGTGCGTTCGAGGGAGTCCAGGAAGATGCCTCTTGAGGTCGGGGTGTCGAGGTAGGGTTTGCGGTGGTGGCAACTGAAGGTGATGAAGTGGTCGTCGCCTTCTTGTTGGTATAGCTTTAGGCCGAGCGGCATGGGGTGATTTTAGGGTATCGGGTTCGCGCGTGGCGCGAATGCCCACATCTCAGAATCTAGATATGGGGCACCCCAGCACCCATCTAAATTGACTAATTTAGTTCCAAAACCGTTACTCTTATCCTTCTGTATAGCTTCTCCCGAAGTTCCTCAGGTGTCTTCCATGCGATATGGTTTTTGTGGCTCGTGTCGAAATGTAATTTACTTATTTCATCTTCTCGACAACACCAAATAACTTTACGCCCAAGTCCCATTGCAAAGCCTGCTTCGTAATAAACTCCTGCTCGTTGACCAGTGAAATCTGCAACCATAAATTCTGAGTTTCTGATTTCGGCGATGATTTCGTCTGGAATCTCGTTATTGTGTTCTTTAGCATCAATTCGGATCGGTTTGAAGCCAGCGTCAGATATCCCCAATGAAATGCCTTTGTCATATACAGTCTGCATCTCTGGAGCAAACCACATAGCGACAAAACATTTCCCTGGCGTACCTCCAATCCGAGATAAAGGTTGAACACGATTCCAACCTTCTAGCGACAGCGTAAGTTGGTTATTAGTTGGCCCTGCACCAGTCTGATAAACCAAGCTCTGATTGTTTAGCCATTCAACATACCATTCGAATTCGCTGCGGGTATAGCAATCGATTAGAGTGAAGTCGTCTTCGTATGAAAACCATGCACCTTGGTCTGGCCTTCCTGCTCTTTGAGCAGCAATTTGAAGAAGTCTGTCTAAATTGTCAGACACCCTAGTATTTCTATGGGCAGCAGCATAGTTCTCTACGTCGTCAATAGTTAACTTCAAAGGCTGCTTGTTCTCAGAGGCTTGTCGAGTCGCACAAGATAGTGGAAAACGGGTAGTATCTTCCCATCTGTATGTGGCCGAAATAATTTCCGGCCCAATCAGGGTGTATTTTCCACAAAGACGGCATTCAATAGTCACCGAATCGTACTGGGTCCCCGTGTACATCTTTACACCGCGATCAGGCGATCTTTTGCATATGCCGCAATCTTTCTCATCTAGAGACATTCAGGCACCTCAAAATCTACCTGCCGAATTTTTGTCTGCCTTGCATTTGGCTCATCATGCGTTGCTGGGCTTTGATGCCGCCGCCTGAGCCCATGGTTTTGAACATCTTTCGCATCTGGCCGTATTGGCGGAGGAGGTTGTTGACGTCCTGTACGGTGGTGCCGGAGCCTGCGGCGATGCGCTTGCGGCGGCTGCCGTTGATCAGCTCGTGGTTGTGGCGCTCCTTGTTCGTCATCGAGTTGATGATGGACTCGACGCGGTTGAACTGGCCTTCGTCCACGTTTTCGACCGCCTGCTGCATGCCCGCGAAGGGGCCGACCGAGGGGAGCATCTTGAGGATGGACTTCATGCTGCCCATCTTTTTAATCTGACG